>NZ_CP114542.1:615000-1230000 GCF_027271155.1 Brevundimonas subvibrioides
GATCGACATCCTCTGGGTCGGCCATTGGCTCGAACGTCTATGGCCCGAGCAGATCATCGTCTTCCTTTCGGAAGCCAGACGGCTCCTTCGCCCCGGGGGAGTGATGATTCTGGCGGGCACCAACCGGCAGGTTGCGGGCACCTTGGCACGGCCGGCGCGACCGGTTGAACTGACCTGGGCCGAAGCCGTGGCGTTGATCCAGAGTGCAGGCTTCGACATCACGCGTCCCAAGGGTTTGCTGCTGGCGCGCGGCCCGGACGGGGAGCCTCTTGAGCCATGCCATGAGTCTTCGGCTGCGGTCTTCGACATGGTCACCCGGGCTGTGGCGGGCGCCGACGCACCGGAACGCTCGCTGGCCTGGTGGGCCGAAGTCCGGCCCTCCGAACGCCCCGCCGATGTGGAGCGCATGGACGTGCTGTTGCAGCGCGCCGGAGCCGCAACGGCCAGCAACAATCTCGCCCTGCCCGACAGGGGCGTGGCCGGCTTGCCCGCTGGCACAATGCGGGTCGGACGCAGCCTGCCCCTTCGGGCCGGGCGCTACCGCGCAACCGTTCAGGTCCAGAGGGTCGGCAAGGCGAACGATCCGTCCGCAGGCGTGATCGAGGCGTGTATCGGGGGCGACGACGTCGTAGCCCGCACGTCAATCGATGGGGCCCGTCTGGCGAACCGGGCGTGGGTGCCGATCGATCTCGAGTTCGAACTGGCGCGCCCGGTAGACGAGTTCGATGTTCGATTCACGCTGGCCGGTCAGGGGGAGATTCGTGTCCGTCCGGAGCTGACCGTGGCCTCGATCTTCTGGAAGCCCATGCAGGGCGCCAGGGCATGAGCCGATGCGTCTCCGCCATGCGCTGATCGCCCGTGGATACGGCGTCTGTGGTTGACGCTGCACAGGCGACGGCATAGAGGCTAACTGAAAAAATCCAGACAGCGTCCAAGGAATATATGATGAGAGGCAGCTATACTCGCCTTGAGGCTTGCCGTGTGAGTGGGAGTCGCAATCTCATTCCAGTACTCCACCTCGGTGAACAAGAATTGACGGGTGTGTTTCCTCGCCCGGGTGATGCAGTGACGTCGGGTCCTCTTGAACTTGTCTGGTGCCCCGACAGTGGTCTTCTGCAACTGGGTCACAGCTTCGATCCAGGCGAAATGTATGGCGAGAACTATGGATATCGTTCTGGCCTGAACGCCTCGATGGTCCGTCACCTTACTCAGAAGATCGGATTTCTTGAGAAGCTGGTCGATCTCAAGCCTGGCGATACTGTTCTGGATATCGGCTCAAACGATGCCACGTCTTTGAAGGCTTACTCTACGTCTGGGCTGACCCGCATCGGGATCGACCCGACGGGGGCCAAATTCAAGGAATATTATCCGGACGACATCCGGTTGATTCCGGATTTCTTCTCGGCCGAGAATTTCCGCAAGGCTGGCGGAGACCGGGCCCAGATCGTGACGTCGATCGCGATGTTCTATGATCTGGACAATCCGATCGCCTTCGCCCGGGACATCGCCTCCGTGCTCGCGCCTGATGGTGTCTGGCATTTCGAGCAGAGCTACATGCCTGCCATGCTGCGGACCGTGTCCTATGACACCATCTGCCATGAGCATCTCGAATACTACTCGCTGGGCGTCGTGCAGAAGATCCTGGATGCAGCCGGGCTGCGCCTGATCGATGTCCAGATGAACAGTGTCAACGGCGGCAGTTTCGCCGTCACCGCCGGTCACAAGGCGTCCCGGCGACGCGCCAACGACGCCGTGATCGATTGGCTGCTCGGACAGGAAGACCGGATGGGCCTCAACACGGTGCGTCCGTTCCGCGAATTCGAGGATCGGGTGTTCCGTCACAAGGCCGATCTGGTGCGGTTGCTCCAGGCGCTGGCCGCCGATGGCAAGAAGGTCCTGGGGTATGGAGCGTCGACCAAGGGCAATGTGACCCTTCAGTTCTGCGGGATCACAGAAAAGGAAGTCCCAGCCATCGCGGAGGTGAATCCCGAGAAGTTCGGACGCGTCACGCCGGGCACGCGCATTCCGATCATCTCCGAGGCAGAGGCCAGAGCCATGAATCCGGATTACTATCTGGTCCTGCCGTGGCACTTCAAGGAAGGTATCCTCCAGCGGGAGCAGGAGTATATCGCCAAGGGCGGCAAGTTCATCTTCCCCTTCCCGGAGATCGAGATCGTCTGACCGGGACGGGCCGCCCTGCCCATCCGCCCGTCGTCCAGCCGGGACGCCGGGCCGCGGCCCGGAGGCGTAGTCGTTTCTCATCGGACAGGACATGATGGCCAGTCGACAGCCCCAGATCCTATACGTTGACGCCCGCGCCCTGCAGGACGACAATTATCGTTTCCGGGGCGTGGGTCAGCATTCCGCGGCCATCCTGCAGGCGATCCGGCGGTTTGCCTGGCCAGGGGGCCGTCCCAGGATCGTGGGCGTCATCGATCCCCTCCTGCCGCTGCTGCATCCTGTTCACGATCTGCTTTTTGACGAGATCACGACCCTGAAGCGGGCGCGGAAGGGAGACGGACCCGGCTGGTTCGTCAGTCTTTCGCCCCTGACTCACGATCCGATGAAGATCAGCGGCTTCCTGCTGGATCCCGATCTGTACCGCATCTGTCTCTTCTATGACCTCATTCCGCTCGATTTCCCCGAGCGCTATCTGATGGATCCGGCCGCGCGTTCGGACTACCTCATCGCCCTTGCGTGGCTACGCCGCTTCGATTTGTTCGCGTCGATCTCCGACTTCAGCGCCCGGGCCCTCATCGCCCGGACCGGCGTGGACCCGGCACGGGTGTTCGTGTCGAACGTCGCCGTCCGGAGTGCGCTGTTGCCGCGCGAGGACGATCCATTCATTCCCCATGAGAAGCGCGGGCACATCGTCGTCGCCGGCGGTGGTGATCCGCGCAAGAATCCGGAATGCGGGCTGGTGGCCCATGCCTCGTCGGCCCTGCTAAGGCGCCACGGTGTCTCCATCTCGGTCTTCGGCGCCTATCCCGAGCCTATGCGCGACGATCTGAGAACCCGCTACCGCCAGGCCGGTGGGCGTCCCCAGGACCTCACCTTCCACGCCCATCTGTCGGACGAGGCGCTGCGGGCCCTCTACCGATCCAGCCTGGTGACCGTCGTGCCGTCGCGCGCGGAGGGCTTTTCGATCCCGATCGTCGAGAGCAGCGCGGCCGGAACGCCGGTTCTCGCCTCCGACGTCGGGGCCCACCCTGAGCTCGCGCGCGATCCCGACTGGCGGTTCGGTCCCGACGACGTGGACAGGCTGAGGGGGCAGCTCGAGCGGCTGGTCGAGGATCCGGAATCCTGGGATGGTCTGCGTCGGGCCCAGACGGATCTGTGGCGGGCCTATACCGTGGAGGCGGTCGGCCAGCGGTTCATGGAGGGTGTTCTGGCGCGCGCGAGCGAGCGCGTCACGGATGCGACACGTCCCGGCAGCCCGGCGGTCCAGCGCGGGGCACGTCCCAGGATCGCCGTGCTCAGTCCCCTGCCACCGGCCCAGTCTGGCGTCGCTGACTACACGGCCTTGACGCTGGCTCCGCTCAAGGCCGTGGCCGACCTGCATATGTTCACCCCGACCGCAGATGCCCGCTGGGAAGAGGGTTGGGCGTCATTGCAGCCTGTTGCGGCGGCCGGGATCAGCCCGATCCGGTTCGACGCCACGATCAGCGTCATCGGCAACTCGGACCATCACGTCGAGATCCTGGACTTTCTCCTTGAGAACGGCGGCGGGTGCATCGCTCACGATGCCCGCATGATCAACTTCTACTATCTGCTGCGCGGCGTACCAGAGGCCGTGCAACTCGCCTCCGACGAGATGGCCCGGCCGGTGGATCAGGCCGAGGTGACGCGGTGGCTGCACAACCAGCGCGACCTCCCGACCCTGTTCCTGTCCGAGGTGGCTCGGGCAAGCGAACCCCTGATGGTGCATTCGCAGACCACTGCGGCCGAGATCGCGCGGCTCTATGGAAAGACTCCGCGCCTGCTGCCCTTCGCCCAATACCGCCCGTCCCTGTTGCACCGGCTGAAGCGCGCGGATCGGGACAGGGCCCGCAAGGCGCTGGGGATTCCGACGGATCGGGTCGTGCTGGTGACCTTCGGCATCGTGAGCGAGGACAAGGCTCCTCTCGAACTGATCTGGGCGCTGAACATGCTGAGGAGCTGGGGCGTCGACGCGGAACTCGTGTTCTGCGGGCGCAATCAGCACATGAAGACCCAGGTGGGCACCCTTGCGAGCCAGCTGGGCCTTGCCCCCTTCATCCGGACGTTTGAGACGGCGATCGACGACGCGACCTACGACAGCTATCTGATCGCCGCCGATATCGGGGTGCAGCTGCGGACCTATCAGATGGGCGGCCTCTCGGGCGCGCTCAACGACTGCATTTCGGCGGCGCTGCCATCGATCGCCAACGCCCACCTTGCCGAGGCGATGCAAGCCCCCGATTTCGTGAAGCGCGTGCCGGACGGCCTGTCGTCCCTGCTCATCGCCGAAGCGGCCCTGGCCATACTCTCGGAGACCAGAAGCGGTACTCGCCCGGTCGCCCAGGCCCGGGCGTTTGCGGAAACGCGTTCGCCCGTTGGCTACTGCCAGGCCCTGCTGGGACATCTGGACATCGACATCGACGTCAAGGCGGCGATGGTGGCTGCCGGACAGGGCTGATGGGCTCGCTCCTGATCGACGTCACGGAGTTCGTCACCAACCCTATCCGGACCGGGATCCAGCGCGTCATCCGCGAGCTTCTGGGGCGGTGGCCGGCCGATATCCCGCGCCGGGTCGTCTGGTTCGACGAGCGGGCAGGTGGGCTTGTGCCAGTCCGCGACGCACTTCTCGCCTACCTGATCGACAGTCCCGGCGATCCGGTGCTGGACGGCGAACAGACGCGGCGCAAAAGCCTCGAGTTTCTGGCATCGGAGACCACGCCGCCCCTCGACCTGCGCCGCGAGGATCGCGTTCTGGTGCCTGAACTGTTCGCCTCGCGCGCCCGGGCCCTGTTCTACAGGCGCCTGAAGGGTCGAAACATCTCCATCCGCGCCATTGTCTACGACATCCTTGCGTGGACACAGCCGGATGCACTCAACATTACGACCGTCGGGCCGTTCAACGATTATCTCGAGTTCCTGAAGGTGACGGACGCCCGCTGCCACATCTCCAGCGCGGTGCGGGATGCCTATACGCAGAGGGTCCTGCGACGCCCGGGCACGCCGGATACCGTCATCGTGCTCGGGGCCGATGCGCTCGGCCGCAGATCTGCCGACCTGCCGGTCCTCCCACAGCTGCTGTGCCCCGGGGCCCTGGACGGCCGCAAGGGACAGGACCGGATCTTCGCCGCCTATATGGCGATATCCGAAGACGCCCGGCTGCCGCTCATCATCGCCGGCCGCGTCCCTCCGGAGCCGCGCGAGTCCATCCGCCGCATCCTGGACTCGTCCTGCCCCACCGTATCGGTCATCGACGATCCCGACGACGCCCGCCTGTCACGGCTGATCGCATCCTCGCAGGGCTGCCTGTTTCCCAGCCAGTTCGAGGGGTTCGGCCTGCCGGCGCTGGAGAGCCTGTATCTGGGAACGCCGGTCGTCATCGACGCGAACCTGCCGGCCGTCTCCGGTCTGCCGGCTGCGGGCCAGATCCGACTGGAACGTCAGACCCACGACGACCTGGTACGGGCACTGCTGCAGATCAGCGATCCCGCATCGGCCAAAGTCTTGCGTCAGGCCGCCGCAACGCTGCAACTGCCCACCTGGGACGACTATGCCAGCCAGGTCGCCGTCTGGGCCAGCCAATGACAGGCCGGGCCCAGACCACACCTTCGGGGGACGTACAATGCTGAAGAAGCGCATCAAGAGGGCTCTGCGAGCCATCGGCCTGTTGAAGCCGCACCAGGGGGCGACGCCCGGAAAACGCGGTCGACCGAACCAGATGCAGGCGCAGTCCATCGTGGGCCAGCTCTATCAGGTCGTGCTCAAACGTGACCCGGGAACGGCGGAGCGGGACGGCTACGCCCGCGCGCTCGCATCCGGCGAATTGTCGGTCCCGCAGGTCGTCGAAGCGCTGATTGGGTCAGGCGAGTTCGGCAGCGCCTTCACCCGGCATGCGAATGTGGCCGAAGCCCTGGCCGCGGCGGTGCTCGGCACCCTCGCGCGGGTGACGGATGACGCAGCCATCCTGACCTATTCATCCGGGCTCATGGGCTCGATGCCGCTCACCGACTTTTTGCGCGAGATTTGCGAGTCGCCGGATTTCCGCTCGACCTGGGGCGTCGGGGGGGCGGCGAGCGGCGGTGCGAGGGCCGTGACGTCAAAAGGGTTGGCATCCAGCGCGACGGTGACCGTGCCGGGCGGACTGGGCGAAATGGTGGAAGGTCTCATTGCTGCGCGGATGATCGGCCAGGGGACGGTCCTGGGCTTGCCGCCGATCCGCGATTTCGACCGTCCTCCGATCCCGCTCGGTCATCTGGTGGCGCTTATCCGCACGCTCGACATGCTGGGAGATGGAGAGGCGGCCAGACCCGCGTCTGGTGTGTCTCAGCCCGCGTGATGCCGGTCGCGCGCGTGCTGAAGCACGTCGCTCAGCATCGTGTCCATCGACCGCGTCGGTGCCCATCCGGTGAGGCTTCGCAGCCTTGCCGAGCTGATGCTGGCCACCGGAATGTCGGCGCTTCGGAACCGGTCCGGATCCACAACGACGCGCGCCTTGCTGCCTGCCAGTTCGATCATCCGGTCCAGTAACACGCCGACGCTTCGCGATTCGCCCGAGCAGACATTCAGGGTGGTCCGGTTGCCGAAGTGCGCCAGCTCGCTCAGCACGGCGACATAGGCATCGACGACGTCGTCGACGTGGAGAAAATCCCGGCGAGCCTCCAGGTTTCCCACGCGAATTTCATCCTGGCCCGACATGATCTGTTCGGCGAAGGATGGCAGTGCGAACTTGACCTCCTGGCCCGCACCGCTGTGGTTGGAGGGTCGGCATACGATCAGCTGCGACGTGGCTGGAAGAACGTCGTTGAACATCGCTTCGGCCGCCAGTTTGGAGCGGGAATAGGCCGACTGCGGCTGGCAGGGCGTATCCTCGGTGACCGTGCCCTGGTTGAACGCCAGGCCATAGACTTCGGACGAACTGACATACAGGGTCTTGGCGTCCGGTACGTATCGGCCGATCGCGCGGGCCAGGTTCAGGCTCCCGGACAGATTGGTGCCCCAGGTCGCTCCAGCCGCGCCTACGGCCGATGACTGTGCGGCCAGGTGGACGATCAGGTCCGGGCGCGCTGCCGCGACGACGCCGTCGACGGAGGCGCCGTGTTCGAGATCGAAGGCGAGGAAGTCACAATCCGGAACGATCACATTCGACCGCCCGACCACCACCACCCGCGAGGTCGGCGGGAGGGCCTCGCGAAGACGCCGGACCATCTTGCGCCCGACGAAGCCCGCACCGCCCGTGATCAGAACGGCACCGAAATTCAGGACAGGAGACACAGGATTTTCAGGCATCGGGGAGCAAGCTGCGGTCCGTCATTTCGTTGCCGGGAACTATGCGCCGCCCGCCGAGTGACGGGCCAGATCGGCGTCCACCATTTCCCGGATCATCTCCTCCATGGTCGTCGTCGCTTCCCAGCCCAGGATGCGGTTCGCCTTGGAGGGATCGCCCAGAAGGACATCGACTTCGGCCGGTCGGAAGAACTGGGGATCGATGCGCAGATAATCCTCGGCCTTCAGACCGACGTGGGCGAAGGCGACATTGACCATCTCCCTGACCGTGACGGTCCGGCCCGTGGCGACGACGTAGTCGTCGGCCACATCGTGCTGCAGCATCATCCACATCCCGCGGACGTAGTCGCGCGCATGGCCCCAGTCACGCTTGGCGTCGATATTGCCCATCGCCAGCTCGGTCGCCTTGCCGAGCTTGATCTGCGCGACCGCGTCGGTGACCTTGCGCGTCACGAACTCCAGACCGCGCAGCGGCGACTCGTGATTGAACAGGATGCCCGAGCAAGCGAACATGCCGAAGCTTTCACGATAGTTGACCGTCATCCAGTGGCCCATCAGCTTGGCGACGGCGTAGGGCGAGCGGGGATAGAAGGGCGTCTTCTCGCTTTGCTTCTCTTCCTGGATCAGCCCGTACATTTCCGACGATGACGCCTGGTAGAACCGGGCTTCAGGGGCCTCGAGACGAACAGCCTCAAGCACATTGACGACGCCGACGCCGGTCGCCTGGGCGGTCAGGACCGGCTGCGCCCAGGACGTCTTGACGAAGGACTGCGCGGCCAGATTGTAGACTTCATCGGGTTTGTAGTCGCGCACGATGCGGCACAGGACGCCGAGATCCAGAAGATCCCCATCGACCAGTTCGACCTGATCGGTAATCCCCAACCAGTCGAGACGGTGGGTGGCGACTCCATAATGGCTGGACCGGCGAACCACGCCAACGACCCGATAGCCCTTGGACAGAAGCAGCTGAGCCAGATACGCGCCATCCTGACCCGTGATCCCTGTGATCACTGCGCATTTCTTCATCGTGTAAATCCCATTTTGAAGGAACAGGCTTCGCTGCTCGATCTGTCGTTGCGGTCCCGTATCTGGCCCAGGATCGAAGTCCGTCGGAGGGTGGGAACGTCCAACCTCCCGGAGCATGATCGTTTGAGGTGGACCCAAGTCGTGGGTCCGGCCGAGAACGTGAATCATGCCCGCGCTCATATCTTGAGCCTGATCCACGGCATCGGCGGAATCGCGAAGCGATTCCACCCAAGCCGATCAGCCTCTAGGGTAACTCAGTCCGCCTAGGCAAGGATTTCTGTCATCCTGCATGGTGCCCTGGACAGGCGTGTTCGGGGTCGCACCCGGCCCGGACCACTTCAGGCGATCAGGTCTCAGGCCGTGCGTGACACCTTGATCGATCGTATCCGCAGACTGCCGTCGAACATGGAACGGTCCAGCCAGATGCGAAGCTCCGTCGTGGTCGGCTTGTCCCATGCCTTGGCCAGGGTGACAGAATAGACGCCGGCCGCCGACAGCCGTTGGGACGTCTCGACGATGTCGGTCCCGTCGCCCCAGTCGAATCGCAACTGGGTGAATGCCCGGTCCATCGAGAGTTCGAACACGATCTCCGCGGTCCACGTGCCCGAACTCAACAACAGATAGGGGCCGTGCTGAATCAGACGGCGCTTGCCCGTCAGGTCTGTGAAGCCGGGTTCGTGTCCGCCTTCCCAGTGAAACAGTTCGATCGGCCATGTGGCTGTCGCACCGATCGGAGGCGGCAGGCTGGCGTAAATGGCCAGGGGCTCGCCCACGGCGGTCGGCGACAAGGCCGCGGCCTCGCCACGACGGACCTCGCCCAGGCCCGGAAAGGTCAGGGCCCCCGACTCTGCGTTCAGGGGAATGGCGCGGGTCGCCGCCTCGGCCGCCTGCGCGAACCACCATGCGACGGAGTTTAGGGCGGTCTTTCGGTCCAGGTGGTGAAGCTGGATCAGGGTATCGACTGCGCCTTGGGGAGACCCCGCGAGAATGAAGGCTGTCGAGGCGTCGGCTGGAATGAGGCCGGCATCGACGCCCTGTATCAGGGCATGGACCCCGTCGCGAAACGCCGGGACATCTTCCGCCGTCAGCGAAAAGACGTCCCATCCCGCGCGCGCGGCGTTTTCCACCAGCGCAATCTGCCACGCCGACTGGGTCGGCGACGGCAGGTGGACGACGTACATCCGGATGGCCGCGGTCAAGCCGCCCTCAGCCAGGTGTAGATATCGATGGCTTCCTCGATGTCGTTGAACAATTTGGCGCGCCCGCTCTCGATGATCAGGGCGCGGTCGCAGTGCTGCGAGATCAGATGCGTATCGTGTGACGCCATCATATAGGCCCGGTCCGCCCGGTGCTGGAACAGCTCTTCCTGGCACTTCTGCTGAAAGCGGGCGTCGCCCACGGCGACCAGTTCGTCGATCAGATAGCAGTCGAACTCGATCGCCAGAGACAAACCGAATGCCAGCCTGGCGCGCATACCCGACGAATAGTGCTTCACCGGCATTTTGAGCGCCGGGCCGAGCTCGGCGAAATCGTCCACGCGAAGAAGCATCTCGTCAAAGTCGCGGCGATAGACGCGCGACAGGAACTTCATGTTGTCGATGCCTGTCAGACTGCCCTGAAACGCGCCCCCGAAGCCGATCGGCCAGGAGGAGGTCATGCTCCATTTGATCTTCCCTTCGGTCGCCGGCAACACGCCGCCCAGCATCTTGATCAGCGTGGACTTGCCCTGGCCGTTGCGACCGAGGATTGCGAGCCGGCCATCGCGAGGCAGTTCGAAGTTCAGGCCGGAGAAAAGGGGTCGCTTGGCCGTCCGGTAAGTCTTGCTGACACCCTCGACGTGGAGACCGATGACTTCGGCGTCCGCCATCAGTCCTGACCGTGTTCGCGAACGCCGGCCCAGATCAACCAGCCGACGCCGTACATCATAAGAGTGGTCAGCAGGACGGCCAGGACCGCCAGAAGCCGTTTCGGTTCTTCGGCGCGATCAGGCAGGTTGGGGCTTACTACGCGGTCGAGGTAAAGCCGCTGCCGGCGTACCTCCTGCTCGGCGCTGAGCAGGGCGCTGGTCGCCTGCGTCAGTTCCCGATCCGCCAGTTCGCGCGCCAGGACGAGGTCCTCATAGGTCCCCACCTGGGTCGCGAGCGAGCCGGTGGTGCCGGCGATCTTGGCCCGCTCGGCCGCCACCTGTCGCTGATAGGCTGCGATCCGGCTGTCGACCGCTGCGAGCTGAGGGCTTTGCGGTGCCTGGCTCGCAATCTGCGAACGCTCGGCCTGCAGATTGGCGAGGGTTTCAAGCAGGGCCACGATAAGGGACGAACTCTCGGTCGCCGCCCGGGTGGGATCGATGTACTGCCGGTTGTTTCTGAAGGCCGCCAGCGCCTGCTGCGCCTCGGACAGATGCTCCCTGGCCTGGCTCTGGGCGCGCAGGGCGTCGGTCACCGCATCGGTCGATGACCGCTCGTTGAGCCGGTTGACCAGGCGTTCTCCGCCCTGCAGCAGCGCTTCGGTCATGCGCTGTGCGTCCTGCGGGCTGAAGGCCTCCACGGTCAGGGTGCTGATGCCGGTCTGGGAATCGTATCCGACGGTCACGAAACGCTGAAACGCCTTGTAGAGCCCCTCGTCCGACCGGTCTTCCCACGGCCGCGGATAGCGCGAAAAGATGTCCGCCTCGGGGGCACCGAAGATCTCCCGCGGATTGCTGATCCGGGCGAGGTCCTTCAGACCGTCGCGCGAGTTGATGTATTCGTGCACCGTAAAGGCGTCGGTCGCCCCCGATGTGATGCCGACGCCCGACAGGGCGACGCCCAGGGCCGAGGGCTGGTTCTGTGTCGGCGCGCGCACGACGAAACGCGCTTCAGAAACGTAGCGCGGCGTTGCGATCAGGAAATAGTAGATCGCGGCGATCAGCGTCGGCAGGACGACGACGACCAGGAAGGCCTTTGGAATCCTGTTCCACCAGCGATCGTGAACGACCGCGCTCGGCAACGCCTTGGGCAGCGGTCCGAGATAGTTCAGCTTGGTGTCACTCATCGATGGGCTTTCGGCAAGGGTCGCGCACGGGATAGCACCCTGCGCCTATTCGACGTCTATTTGATCTCTGGATGTGGCCACAAGAAGCAGGCCGACCAGATTGAGGATCATCCCGATGGTCAGAGCGTAAAACCAGTCATAGTGGGTCTCGACGAAAGGACCAAACACGCCTGCCCTCAGCATTTCCACCGCATGCGGGAAGGGGAGGTAGAGGATGATTTCCTGGGCCCTCGGCGGCAGCCAGGACACCATGAAGAAGGCCCCGGACAGGGGAATGAGGACATACGTCAACAGCCCCACGATCCGCTCCACGGGTTCGAAACGGATCGCCAGCCCCGTCATCAGCAGGGCCAGGCCCACGGACACCCAGGCCATCATGAGCCAGCCGCAATAGGCCAGAAGCAGATTGGCGGGCACCTCGATCAGGCCCAGGGCATAGAGGGCGAAATAGACCAGGACGAAGGTCGCGGTGGTCCCGCCCAGCTCGAGCAGATTGCGCGAGATCAGGATGTGCAGAGGTTTCACCTGGCGATGGTGCATCAGGCCGACGTTCGCCTGGATCGCCGTGAAGCTGTAGGAGATCATGTGTCGAAGCAGGATGATGCACATATAGCCTGTGAGCGAGAACGCCTGAAGCCGGATGCCGTGCTCGAACGGCGGCTTGGTCAGGCTCCACAGAACCAGGACGCCGACGCAGAACGACATCGGTTCCAGCACGATCCAGGCGAACCCCAGGCCGTCGCGGCCATAGCGCGTCGTCATTTCACGGATCATCAGCGCGGAAATGATCCGAGTCTGTCGGGCCAGCCAGTTTTCGGGCTTCTGAGGCCTCGCAGGCGTCGAAGGCGCGTCACCTGCTTGCGTCGTCACCATGGATCAATCCAAGTCGTTCCACTGGTCGCCAGCGGCGGGGGGAACATAGCTTCCGCGTCCGTATTGGCAAGCCAATCCACGCCGATCCGGTCGGTCGACAGGACCGACGCTGGCCGCAGGCGACGGCCCTAGATCCAGTGATCCTGGATATGGGTCGGCATCCAGGGCAGGGCTGCGTCGTGGGGGAGGGTGGGGCCATCGTGCCAGACCGCCGTCGGGTCCCAGATGTGCAAGCCCGCGACCTTGGGCGAGGTGTCGTCGAGCGGTTCGACCGGGCTGGTCGCGGGCGCGCCGTAGAAGGCGAAATTGGCTGCGGTCAGCTGGCCCAGCTGAACGTTATCGAGGGTCAGGCTGGTCGAGGCACTCAGCGTAATGACCACATTGGCCCCGACCTGGGTCGCGCGTGCCTGGACGGCGGCGAAATTGGCATAGATCGACGCATCCAGCACGATGACCTCGCCGGCGGTCTGGAAGTCCGTGATCCGGTCGTGGCCGGCGGCTGCGCCCAGATGCCAGAAGGTGTCGGCCCCCGCTCCGCCGACCAGGACGTCATTGCCGCCGTTGCCGTTCAGCACATTGGCACCGGCATTGCCGATCAGGGTGTTGTCACCGGCATTGCCCAGACCGATCCGCGCCGATCCGACGAGGGCCAGCGTCTCGACATTCGCTGTCAGCCCATAGGCGTCCAGATAGCTGAAGACCGTATCGCCGCCTTCGCCCGCATTTTCGATCACTGCGTCACCGGCCTCGGTCACTTCATAGACGTCGTTTCCGGCCCCGCCGATCAGGGTATCGTTGCCGGTCCCGCCGATCAGAGTGTTGTCCAGGGCATTGCCCACCAGGGTGTTGTCCAGGCCGTTGCCGATCCCCGCCCGCGCCGATCCGACCAGGGCCAGAAGCTCCACGTTGTTGGCCAGGGCGTAGCTGTCGAGGTAGGAATAGGCGGAGTCGAACCCCTCGCCGACGTTCTCGATCAGAATGTCGCCCGCCTCGGTTACCTCATAGGCGTCGTTGCCGGCCCCGCCGATCATCGTATCGACGCCGCTGCCGCCGATCAGGGTGTTGTTCCCGGTCGTGCCGATCAGGGTGTTGTTCCCGGCGTTGCCGATCCCGAGCCGCGCCGCCCCCACCAGGGCCAGGGTCTCGACATTGGCCGTCAGGGTGTAGCTGTCGAGGTAGGAAAACACCGTGTCGGTGCCTTCGCCTGCGTTCTCGACCACCCCGTCTCCGGCCTCGGTCACCTCATAGACGTCGTTGCCGACGCCGCCGATCATCGTGTCGGCCCCGCCGCCGCCGATCAGGGTGTTGCCCAGCGCATTGCCCACCAGGGTGTTGTCCAGGGCGTTGCCGAAGCCGACCTGCGCGCCACCGACCAGGGCCAGAACCTCCACATTGGCCGCCAGGGTGTAGCGATCGACATAGGTGAAGACGACGTCCGTTCCCTCGTCGAGCGCCTCAACCACGACATCGTAGGCTTCCGTCACCTCGTAGGCATCGTTACCGGTCCCGCCGATCATGGTGTCGTAGTCGCCACCGCCGATCAGGATGTCGTCGCCTTCGTCCCCGTACAGGGTGTCGGTGAAGCCCAGCCCGTAGATCGTGTCGTTGCCGTCATAGCCGTGAATGACGTTCGCGCCGTTGTCGCCATAGAGGGTCTCGTCCGGGCTGCCGGTGATCGACACGGTGAGGTCCGAGAACTGCAGCCTCTCCATCCCGCGCAGGGTGTCGGTGCCGTCGGGCCCGCTGACCGTGGTGACCCCACCCGACGTCGTCACCGTATAGGCGGAGCGGGCCCCGGCGTAGACCGCCGTATCGATGCCGTCGCCGCCCTCCAGCGTGTCGTTCCCTGCGCCGCCGATGAGGAAGTCGTCGCCTGCCAGCCCTGCCAGCCGGTCGCCGTTCGCACCGCCCTCCAGTCGGTTGGCCCCGGCGTCGCCCTCGATGTCGTCGGCACCGGCGGTGCCGGTCACGTTCTCGACGGAGACCAATGTGTCGGTTTCAGTCTGGACAGACCCCAGCACGCCGGAATGGCGATAGGCCGCGGTGCCGTCGACCAGACGCACGACGACGCTGGCATTGCGGTCTTCCTCATATCCGGCGCGGAAGGTGTCTATGCCGGCCCCGCCGTTCAGAACATCATTCTCGTAGGTCGGGTTGAAAATGCCTGGCGTGCCGATACCGCCGAACAATATGTCGTCGCCATCTCCGCCGACCAGCAGGTCCGCGCCCGCTCCGCCGTCGAGGAAGTCGTCGCCGCCCAGACCCAGAAGGGTGTCTCCCCCACCCAGGCCATAGAGCGTATCGGACTCGGCTGTACCGGTCAGGGTCTCGGCCGAGCCGGTCCCGGTCAGGATGGTAGACAGCACGACGACCTGATCCGCGAACTGCAGGCGCTCTACGCCCGTCAGCGTGTCGACCCCGTCCGGGCCGGTCACTGTCGTCCGTCCCTGAACGGTGGCAATCGTATAGGCCGACCGGGCTCCCGCGAAAACGGCCACATCGAGTCCGTCCCCGCCGTCCAGGCTGTCGTCGCCTCCGCCGCCGTTCAGGGTGTCGTCACCTCCGCCCCCGGCCAGGGCATTGCCCAGGCCATTGCCGATGATGACGTTCGCCTGGCTGTTTCCCGTACCGGCGCGCGCGGCTCCGGTCAGCGTCAGGTTTTCGACATTGGCGGCAAGCGCATAGCTGTCGATCCCGCTGACGACCGTGTCGACGCCGTCCCCGTTGCGCTCGTCGACCGCGTCCCCGACATTGTCGACGACATAGGTGTCGTCGCCCGCGCCCCCGGTCAGGGCATCGGCCCCGGCTCCGCCGTCGAGGACGTTGCTGCCGTCGTTGCCGTAGATCAGGTTGTTCAGACCGTTGCCGATCGCCTCGCGCGCCGGACCCACCAGCACCAGGTGCTCGACGTTCGTTGCCAGCGTATAGCTGTCCAGATAGCTGTAGACGATGTCCGTGCCCTCGCCGGAGCCCTCGATCACCTGATCGCCGACATCGGTGACTTCATAGGTGTCGTCGCCGACGCCTCCGGTCATCAGGTCCAACCCGGTGCCGCCGATCAGCCGATCGTTCCCCGCACCGCCCAGCAGGACATCGTCGCCCTCTCGTCCCTCCAGCGCATCGTTGCCGGCGAGCCCTTCAAGACGGTTGGCCCCGCCGTCGCCCTGCAGAGTGTCGCCCAGACTGGTTCCCGTCACATTCTCGATGCTGACCAGCGTATCGGTGTCCCATGTCTGGTTCAGGGACGGATAGAAATAGGTCGCGGTCCCCGTAACGAGGTCGACGCGGACCGCCTGTCCGCTCCGCGCGCCGCTGGCGTCATCGCCGGCCCGCAAGGTGTCCGTCCCCGGCCCACCGTCCAGCACGTCGTAGTCCGGCGCGTCCCCCGCCGGCCCACCGTTCAGGATGTCGTTCCCGTCGAGGCCCTGAACGAGATCGCCCTGGTTCGTTCCGACCAGGGTGTCGGCCTGCGAGGTTCCAGTAATGGTCGGCATGGCGGGCTCCTGGAGCATGATCGTTCGAGATGGACCCATGTCGTGGGGCCACCCGAAACCGTGAATCATGCTCTCTCTGATATCTGGAGCCTGATCCACGGCCTCGGCGGAATCGCGCAGCGATTCCGCTTCAGCCGATCAGGCTCCAGGTCGGCACGAAAATCTCCGCCCGCCCTGGCGGTGCAACGGCCTGCCTGACAGCGTCGTTCTACATCCAGTGATCCTGGATATGGGTCGGCATCCAGGGTAGGGCTGCGTCGTGAGGGAGGGTTGGGCCATCGTGCCAGACCGCCGTCGGGTCCCAGGTGTGCAAGCCCGCGACCTTGGGCGAGGTGTCGTCGAGCGGTTCGACCGGACTGGTGGCGGGCGCGCCGTAGAAGGCGAAATTGCCCGCGGTCAGCTGGCCGACGGTGACATTGCTGAGCGTCAGCGACTGGGACCCGCTGAATGTGATCACGACATTGGCCCCCGACTGGGTCATGGCGGCCTGGACGGCGGCGAAGTTGGCGAACTGGCTCTGCGACAGGACGATGATCTCGCCGCTGCCGGCCGAGAAGTCGGTGATCCGGTCCCGGCCGCCGCCGGCCAGGTGCCAGAACTGGTCCACGCCCGCGCCACCGGTCAGGATGTCGTCGCCGGCGTTGCCGTTCAGGACGTTGTTCAGCCCGTTGCCGACGATCGTGTCGTTGCCGGCCGAGCCCAGCCCCACCCGCGCTGACCCGACCAGGAACAGGGCCTCCACGTTCAGCGACATCTGGTAGGTATCGATGTAGGAATAGACGGTGTCGGTGCCTTCGCCTGCCGCCTCATAGACGAGGTCCCCGGCCTCGGTGACCTCATAGGCGTCGTTGCCGAGCGAGCCGACCATGATGTCGTTGCCGGCTCCGCCGATCAGCACATTGTTGCCGTCGTTGCCCACGATCATGTTGTTCAGCGCATTGCCGGTGGCGTTGAGCGCCCCGCCCACCAGGCGCAGGTTCTCGATATTGGCCCCCAGCGCATAGGTGACGTAGCTGAAGATGGTGTCTGTGCCCTCGTTGGCGTTCTCGTTCACGACGTCCCCGGCCTCGGTGACCTCATAGGTGTCGTTGCCCGCCCCGCCATAGAAGGTGTCATTGCCACCCCCGCCGACCAGCACATTGTCCAGCCCGTTGCCGACCAGGGTGTTGTCGCCCGCATTGCCATAGCCGGTGACGGCCGAACCGACGAGGCGCAGCGATTCGGTGTTGGCGGCCAGGGTATAGCCGCTGGCATAGGCGAAGACGGTGTCGAAGCCTTCGCCGGCCCCTTCCTGGATGTTGTCGGCGACCTCGCTGACCTCATAGGTGTCGTTGCCGTCGCCGCCGACCATGATGTCCGCGCCGTCGCCCCCGATCAGGAAATCGTTGCCGCCATAGCCGAACAGGACGTCGTTGCCGCCGTTGCCGTAGATCGTGTCGTAGCTGTCCGCTCCGCTCAGGACCTCTCCGCCAGCGGTGCCCACAAGGGTCTGGTCAGGGGTCAGGACGAAAACCTGATCCGAAAACTGGATCCGCTCCACGCCGGCCAGGGTGATCGTCCGGCCCCCGCCGGTCACCGTGGTGATGCCGTTGCTGGTGGCGATCGTGAACCCGGACCGCGCCCCGCCGATCACGGCCGTGTCGTTGCCCCCGCCCCCGATCAGCACCGCAGAGCCGCCGCCCACGGTCAGGACGTTATCCAGCGCATTGCCGACCACTGTGCCGCCCGTGGCATTGGTCGCGCCGTTCCGCGCCCGACCGGCCAGCTCCACACGCTCGATATTGGCCGCGGCCGTGTAGGTCTCCAGATAGGAGTAGACGGTGTCGGTCCCTTCGCCCGCGGCCTCGGTCACCACATCGCCCGCCTCGGTCACCTCATAGGCATCGTCGCCCGCGCCGCCGATCATCGTGTCGTTGCCGGCCCCGCCCAGAAGGATGTTGGCACCCGCACTGCCGATCAGGACATTGTCCCCGCCGTTGCCGATCGCGACACGCGCCGATCCCACCAGCGCCAGCCGCTCCACATCGGTCGTCAGGGTATAGGTGTCCAGGTAGCTGTAGACGGTGTCGTTGCCTTCGTTGGCCAGTTCCGTGACCAAATCCCCCGCCTCGGTCACCTCATAGGAATCGTCGCCCGATCCACCGACCATGGTGTCATTGCCGGCACCGCCAATCAGAACGTCGTTGCCGGCCAGGCCGTTCAGCGTGTCGTTGCCGCCAAGTCCATAGATCGTGTCGTCGCCCGCCGTGCCCTGAAGCGTATCGGCATTCGACGTCCCATTGATCGTGGACGAGGCCGCGCCGAGAGTGACGAGCCGATCCGTGAACTGGATCTGTTCGACATTGGTCAGCGTATCGATGCCGGTCGCGCCGCCGTTTCCGCTGATGGTTGTGACCCCATTGACCGTCGTAATGGTGTAGGCCGTCGAAGCGGCGTTGTAGAAGACAGTGTCGGATCCCGTCCCCCCGTCGATGGTGTCGCTTCCGCTACCCGTGTTCGCGGCGTCGGTTGTGTAGCCCTGATAGAAGCTGTCGTCGCCGCCCTCTCCGTAAAGCGACGAGCCCGTATTCACGATCGGCACGACCGAATGGCCTGAAACGGACACGTGGAGCGTATAGAGCCCGCCCGCGGGAACCGCTTCGGTGACCAGCGTCGTGGTTCCCGAAACCCACTTGGAAACCTGAACATAGTAGACGCCGTTCGACGGGATGATGAACGTCAAGGCCGAGTCCGTCGAGTTTCCGGTGTCGGCACCCTCGGTCGTGCCATCGTCGTTCTCGGCCAGCACATTGCCGGCGGCATCGAGAATGCGCACAACGCTGTCGAACGAGGCGTTGTCGATATCGATCGTGATCGAAGATCCGGCCGCAGCCGTGAAGCTGTACCATTCAAGATTGCCGCTGCCCGTCGCAGTCACCGTGGCGTGCGGCGTATTCCCAGGGTCGAAGACGTCGTTCCGGACGCCGATGTCGAAGCCGTCATCAAGGGAAACGGCAGTGCCCTGACTGGAGTTGGCCGTGGTCTGGCTCTTGACGATGTCGGGAGCGCCGCCGCTCAGGCCACCGGCCCCGCTGTAGAAGGTGTCGTTGCCACCCCCGCCGAAGATGGTATCCACGCCGGATCCGCCGTAAAAAACGTTGTTTCCTCCGTCGCCGGTCAGGGTGTCGTTGAATCCGGAGCCGCGTAGGTTCTCGATCCCGGTGAGCGTATCGGTGCCTGCGCCACCGCTGGCCGTCCCGTTGGCAAGGCTGACGGTAACGCCCGATGTGGCCGTGTTGTAACTGGCGAAATCGATTCCGGCGCCGCCATCGATGCCGTCGTTTCCGGCCCCGCCAATCAGGTTGTCGTCACCGTTTCCGCCGGACAGTGTGTCGTTGCCCGACCCGCCATCCAGGACGTCGTTGCCATCCAGCCCGCTTATGATGTCATTGCCGCCGCCGCCGCCGATCGTATCCGCCAATCCGGTCCCGTTGATGGTTTCGTTCGTCAGATCGCCGGATACCGTCAAGCCGCCCGTTGGCGCGGCAGCGATCGTCTGGTCCGTGAATTGAAGGAATTCGACGTTGGTCACAGTGACGGTCTGGCCGTTGCCGACGATCGATCCGGTCTGGCCGTTCCAGGTGATGGAATAGGCCGCGCGCGCACCGCTGAAGATCACCGTGTCGGTCCCCAGCCCACCGTCGATTGTGTCGGTTCCGCCGTTCCCGGTGAGCCGGTTGTCGGCCGAGTTCCCGCGGATCGTGTCGTTGCCTGAACCGCCGATCGCATTCTCGATCACGGTGCCGGCCGCGATGGCGATATTGCCGATCAGTCCGCCGACGTTTGAAAACGCCCCTTGCCGCAGGTCGATGACCTGGGCCTGGCTGTAGCCGGAAAAGTCGAACGTGTCGTTTCCACCGGCGTCCCAGACAGCGAAGATCAGGCTGGTGGTCGCCGAGGTCGCGATGAACCAGTCACGGTCGGCCGTGGAGTTGAAACCATACACCGTGTCCCCGGTCCGCGTCGTGGTGTTCGCGCCGTACAGCCGTTGAGCGGCCGCGATATCATCGAGCAAGGGCACTGCTGAATACTGTGCGGGGCCGTTGTTCAGCCTGAAATTGCCACCAGTATTGCTCTCGCCAAAGTAGCTCATGATCGAGTACTGGCGCGAGTCCTCGTAATAGCTCGCATCGTTGGCGTAGGTGATCGAGACGCCTGCGGAGGCATTGTAACCGGACGGGTGGCTCAATCCGATGGCATGGCCGATCTCATGTGTCAGCGTCTGCTGTCCGTAGTTCAGCAGCGCCGGGGTCGTGTTGACCGCGATGCTGGAGTTGACCCAGACATCCCCGGTCACCGAAGACGCGCTCGCGTTGCCCGGTTGGTAGGCGAAAGCTGCGGCGGCGCTCTGCCCGCTGGAATAGTTGCCGAACAGCATTGTGGCGTTGTCGCTGTATCCCGTCGCGTCCTGCACGCGGGTGAAGGTAATGTTCGCCACGTCCGACCAGGCCTGCAGAGCCAGCAGGACGGCGGATATCTGCGTCGCCGTGAACTGGGTGAATCCGGCCGTGTCGGTCGGCATGGTCGCCGGTGCCGTGCTGCGGAAGGCATAGGTGACGGTCGCCGCCGTTCCCAGGCCGGATGCCCAGCTCAGGCCGGAACGCGTCAACTGCGTGCCCGCACCACCGATCGTGAGCGAAGGCTTTCCGATGTTACCGCCGGTCCCGCCGCGATCGTCACCGTTCAGGAAAGCCAGTGGGCCAAAGTCCGTGCTGTCGAAATTTGCATGCGATTGACCGCAGCAGGGGCAGGCCGACGACCAGGCTCCTTCGGCGAACAGGCCGCTGCCTGCCGATCGTCCCGTATCCATCACGCGGGAGGGACCGTCGTCCTGCCGGAGATCGAAATCCGGGGAGTTCCAGGTGTCGCGAGCCACAGCACCGTTCAACATCGATCCCACCTTGTTTCCTCGTTTCCACCTACCCTAGCGCGCCCGGACATGAGGGCAAGCCGGAGCGATGCAACTTCGCGGGAACGTGTCCTCGCGTCGCCCTTAGTCAAGGGCGATCAGGTCGCCCCCGTCGAGGCCAAGGACCTGCAATGTCCCGCTGACCTGCTGGAAGGCAGCCATGATATGATAGAAGGAACTCGCGGGCGCGGGCTCGTCCAGGAAGGTGCCGTCGGGCAGACGCTTGTCGTGCCAGAGGCCGTCCGGTTCCAGATACAACCAGAGTGCGCGCAGCGCTGTGGCCGCGTCGGCCAGAAGTCCGGCCCGATCGCCGTCGCGTGCAGTCTCTGCGAGGATCAGCGACGCCTTCAGCCATTCGGTCTGGGGCCACAGGCGGGCTCTGGCACTGCGAAGGGTCAGGTCCTGGTTCATGGCATCCACGGCGACGCCCGGACGGCCCGCCACGCCGACGCGACCGCGCGCGTAAAGGGTTCTGGCTGCCAACAGCGCCCTGTCGTCTCCGCGCGCCAGGCCATAGCGTGTCAGCAGCCACGCCCATTCGAACTGGTGGCCCGGCTCGACCAGCGATCCGTTCTCGCCGGCGGCGGGCGTCCAGTCCTCGGCGAAGAATTCACGCAGGAACCCGCCCTCGCGGTCGATGAAGATGCGGGTGGCGAGATCGGCAATCCGGTCCGAGAGCGCGGACCACTGGCCATCCTCATCGAAGGCTTCCCACGCGAGGCAGGCCTCGAGCAGATGCATGTGTGCATTGGACTGAAACGGCTGATCACCCGCCTCCGGGATGGCTCCGTTCGGCAGCGCACGCGCCACCAGGGCGTTACGCAACATAGCGGCCCGGTGTGCCAGATCAGATGGTCCGGTTTCCGCCTTGCGGGCGGCCGCCATGGCAAAAAGCACGAAGGCCTGATCGTAGACCATAGTCGTCTCGTCGAGCGGATGTCCGTCCGCCGTCAACAGGGTTCGCGCCTGACCGTCGGCTCGCATAAAGGCCTGAAACAGGTGGTCCAGACCTGCCGATACGATCTGCCGCGACGGCCCGGCCCAGCCCAGAACGCCGGCCTGGGCATAGACGTAGATTTGACGGGTCTGGACCCGGGCACGCCTGGGCCCAGCGACCGGCCGTCCCGACTGGCTGAGGGCCTCGGCGAAGCCGCCATTGCCGTTCATCCCGAGGCTCGACCAGGTCGGCAAGGCCCGCAATCGGAGCCATTCCGCAAAGCGTCGGGCCCCTGCCTCCAGCGGCTCAGGAGTCGTGCGGACAAAATCGAGGTGATTGGGAGACGTGGTCCTGACGCGGTCGACGATCCGCTTGACCCCTTGCGACTTCGACAGGTCGCACACCAGGACGGCATCGGACTCGACGATGATGGCGATGTCGTTGACCCCCAGCGCAGCGACCAGGACGCCATCCGGTGCTCGCGCGAGGCAACGCTCTGCGTCCTCGAAGATGTGGATGCCGGTGTTGCCGACGCCACTCGAAGCGATGGAATCCCAGGCCCCGAGATCGGACCAGGCGAACGATACCTCCAGCACCGAGGCGAGATGGGTCTTTTCCATCACCGCATAGTCGATCGAGATTTTCGGCGCATCGGTGAACGCCGGGCCGAATGTCAGGGTCGTGCTGTCGCTTTCCGGGGGCAGGGCGGCCACCGCGGCTGCCTGCACGCCCGGGGCGTAACGGGCCAGTTCGTCGCCCAATGTGCGGGCGCTGACGATGAAGTTGCCGCTGTTCCAGAGATAGCCGGCCTGCATATAGCCCAGCGCCGTCTCTGCGTCGGGCTTCTCGCAGAAGGTCTCGATCGCCGACAATCCCGGGCCGGTGGGCTTGATGTAGCCATAGGCCGAGGACGCTTCGGTCGGCTTGATCCCAAGGGTGACGATCCTGCCGGCACGCGCGCCCTGGACGGCATCGAGGATCGAACGACGAAATCCCTCGTCGTCGGGGATGTAGTGGTCGGACGCCACGAACGCCAGAATGCCGTCGGGATCGTTACGCGCCACCCATGCAGCAGCTGCGGCCATGGCGGCGGCCGAATCGCGCGCTTCGGGCTCCAGCAGCAACTGCGCCGATGTGTCGATCTCGACCAGTTGGGCATCGATCACATCGCGATGGCCCTGCCCGGCAACGACGAGGAGCTTGCCTTCGTTCTCGACCAGCCTGGCGACCCTTATCACCGTGTCCTGGAACAGCGAGCGATTACCGGCGAGGCGGATGAATTGCTTGGGGCGCGACGGCCGGGACGCCGGCCACAGGCGAGTGCCGGAGCCGCCACAGAGGATAACGGGATAGATGGCCATGCGGCCGTTTAGACATAATGCCGCGCTTCATGGAAGCGCAATTCCCGCCTCCGAAGGCGTCGAATTCTTGATCAGTTTACGATGTTCGTCAGTGGAGTGATGGCGTGCGGGCCGTCTCTACTGCTCTGACCCGCTGCGCCACAGGCCGCTCGTCAGGGGCTCGATCAGATATTGCAGCGCCGTTCGCTTTCGCAGAAGGACAACGACCTCCACGGGCATGCCCGGACGGATGTTCTGAGCGGACGCGCCGAGTTTCCGGAGTTCGTCCGGCGGGATAACGACCTCCGCCCGATAAAAGGTCCGGCCTGATTTCTCGTCGGTGAAACTGTCCGGAGACAGCCGCGTGACCGTGCCATGCAGCAGCGGCGTGGACCGTTCGCGCAGCCCTGGAAACTTGACCTCTGTGGACAGTCCCAGCCGCAGATTGTCGATGTCCGGCGGGTTGATCGACGCGATGATCACCTGAGAGGCATCCTCGGGCACGATGTCCATCAGGGTCTGGCCCGGCGCTATCACCCCGCCGACAGTGAAGGTGGTCAGCCCCACCACTTCGCCCGTTGCAGGTGCCCGAACGCGCGATCGCGCGATCTGGGCTCTCAGTTCGACCATTCGCGGCCGCAACTCGTTGAGCGAGACTTCCGTCTGTCTCAGCTGATCGGCAACGTCCTCCTCCATGGTCGTGGAGACACCCAGCATTTGCAGACGCGTTTGCCCGATGGTTTCGTTGGTTCCTGCGATCTGGGCACGAAGGGAGCCCAGTTCCCCGTCCAGCGCGACGGCCGACCGTTCCAGTGCCATGACCCGGGTCTGGGGCGCGAACCCGCGGGCCGCCAGACTGCGCACGCCGTCCAGTTCCCTTTCGATCAACTGCCGCTGCGCCAGGTTGGATTCGATCTGCCGCTGCAATCCCTCGACCTGCTGGTTCAACTGTCCGATCCGCTGTGTCAGCACACCGGTCTCTGTCGATCTGCCGTTTCTCCGCGCCATGAACTGGAGCCGCTGCAGACGCATCGCATCCCGGGCCAGCACCAGATCGGGACCGACATAGGCTGCAAACTCGGTCGGCATGGCGATCGACGCCAGTCCATCCCGCTCAGCGATCAGGCGCGCGCGCTGCGCCAGCAGCGAAACGACCTGGCCCGTCACGCCGCGCTCGGTCGCCTGCAGTTCGCCCGTCGCAAGCTCTACGAGGATTTGTCCACGGTGGACGCGGTCGCCTTCGGCAACGTGCAGAGCGCTGACGACGCCACCCTGCTGGTGCTGCACGGCCTG
Organism: Brevundimonas subvibrioides; assembly: GCF_027271155.1. Lineage (NCBI taxonomy): Bacteria > Pseudomonadati > Pseudomonadota > Alphaproteobacteria > Caulobacterales > Caulobacteraceae > Brevundimonas > Brevundimonas subvibrioides. The sequence continues at coordinate 639,421 of NZ_CP114542.1, forward strand.
CCGGTTGCCCGAAATGGCGACCTGACCCGAGGCATAGGCACCGGCATCAAGGGGTGCGATGGCGGCCCAGCCCAGAAACAGCACGAAGAACAGTCCGATCACAGCAGCGCCGATCCGCATGTCGCCCGACGGCGAATCGGACACCGGACTCGTGACCGGGGGGAGGGTGGGAGCATCGGTCATTGCGGGCGTGTCAGCACCTGGGGAGAGGTACTGCGCAACCGCGCCAGGACGTCCTCTCGCCGGCCTTCCATCGTGATGGCACCATCGGCCATGGTCGCCAGTCGATCGACACGGGACAGGACGCCGGCGCGGTGAGCCACCAGGACCACCGCGGCACCCCGGGCGGCCGCCGAGAGGATTGCGGTCATGAGGGCGGCCTCGCCTTCCTGGTCGAGGTTGGAGTTGGGTTCGTCCAGAACGAGCAGCACGGGATCGCCATAAAGGGCGCGGGCCAGGGCGATCCTCTGTGCCTGCCCTGCGGAAACCCCCGATCCCATAGGCCCCAGCTGGGTGTCATATCCCTGGGGCAGGCGCTGGATGAGGTCGTGGGCCCCGGCGGCCCTGGCCGCCGCGACGGCCTTGAGATCGACGTCGCCCGCCTCGCTCCCGAGCGAGGCCGAAAAGCGCGATATATTGTCCTTGATCGAGCCTGCCAGAAGACTGGGTGCCTGTGGCAGATAGCCGATGTGACGGGCCAGGTCGTCGGACGTCCGGGCCATATAATCCGCCCCGTCAAGCCGGATGGCACCGGACGTCGGCGCAAGCCCGCCCGCCAGAACTCTAGCCAGGGTGGTCTTCCCCGATCCGCTGGGGCCGACGATGCCCAGGGTCTGACCCGGTTCCAGCGACAGAGAGATCTGGCGTATCTGCGGGGCCTCCGTGCCGGGTAGCCGAACGGTCACGTCCTCGACCTGCAGCTTGCCTTTCGGAGCCGGCAGCGCCGTCCGATCCCGATCGATGCCTGACGTCGATCTGAAAAGGTCCACCAGGGCTGACCAGCTGGACCGCGCCTGGTTCAGACCGGGCCAGGCCCCGACCAGCATTTCGATCGGGGCCACGGTCCGGCTCAACAGAACCGAAGCCGCGATGATCGATCCCGGTGAAATCTGGCCCTTCACGGCGAGAAAGGCCGCAAGTCCCAGTGAGCCGGACTGCATGACGAGTCTCAGGAACTTGATCGCCCCGGAGTATTTGCCGCCGTTCAGCTGTGCGTCCGCGTAGTGCGCAACGCCGCTGGCGCGCTCGGTGATCTGTCGGTTTACGCTGGCCTGCCGCATGCCAAGCGCACGCACGACCTCGCTCTGGGCGATGATGCCTTCCTGCGCCGCATAGGCAGTGGCTGTGGATTGGATGGCGCGCTTCAGTCTCGGTCGGCTGTCGCGCTCGTTGAGGACCGCCAGGGCGAACAGCAGGGCACCTCCGGCCATTGTCAGGATACCGATGGCCGGGTGAAGCAGAAAGCAGCATGCCAGATAAAGCGGTGTCCATGGCGCATCCAGCAGGGCCAGAATTCCCTGGCCGGACACCGCCCCCCGCACCGTATCGAACTCTCGCATCGCCTGTGTCGCCGCGCGCGGCGTCTGTATCTCGACAAGCCTTGTCAGGATGACCGGTGCCAGCAGGCGATCGAGCCTCAGGCTGGCTCGCAGCAGCAATCGCGCACGCAGCCAATCCAGCAGGGCCAGCGTCCCCAGGGCGAACACCGCCACTGCAGAGATCAGCACAAGCGTCAGCAGGCCCCCGGTCGGGACGACGCGGTCGTAAACCTGCATCATGTAGAGGGTCGGGGCCAGGTACAGCAGGTTGGCCAGGGCGCTGAAGACCAGCGCGCCGATCAGATGCAGGCGACAGGCTCGAAACGCCTCGGCCAGCGGCTCGGTACCCGGCTGTCTGGGAAGCAGGTGGCTGAACACGCGGATCGGACTCCTTCCAGGCCACCCTAGCCGCTGGACGCCGTCTCATAAAGGTGGTGGCACGCCGGTCCCGTTTTGGCTATGGAGGACGGGCGGTTGTGAGCGCGGATCGCGTGGGACTCCGGACACGAGGACGAGGCATGACTTTCGCTTCAGCCCTGCCCCTGGCACTGTGTCTTTCCCTCCTGCCTGTCGTCGCCGGCGCCTGTCATTCCAAGGAGCAGCCAGCCGTGTCGCAATCCCGGGTGCCGGAGCCGTCAGGCGATATCGAGGCCGCAATCGGCCTGTGGGCTTTCACGCCGGCCGACGGATCGAAAGGTTGCGTCCTGGCCCTGAACCGGCAGCCCCTACCACATGGCTACGGCTTGCATATCGAGCATTGCGCCCTGGCGTCGCTGGCGGCCGCCACGCACTGGCGCCCCACGGCTCAGGGATTCGGGATCGCGAACGAAGCGGACTCGGTGATTCTCGAATTCCGCCAGACTGGTGTCGATACCTTCGTCGCCGTCGACGGCAGCCTTCGGGTCGAACGCGCGCCGTCGACCTGAGTCAGGTGGTGTCCCCGGGGGCCAGGCGAAGGCCCAGTCGTGTGTAGAGATCCGTCAGACGAGCCTCATAGGCCTGCGGCGAGAAAAGCCGCGCCTGCACAGTGCCACGCTCCACCATGGCGTCACGAAGGCCCTCGTCCCCATCCAGGGCCAGGATGCCCTTGCGGATGCTGTTGACGTCGTAAGGATCGACCAGGACAGCGGCTCCACCGGCGACCTCGGGCAGCGAGCCGGAGGTCGACGTCAGGACAGCGGTTCCCATGCTCATGGCTTCCAGGACCGGCAGGCCGAATCCCTCATACAGGGAAGGGAACAGCAGGGCCCTCGCCCCCCGCACCAGGCTGGCCAGCAGACCGGCCGGCAGATACTTCAGTTTGATGATCCGCCCCGCTGCCGCCCCCTGGCCGGCGCGCACCTGATCCAGAACGGCTGTTTCCGGCTCGAACAGCCAGCCGTCGCCACCCGCGATCACCAACGGTGTCGTCACGCCTGAAGCCAGATAGGCCTCCACCGTCCGGCCCAGGTTCTTGCGCGGCTCGATCGTGCCGTAGTGGAGGAAATAGCCCTTCCACGGAAGTCCGAACGCACCCTCGATTTCCACGGCGATCTCGTCGTCGGACCGCTCCATGTGCCCGGACGGCAGCTGCACGGCGTGGTAGGTGTTGGTGATCCGATCCGGCGACACGCCGATCATGTCGACGATGTCGGCCTTCGCCGATTCGGAGCCGACGATGATGTGGTCAGCTCCGTCCGCGATGGCGCGGCAAATGGCCAGATAATGCTCCTTGTTGCTCAGCGACAGGTGGGGCAGTCGCAACGGGATCAGGTCGTGCATCGTGTAGAGATTCAGGGCGTCCTTGCCCCGCAGCGGCATGATCGCGGTCCAGTGACAGACGTCCGGCGCGGGAACGTCACGGTCGCATTTGAAGTGGATTTGCGTCAGCCGACCCGTCTTCACGAAGGAGCGATGGGCCGTCCGGAACACGTCCTGGCTCGCCCAGTATGAGTCCGTTGCCGGCGGGGCGGCCCCGTCGCGGGGCCAGATCACCTGGCCCGGCTGGACAGGCACGGCGGGCAGGCCCCACCGCGCGCGCGTCGTCCGCACGAGGCGTTTCCACGCCGTCGGGTTTCCCGCCCTTGCGTCAGGATTCGCCAACATGATCTCGTCAAGCAGCGGGTCCGACCGGACGGGCGTTGGAGGGCCGTAAAGCACCTGGGTTCCGACACCCATGCGCGAGAGGGTCGTCAGCAGGTTGCGTCCGTAGGTCGCAATTCCGGATCCTTGCGTCAGGGACAGGTCGCGGCCGTCCACACAGGCGATGGTCTCGGGCATCAAGGATCGATCCGCAAGGTTTCAGATCGACCGCTTTTAGACTCGCAAGGCCTAATCACAAGGCGGCGATGGGCTCGTCCGAAAATGGTCGCCAGACGTCAGTCAATCCGACCATCCAGGGGAAAGCTCACGGCTGCCGCCTGCGCGCTCTCGAAGTCCGGCGGCCGGCCGATGTCCAGCCAGTATTCGTGCATCGGATAGGCGCAGACCCGCTCGCCGTCTCCGGCCAGTGCCGACAGGAGTTCCGGCATGTCGAACGGCCCGTCCCGCGGAATCCGCGACAGCAGCGTGCCGTCCAGGCAATAGATTCCCGCATTGGCCTGCCAGCGGAAGGTCGGCTTTTCGCGCAGGCTGGTCAGGCGAACACCGTCGATCTCCGCCACGCCGTGCGGGGCCTGGAACTGGTGTTCGCGCACGCACAGGGTCGCCACGGCCCCGTGCTCCTGGTGAAAATCGATCAGGTCCCCGAAGGCCAGACGCGTCAGGACGTCGCCGTTCAGCACCACCAGGGGGGCGGTCACTGGTTCGCGCAGCAGCGACAGCGCGCCGGCCGTCCCGCGCGGATGGTCCTCGCGCAGATAGTCGATCTCCACGCCCATGGACGACCCGTCGCCGAAATGGTCGGTGATGACTTCGGCCAGATAGTTCACCGCGAGGCGGAACCGGCTGAACCCCTGATCCCGCAGGCGCTCGATGATGCTCTCCAGCAGGGGGCGGCCCGCCACCTTCAGCATCGGCTTGGGGCAGGTCTGCGTCAGGGGGGCCAGACGCACGCCGCGCCCGCCGGCCATGATGACCACCAGATTGTCCCGTGCCTTCGTGGCGATGGCGGTGTCGGGATACAGGCCGACCACCCGGCCGTGGTCGTCCAGCAAGGGGGCCAGGGACACACCCCGCTCGGCCAGGCGCGCCATGGCATCGGCCTCGGTCCCCGCGACCGCGACCGCCACGGGATCGCGGTTCATCACGGCGCTGACCGCCGCGTCCATGGCCAGACGCCGCATCAGACCGCGCCGGATGTCGCCATCCGACACCGTGCCCAGCAGACGGCGGTCGTCGTCCACGACGACGATCAGCTTGCGTCGCACGGCGTCCATCCGCTCGATGGCCTCCAGCAGACGGGTGTCGGGGTGCAGCAGATTGCCGGCGATCGGATCGAGAGAGGTCACACCGCATACTCCTCCGGGCGATACAGCCCCGGATTGGCGCGGATGAAGGCCACCACCCTGGCCAGGCCCTCCTCGACACCGGTCCGGGGCTGCCATCCCAGGCGCGCCCGGGCCAGAGACGCATCGGCGATCAGCCGCTCGACCTCGCTGGCGGCGGGCCGCAGGCGCTGCGGATCGATCTCGACCTCGACCGGCAGGTCCGCCGCCGCGCCGATCAGGGCCGGCAGGTCGCCGATCGCGATCTCGCGCCCGCCGCCGAAATGGATCGTCAGCCCCTCGATGCCGGTGGCCGTCGCGGCCCGGACGAAGGCATCCACCGTGTCGTCGACGAAGACGAAGTCCCGCGTCGGCCGGGTGTCGCCCAGCCGGATCGTCCGCCCCGTCAGCAACTGCATCGTGATCGACGGGATCACCGCCCGTGCGCTCTGGCGCGGCCCGAAGGTATTGAACGGCCGCAGCGTCACGACCGGGGTCTCGAACGACCGATGATAGCTTTCCGCCAGCTTGTCCGCCCCGATCTTGGAGGCGGAGTAGGGCGACTGTCCCACCAGCGGGTGGGCCTCCGTCATCGGCACGGTCTGGGCCGAGCCATAGACCTCGCTGGTGGAGGTGTGGACCAGACGGCCGACCGCCAGCTCCCGCACGGCCTGCAGCACGTTCAGCGTGCCCAGGATATTGGTCCGGACATAGCTCTCCGGGGCCTCGTAGGAATAGGGAATGGCGATCAGGGCCCCCAGATGGAACACGACCTCCCTGCCGCGACAGGCGGCAAATACGCTGTCGCGATCCGCAAGGTCGCCGCGCACGACCTCGATGTCCTTGCGGATCGACGACCGGTCCAGCCAGCCCGCGTCGCCGTCCGACGTATAGCGGACCAGGGCCCGCACCTCGGCCCCGTCGGCGACCAGTCGCTCGCACAGCTGGCTGCCGATGAACCCGCCCGCGCCGGTCACCAGCACGGGCCGTCCCGCCAATGACCCGTGGGCCTGGCCGCTCTCCATAGTCTGATCCACCCGATGCGCTCCGTGACGACGCGGACGCCGACGGGCCATGTTCCTCCGCACAGGGTTAACCGCCCGTAAGGCCCCCGTCCGTCACTTATCCGGTGAACGCGAAGGGGGAGGCGACATGATCGACGGAAAGACCGTGCTCGGCATCGTCCCCGCCAGGGCCGGGTCCCAGGGCCTGCCCGGAAAGAATCTGCGCCCGCTGGCGGGGCGGCCCATGACGGCCTGGACGCTCGAGGCGGGCCTGACCTCGCAGACGCTGGATCATCTGGTGGTCAGCACCGACGACGCGGCGGTGGCCGCGCTTGCACGACAGGCGGGTGTCGCGGTGATCGATCGCCCCCCGGAACTGGCCGGCCCCCAGGCCTCGGTCCTGGATGCGATCGCGCATGTGCTGGAGGTGCTGGACCGGGCCTGGGACTATGTCGTGCTGCTTCAGCCGACTTCGCCCCTGAGACTGGCGAGCGACATCGATGCGGCTGTCCGCCTCTGCCATGAACGGGATGCGCCTTCGGTGATCGGCGTGTCGCCGATGCTGAAGCCGGCCACCTTCTACGGCCAGGTCGATGGCGCCGGGGCGTTCAGCCGGACCCCGGGGAACGGCGACGAGGCCGTGGTCATCAACGGCGCCGTCTATGTCGCCCGGCCCGGGACCCTTTTCGGTATCGGCGGCTTCGCAGGTCCCGGTGCCCTGGCGCATGTGATGCCCCCCGAGCGGGGCTGGGATGTCGATACGGCCTTCGACTTCGCGGTTTGCGAGGCCCTGTGGCCCCACGTCCGGGGCGATGCGGCCCGGCCGTTGGACAGCATCAGGCGCTGAGGCGTCCGTCGGCCGGACGATCGACGAAGGGCTTGCGCGCCAGTCCCGCCAGATCGATCGTCTCCAGGACGTCCACGATCCTCTGGCCCGCATTCCCATCCCCGAAGATCGGCGGCTGAGCCCTGGCCATCCGGCGAAAGGCGGGATCCAGCGCCCGGGTCAGCGCGTCGCCGATGGCATCGGGGGTCAGGTCGCAGTCGATCACCGAGGGGGACCGCAGCCGTCCCTCCTGGCGGGTCCCGACATTGACGGTCGGCACGCCTGCCGCCGGGGCCTCGACCATGCCGCTGGAGGAGTTGCCGACCACGGCGGCACAGGCCGTCAGGGCGGCGGCATAGCCTTTGGCCCCCAGGGAGGTAGCCAGCCGGATCCGCCCGGGAGCCCGGGCTGCGAAGGCTTCGAGCGCCGTCCGGATCGCCTCCGATCCGGCATCGGCATTGGGCATGGTGATCAGGACGGTCCGGTCTGCGACCCGCCCCAGCCCGGCGACGAAGGCCGCGACCTGATCCCCCGGCACCGTCGTCCCAAGGGTCTCCGGGTGGAAGGTCGCCAGGATGAAGCCTTCCGGCAAATCCAGTCCCGTGATGGCCGAGGCCTGGGCAGCCGTGCTGACACCAAAGGCCTTCAGATTGTCGACGCCGGTCGCGCCGACGGTGAAGACCCGGTCTTCGGCCTCGCCCATCTGCAGCAGGCGCTGGCGATAGGGCTCGGCGCTGGTGAAATGCAGGGCTGCCAGCTTGGAGACGGCATGGCGGATGGCGTCGTCTATGGCCCCGGCGGTCCGGTGACCGCCCTCCAGATGCAGGATCGGCAGAGCAAGGGGGATCGCCGCCGCCGCAGCCGCCAGGGCCTCGGTCCGGTCGCCCAGGATCAGAACGGCGTCGAGGTCCAGCGCCAGATAGGCCTGGCTCGCGCCGTCCAGCGCCGCTGCCATGTCGGCGGCGATGGATGCTGCCGAGTCATCCTGCATCGGCAGGGGCACGCACGCCGCCGGATCTCGGCCGTCCGCCCGGATTTCGGTCAGGGTGCTGCCATGTCGCTCCGAAAGGTGCGTCCCGGACACGATCAACCGCGGGACCAGGGTCTGAGATTTCTCCAATGCCGACAGGACGGGCCGCAACAGACCATATTCAGCGCGCGTGGCGGTAAAGACGCCGACCGGGCGGCTCGACCGCATCACAACGCCCGTTCGACGTCGGTTTGTCGGGCGTGAGCGTCGCCTTCGGTGTCACGGCACCGGTCGGGGGTCGTCCTGGCGCGGGCAAGGCTGCTGGTCATGCGACAAAGTCATTAGAACGGTTTTCCCCGCCTTGCCACGGGGCCCGGAGATCCGCGATCCGGACGTCCGGCCGGATTTCTTCTGTAGCTTCAACGCCACGGTCCACACGTCGCCTTGGTTCGAGGCAATCGGGGTATCGACCTTGTGCGGCAACGCTGTTATGACGCCCGTTGGCGGTGAGACCGCCGCATTGATCAATTATGGCTGCGGAGGGCTCACACCCATGCGTTTCAAGACTTTGTTCCTGGCTTCCAGCGCGGCGGCGGCTCTTGCCCTGTCGGCTGGTGCTGCATCGGCTGAGCCGGATGGCTGGTATGGGGCGGTAGACGCCGGTTACCAGGTCATTGACGACATCAACACCGAGTCTTCGGTGACGGGTCAGAACTTCAATTTTGAAGTGAACGACGGCTGGGCAGCGTTTGCGCGTCTGGGCTACCGTTTTGACGCCAACTGGCGTGTGGAACTGGAGGGCGGCTATCGCTCGGGCGACATCGGCAAGGTTCGCGCGGTGTCGGGTTCGAACGGCATCTGCAACCTGACGCCGGCGTCGGGTCCCTGCTTCTCGCCTGCAGGCGACATCGAGTCCGCCACGCTGATGGCCAATGTCATCTATGACATCGGTGGCGAGTACTGGGGCATCCGTCCGTTCGTGGGCGTGGGCGTCGGTGTGAACCGCGTCGACACCAGCTTCGTGGGAGCCTATCGCGCGACCCGTTCGGCGACGGTGGTGGGCGACGATTCGTCGACCAAGTTCGCGGCCCAGGCCATTGCCGGCCTGAGCTATGCCGTGGGTGACCGCGCCAACATCGACCTGACCTATCGCTATCTGACGGGCGATGCCGAGTTCGCCACCGTGTCGAGCCCGACGTCGTTCAACCAGGGCACGTTCGAAGGCGACTACGACCAGTCGCACACCCTGACGCTGGGCCTGCGCTATGCGTTCGGTGCCGAAGAAGCGGCCCCGCCGCCGCCTCCGCCCCCGCCGCCGCCGCCTCCGCCCCCGCCGCCTCCCCCGCCGCCTCCGCCCCCGCCGCCGCCTCCGCCGGCTCCGACGGCGCGTGAGTTCGTGGTCTATTTCGACTGGGATCGTTCGGACCTGACGGCCGAAGCCCGCTCGGTGGTGACCCAGGCGGCGACCTACGCCAAGTCGGGTCGTCCGACGCGCGTTCTGGTCGTCGGTTACGCCGATACGTCCGGCTCGGCGGCCTACAATGTGGGCCTGTCGAACCGTCGTTCGCGCACCGTGGCCGATGCTCTGGTCGCCCAGGGCGTCAACGGCGGCGTGATCGCCCTGGACGGCAAGGGTGAAACCAACCTGGCCCGTGCGACCGCCGACGGCGTTCGCGAGCCTCTGAACCGTCGCGCCACCATCGGCATCAACTTCTAGGACCGCTTCGATGGCCCGGCTCCGGATCTGACGATCCGGGGCCGGTCGCCGACGAACGGTTGCCGATGACGCAACACACTCAGCCGCCGATTCTCGAAAGAGGGTCGGCGGCTTTGTTCTGTCCGGGGCCGGACAGGCGGCTGTGGTCGATCCCGGCCGGTTCCGACCGTTCCGTGAAACCTCGAGCATGATCGTTGGAGGTGGACCCCCGTCGTGGGTCCAGCCGAAAGCGTGGATCAGGCTCTCGCCCATCTCTGGAGCCTGATTCACGGCATCGGTGGAATCGCGAAGCGTTTCCCCCTCAGCCGATCAGGCTCTTGCCGATTGCGCGCGCTTTTTTGGACAAGCCGGTTGATCCGCGCGGTTCCGGGCGCGACAAGGAGACCCATGTCAAAGCGCCGCGCCTCGAGGATCGTGATTCCGACCGAAGCCGCTTTCGACGTCCGTGCGAGTCACGCCTGAGCATGGCCGACGTCCGCATTCCCTCGCGCCGCGCCGCTCTGCCTGTCGATCGACGCATCCGCCCGGATCGTCGGGTGGCCGATACCGGTGCCCCCGTCCTCCGGCCACTCCCGGCCCCGATCCCCGTCCCGGCCGCGCGCCACCGGGTCGCGCGCGGCAGCGCCACCGACCTGTCGTCGCGCCGCTTTCTGATCGTGACCGCGCCGTTCGGTCCGTTCGGCCGGGTGCTGGCGGGCGAGCTGGAGGCGCGGGGGGCCCGGGTTCTGCGCATGATCTTCAACATCGGCGATCTGGTCTACTGGCGTCGCAAGGGGGGGCTGACCTTCGACGGCGACGTACGCGACTGGCCCGCCCATCTGGCCGGGCTGGTGGCCACCCATGGCCTGACCGACCTGATCGTGTTCGGCGAGGGCGGCCCCTACAACCAGGCCGTCCTGACCCGCGCCGCCGAACTCAAGGCCCTGGCGGCGGAGGCCGGTGGCGAGGGACGAGGGACGAGCGACGCCGACCCCATCGACGGGCGTTCTCCCGGCCAGGACGCGATCGACCGCATCACCCGTGATGGCGACCGCAAAGAGACGTCTCGCCACTCGCCACTCGCCACTCGCCACCCGGACCTCCGCGAGCCGGTCGGTAGCGGTGCGGCGTCAGCCGCCCACGACCGCGCTCAGGCAGCGAGGCTCCGCGAGCCGAGCGGTAGCGCCCTCAGAATCTGGGTCCTCGAAAACGGCTACTTCCGGCCGGACTGGATCACGGTCGAGCAGGACGGGGTCAATGCCCGCTCCGGCCTGGCCCGCCACCGCTCGGCCTATGACCCGCCCATTCCCGAGATCGTCCCGGCCCGGCCGGTGGGGCGCGCCCTGCCGCACCATGTGGCCAACATCAGCTGGTATCACTTCCTGCAGTTCCTGGTCCGGCCGTTCGCCTTCCGGCACTATGCCCAGCCCTATACGACCCCGGCCTGGCTGCAGTGCGCCAGCCATATCCGGCGCTACTTCGGCCTGATGCTGCGGTCCTCACATGAGGCCGATGCCCGGGTGATCCGGGCCCGCGGGCCCTTCTTCATCGCCTGTCTGCAGCGCGAGGGCGACGCCCAGCTGCTGCGCTACTCCCACTATGCCGACAACACCGCCTTCCTCGCCGAGGTCCTGACCTCCTTCGCCGGACATGCGCCCGCCGACGCCCGGCTGGTGGTCAAGAACCATCCGCTGGATCCCGGCCTGGTCGACCTGCGCCGCATGACCCGGGTCCTGGCCATCGAGCGCGGCATCGCCGATCGCGTCGACTTCATCGACGGCGGAAACCTGGCCCAGCTGTGCCGCGCCTCCAACGGCATGGTGGTCAACAACTCATCGGCCGCCCTGTCGGCCCTGGGCTTCAAAACACCCGTCAAGGTCCTCGGACAGGCCTTCTTCGACTTCGACGGCCTCACCGACCAGCAAACCATCGACGCCTTCTGGACCAACCCCAGAACCCCCGACCCCGACCTGTTCATCCGCTTCCGGGCCCACGTCATCCAGCAGACACAGGTCAACGGAAACTACCACGAACCCAAGGCCCTCTCACCCACCGCAAAAGCCGTCGCAAACCGATTCCAGGACGCAGGGTAGGCACAACAATCAATCGCCGGCGTGGCGATGTATCCCGTGGCGGGTGCCAGGCGTATCGGGTTCAATCCATTCGGCCTTTCCGGAGTATTCGCCCATGTCCGCCCTGACCCGATTCGCCGTCGCCGCCACCGTTCTGCTGGGGGCGTGTTCGCAGGGCGAGCCGGCGGGCGCCCAGCCGCCGGTCGTCCAGACCGGGCCGGACAGCGGCCGACGCGAGGTTGCGGTCTTCGCCGGGGGCTGCTTCTGGTCGGTGGAATCGAACTTCGAACACATGCCGGGCGTGGTCTCGGCCGTGTCGGGCTATGCGGGCGGCACTTCCCCGAACCCGACCTATGAAGCGGTGTCGCGCGGCAATGACTATGTCGAGGCGGTGCAGGTGACCTATGATCCGGCGCGCATTTCCTATCGCCAGCTGGTCGACCGGTTCTGGCGCACGATCGATCCGACCGATGCCAACGGCCAGTTCTGCGACACCGGACCGGCCTATGGCACCGCCGTCTTCGCCACACCGTCCCAGCGGCCGATCGCCGACGCCTCCCGTGCCGCCGCTGTCGCCGTGATCGGGGCGCGCCGGTTCACCACGCCGGTGCGCGCGGCCGGGCGCTTCTGGCCGGCGGAGGCCTATCACCAGGACTTCGCACGGCTGAACCCGGTGAGATACGGCGGCTACAGCCGGTTCTGCGGCCGCGCGGCGCGACTGCGGGCGGTCTGGGGCGGCTGATACACCCCCGGGCCAGCGAGTGTGGCCTGCGGGCCACCCCCGGCCGCTGTCACACGTTCGTCATATCACTGTCGTCCGACGTTCTGACTTGGGTCGTAGAGGGGGCGGGATTTAGTCCGATGCGGCCGATCCGGCTGCTTTTCGCGCCGCACAGTGGCATTCTCTGGGGATAGACAATGAACTTTCGCACTCGCGTGCTCTGGGCGACGACCGCCCTCGTCGGCGGCATGGTCCTGGCCGGCGCCGCTTCGGCCCAATCGACCGGTACCGAAGCGACCGAAGTCGAGGAGGTCGTGGTCACGGGCACTCGTGGACCGGTGACGTCCGGCGTGGCCGTTGCCGAAACCGTTGCCAAGACGCGCAACACCGTCAATCAGCAGTTCATCTCGACCCAGCAGGCCGGTCAGACCATCCTGCAGACGCTGAACCTGACGCCGGGCCTCAGCTTCGCCAACGCCGACCCCTACGGCTCCTCCGGCGGCAACATCCGCCTGCGCGGCTTTGACGGCAACCGGGTGTCGCTGACCTTCGACGGCATTCCGCTGAACGACACCGGCAACTACGCCACCTACACGAACCAGCAGCTGGACCCGGAACTGATCGAGCGCGCCTCGGTCAACACCGGCTCCACCGACGTCGACAGCCCCACGGCCTCGGCGACCGGCGGCGTCATCAACTACACGGTTCGCCGTCCCGCCAGCGAATTCGGCGGCTGGGTCAAGGGTTCGCTGGGCGATTTCAACTATCGCCGCATCATGGGTCTGATCGACACCGGCGAGATCGGCCCCTGGGGCACCGCGGCCTGGTTCTCTGCTTCCTATCAGAACTACGACAAGTTCAAGGGTATCGGCGAACTTGAGAAGATCCAGTACAACGCCCGTATCTACCAGCCGCTGGGCAGCAACGGCGACTTCATCTCGCTCGCGGGACACTACAACGAGAACCGCAACAACAACTACAATGGTCCGAACCTCGGCACCTCGACGGGCTTCTGCGACGTCGCCCGGACCCAGGTGTGTATCGATCAGGTCAACGATCCGGCGAATCCCTTCGGCTGGAACATCGACTTCGACCGTACCTACACGGCGCCGACGTTCCGCAACGGCGTGGCCGACAACGATGCGAACGGTACCGGATACTGGGGTCTGCGGATCAACCCGTCGAACACCGGCAACGTGCGCGGCAACTCACGCTTCACGCTCGGCCACGGCCTGACGCTGACGGTTGACCCCTCGTTCCAGTACACCCTGGCTGACGGCGGCACCCAGCAAGCCGTGCTGTCCGAAACCGACCAGCTGCTTCGCGGCACCAATACGACCGGTGGCGTTGACCTGAACGGCGACGGCGACACCCTGGACCGTGTGCGTGTCATGACGCCGTCGATCACGAACACGCATCGCTATGGCCTCAACTCCTCGCTGATCTGGGATCTCAACGAGAGCCATCGTCTTCGCGTCGCCTATGCCCTGGATTACGGCCGTCACCGCCAGACGGGCAACTACGGGTTCGTGGACTTCTCCAACCCGTCCGCCCCGACGTTCGTGGACCCCTTCGGCGGGCGCAACGAAGAGGGCAATCGCGTCGTCAACCTCGACGGCTACGCCCTTCAGGCCCGCGACCGCAAGTCGATCGCCGAGCTTAACCAGGTCTCGCTGGAATATCGCGGCCGCTTCCTTCAGGACGCGCTGACGGTGAGCATCGGCGTTCGCGCGCCCTACTTCACCCGGGACCTGAACCAGAACTGCTTCTCGCAGAACTCCTCCTCGAACGTGCTCTGCACGTCGGAAGTGCCGAACGCGACGCTTGCCAACGGCAACGTGACCTTCGCGGGCCGTGGTGTGACCCAGTACATCCGTCCCTATTCGCTGACCCGGAAGTACGACGACATTCTGCCGAACGTCGGTGCGACCTATCGTTTCGGCGAAGGTCAGTCGATCTATGGCAGCTATTCGGAATCCCTGTCCGCTCCGCGGACCGACAGCCTCTACACCGTCCGCAGGCTTGCGGATGGTTCGATCGGCAACCCCGGCGTGCAGCCGGAGACGTCGAAGAACTATGACCTGGGCTATCGCTACACGGCGTCGAGCCTGATCGTTCAGGCTTCGGTTTTCTACAACGAGTTCGACAACCGGATCGTCTCGACCTACGACCCCGACCTCGACACCTTCGTCGATCGCAACGTGGGTTCTGTCCGCTCGCAGGGTGCCGAGTTCTCGGCAGGCTGGGAACCGGTTGAAAACCTGAACCTGTATGCCACGGCCTCGTTCCTCGACAGCGAGCTTCAGGACAACTACGTCTTCAACGCGGCCGGTAACCTGCTGATGACGGCGGGCAAGAAGCAGGTCGAGAGCCCCGAACAGATGTACTCGGCGCGCGCCAGCTACAAGTTCAACGATGTGTTCGCGGCCGGGATTCAGGCCAAATACACCGGCGAACGCTGGGTGACCGACGTCAATGATCTGAAGGTCGATGCCTTCACGGTTGTCGATCTGGATGCCCGCATCGACTTCGCAACCTTCGGACTGGACGGCACCTACCTTCAACTCAACGTGAGCAACCTGCTCGACGAGCAATACTACAGCACGCTGGGTACCGGCGCTTCGTCGACCCCGGGCGAACTGGGCTACGGTCGTCGCTTCGCCGGTGTCGGTTCGCCGCGAACGGTTTCGGCTTCGCTGCGTTACGCCTTCTAGTCGAGACCCGATCAGACAACGGAAAGGGCGACCCCTGGTGGGTCGCCCTTTTTTGTTTTGCGCCCGGCGACGTTGATTCGACGGGGCTTCATGCTTACCTGCCGCCGCCTTCCACGTTCCAGATCGAGAGACCGAGCCATCCCAAGCCACCGCCCAATCCCCGCCGAATGGTCGCCCCACCGGGCGATGTGGGTCGGATGGCCCAGTCATGCGGACCTGTGGGAGGATAACCTCGCCCCGGCCCAGGCGGAGGTGGAGGCCCTGGTGCGGGCCCTCGTCGGACCGGGGCGTGAGCAGGTGAAGTTGATGATCGGTAACGACGAGGCCCTGGCAGACGCACAGGCCCGGTTCGGCGGCGTGGCGAATGTCGAGGTCGTGGCCGGTCGGTTCGGCGATATCTGGCTGAGGGACACCGGGCCGATCTTCGGTGCGGGCTCGACGCGGGCCGCCGCCTTCCGCTTCAACGGCTGGGGCGGGAAATACGACCTGCCCCACGACGACACGGTGGCGGGACAGATCGGCGCGGCGTCCGGCGTTCCGCTGGACCGCCACGATTTCGTGCTGGAGGGCGGGGCGCTGGATCACGACGGCGCGGGCACCATCCTGACCACGCGCCAGTGTCTGCTGAACCCCAATCGCAACCCCGGCTGGACCGGGGCGGCGGCCGAGGCGGCGCTCGCAGAGGCTCTCGGGGCCCGCAAGGTCGTCTGGCTGGGCGACGGCCTGCTGAACGACCACACCGACGGCCATGTCGACAATCTGGCCCGCTTCGTCGCCCCCGGCGTCGTCGCCCTGCCCATGGCCTTCGGGCGCAACGATCCGAACGACGACGTCTTCGACGCCGCCGCCGCCGCCCTCTCGGCCGCGACCGATGCCGAAGGCCGCCCCCTGACGCTGCTGCGCCTCCCGTCCCCCGGCTTCGTCGGTGACGAGGACGAGCGCCCGGTGCCGGCCAGCCACATGAATTTCCTGATCGCCAACGGCGCGGTCATCGTCCCGACCTATGGCAATGCCACGGCCGCGCGCCTGGCCTGCGAGGGTCTGGCGACCGTCTTCCCGGACCGCGAGATCATCCCGTTGCCGTCCACCGCCATCCTGTCGGGCGGCGGCTCCTTCCACTGCATCACCCAGCAGGAGCCGGAATGAGTGCCCGAACCATCACCGTCGCCGCGCTCCAGTCGTCCTATGGCGAGGACATGGTCGCCAACATCGCCCGCACGGCCGATCTGGTGCGCGAGGCGGCGGGGAAGGGGGCCCAGGTCATCCTGCCCTCGGAGCTGTTCCAGGGGCCCTATTTCTGCGTCTCGCAGGAGGAGCGATGGTTCGGCACGGCCTATGCCTGGCGCGAGCATCCGGCCGTGATCGCCATGGCCGACGTCGCCAGGGACCTCGGCGTCGCCATCCCCGTCTCGATCTTCGAGCGCGAGGGGCCGCACTATTTCAACTCCGTCGTCATGCTGGATGCCGACGGGTCGGCGCTGGGCGTCTATCGCAAGAGCCACATCCCCGACGGCCCCGGCTATCAGGAAAAATACTATTTCCGGCCGGGCGATACAGGCTTCAGGGTCTGGGACACGCGCTTCGGCCGGATCGGCGCCGGCATCTGCTGGGACCAGTGGTATCCCGAAACCGCCCGCGCCATGATGCTGATGGGGGCCGAGATCCTGATGTATCCGACCGCCATCGGCTCGGAGCCGCACGACGGGGAACTGGACACCGCCGATCCCTGGCGGCGCGCGATGCAGGGTCATGCCGTGTCCAACGTCGTGCCGGTCGTCGGCGCCAACCGCACGGGGCGCGAGCAGGTGACCGAGGCCGGTCAGCTGTTCTACGGCTCGTCCTTCATCGCCGACCATCGCGGCGATCTGGTGGAGAGCTTCGGCCGCGACGACCAGGGCGTGCTGGTCCACACCTTCGACCTCGACTACATCGACCGGCACCGCGCGGCCTGGGGCTTCTTCCGCGATCGCCGCACCGACCTCTACGGCGCACTGGTCGCGCCCCGACCGGCCTAGGGCAATCGGCGCTTCCGTTGACGCATGGGCGTCCAGCGAGACGGGTTCATCACAGCGCGCACAACGGGCCACAGCGAACACGACGGGATCGAGTCCGTGGTGCCATCGCCTTTCGCTTCCGTCAGGCTCGATTTTTCGTCGAAGGGAGGATCGGCGGCAAAGCCGCCCTTGTCTCGTATCAATGCCGGGAAGGATCGACAAACGCGACAACCGCCCGGTTCCGTCGTGTCCGCTGTGACTTCGTTGTGCTCGTCGTGATGAACCTTCCGACCCGCGCTAACTTAGCCGACGAACGGTCTAGAAGGGTCGCCAACCGAAGCGGATGAGGTTGTCTCCGACGACGTTGCGATCGGCGTGGTCGCCGTCGTCGGCGCTGGATCCGAACGACCAGCCGGTGTCGGCCGCACAATAGCGCCTTCGCCCTTCGCGCGACCCGACCACCACGGCCTTGGGCCACAGCCAGCGCGCGCCGGTGAAGGTATTGCCGGTGATGACGTTGTCGGACGGGGTCTGGTGCCGGATGATGCCGTCCTCGCCACAGTTGCGATACAGGAACACCCCGCCGCGTCCGCCCAGGGCGAAGCTGTTCGCCTCGATCCGGTTGCGCGCCGAACCGTCGACGGCGATCTGCTCGCGACCCGTGCGGACGCGAAAGGACACATTACGAATGATGTTCCCGGCGCTTTCCGCATCCAGATAGACGGCCGTCGAGACCGACCGTCCGGAGACGCGCGAACCCTCGAACGTCAGGTCCGTCACGCCGGGTCCGACATAGAGGGGGATCGATCCGGTCGCGATCAGGGTCAGGTCCGTCAGCCGGATGCGCGTCGGTGCGGCCGCCTGGGCCGTCGTCGTATGGTCCGGTGTCCGCGAGGAGGCCCGCAGACGGTCCACCTCCGCACCCGCCCCCAGGCCGCGCACCCGGATATTGCCATGGACCACGCAGCCATCCAGCGTGACGTCGGACGGTCGGCTCCACCCTGAGGAGGTCGTCACCGCCTGGATCAGGACCGTCGGGGCCTGAACGCTGGAGGCCAGGCCCGGTCGCCCGATCTGTGCGCCATTGCAGGCGATCCCCGCGCCGGACGATGCGGCCCCCTCGAACACGACCCGCCGCGTCACCGACTGTCCGGCCCTCAGGGTCGCGCGACAGGTCAGAACGATCGGCACGGGCGCATCAGCCGTCAGGGCGGCGATCTCGTCGCCCGTACAGGCGCGCGCCTCGACGACGGGAGGAAGGGCCGGCGGCATCAGGCGGTCAGGGCAGGGGCGTGGCCAAGGCCAGCCGCTCGGCCGCGCAGGCGGGGCTGGTCAGGCCGGTGGCGCGCGCGCGATCCAGATCGGCCCGGGCGGCGTCAATGGCGGGCGCGAAGGCCGGATCGGTGGCCTCGGCCGCGACGACGGCGATCCCCAGGGCCCGGCCCGCTTCCACGTCCGACGGGTAGTGCATGGCGCAGACCAGGCGACTGATCCCGATCTGGCGGCCCATCTCGCGCGCCTCGGCGGCGCGTTCCGGGGCCAGCCGGGCGAACACCTCGCCATAGGCCGCACCCACCGACGCGCTACCGGAGGGGTAGGAGGCGCTGGCGCGTCCGGCTGCGGAGACGACCTGACAGGACCGGCGCCCGGCATCGACACCGACGGGCCGCGGCCGGAACGCGCGAGCCTTGCCCAGTTCCGCCGCGGCATTGGCATCGACCAGCACCCGGTCCAGCAGGGCGACCAGCGACGGGGTCGCCTCGGCCGTCAGTTGCGCGCCGACGACGCAATCGAAATGGGCGACGGCGATCGCGGGGCGCAGCTCGGCGTGGCGCGTGGCCAGGGTCCAGCGGTCGGTATCTTCCAGCGCCCGCAGCCGTTCGGAGGCCGCCGCATCGGCCAGGGCCCCGGGCGATCCCTCGGCGGGCGGCGGTGGCACGGCATCGACCAGGGTCTGCAGCGCGCCCGACCCGAGAAACCCTGCGGGGGTGGCGGCGGTCACCCGCATCGCCGACGGGGCCTGGGCCGCGCAGGCCCCCCCGAGGCCGCTGAGTGCGATGACGGCGGCGACGACGCACCGGTTCGCGTACCGGTTCACCCGCCGGCGCTCCAGCTCAGCTGCACCGACGTCTGGCCCCCTTCGACGGGCGATGCGACCACCTGCAGGTTCGCCCCCGCATCGGCCTTGGCCGCGCCATAGGACCGGGCGTCACCCATGTTCATCGCCATGACCGACGACAGGCCCGCCGCCTCGGCCCGGGCGCGATAGAATTCGACGACGGTCGCGGGGTCCGCGTCGGTGCGGAAGGCCACCAGCCCGCCGGGGCCGGCCGCGCTCGTGGCGACCGTGGGCGGTGCCTCGATCTCTCCGCCGGGATACAGGACGGCAAAGGCCGGTGCCCCCTCGACAATCGGCCGGGCTGCGGGGGAGGCGGTATCGTCGGGGGGTGTCATCGGGGTTTCCGACGCGACCGTCGCCGTCGGGGCCGCTGCGGGCGGTGCCTCTACGGTCGCCGTTGAATCGGCCGCCGTCCGGTCACAGCCCGCCAGTCCGACCGCGCCCGCCATCCATGCGACCGCTACAATACGCTTCATCCCGGGACGTCCTGAAAGACTTTTCGTTGCGGTTACCGTGACCTATCGGTGCGGCGACAGCAAGGCGATCAGCCCCTGACGGGATCGGTCTCGTCGTCGCGTTTGCTCCCGGCCCGTCCCTCCTCGGCCATGGTGCGATCCACGGACGCCTGATCCGGGTCGTCGTCCGAACCGCTCGCGGCTCCGCCCTCCAGTGAACCCGCGCGCGTATCCGATCCCATGCCGCTGCCGGACAGGGCCTCGATCAGGGCATCGGGCGTCCGACCCAGATCGGGGTGCTCGCCCGATGCCTCCGCTTCGATGGCTTCACGGGTGGTGGGGGTCTTGTCGGTCATGGGGTGATCTCCTTCGACACCGGGGGAAAGCGTCGCCATCCCCCCGGTTCCGAATGCGCCCCTACTTCCCGAACAGCTTGGCCCAGCGGCGCTTGTCGCGTGCCTTCCAGGCACCCCGGTGCCAGGCGTCCGAGCCGATCAGCGGCACGACCGTGGTGGCCTCGGCGAACACCATCTGTTCGTGGGTGGTCTGGACCTTGCCCCACGACGCCGCTTCCTTCAGCGTCGAGGACGAGCAGGCTCCGTCGCGGACGTCGGCGACCGTGATCTGGACCGCATAGCGGTGCATCTCGGCCTCGATGCCCAGGATCTCGGCGCAGACGACCGTGTCCTGGGCGAAATTCTTGGGCACACCCCCGCCGACCATGAACAGGCCGGTGACGCCCGCCGCGATCTTGATGTCGGTCAGTTCGCGGAAGTCGGCGACCGCGTCGATCATCAGATAGGGCTTGCCCTCCGCGATCCGCTCCTTCTGGTGCTTGACCAGACCGAAGCCGGCCGAGGAGTCCACGAAAGCCGGGCAGAAGATCGGCACGCCCTCTTCATAGGCGGTCTGGATCAGCGAGCCCTCTTTCTTGGCGTTCCCTTCCGACAGCCACTTGCCCATCTCCCAGATGAACTCGCGGCTGGAATAGCCGCGCGGCTCCAGCCGGTTGCAGATCTCCAGGATGGTGTGGTCGCAGGCCTGGAGCTCTTCCTCGTCGATATAGGTGTCGTAGATCCGGTCGATGTAGTTGTCGCGCAGGACGTTGTCGTCCACCTCGCCGGCGGCCTGGTAGTGTTTGAAGCCCAGGGCCTCGAAGAAATCCATGTCGACGATGGAGGCACCCGTGGCCACCACGGCGTCGATCATGCCGAACTTCACCATGTCGCGGTACACGTGCATGCAGCCGCCGGCCGAGGTCGAGCCGGCCAGGATCAGCCAGGGCGAGCAGTCCTTGTCTTCCAGCGCCATGTTGAAGATGTCGGCCGCGCGGGCCGTGTCGCGCGAGCTGAACGACATCTTGCGCATCGAATCGATGATCGGCCGCGCGTCGAAGCTGGTGATGTCGACATGCTCGACGACGTTCTGCAGCAGCTCGGCCTTGGTGTTCTTCTGAACGGGAGCGTTCATTGCAAGGGTTTCCCTTTGGTTTGAGCGCCCGTCGGATTGACACATCCAGCCTCGGGACGGAGCGACCGGGCCGTTGCGTTTCTAGGAAAGTTAGCGCAGTTTATCAAGCCAGAAGATAAACAGTAGTAAGAAGCCTAAAAATGGATCCCGTCCGGAACCCGTTCGTCCCTGGAGCCGGTTCTCCACCGCCGGCTTTGGCCGGACGAGCCGACATCCTCGAGCAGGCACGGATTACCCTGGCGCGCGTCGCCCAGAGCCGGTCGGCCAAGAGTTTGATGCTGGTGGGGCTTCGCGGCGTCGGTAAGACGGTGCTCCTGAACCGTGTCCACGAGATGGCCGAAGCCGAAGGTTATCAGGCCCTGATGATCGAGACTCCCGAGACCAAGCGTCTCGCGTCCCTGCTCGTTCCGCCGCTTCGCAGTCTGTTGTTCCGGCTGGACCGCCTTGAAAACATCAGTGAGCAGGTCAAGCGGGCCATGCGGGTGCTGAAGAGTTTCGCAGGCGCGGTGAGCCTCAAATACGGCGAGGTCGAGATCGGGCTGGATATCGACCCGGAACGCGGCACCGCCGACAGCGGCGACATCGAGTCCGACTTGGCGGAACTGTTCGTGGCTGTGGCTGAGGCGGCGAAATCGCGCGGCACGGCGGTCGCGATCATCATCGACGAGTTGCAGTATCTCACCGAGGACGAGTTGAGCGCCATCATCATGGCCCTTCATCGCGTTTCGCAAAGGCAGCTCCCGCTGGTTCTGATCGGCGCGGGTCTGCCCCAGCTCGTCGGCCTTGCCGGACGATCGAAATCCTATGCAGAGCGGCTGTTCGATTATCCGGTGGTGGGTGCGCTGTCCCGTCTGGACGCGATCCTGGCCCTCGCCGAGCCGATGCGCCGGGAGGATGCCGAGTTTGAAGCAGACGCGCTTGAGGAGATCATTCGTCTGACCCAGGGCTATCCCTACTTTCTTCAGGAGTGGGGCTACCACGCCTGGAACCTGTCCGCCGATCGCCTGATCACTGAAGAAGACATTCATCGCGCAACACGCGCAGCCATCGCCAACCTGGACCAAAGTTTCTTCCGTGTCCGCCTGGACCGGCTGACGCCGAGGGAAAAGGCATATCTCCGCGCAATGGCCGAGCTTGGCCCTGGTCCGCACCGGTCGGGCGATATTGCCGAGAAAATGGGCTCGGCGGTCGCTTCGGTCGCCCCACTCCGAGGCGGCCTGATCAAAAAGGGCATGATCTACAGCCCGACCCACGGGGACACAGCTTTCACCGTGCCCCTGTTCGATCAGTTCATGCGACGAACCATGCCGGGCGTTTAGCGACGTGCCTTCTTGCGTTGACCCGCCTTGCCCTTGGGACGTGACAGCCGCACGACCTTCCTGGCCTGCTCTTCCGCCGTGGTGCGCACGGTCGGGATGGAGCGGGGGGCCAGGCCGTACAGTGAGGCCATCGGGGCGTCCTCGACCGCGGCGAGATCGTGCTCGCCATAGCCGTTGAAGCCGGTCGACATGGCCACGCCATAGGCGCCCAGCATGCCGATCTCGATGAAGTCGCCTTCACGGATGTCGGCCGGCAGCCAGAACGGACCCGGCATGTGGTCGATCGAATCGCAGGTCGGGCCATAGAACTGGAACGGCTTCAGATCGGCCGAGGCCTCGCCGTCCCGGACCAGCTTGGTCGGGAAGGGCCAGCGCGAGTGCGTCGCATCGAACAGCGAGCCATAGGACCCGTCGTTCAGATACAGGGCGTCGCCCTTGCGCAGGTCCACGCGGGCCAGGATCGACGAGGATTCGGCGACCAGCGCCCGGCCGGGCTCGCACCACAGCTCGGTCGTTTCCGACACGGGCATGTCGTTGAAGCCGCGATGGATGGCGTCGGCGTATTCACTCATGTCCGGCGGGACCATGCCCGGATAGACGGACGGGAAGCCGCCGCCGATGTCGACGATGTCTACGATCACGCCCGCGCGCAGGATGGCACGACCGACCTGGGCCATGGCGGCCTGATAGGCGGTCGGGCGCATGCACTGCGACCCGACGTGGAAGCAGACGCCCATCAGCCCGTCCTTGACCGCCCGGCGCGTGGCCAGCAGCAGGGCCGGAGCCTGATCGGTGGAGACGCCGAACTTGCCCGACAGCGAATAGGCCGCGCCGTCGGCCGAGACCGCCATGCGCACGAGCAGGTTCAGATCGCTCGCCCCGCCGGTGGCGTCGAGGATCTTCTGCAACTCGTCCTCGCAGTCGAGCGAGAAGGTGCGGACGCCGTGGTCGAAATAGGCCCGGGTGATCGCGGACCGGCTCTTGACCGGATGCATGAAGGCGATGCGCGCGTCGGGATCGACGGAGCGCACGAGTTCGATCTCGGCGATCGAAGCCGCATCATAGCCTTTGACGCCGGCATCCCGCAGGGTCTCGATGACCCAGCGCGAAGGGTTTGCCTTCACGGCATAGAAGACGTCAGCCTTGAGATTATCCTGGAACCAGCGCGCCGCTACGGAAACCGAACGCGGCCGCACGAGTGCGACTGGACGTTCAGGGGACCGCTCGCGGACCAGGTCCAGGGGAAATTGATACGTGCGCAATTCACGTAAACCCCTGTAATTGTTAAACCCAGCCGGCGTTAGCAGCGCAAACGTGTAGACCTACGGGGTCCGCCGGAAGGCGCGATGTAGGGTCACGGGACTGTCATGTAAAGAGGTTTTTTTGTGGCAGGATGTCGCTGACGATCCGCTGCTCCGAACCCGGATTGTCTTTGATTTCAACGTCGCATCTCCGTCGACGCCGTCATGCTGGACGACGGTGCGATCCCCGTGGCATGAAGACTTGCCGGACCGCGTCGCTCGCGGCATTCGGCGCCTGTTTCCACAGCCGCCGTCAGCGAGTTCATGAGTTCATCCGCCGTCAGCTCCGCGCCCGGCCTCGTAGTGGTCCGCGACGTGTCCAAGACCTTCGGGGTCCGCAAGGCGCTGGACGGTGTCAGTGTATCCGTCGCCGCTGGAGAGATGGTCGCCCTGATCGGTCCGTCCGGATCGGGCAAGTCGACCCTGCTCCGCTCCATCACCGGCATGCAGTCGATCGACGCCGGCAAGGGCCAGATCGATGTCTTCGGCGTTTGCGTGCAGAAGAACGGTCGCCTCACCGGGGCCGTCCGCGCCGCACGTCAGAAGGTCGGCATGATCTTCCAGCAGTTCAACCTGGTCGGTCGGCTCACCCTGTTCTCCAATGTCATGCTGGGCGCGCTCGGCCGCCTGCCGGCCTGGCAGGGTATCCTCGGTGCCTGGCCGTCCGCCGACAAGGACAAGGCCATGGCGGCCCTGCACCGCGTCGGCGTCTCGGACTATGCCGCCCAGCGCGCCAACACCCTGTCGGGCGGCCAGCAGCAGCGCGGCGCCATCGCCCGGGCCCTGGTCCAGGGCGCCAAAGGCATCCTGGCCGACGAACCCGTCGCCTCTCTCGACCCCGTCTCGGCCCGCAAGGTGATGGAACTACTGGTCGAGCTGAACCGGCGCGATGGCCTCGGCGTCATCGTCACCCTGCACCAGGTCGACTATGCCATCCGGTACTGCGACCGGGTCATCGCCCTGAAGGCCGGCAAGATCGTCTATGACGGACCCTCGACCGGCCTCGACACCCCCACCCTCATCGACATCTACGGTCCCGAGTTCGAGGACGCGTTCTGGGAAACCAAGGCATGAGCATCGCCCGCATCACCCGTCGTCTCGGGATCATGGCCGCCTCGGCCGTCCTGCTGGGTCTGTCCGCCTGCGGCAACGGCGACGACTCCGCGACGGGGGCTGCGCCGACCGAAATCGACTTCGCCATCCTGTCGGCAGAAAGCCAGGCCTCGGCCGGCCCCCTGTGGCAGCCGTTGCTGGATGACATGTCGAAGGCCATCGGCGTCCCGGTCAAACCCTTCTTCGGCTCCAACTACACCGTCCTGGTCGAGGCCATGAAGGGCAACCAGACCCAGGTCGCCTGGCTGTCGGCCAAGCCCTCGGTCGAGGCCATCGACCGCGCCGACGCCGAGGTCATCGCCCGCACGGTCAACAAGGAAGGCGCCGACAGCTATCGCTCCACCCTGATCGTCAAGGCGGGCTCGGGCATCACGCTGCAACAGGTCCTGGCCTGCGGAAAGCGGTTCAACTTCGGCATCGGCGACGCCGTGTCGACTTCGGGCACGCTGGCCCCCATGACCTTCCTGTTCAATGCGCAGACCCCGCCGATTGACCCGGCGGTGTGTTTCAAGACGGTCCGGTCCGCCAATCACCAGGCCAATGCCTTCGCCGTGGCGACCGGCGTGGTGGATGTGGCCACCTCCAACACTGTCAACACCGTCTTCCTGACGCGCGAGAATCCGCAGATCGCCGCCCAGATCCAGGAAATCTGGCAGTCCCCGCCGATCCCGGAATCCGGCATCGTCCTGCGATCGGACCTGGATCCCGCCATCAAGGAAAAGATCCGCAGCTTCTTCCTGACCTATGGCCAGGGCGAGGGCGTGGAGGCCGATCGTCAGCGTCAGGTCCTGGCGGGCCTGGAGTATTCGCAGTTCCGCGCCGCCGACAACAGCTACCTCAATCCGGTCCGGGAGATGATCGCCGATCAGCAGCTTTCCGACGCCCGCAGGTCGGGTGATGCGGCGGGGGTGGCAACCGCCCAGGCTGAACTGCAACGTCTGCGCTCGTTGCGCGAGGTCCAGCCTTGAGCGTCACGCCGGCCGCCGTCATTCCGAACGCCCCGTCCAGATCTCTTGGCGCGTGGGGGCTCGACGTCCTGGTCTGGGGCGGCGTGGCGGCCGTCCTCATCTACAGCTTCGGCGACGTCGATCTGAAGAATGTGACCCGCTTGTTCGCCAACAACGAGGCGACCCGAAGTTTTGCACTCGAGCTCCTTCGACCCGATTTCACGGACTGGAAGCTGTTCGTCGAAAAGATGTGGGAAACGGTCCAGATCGCCCTGTGGGGCACGTTCCTGGCCGTGTTTGCGGCTGTGCCGATGGGTCTTGCGGCGGCCCGCAACGTGTCGCCGATATGGGTGGTGACGCCGGTGCGTCTGGTGATGAACCTGCTGCGTTCGGTGCCGGATCTGGTCATCGGCCTTCTGTTCGTGGTCGCGGTGGGTCTGGGACCGCTGCCCGGCGTTCTGGCCATTGCGCTGAACACGGCCGGCGTCCTCGCCAAGCTGTTTTCCGAAGCCGTCGAGTCGATCGACAAGGGTCCGGTCGAGGGCGTGCGGGCGACCGGGGCGACCGGTCTGCACGAGATCGTCTGGGGCATTATTCCCCAGGTGGCGCCGCTCTGGACCTCGTTCGCCCTTTATCGCTTCGAATCGAACAGCCGGTCCGCGACGATCCTGGGCGTGATCGGGGCCGGGGGCATCGGCCAGCTTCTGTATGACCGGATGAACGGTTTCCGGTTCAACGAGGTCTCGGCCATCGTGGTCGTCGTGGTCATCGCGGTGACCCTGATCGACATGCTGTCACAGGCCATGCGCAAACGTCTGCTTTAAGCGTCGCAGATTCGTCGCTTCGAAAGACTGTGCTGATGTCGACCACCCTGCCTCGCCGCCTCTCCGTCACCGTTGCCGCGGTGCTGGCGCTGTCCGTCGCCGCCTGCGGCCAGGGCGGTCCCCAGACTGCGCGCGACGGTATCTGGGCGGCCGGATCGTCCACCGTCTTCCCGTTCGCCACCCGGGTGGCGGAGAATTTCGCCCGGAACAATCCCGATGCCTCGGCCCCGCGCGTGGAAGCGCTAGGCACCGGCGGCGGCATTCAGGCCTTCTGTCAGGGTGTCGGTCCCTCGACGCCCGACATCGCCAACGCCTCGCGCCCGATGAAGAAGTCGGAGTTCGACAAATGCGCCGAGAACGGCGTCACCGAGATCGTCGAACTGCGCATCGGCTATGACGGCATCGTCATCGCCACCTCGCGCACCGGCAACAGCTTCAATTTCGAATTGAACGACCTGTACGAGGGCCTGGCCAAGGAAGTTCCGGGCCCGAACGGCACCTTCGTCCTGAACCCGGCCCGCACCTGGGACCAGGTCAACCCCGGCCTGCCGGGTCAGCGGATCCAGGTCTATGGCCCGCCGCCCACCTCAGGCACCCGCGACGCCTTTCTGGAACTCGGCATGACGCCGGGGGCCAAACTGGTCCCGGCGGCCGCCGCCGTCGAAGCCGGGGACAAGGACCGGTTCGAAAGCCTGGCCCATACGGTGCGCGAGGATGGGGCCTGGATCGACTCGGGCGAGAACGACAACGCCATCCTCCAGACCCTGACCCGCACCCCCGGCTCGCTGGGCGTGTTCGGCTTTTCCTTCCTGGAGCAGAACCTGGACACGGTGAAGGCCGAGACCATCGACGGCGTCTATCCGACCGCCGCCGCCATCGCCGATGGCTCCTATCCACTGGCCCGCAGCCTCTTCATCTATGTGAAGAAGGCCCATATCGGCGTGACGCCCGGCCTGCAGGAGTTCCTGATCGAGTTCACGTCCGAGGCAGCGGTGGGGCAGGGCGGCTATCTGCAGGATCGCGGTCTGGTGCCCCTGCCGGAATCCGAATTGGTGGCCCAGCGCGGGATCGCCACGGCCCTGACGCCGATGGCGCGTCCGGCGAAATAGGCCTCAGGCCGCCGCGCGACGACGGACCCGCGCGATCCGCCTCAGCCGCCGCCAGAACCGCCCGCGCTGCGGCTCCGGATAGGGTTCCAGATTCTGCACGAACTGCTCGGCCGAGGCGCGCCAGCTGAAGGTCTCGGCATAGGCGCGGACCACGTCGCGGTCGCACTCCAGCGCCTTCATGCAGGCCACCTTCAGATCCTCGTCGATCGCCCCGGCGTTCGATCCGGGGATCAGGTCGATCGGCCCGTGGGCCGGATAGGCGGCGACCGGCGTGCCGGCGGCCATGGCCTCCAGGATGACCAGACCGAAGGTGTCGGTCCAGCTGGGGAAGACGAAGACGTCCGCATCCCGGAAACAGCGCGCCAGCTCCTCGCCGAACCGCGCCCCCAGGAACCGGGCCTCCGGATAGCGGGTTTCCAGATCGGCGCGCGCCGGCCCGTCGCCGACGATGATCTTGGTGCCCGGCAGGTCGGTCTCCAGGAAGGCCTCGATATTCTTCTCGACCGCCACCCGTCCGACGTTCAGCCAGAACGGCCGCGCCCATTGCTTGCCGCCCAGACTGTCGAAGATCCGCTCCAGATCGGGCCGGAACTGTTCGGTGTCCACGCCCCGGGTCCAGGGCGAGATGTTCTTGAACCCGTGCTCTTCCAGCTCGGCCTTCAGCGTTGGCGTGGCCACCATCAGCCGTCCCGACGGCTTGTGGAACCACTTCATATAGGCATAGCCGACCTGCACCGGCACCGGGAAGCGCGCGGAGATATATTCAGGGAATTTCGTATGATAGCTGGTGGTGAAGGGCAGTTTCCACTCCACGCAGATGCGTCGCGTGGCGATGCCGATCGGCCCTTCGGTGGCGATATGGACGGCTTCCGGCTCGATGGCCCTCAGCCGCTCGCGGATTTCCTCTTCCGCGCCCAGGGCCAGGCGAATCTCCGGATAGGTGGGGGCCGGAATGGTGCGGAACTGGCTGGGCTCGATGACCTCGATCTCATGGCCCATCGCGCGGCACTCGGCCACTGTGCGGGTCAGGGTACGGACGACGCCGTTGACCTGGGGCTCCCAGGCGTCAGTGGCCAGAACGATGCGCATGGGTGGGCGGTGGCTCGTGCCGAGTTAACAAGGCAGAAACCTCTAGCGGCTTGCGGGCCGGAAGGCGAGATGGATCACCGCGCGGCCTTCGCGGCCTATTCATTGAAGAGATCGGCGTGGGTTCCGATGCGCGTGAAAACGATCTTGCCGGATTTGCCTACGGTGTCATCGACTTCATAAATCAACAGGCAATCGCCGCCGATGTGACACTCTCGATAGCCAAGCCACCGGCCCTTGAGAGGATGGTCCTTCCATTCGGGTCCCAAAGGGGCGTCGTTGGCAATCAGTGCCAGCACGACACCCTTGAGACGCCGCATATCCTAGCGCCCGGACCCCGACAGACGATCCCAATCCTTGGAGAAGGTCCTGGCAAAATCGCAGGCGCGGGGTTGGCCGCCCGTTTGTCAGTCTTCGCCATCGAGGGCCCGGAACATGGCTTTCGCGTCGGCGAAGCCGGGCTCGCCGCTCCTCATCAACGCCTCCGTCTCCGCCATCGCCTCGAGGGTCGTGGCATTGGGAACCTTGAGTTCCAGCGGGAAGGCCTGATCCGCCACGATGCGGTGGTACAGCAACCTCACGGCGTCGGCCGCCGACAGCCCGATGGCGGCCAGGGCGGCATTGCCCCGGGCCTTGAGGTCTTTGTCCATCCGGACGTGCAGCATCGCGGTCGCGGCCATGACCATCTCCTGTATCTCAAATGAGAGACATAATCCCGGCGTCGCGTGGCGGCAATCGGGTCGGTGGCGCCGACCATTTGATCGGGGTAAGAGCCCGCCATGCACGCACACGTCACGCCCCCGGTCGCGCTCTCGCAGGACTGGGACACCCTGGACCACGGCAAGTTCGCCGACGAGCCGACGCGCATCGCCGCCCTGCTGGCCACCGCGCCCCTGACCGGCTCTGACCGTGCCGCCGTCGTCGCCGACGCCGTGGCCCTGGTCGAGCACGCGCGTCGCAGCCAGAAGAAGCAGGGCGTGGTCGAAAGCTTCCTGCAGGAGTTCAGCCTCGGCACCCGCGAGGGTCTGGCCCTGATGTGTCTGGCCGAGGCCCTGCTGCGCACCCCCGACGAGGACACCCGCGACCGCCTGATCGCCGAGAAGATCGGTTCCGCCGACTGGGCCAGCCATCTGGGCCAGTCCGACAGCCTGTTCGTCAACGCCTCCACCTGGGGGCTGATGCTGACCGGGCGGCTGGTCGATGCCGACGAACAGGCCAAGACCGACCTGCCGGGCTTTCTCACTCGCGTCGCCGGCCGTCTGGGCGAGCCGGTGATCCGTCAGGCCGTCGCCGCCGCCGTCCGCATCATGGGCGAACAGTTCGTCGTCGGCCGCACCATCGAGGCGGCCCTGAAGCGCGCGAACCGCGAGGGCTGGCTGTGCAGCTTCGACATGCTGGGCGAGGGGGCCCGCACGGCCGCCGACGCCGAACGCTATGAAACCATCTATGCCGACGCCATCACCGCCGTCGGGCGGACGGCGAAGGGGCAGGGGCCGGAAGTCGGCCACGGCGTCTCGGTCAAGCTGTCGGCCCTGTCGCCCCGCTATGAGGCCACGCACGAGGACCGCGTCTGGACCGAGCTCTATCCCCGCATCCTGCGTCTGGCCCGGATCGCGGCGGCCGCCGACATCAACTTCACCATGGATGCGGAGGAGGCCGACCGCCTGGCCCTGTCGCTGAAGCTGCTGGACCGGCTGGCGCACGAACCGTCGCTGGGCAGCTGGACCGGCCTGGGTCTGGCCGTCCAGGCCTATCAGAAGCGCGGACCCGAGGTCATCGCCCGCGTCGCCGACCTCGCCCGGACCTCCGGCCGTCGCCTGATGGTCCGTCTGGTCAAGGGTGCCTACTGGGACACCGAGATCAAGCGCGCCCAGGTCATGGGCCGCACCGACTATCCGGTCTTCACCACCAAGGCCGCGACCGACCTGAACTACCTCGTCTGCGCCCGCGCCATGATCGAGGCGGCCCCGCATCTCTATGCCCAGTTCGCCACCCACAACGCCCACTCCCTGGCCGCCGTCCACCGCATGGCCCGGGACGCCGGTGTGAAGATCGAGTTCCAGCGCCTGCACGGCATGGGCGAGGCCCTGTATGAGGCCGCCGCCGATACCTTCGGCACCGCTGGACAGCAGATGACCGTCCGCGCCTACGCCCCCGTTGGCGGCCATGAGGATCTGCTGCCCTATCTGGTCCGTCGCCTGCTGGAGAACGGCGCCAACTCGTCGTTCGTGCACGCCCTGCTGGACGAGCGGGTGCCCGCCTCCGCCGTCGCCGCTGACCCCGTCGCCGTAGTCGAGGCCCACCCCGACCGCCACGCGAAAATCCCGACCCCCAAGGACATGTATATGGACCGCCAGAACTCGCTCGGCCGCGACTACTCGCAAAAGGCGGACCGCGATCGCCATGCGGCCGCCCTGGCCCGCGTCGACGCCGAACGCTTCCTGTCCGGCCCCCTGATCGAGGGCGCCCTGGCGGCGGGCGAGAACCCCCGTGACGTCACCAATCCCTACGACCGGTCCCGGGTCATCGGCCGGGTGTCGGAGGCCACGACCGGCGATATCGACCATGCCGTCGAGCGGGCCGGGCGCGCCCAGGTCGCCTGGGACCGGTCGGGCGGCACCCGCCGCGCCCCGGTGCTGCGCGCCATGGCCGATGCGCTGGAGGCTGACCTCGACCGCCTGGTCGCCCTGCTGTCGCGCGAGGCCGGCAAGACCCTGAACGACGGCGTGGCCGAGGTGCGGGAGGCGGCCGACTTCTGCCGCTACTATGCCCTGCTGGCCGAACGGGACTTCGGCGGCCCGACGACCCTGACCGGCCCGGTCGGCGAAACGAACAGACTGGTCCTGCACGGCCGCGGCGTCTTCGCCGCCATCAGCCCGTGGAACTTCCCGCTGGCCATCTTCACCGGCCAGATCGCCGCGGCCCTGGCCGCCGGCAACGCGGTCCTCGCCAAGCCCGCCGAACAGACCCCGCTGATCGCGGCCGAGGCCGTGCGCCTGTATCACAGGGCGGGTCTGAACCCCGACCTTCTGGCCCTCGTCCCCGGCCGGGGCGAGACGGTCGGCGCGGCGCTCGTCAGCCACCCCGGCATCGACGGCGTTGCCTTCACCGGCGGCACCGATACGGCCAGCGCCATCAACCGCGCCATCGCCGCCCGGTCCGGCCCGATCATCCCTTTCATCGCCGAGACGGGCGGGCTGAACGGCATGTTCGTCGACACCACGGCGCTGCGAGAACAGGTCATCGACGACGTCATCGGCTCCGCCTTCGGCAGCGCCGGCCAGCGCTGCTCGGCCCTGCGCATCCTCTATGCGCCCCGGGATTCCGCCGACAGTCTGATCGAGGGGCTGAAGGGCGCGCTGGCGGCCCAGGTCCTGGGCGACCCCGCCGATCCGTCCACGGACATCGGCCCCGTCATCGACACCGAGAGCCGCCAGGCGCTGGAGGCCCACATCGTCCGCCTGTCGAAAGAGGCGAAGATCCTCGCCCGCGCCACCCTGCCGTCGGGCACCGAACGCGGCGACCTGTTCGCCCCCACCATCGCCGAGATTCCGTCCCCGGACTATCTGGAACGCGAGGTCTTCGGCCCCATCCTGCA
The DNA here is from genome assembly GCF_027271155.1 of Brevundimonas subvibrioides. NCBI lineage: Bacteria > Pseudomonadati > Pseudomonadota > Alphaproteobacteria > Caulobacterales > Caulobacteraceae > Brevundimonas > Brevundimonas subvibrioides. The sequence continues at coordinate 671,701 of NZ_CP114542.1, forward strand.
CATCTACCGCTACGACCCCGCCGAGCTGAAATCCGTCGCGGGCAGGTTGGCCGCGCGCGGCTACGGCCTGACCCTGGGCATCCACAGCCGCATCGAGGCCTTCGCCGAGGAAGTCACCGCCCTCGTCCCCGCCGGCAACGTCTACATCAACCGCGGCATCACCGGCGCCGTGGTCGGCGTCCAGCCCTTCGGCGGCGAGGGCCTGTCGGGCACCGGCCCGAAGGCGGGCGGGCCCAACAGCCTGATCCGCTATGCGTCAGAAAAGGCGATCTCGAACAACATCTCGGCCCAGGGCGGGGACCCGGCGCTGTTGAATTTGTAGGAAGTTAGGGCGCGACTTGTGGGGCGGTCGCGTTTGATGTCGGCGTGGTCCAGCTTCGAAACTGGAAGCGTTGCGTTGAGGGCGTTGCCGACATTGGTGCGGTGCCTGATAACCACTAATCAACCGCACTTTTGAGCTTGAGCAGTGGCAGGCCCCATTCGATTCTACGAGGTCGTATACCGCAAAGCTGATTTGCTTCGCATGCCGCCCCTTGAGCGGCGATATTTCGTCATGCTGGGCCAGCTGTACAACGACTTGGCACAGCTGCTGATGCAGCTCCTATACCACTACCCTTTAGCGTGGTCTGACACTGATCCGATCCCGCTCCGAGCTCGCCGCTCCATCGCGGCCCTGATGACTCTCAGGCACCTCTCAGCACGCCTTTGGGAAGTAAACAGTCTCATTGACGGCCGGTTCAATCAGTTCGTGAAGGGGTATGATACCGACGAAAAGATCAAACCCCTTGTCGGCCGCGTCCGGAGCTATCTGCAAGCTCCCAACGCAGCTAAGGCAGTGCGGCACGCGGCCGCGTCACACTTCGACCAGGCGATGATCGACGCCGGAATCGAAGCGATGGATGACGACGCAGATCTTCGAGATTTTTTCACCCACTCGGCAGGCAACATGACGTTCGACGGGGCCGATACCGTTCTGTTGTGGGGAATAATGCAGGAGCTAGCCAAAGTCTGGGGCGAAACGAGTAGGGAGCCTTTTGCAGTTCTACAGAAGCTGGCGTTAGAGCTGCGGGACGCATCGAGCTGGGTTCTCGACATGGCGGTGCCTCTCTTATCAGCCATTTATAAGCGCCATTTGGCTGACCCTTTCAAAATATCGTCCGTCAAGATCCTCTTAGATCAGCCGGAAGCCGAAGAAATTTCGGCGCCGGTTTTCCTCCACGGCCCGAACGAGAAAAGCGATGAAGCACAGGCAGTCTTGAACGCAGCTGCCCGTCGTGCAGCCTTACAATATCCGGGCGAGGGTATGACGCCTTGGGAGCTGTTTCAGGCCGATGCTGGTCGATAAGGCCGCGTGCCATTGGCACTCCACTTCGCACACGCGGTTGGCCGCCGGTCGCAAAACCCGAGACTTCAAGAAGGTTGGGCCGCGGAGGTCTCTCCTACCCCCCGACCGATTCTGATGCGCCCCCGTGCCATCCTCCCGGCATGTCCGACCCTTACCGCATCCGCAGCCCCGAGACCTGGGAGGTCGCGCGTCTGGCCTATCTGGAGGGGTGCAGTGCCTACGCGGTCTGCGGGCGGTTCGATCCGGGGCCGTCATCCATTCGCAGGCGCGCGCGCCCAAATCCGATTGCACGATCCAACATTTCTAGTATTGTCGAATAATGGAATCGAAAGCTGCCGTCTTCAGCCTGTCCGCCCTCGCCCACGAAGGCCGTCTGGCGGTCTACCGGATGCTCATCCAGGCGGGGCGGGACGGTATGGCGGCGGGCGAGATCGCGCGCCGGCTGGGCTCGCCGCCGAACACCCTGTCGTCCAACCTCAACATCCTGTCCCACGCCGGCCTCGTGGACAGCCGGCGTGACGGCCGGTCCATCATCTACACCGCCCGGTACGAGACGATGACCCGGCTGCTGGCCTTCCTGATGGAGGACTGCTGCGACGGCTCGCCCGAAATCTGCGCCCCGCTGACCGACCGGGTCGCCCGCAGCCAATGCCTCGCCGACGTCGCGTGATCTGACCATGCCCCTGTTAAAGCGTCGTTCGACCGGCGCGGCGGTGTGCGCCGTATTGTGCAGCCTTCCGGGCTTGACGTCGGCGGGTGCCGCCCGGGCGCAGACCGCCAGTCCCCAGACGGCGGTGTCGCCCTGGTCGCTCCGGCGGGTCGTCGGTGCCGATGACCGTCTGAAGCTGTCCGCCACCGCGCGCTTCCGCTTCGATACGATCGACGGGCAACCACGCCCCGGCTTCAACGCCAGCGACGACGTCCGGAACCTGCGCACGACCCTGTTCGCCGAATACGACGCCGGCCCGGTCCGGTTCGGTACCGAGCTGTACGACAGCCGGGCCTACGGCGGCGATGCCCGTACGCCGATCAGCACCAATGAGGTCAATGTCGCCGAGGTCGTCCAGGCCTATGCCGCCGTCGACCTTGATGCGCCCTTTGGAACCGGAACGACGGCGACCGTTCAGGCGGGACGGTTCGTCCTGAACCTCGGCTCGCGCCGGCTGGTCGCCGCCGACGACTATCGCAACACGACCAATGGCTACACGGGCGTTCGCGCCGACATCACAGGGCGGGATGGTCTGCGGGCCACCGTCCTGTATGTCCTGCCGACGCAACGCCTGCCGGACGACCTGCCGTCCCTTCTCGACAACGCCTACGGGGCCGACCGCGAAGGGTCCGACACCCGGCTCTGGGGCGGTGTCGCGACCCGGAACGGCCTGGTCGGACGGGTCGCCGCCGAGGTTTCCTACCTCCGGTTCGACGAGCGGGACAATGACACCCGACCCACACGCGACAGGGCGCTCGATACGTTCGGCGGTCGCGTCTTCAGGCCGGCCTCGGTGGGCTCCTGGGATTTCGAGGTCGAGGCCTTCCGGCAGTGGGGTTCGATCAGCGCCAGTAATGCCCCGACGGCGGCGACGCTGGACGTGTCGGCCGGGTTCTTTCATGCCGATGTCGGCTACAGTTTCGACCGGCCCATGAAGCCGCGGATTTCGCTCCGTTATGACTGGGTCAGCGGCGACCGGCCTGGCCAGACCTACGAACGGTTCGACACCCTCTACGGAATGCGCCGCGCCGAGATCGCGCCATCCGGCCTCTACAATGCGGTGGGCCGCGCGAACCTGTCGTCGCCCGCCGTCAGGGTGGAATGGCTGCCGACGCCCGCGACGGATGTCTTCATCAGCTATCGGCCCCTGTGGCTGGCGTCCCGGACGGACAGCTTTTCGACCAGTTCGGTAAGGGATGTCACCGGCCGCTCGGGCGCATTCGCTGGCCACCAGATCGAACTTCGTGTGCGGCACTGGCTGGTGCGTGACGCGCTTCGGCTGGAGGTCGGGACGCTCCACCTCGCCAGGGGTCAGTTCCTGAAGACCGCACCGAACGCGCCGGATACCGGCGACACGACCTACAGCTCGCTGAACGTCACGGCATTCTTCTGAACTTCGGGTGTTTTCGGACAGAGCCCCGTCAGCCTCACGGTTGCCCCGACCGATTCTGACGCACCCCCGTGCCATCCTTCCCGGCATGTCCGAGCCCTATCGCATCCGCAGCGCCGAGACCTGGGACGCCGCGCGTCTGGCCTATCTCGACGGGTGCAGTGCCGACGAGGTGTGCGGGCGGTTCGATCTGGGGCTGTCGGCCTTCAGGAAGCGGGCTAAGGCGGAGGGCTGGCGCCGGGCCGATCAGGCGGAGGCCGAACCCTTCGATGATGCGGACGCCGCCGCGGACAACGGGGACGACCTGCCCGATATGGACGATCAGGCCCTGGCCGATCTGGCCCGTCGCCGGATGGGGGTGGCGGCGCGGCGCGGGGCGGTGACCGAGGCCCTGCGCTGGGCGCGTCTGCGCGATTTCGCCCTGCGCCAGATGCGGGATCAGCAACGGCTCTCTGCCCGCCTCGCGGCCCCCGATCCCGACGACCCCCCGCCGCCCCTGCCTCAACCCGTCGAAAAACAACGCGAAAACGCCGTGGCCATCCTCGCCCGCGCCCGCGCCGATCTGCAGAAAGTGCACAAAGTCCACTCGAATTCGGGCGAGGCGCCGCGCCTCAACCGCACCGAACGCCGCCGCCTCAAGCGGATGAAGAAACAGACCGGCCCGCCGTGATGGCGGACCGTCAGACCCCCCAACCGCCCGCCCGGCTGAGCGCGCTCGGCGTCGGGCGACCGATCCTTTCGCCGATCCACCGCGCGGTGCGGATCAGCGCGTCCAGGTCATAGCCGGTCGCATAGCCGGCTCGCTCCAGCATATAGACCAGGTCCTCGGTGGCGACGTTGCCGGTGGCGCCCGGCGCGAACGGGCAGCCGCCGATGCCGCCGACCGAGGCGTCCAGCACATCGACCCCCGCCTCGACCGCCGCATAGGCATTGGCCACCCCGGTGTTCCGGGTGTCGTGGAAATGCAGGCGCAGGGTCGCCTCGGGCGCGGCGGCGCGGGCCGCCTCGATCTTCCGGGTCACGCTCCACGGATCGCCGACGCCGATGGTGTCGGCCAGACCGATCTCGACGACCCCCAGCGCACCGAGCGCGCCGACCAGATCGGCGACCTGACCCACGGACACCTCCCCGTCGAACGGACAGCCCCAGACGCACGACAGGGTCGCCGACAGCCCCGGCACCGGCGTCTCCGCCCCGTCCGAATTGTGCCGACGCGCCAGAATCTCCGACAGCATGGCCACCTGGGCCCGCACATCCAGCCCCTGGTTCTTCAGCCCGAAGCCGTCGGTGACCGACAGGGACACATTGACCTCGTCCACCCCGGTCCCCAGCGCCCGGTCGTATCCCTTGCCGTTCAGCACCAGGCCGATGCGGCTGCGACCGGGGGTGGGGGCCCCGTCTTCACGAGAGAGCGCGGCCATGACCTCTTCGGCCCCCGCCATCTGGGGCACCCGCCCGGGATGGACGAAGCTGACCGCCTCGATCCGCCGCGCGCCCGCCGCCTCCAGCCGCGTGACCAGCTCCGCGCGCGTGGCGGGGTCCAGCACCGCCGTCTCGTTCTGCAGCCCGTCGCGGGGGCCGACCTCGACGATCTGGATCGGACGCGGGCTCATGGCCTCGGCTCCGTCCCCGCCCCGGGCGGCGCATAGACGGTCAGGCGCACGTCGTCGCCGCTGGAATAGTTGTGGCCCGTCACCACCGCCACCGCCCGGCCCGGCACGGCGGTCCCGGCCGTCGCCGCGCGAAAGGCGTCCGCGTCCCCGTCCTCGACGATGGCGGGCCGCCCCTCGGCCAGGGCTCTGGCCGCCCCCGCCGCGTCGGTCAGTTCGGTGGCGCGTCCGTTCAGGAAGACGAAGCTGGGCTCATGGAAGCTGGTGATCGCCACCGGCCCGGGGACCAGGCCCTGCTTGGGGGCCAGGCCGTGGTCGATCAGCGCCGCCTCCAGCCGGGGCGCGATGGCCAGCGGCCGCAGCTGCCGGATCGTCCCGGCCAGCGCCGCATGGGCCAGAACACCGAAGCCGATGGCGACCAGCAGCCCGGTGACCGCCGCCCGGTTCAGCAGCAGGAAGCCGCCGATCAGCGCTGCCGTGACCGCGCTGACGATGGTGATGGTCGCCCAGGTCTGGGCCGTGGAGGTCCCGTAGGCCGTCAGGCCATAGACGGTGATCCCGCTGACCACGACGGCCCCGAACACTGCCAGCCCCGCCCCGGACCTGCGTGACACCTTGCCGATCGGCCGCGTCAGGGCCGCGGCCATCAGCAGGGCGAGGGCCCCGAAGGTCGGCAGCGTATAGTGGGGCAGCTTGGTCGGCGTGGCCTCGAAGATCAGCCAGGCCGGCACCAGCCAGCAGACCAGGAACCGGATCGCCGGCTCGGCCCGACGGCTCCACCCGCTCGACAGGGCCGCCGGCAGCAACAGGGTCGCCGGAAACAGCAGCAGCGGCGACAGCAGCAGATAGGAGCCGGGCCAGGCTCCGTGGCTCTCCTGACCGCCCGCGACCTTGGACGCCATGTCGCCGATCAGGGCGTCGCGCCAGAAACCGCCGTCGGTGGCGATGGTCACCGCGATGGCCCAGGGCCCCACGATCAGCACGACCAGTGGAATGCCCCAGCCCCAGCCCAGCCGCTTCAGCCAGGCCCAGCTGCGATCCCAGATCGACAGCGACAGGGCGGCGGGCACGATGACCAGCAGGCCGATCGGACCCTTGATGAGGATGGACAGCCCCAGCCCCAGCCACAGCATCAGCTTGTAGGGCCGCTGCACCGGATCGCCCTTCACCAGCGGCGCGACCTTCGAGGCCATATACAGCCGCGCCAGTCCGGCCATAGCCAGGGTCACCGACCCGCACAGCATGGCGTCGGTCTTGGCGATCCCGGCCTCGGACGACAGCAGGAAGGTGGTCCCGAGGATCGCCCCCGCCAGGAATCCCGCCCGCGCCCCGAACAGGGCCGACCCCATCCAGGCGCAGGCCCAGGCCGCCAGCATGGCCCCCAGCAAGGACGGGATGCGATAGGGGGCGATGTCCCGGTTCTCGACCCTCGACGTCAGGGAGACGGCCGCCGCCTGCATCCAGTAGATGCCGACCGGCTTCTTCCAGCGCGGCTCGTCCTGGAAGCGGATGTCGACATAGTCGCCGCTCTCCAGCATCTGCGAGGTCGCCTGGGCATAGCGGCTCTCGTCGCGGTCCAGCGGCGGCAGCAGCAGCAGCGACGGCAGGCCGGCGATCAGCGCCAGCAGCGCCGCCAGCAGCGGCCCACGCCATCCGGCGATATAGCGATCCAGGTCGGGTCGGGTCATGCGACGTTGCTAACACGAAGATCGACGGGGCGTCATGGCTCAAGCCGCGCGCGTGCACCGTGGCGCTGATCCCCGATTCCCGGTTAGACACGAACCATGAGCAGCGCCGAGACCCCCGATATCTCCGTCGTCGTCCCCGTCCACAACGAGGCGGGTGCCGCCGGACCGCTGGCGCGCGAGATCGCGGCCGCCTTCGCCGGGCGGTCCTACGAGATGATCTTCGTCGACGACGCCAGCCGCGACACCACCCTGGCCGAGCTCCGGGCCCTCGGCACCGAACTGCCGACCCTGCGCGTCCTGGCGCACCAGACCAATGCGGGCCAGAGCCGGGCCGTCCGCACCGGCGTGCTGGCGGCCAGGGGCGCGATCGTCGTCACCCTGGACGGCGACGGCCAGAATCCGCCCGCCGATGCCCCCGGCCTCGCCGATGCCCTGATCGCCGCCCCGCCCCAGGTCGCCCTGGTCGGCGGGGTGCGCCAGAAGCGTCAGGATTCCGAGGCCAAGCTGTGGGCCTCGCGCTGGGCCAACCGGATTCGCAAGAACCTGCTGGGCGACGACGCCGACGACACGGGCTGCGGGCTCAAGGCCTTCCGCCGCGACGTCTTCCTGCGGCTCCCGTATTTCGATCACATCCACCGCTACCTCCCGGCCCTGGTGATCCGCGAGGGGTATGAGAACCGCTACCTGCCCATCAGCCACCGCCACCGCGAGACGGGCCAGTCGAAATACACCAACTGGGGCCGGCTGCGGGCCTCGTTCACCGACCTGCTGGGCGTGATGTGGCTGAAGTCGCGGTCGCGAAAGCCCGGGCCTGTCACGGAATTCTGACTTCGTCTGTCAGGCGAGCGAGCATGGCCGTATGCATCGAACCGGGGTATGTATCGTTAACAAGCTCGGCTGTTGAACCCCGAAGGACCGATCCATGCTGATTGCCCTGCCTCTGCTGGCCATCCCGGTGGTGCTCTACAATCTGGTGGTCCTGTTCGGAGCCGGGAACGGAGGGCTGGCCGCCGCCGACGAGACCCTGCATCAGGCGATGTTCTCCATCCCCATGGCGTCGGGGGCCAGCTGGAACGTGAGCGTGGGCGACCTGATCCTGTTCCTGTCGCTGATCCTGCTGTTCTTCGAGCTCTTGAAGTCGACCTCGAGCCAGAAGGTCGCCATCGTCAATCACGCCCTGTCGATGGTCGTGTTCGTGGTCTGCCTGGTGGAGTTCCTGCTGGTGCGCGGCTTTGCGACCTCGACCTTCTTCCTGATCATCACCATGGTGCTGCTGGACGTCCTGGCCGGCTTCATCGTCACCATCATCTCGGCCCGCAAGGACCTCGACTTCGGCGGCGGTCACTGAGGTCTAAAGCAGCGCCGTGAACAGCAGCGAGACGACGATTACGTCAAAGGCGCGGGCGGCGAAGGACAGGGTCATGGCGAGGTCCGAAAGGCGACAGGTCGCCTGACCGACTGCAAGGTCCGGGCCAGCCCGGCCGGGGCGTCAGACGTCCGTCTTCCTGACCAGGCCCGACGGCGGGCGGCGGTCGTTCTCGCCCGAATATTCGTTGCCCAGATAGCTGGCGCGGGCCGAATTCAGCACCGGCGGCCCGCCCTTCAGACCCTTCCGCTGCCCCGTCTGACCCATCAGCTGGGCAGAGAAGGCCGCCGCCGGATCGGCCGGCGCCGTCGCCTCGGCAGCCCTTGCCGGGTGGGGTGGTTCATCCACGACCTCGCCGACCGGCACCAGCTCGCGGCTGTTCGAGCCCGCCCGCCGTTCCGCCTCGCGCCGCTGGGCTTCGCGGCGATCGCGCTCTGCCACCGGGCGGACGGGGCGGACGCCGTCGGTCATGCCTTGTCCGGGCCCCTCGGAGCAGAGGCGAGGCGGTCGATCTGGGCCCGCATCTCGTCCATCTGGCGACGCATCTCGTCCAGCGGATTGGCCGCCGCCGGCTCGGCCGGAGCGGACGCGGGGGTCTCGCCCCCGGGACGGCCATAGGCGAAGGCCGGGAACATCTTCATCGCGTTCTCGAACATGGCCATGTTCTGCTTGACCGCCGCCTCCATCAGGCTGCCGCCCATCAGGCCACCGGCGGGCGTGGCCCCGAAGGCCCTGGTCATCTGGTCGCGGAACTGTTCCTGCTGACGCGAGAAGCTCTCCAGCGACATCTCCAGATAGCTGGGCAGGACCCCTTCCATCTGGCCGCCGTAGAAGCCGATCAGCTGGCGCAGGAACTGGACCGGCAGCAGGGCCTGGCCCCGGCTTTCCTCCTCGAAGATGATCTGGGTCAGGATCTGGCGCGTCAGTTCCTCGTTGGTCTTGGCGTCGAACACCACGAAATCGGTGCCCTCGCGGACCATGGTCGCCAGATCCTCCAGCGTCACATAGGCCGAGGTCGAGGTGTTGTAGAGGCGGCGGTTGGCGTATTTCTTGATGACCACGGCCTCGCCGGCCTTGCCGGTGTCCTTGGTCTTCCTGCCGGGGGTATTGCTGTCGGCCACGGGGGCGCATCCTCGCTGTTGCAGCCCGCGTTATCCCGCAGCGCGAAGCGGGACGCCAGTGGGCATGTGACGGTTCGGTATCAGGCCAGGTTGGGGGCCAGGACCACACCGACCAGCACGGCCGCCCAGTGGACGCCAGCGCCCGCCACGACGAATCCGTGCCAGATGGCCCGGCGATACTTCACCTTGGGCGAGATGAAGATCAGCACGCCCGACGTATAGATCAGCCCGCCCAGCACCAGCAGGGCCAGGGCGACCGGATTGACGGTGTCGATCATGGGCTTCAGCGCGATCACGGCCAGCCAGCCGAAGACGACATAGACGCCGCTCCAGAAGGTGTCCGAGATCCGGGGCGCGACCAGCTTGGCGCCGACGCCGGCAAAGGCGATGGCCCAGACCATGACCGTGAAGCCGATGGCCCACCATCCCTCGAAACGCTGGGTCGTGAAGGGGGTGTAGCTGCCCGCGATCATCAGGAAGATCGCCGCCTCGTCCAGCCGCCTCAGCACCGGCCGCGCCTTGCCGGGTCGGGTCAGGTTGTAGACGGTGGAGGCTGTCAGCATGGCCACCAGACACAGGGCATAGATGCCGGTCGCCGTCGCGGCGCCCACCCCGCCGTAGATCGCCGACAGGATGGCCAGGACCAGACCGCCGACAGCCGCCAGGGTCAGGCCGACGACATGGACGACCAGATCGGCGGTGTGTTCGGCGCGCGACTGGTAGTGCTCCTCCAGATCGATCTGATCGGGGGTGCAGATGCGGGCGGCGTGGCGCTTCAGAGTATTCAGCATGGGTCACCAGTTCGGCGGTTCTGCCTGATGTTCCCCGGATAGTGACGCAACCTCATGACTTTCACCTGAACGAGAATCGTACAGGTGACGAATGCCGCGCGATGCGGCAGAAACGCCACGAAACCCTACCCCCGGCCTAACGGGCACCCCGCCCGTCAAGACCCGATCAAGGACTCCCAGCCATGACCGACGTCGTCATCGTCTCCGCCGCCCGCACCCCCGTGGGTTCCTTCCTCGGCACCCTGTCGTCCCTGCCGGCTTCCAGGCTGGGCGAGATCGCCATCAGGGCCGCGCTGGAGCGGGCGGGGGTCGATCCGGGCGAGGTGGACGAGGTCATCCTGGGCCACGTTCTGCAGGCCGCCGCCGGTCAGGGGCCTGCGCGCCAGGCCTCGATGGGGGCGGGCATCCCGAAGGAGACGCCGGCCTGGAGCCTGAACCAGATCTGCGGCTCGGGCCTGAGGGCGGTGGCGCTCGGCTATCAGCAGATCGCCTTGGGGGACGCCAGGATCATCGTCGCCGGCGGACAGGAGAGCATGAGCCAGGCGCCGCACGCCCAGCACCTGCGCACCGGCCACAAGATGGGCGACCTCGCCTTCACCGACACCATGATCAAGGACGGCCTGTGGGACGCCTTCAACGGCTACCACATGGGTCAGACGGCAGAGAACATCGCCGAAAAGCATCAGATCAGCCGCGCCGCCCAGGACGCCTTCGCCCTGGCCAGCCAGCACAAGGCCGAGGCTGCCCAGACGTCCGGCAAGTTCGACGAGGAGATCGTCCCGGTCGTGATCGCGGGAAAGAAGGGCGACGTCACCGTCGACAGGGACGAATACATCCGCCACGGCGCGACGCTGGAATCGATGGAAAAACTGCGTCCGGCCTTCACCCGGGACGGCTCGGTCACCGCTGCCAACGCCTCCGGGCTCAACGACGGTGCGGCGGCGCTGGTGCTCATGTCGGCCGATGACGCGAAGGCGCGAGGTCTGGAACCTCTGGCCACCATCCGGTCATGGGCCACCGCCGGCGTCGATCCGGCCATCATGGGCACGGGGCCTATCCCGGCGTCCCGCAAGGCGCTGGAAAAGGCCGGCTGGACCGTCGCCGACCTCGACCGCGTCGAATCCAACGAGGCCTTCGCCGCCCAGAGCCTGTGCGTGCTGAAGGAACTGGGCCTCGATCCAGCGAAGGTGAACGTCAACGGCGGGGCCATCGCCATCGGCCACCCGATCGGGGCCTCGGGCGCCCGCATCCTGACGACACTGCTGCATGAGCTGAAGCGTTCGGGCGGCGGAAAGGGTCTGGCGACCCTGTGCATCGGCGGCGGCATGGGCGTGGCCATGTGCGTGGAGCGGGCTTGACCTCCATCCTCTACGGTCGCCCGCCGCTGGTCTTCGATCCGCCCGGTGCCGCGACCCAGACCTCGCCCCTGATCCCCGGCTCGACGTCGCTGGAAAGCCTGCCGGACGGCGCGGTCGAGGGCGCCATGATCTACGCCCCGCCCGGTGTGCTGGAGCGACGCTACACCCTGGCCCAGACCCTGCGCGTCCTTAAGGTCGGCGGGCGGCTCGACGTGGTGGCCCCCAAGGACCGGGGCGGGTCTCGCCTGAAGAAGGAACTCGAGGCCTTCGGGCTGGAGGTCGGCGAAACCGCCAAGGCGCACCACCGGCGTTGCGTGGTGGTGAAGCCCGGGCGCGTGACCGGGATCGACGCGGCGATCCGCGCCGGGGCCTTGCAGCAGGTCGAGGGACTGGAGGCCTGGTCCCAGCCCGGCCTCTTCGCCTGGGACCGGATCGACGCCGGCTCGGCCCAGCTGGCGGCGCACGTGCCACCGCTGAAGGGCGCGGGTGCCGATCTGGGCTGCGGCCACGGGGCGCTGGCCACCGTCGTCCTGCGATCCGGTGCCGTGACCGCGCTCCGGCTGATCGACCTCGACCGACGCGCGATCGAGGCGGCGCGGCGCAATGTCGGGGACCCGCGCGCCACCTTCGAATGGGCCGATGTCCGCACGCTGGCGGCGGCGGGCGATCTGGACTTCATCGTCTCCAACCCGCCGTTCCACGACGGCGGTGCCGAGGACCGGCGGCTGGGCCAGGCCTTCATCCGCAAGGCGGCAGAGATGCTGAAAAAGGGCGGCAGCCTGTGGCTCGTCGCCAACCGGCACCTGCCCTATGAGGCCGAACTGAAGACCGCCTTCCGCCGCGTGACGCCGGTCACGGACGGCGGAGGATACAAACTGTTCGAGGCGGTGAAGTGAACATGACCCGCCCGGGCTCGACTGGCGGGAAGCGCGGCAGCCCACCCACAAGCCGCGTGGACAAGCTGCTCGGCTCCATGGGCTACGGCTCGCGGTCCGAGATCTCGCGGCTGGGCAAGGTCGGGGGTATCGTGCTGGACGGGGCCGACCTGACCGATGTCTCCCGGCGGATCGCGGTCACCCCCGACCTGCCGGACCGGATGCAGGTCGACGGTCGCCCGCTCGATCCGCCCGCCGGTCTGGTGCTGATCCTGAACAAGCCGCTCGGCATGACCTGTTCGCACAAGGAGGACGGCGATCTGGTCTATGACGTCCTGCCCGACCGCTGGCGGCGACGCGATCCGGCGATCTCGACCATCGGGCGGCTGGACAAACAGACGTCTGGCCTTCTGCTCCTGACCGACGACGGCGACCTGCTCCACCGGGTCATCTCGCCCAAACGCCATGTCGCCAAGGTCTATCGCGCCACCCTGGCCCGGCCGCTGGATGGGAGCGAAGGCGATGTGTTCGCGGCCGGAGGTCTGGTGCTGGAGGGCGAGGACAAGCCCCTGGCCCCGGCCGTGCTGGAGGTCCTGTCGCCGACCGAGGCCCGCCTGACGGTGACCGAGGGCCGCTATCACATGGTTCGGCGGATGTTTGCCGCCGTGGGCAACCACGTCGAGGCCCTGCACCGGGAGCGGGTCGGCGGGCTGGCGCTGCCGGACGACCTGGTCCCCGGCGAGTGGCGGTTGGCGCGCGAGGCGGAAATCGGATCGATCCTTGCCTGACAGGACCGGCATTCGTGCCTCACTCCGACGAGGGGTGTGACCGGGACTGATCTGGACGATGGCCATGCAGATGGCTATGTTCCGGGGATGAGCGAATACTCTATCGCCATGGCGAAGGACCAGCTACCGCGCATCATCGACCGGATGCTGGACGGCGAAACCGTGACCATAACGCGGCGGGGTCGTCCTGTTGCGCGAGTGATCCCGATCGAGCCTGAACGTCCGGCCTCCCGGTGTATCGACGTTCAGGCGCTCCGGCGCCTGCGCGAAGCCGGTTCGACGGGAAAGACCCCCGTCATCGACACGGTTCAGGCCATGCGTGACGACTACCGCTATTGAACGTCGTCCTGGATACGAGCGTGCTTGTGGCGGCATTCACCGAGGATGCCCATTCCCTCGAGGCTGAAGCGTGGCTGGACCGGGATGCGCCTTTCCTGGTTTCGGACTGGGCGGCGGCGGAGTTCAGCGCGGCGATCCGGACCAAGGTCCGCCAAGGGTATCTCAAGGTCGAACTCGTCCCTGAAGTTGAAGCCATCTTCGATTCATGGACACGCGATCAGGGCGGCAAATATCCTGTGCAAGCGAGCGATCACGTGTCGGCCCGGCTGCTGGTCGTCCGGCATGAAAGGCTGCGCGCTCCCGACGCCCTGCATCTCGCGATCGCCCTGAGGCTGAATGCTGCAATCGCAACCTTCGATCGGTGCCTGCAACAGGCGTCGCTGGTTGAAGGCATGCCGGCATTCGCTCCATGACCCGGGTCAAGATCTGCGGCCTGACCACGCCCGAAACCCTGGACGCCGCCCTGGACCATGGGGCGGCCTTCGTCGGCGCGGTGTTCTTCGGCCGGAGCCCCCGCAACATCACGCCCGAGGATGCCCGGCCGTTGTTCGAACGCGCCCGCGGCCGGGCCGGGATCGTGGCGGTGACCGTCGATGCCGACGACGACCTGCTGAGCCGCATCGGGGCCCATCTGCGGCCCGATTTCGTCCAGTTGCACGGGCGCGAGAGCGTGGCCCGGGCGCATGAGGTGCGTCGGCTGACGGGGGCGGGGATCGTCAAGGTCCTGTCGGTCTCCATCCCCGCCGATCTCGACGCCGCCGACGGCTGGGAGGACCACGCCGAGCACCTGATGTTCGACGCCCGACCACCCTCTGGCTCCGACCTGCCCGGCGGGGTCGGGGCCAGTTTCGACTGGGCCATGATGCGGGACCGGTCCTTTCGCCACGACTGGTTCCTGGCCGGGGGTCTGACGCCCGACAATGCTGCTGCGGCTGCGGCGATCAGCGGCGCTCCCCTGCTGGACGTGTCCTCTGGCGTCGAAAGCGGCCCCGGTGTTAAGGACGCGGCCCGGATCGCGGCCTTCCTGCAGGCCGTGGCCTGATCATTTCTCCCCGCCGCATTTCCGGCACGCCTTGCGTGAAAGCTGTCGCCCGTGAACGCCATCATCCCCAACGAATATGCGATGCCCGACGGCGAAGGCCGGTTCGGCCCCTATGGCGGCCGGTTCGTGGCCGAGACCCTGATGCCGTTGGTGCTGGAGCTGAACCAAGCCTATGAGCGCTGCAAGGCCGATCCGACCTTCCAGGCCGAGCTGGACGACTATCTGACCCACTATGTCGGCCGACCCAGCCCGCTGTATCTGGCCCAGCGCCTGACCGATCACTACGGGGCCGCGAACATCTGGTTCAAGCGCGACGAGCTGAACCACACGGGCGCGCACAAGATCAACAACTGCATGGGCCAGATCCTGCTGGCCATGCGGATGGGCAAGAAGCGGATCATCGCCGAGACCGGTGCCGGCCAGCACGGCGTGGCCACGGCCACCGTCTGCGCCCGCTTCGGCCTGCAATGCGTCGTCTACATGGGTGCCGCCGACGTCCAGCGTCAGTCGCCGAACGTCTTCCGCATGAAGCTGCTGGGGGCCGAGGTCATCCCGGTCACCTCCGGTCGCGGCACGCTGAAGGACGCGATGAACGAGGCGATGCGCGACTGGGTCACCAATGTCGAGGACACCTATTACCTGATCGGCACGGCGGCGGGTCCGCACCCTTATCCGGCCATGGTCCGCGACTTCCAGTCGGTGATCGGCAAGGAGACGAAGGTCCAGATGCAGGCCCGGCGCGGCAAGCTGCCCGATGCCGTGGTCGCGGCCATCGGTGGCGGCTCCAATGCCATCGGCCTGTTCCACCCCTTCATCGGGGATGCGGGCGTGCGGATGATCGGTATCGAGGCGGCCGGGCGCGGTCTGGACGGCCCCGACCATGCGGCCTCGCTGCAGGGCGGCCGCCCCGGCGTGCTGCACGGCAACCGCACCTATCTGCTGCAGGATGCCGACGGCCAGATCCTGGAGGGCCATTCCATCTCGGCCGGCCTCGACTATCCCGGCATCGGCCCCGAGCACGCCTGGCTGAAGGACATGGGCCGGGCCGAATACCGCGCCGCCACCGACGCCGAGGCGCTGGAGGCCTTCCAGCTGTGCTCGAAGCTGGAGGGGATCATCCCCGCCCTGGAACCCAGCCACGCCCTCGCGCGCATCGGCGAGATCGCCGCCGAGATCGGCGCCGGCGGCGACGTCGTGCTGAACATGTGCGGACGCGGCGACAAGGACATCTTCGCGGTGGCCCGGCATCTGGGCGTGGAGCTTTAGTGATGACGATGCGAATGGCGGCCATGGTCGCTCTGGGGCTCGGTCTGGCCTTGCCGATGGCGGCTGCGGCCCAGACGGCCCCCGCGCCGGCCCCTGCTCCGGCCCCCCGGGGTGTTCCGGTCGAAGCGCCGATCCTTGAGGGTGCCACCCTGGATCCGACCTGCGGCGGGCTTTACGGTCTGGAGGGCAGGGCGTTTTGCGTCACCGCATCCCTCGCCAATATCGGCGCGCTGGCCGACGCCTACATCAGCCACTTCGAAAGCCTGGGCTGGATCGCGGCGGGCGGGGACGACAATCGCGTGGTCTTCGTCAAGCGCAAGGACGGCGGCGGTTGCGACGGCATACAGCTCGAGGCCTTCTACAACACCAACCGCCCGGCCGTGGCCGAGGCCCCGGGCTATATCGGCGTGGCGACCATACCGGGCGATATCTGCACCGCCGCACCGCCGTCGACGCCCGCTCCCGTGACCCCGTCCGCCCCATGACCACATCCCGTATCGACGCCCGTTTCGCCGCGCTGAAGGCCGAGGGCCGGGCCGGGTTCGTGGCCTATGTGATGGCCGGCGACCCCTCGCGCGACGAGGCCCTGGCGATCCTGCGCGGCCTCCCCGCCGCCGGGGCCGACATCATCGAACTGGGCTTTCCGTTCAGCGATCCGATGGCCGAGGGGCCGCCGATCCAGCGCGCGGCCCTGCGGGGGCTCAAGGCCGGCTTGACGCTGAGGGGCACGCTCGACCTGGCCCGCGCCTTCCGCGAAGGGGACGCCGACACGCCCCTGATCCTGATGGGCTATCTGAATCCGA
Source organism: Brevundimonas subvibrioides (assembly GCF_027271155.1). Lineage (NCBI taxonomy): Bacteria > Pseudomonadati > Pseudomonadota > Alphaproteobacteria > Caulobacterales > Caulobacteraceae > Brevundimonas > Brevundimonas subvibrioides. The sequence continues at coordinate 688,192 of NZ_CP114542.1, forward strand.
TCGAGAGCTACGGCTACGAGGCCTTCGCCCGCGACGCGGCCGCCGCCGGTGTCGATGGCTGCATCGTCGTCGACTGCCCGCCGGAAGAGGCCGATCCCCTGACCGATGCCCTCGACGCGGCCCGGGTCTCCCTGATCCGGCTGGCCACGCCGACGTCCGACGATGCGCGGCTGGAGGTCATCGCGCGGCGCACCTCGGGCTTCGTCTATTACGTCTCCGTCGCCGGGGTGACCGGCGTGAAGGAGGCGCAATCGGCCTCCGTCGCCCCCGCCGTCGAACGCGTCCGCCGCGCCTCGGGCCTGCCGGTCGCCGTCGGCTTCGGGGTGAAGACGCCCGAACGCGCCGCAGAGATCGCCCGGGTCGCCGATGCCGTCGTGGCCGGATCGGTGCTGGTCGACGAGGTCGCCGCCGCCCTCGGCGCGAACGAACCGGTCGCGCCCCGCGTTCTGTCGAAGGTGAAGGCTCTGGCCGACGCCGTGCGCGGTGCACGCATCGCCGAAAACGTCTAGAGACACGGAATGGCCGAAAAGACCCCTCCCAAACCCCCCGAGAAACGCGGCGGCTGGCTCAGCCGCTTCGCCCCCGGCGTGCGCAAGATCGTCAGCCGCCGCGAGACGCCCGACAATCTGTGGGTCAAGGATCCCGACAGCGGCGACATGCTGTATCGCCCGGACCTCGAGACCGCCCTGTGGGTCACGCCGTCCGGTCGTCACATGCGGATCAACGCATCGCAGCGGCTGGGCTATACCTTCGACGGCGGTACCTATGAACCCATCGCGTCGCCCGAGGTGGCCGAGGACCCGCTGAAGTTCTCGGACGGCAAGCCCTATCGCGAGCGGCTGATCGCGGCGCGCAAGGCCACCGGTCTGAAGGACGCCATGTCCATCGGCTTCGGCGATATCGGCGGCACGCCGGCCGTGGCCGTCGTTCAGGATTTCGCCTTCATGGGCGGATCGCTGGGCATGGCGGCGGGTGAAGGCTTCATCGCCGCCGCCCATGCCGCCATTGCCCGCAACGTCCCCCTGGTCTGTTTCACCGCCGCCGGTGGTGCGCGGATGCAGGAAGGCGCGCTCAGCCTGATGCAGATGGCGCGCACCACCCTGGCGGTTCAGGAACTGAAGGACGCCCAGCTTCCCTACGTCGTGGTCCTGACCGATCCGACGACGGGGGGCGTCACCGCCTCCTATGCGATGCTCGGCGACGTGCATCTGGCCGAGCCCGGGGCCCTGATCGGCTTCGCCGGCCCGCGCGTGATCGAGACCACCATCCGCGAAAAGCTGCCACCCGGTTTCCAGCGGTCGGAGTATCTGCAGGAAAAGGGAATGGTCGACCGTGTTGTCCCCCGCGCCGACCTGCCCGAGACGCTCGGCAAGATCCTGTCGATGCTGATGGGCGGACGGCGTCAGGCGGCTTAGTCCCGGCTTCACGCCCTCTTCCTGCTGAACAAGGTAGGGTAAGGGACAGTATGGACCCCGTTTCCGCCCGCCTGCTGGCCCGCCATCCCCAGAAGATCGACCTGTCGCTGGACCGGATGCGGACCCTGTGCGCCGTTCTGGGCCAGCCCCAGATGCAGCTGCCGCCCGTGATCCATGTGGCGGGCACCAATGGCAAGGGATCGACCATCGCCTTCATCCGCGCGATGGCGGAGGCGGCGGGGCTGAAGGTCCATGTCTATACCTCGCCACATCTGGTGCGGTTCAACGAACGGATCCGGCTGGCAGGCGAGCTGATCGCGGACGCGCGCCTGTCCGCCATCCTCGACCGGATCGAGGCCGTGCGCGGCGTGGAGGCTACGGTCTTCGAAACCACCACCGCCGCCGCCTTCGTCGCCATGGCCGAGGTGCCGGCCGACCTGGCCATCATCGAGGTGGGGCTGGGCGGATCGCTGGATGCGACCAACGTCATCGACCGCCCGCTGCTGAGCGTGATCGCGCCGGTCGACTACGACCACGCCGAGTTCCTGGGCACGCGGATCGAGGGCATCGCCGGCGAGAAGGCGGGCATCCTGAAGGCCGGCGCGCGCGGCATCGTGGCCCGCCAGCAGGCGGCGGCGATGGCCGTGATCGAGGCCAGGGCGGCCTCGGTCCTGACGCCGCTGACCGTCATGGGCACGGACTTCGACGCCTGGGCCGAGCGGGGCGGCATGGCCTTTCAGGACCAGGAGCGGTTCCTCGATCTGCCCGCGCCGGGCCTGCGCGGTCCGCACCAGATCGCCAATGCGGGGCTGGCAGTCGCGGTCGCGCTGGAGCTCGACCTGCCCGAGGCGGCGATCGCGGCCGGTATTTCCGGTGCGACCTGGCCGGCGCGGATGCAGCGGCTGAACGCCGGGCCCTATGGCGAGATGGCGCGGGCGGCCGACGCCGAGCTCTGGCTGGACGGCGGGCACAATCCCCATGCCGGGCAAGCCCTGGCGGAGGCGCTGGCCGAGCGTCAGGCCAAAGCCCCGCGACCGCTGGCCCTGATCGTCGGCATGCTGGCCAACAAGGACCACGCGGGTTTCTTCGAGGCCCTCAAGGGCTCGGACGCCCACGTCTTCACCGTCGGCTTCGACGGCGCGGCGGCGGACCCGGCGGCTCTGGCGGCCGTGGCCCGAGGGCACGGCCTGGGGGCCCAGAGCTCGTCCTCGGTCGAGGCGGCACTGAGCCGGGCGCTGCGGCTGGGGGCAGGCCGGGTGGTCATCTGCGGCTCGCTGTATCTGGCCGGCGAGGTGCTGGGGGCAAGCGAGGAGACCTGGCCGATGTAAGTGCCCTTCTCCCGCAAGGGGAGAAGGAGCGTTACTTGCTCCGCAACCCCGTGATCGTGCGGTTCGGTGCGATGTCCTCGGCCGAGGTGATCAGGTGGATCAGCGCCGGACGGTCGCGCGCGGCGTCACGGGCCGCCTGGAGCGCGGCGGGGAAGGCCCCGGTGGTGTCGCAGCGGACGGCGAAGGCCCCGAAGGCCTCGGCGTATCGGACGAAGTCCGGGTTCTTCAGATCCGTGGCCATGACCCGGCGGGGATAGTGCCCCTCCTGGTGCATGCGGATGGTGCCATAGGTGCCGTTGTCGACCACGATGACGATGGTGTTGATGCCGTGCTGGACGGCCGTGGCCAGTTCCTGACCGGTCATCAGGAAGTCGCCGTCGCCCGCGACGCAAATGACCTCGCGATCGGGATGCAGGGACTTGGCGGCCACGGCGGCGGGATAGCCGTAGCCCATCGCGCCCGACGTCGGGGCCAGCTGGGTGCGGCAGGCGCGGTGGCGATAGAAGCGGTGCAGCCAGGCGGCGAAATTCCCCGCTCCATTGGTGATGATCGCGGTCGGCGGCAGGACCTCGCCGAGGTGGGCCATGCACTCCGACATATTGACCGCTCCGGTGACCGGCACCGGGGTCGAGAAGGCCTGATAGTGGGCATGGGCGGCCTGCGCCTGGTCATGCCAGGTGCGGCCGGGCTCCAGCGTCGCCAGGGCGTGGGCCGCCAGGCTGTTGTCGGCGCAGGCGCTGGTCAGGGGCGTCCAGACCCGACCGAGCTCCTCCGCGCCCGGATGGATGTGAACCAGGACCCGGGCGGTGTGCTCGCGAGTGAACAGGGTATATCCCTGCGTCGGGTTCTCCCCCAGCCGCGCGCCCACGGCGATCAGCAGGTCGGCGTCCTTCGCCCGCTTCATCAGCTCCGGATTGCAGCCGAGGCCCAGGTCGCCGGCATAGTTCGTCCGGTCGTTGGACAGGATGTCCTTGCGGCGGAACGACAGGGCGACCGGCAGGCCCAGTCGCTCGGACCAGTCGCCGATGGCGGCGGCGTCCTCAGCGGTCCAGCCGGAACCGCCGAGCACCAGCAGCGGCCGCTCGGCCTTCGACAGGCGTTCCCCCAGATCGGCCAGAAAGGCGGGATCCAGCCCGGCTCTGGCAGGCGTCACCGCCCGGATCGGCTCAGGCCCGCCCGGCGCGTGCAGGATGTCCTCGGGCAGGGCGATGACGACCGGTCCCATCCGTCCCTGCTGCGCCGTGGCGAAGGCGCGTTCGACGATCTCGACGGTGCGGTCCGGGCTTTCGATCTCGGTCGCCCATTTGGCCAGGCCGCCGAACACCTCGCGGTAGTCGACCTCCTGGAAAGCGCCGCGTCCCCGGTCGGCCAGGGCGATCTGGCCGACGAACAGGATCATCGGGGTGGAATCCTGGTGGGCGGTATGCACGCCGATCGAGGCATGGGTCGCCCCCGGTCCGCGCGTGACCATGCAGATGCCGGGCCTGCCCGTCAGCTTGCCATAGGCTTCGGCCATATTGGCCGCGCCCGCCTCATGCCGACAGGTGACGACCTCGATCTCCGGATGATCGACCAGGGCGTCCAGCACCGCCAGATAACTCTCGCCGGGCACGCAGAAGACCCGCGTCACGCCGTTGATGGCCAGGGTCTCGACGAGGCGACGGGCGGCGGTTCCGGGGGGCTGCTGGCGGGTGTCGATCATGCGGCGCGACCTAGCAGATCGACAGGCCTCTTGGCCATGGAACCTGCGGTGACGCCTGACGTTTGCAGAGCCTCACTGTTCGGAGACCTCCCCATGAAGAAGATCATCGCCCTCGGCATCGTCGCCGCCGCCCTGGCTGCGTCGGCCTGCAACACCGTCTCCGGCGTTGGGCGCGACGTGCAGGCCGCCGGTTCGGCCGTGACGAACGGTGCCGAGACTGCCAAAGACTGAAGCGACCGAACGGGCGGGAATGAGGACTGAAAGGCCTTCGTCCCCGCCGTTCCGATATCGGGCGCTACTGCGCCGCAGGCCGCCCGCCCTCGGCCCATTCGGGCGTGAAATCGCCCTCCGCCAGTTCCGACAGCGGCTCGACCAGCGACTGGATCGCGGCGGTCATGAAGTCGAAATTGATGTTGGCGATCGTGTCTTCCGGCGTGTGATAGGTGGGAATGGTCGCCCAGCCCGAGATGGTGTGGGCGACGATGCCACGCTGGGCCAGGGCATAGTTGTCCGACCGCTGGAAGAAGTTCTGCTCCGGATAGGGGTCCGGCCCGATCAGCGCCCCGCGCGCCTTCAGCTCCGGCCCGAAGTTGGAGCGTTCGAACCCGGTCATCATCATCACCCCGGCCGGAAGCTGCGGGTCCTGATCGGCGATCATCTCGATCTCGAGATTGGCCTTCAGCCGCTCCAGCGGCACGGGCGGATGGTTGACGAAATAACGCGAGCCCAGAAGGCCGGCCTCCTCCGCCCCATAGGCGACGAACATCACATTCATCCGGTGCGGTCCGGTGCCCGAAAGCGCGCGCGCCAGCTCGATCACCGCCACGGTGCCCGACGCATCATCGTTGGCGCCATGCATGACCACACCGTCCGACCGGACGCCGAGGTGGTCCAGGTGCGCCGAGACCATCAGCACCGGGCCGTCCGGCTCGGTGCCCGGCAGCCAGCCGATGGCGTTGGTCGTCACGCCGTCTTCGACCGTCGTGGCTCCGGGATCGAAGGATGCCGCGCCTCCCTGGGCCTTCAGGCGCTCCCAGGCGTCCGGCGCGACGACCAGGACCACGGGACCGGCGCGGGCCGGTGTCCCGGCCAGGCGGATGACGGGATCGCGCGCGCCGTTGTCCGACGTGGCCTGGGCGAGGACATCGGTCCGGCGCAGCAGGATCAGCCCGGCCCCGCTGCCCATGGCGGCCCCGAACACGGCACGGACGCCGGGGCCTTCGGGCGGGGCGATCAGCAGGGTCCCGGCCCCCGAGGGGAGGGCGGCGGGATTTTCGGCGACCGTGATCGCCCCCGATGCAGCCGTCAGCCCGCCGGTCAGGATCGCGAAGTCCGTGCCCTGGCTCAGGGTCGTCCCGCCGACCGTGACCGTGGCGGCCCCCGACGGCGTGGTCCGGGTCACCGGCGCCTTCTGCAGATAGCCATCCATGCCGGGCACGGGGGTCAGGCCCGCCAGACGGAACTGGGCGGCGACATAGGCGGCGGCGATGGCCTCGTCCCGCGTCGCGCTGCCGCGTCCCTGCAGCTCGTCCCCGGCCAGGAAGTTCATATGGGCCTCGACCGCATTGCGCTCGATAGTGGTGGTCTGCTGCGCCAGGACCGGCTGGGCCAAGAGGGCGATCAGGGAGACGGCGACGAAGGACAGGCGTTTCATGGCGGTCTCCGTGTGGATCAGACCGCCAGCGTTAGGGGGTCCATCGGCGGGCGGTCAAATGAATCCCTGTTTAGTCTGGACGACCGCCCCGCGCGGTTCTAACCGGCCTTTCGAACCTGTATCGGAGCCCGCCATGAAACGCCTCGCCCTCGCCGCCTCGGTCATGGTGCTGGCCGGAGCCGTCGCCCTGGGCTCCGCGACCGCCGTGGACGCCTGGGGCTCGACGGGGCACCGCACCATCGGCGTTGCGGCGGTCCGCGCCCTGCCCGACGAACTGCCGGCCTTCCTGCGCACGCCCGGCGCAGCCGCCGAGGTGGGCGAACTCTCACGAGAGCCCGACCGTACGAAGGGCGCGGGCCAGCCGCACGACCGCGAGCGCGACACGGCCCACTTCGTCGATCTGGACGACGACGGTCACGTCATCAATGCGCGCGGTCCGACCCTGTCCGAACTGCCCGAGCTGAAGAGCGAATACGACGCCCAACTGCTGGCGGTGGGCATCGAGGTCAATGACGCGGGCTATCTGCCCTATGCCATCATGGACGGCTACCAGCAGCTGGCACGGGACTTCGCGACCTGGCGCGTGCTGAATGCGGCCGAGGCGCGCGAGCTCGATCCGGCGAAGCGCGCCTGGTACCGCGAGGACCGTCTGCGGCGCGAGGCCCTGATCCTGCGCGACATGGGATACCTGTCCCATTACGTCGGCGACGGGTCGCAGCCGCACCATCTGTCGATCCACTACAACGGCTGGGGCGACTATCCGAACCCGGAAGGCTTCACCAACGCGCGCAGCACCCATGGCGCGTTCGAGGGGGGCTTCGTGCGCCGCAATGTCCGTCTGGACGCGGTCGAGGCGGCGATGCCGGCCGCGAACCTGGACGGCTTCGACCTGCGCGCGCGCGTGGCGACCTATCTGAACGGCACGCTGAGCCAGCTGGTGCCCTTCTATCGGCTGGAGAAGACCGGAGCGTTCGCGGCCGATGCAGCGGGCGAACCGCTGGTGTCGGGCGTCGCCTTCACCGATGCGCGGATTGCGGCGGCGGCGGCGGAACTGCGCGACCTGACCATTCTGGCCTGGCGTGACGCCGGCCGCCAGTCGATCGGCTGGCCTTCGGTCAAGGTCGCCGACGTCGAGGCGGGCACGGCCGATCCCTGGCTGGCCATGATCGGCGAGGACTGATCGCTCCTCTGCTCCGCTCATCCCCGCGAAAGCGGGGACCCAGTTCTGTGGGCGATCGACCGTACAAGTGGCACACTGAGGCTGATCCAGCGCTCCATGCCTCGTAAAAGCACTGGGTCCCCGCTTTCGCGGGGATGAGCGGGAGGTTAGGGGAGGTGCAATGATCCTTATCCCTCCCGTCGTCATCCTCGACCGGTCGCAGATGGCCGAGAACATCGGCGCGGTGGCGCGGGTGATGGCGAACTTCGGGCTCGACCGGCTTCGGCTGGTCACGCCGCGCGACGGCTGGCCCCAGGAGCGGGCCTGGGCAACGGCGTCCGGGGCCGACTGGGTGCTGGACGGCGCGACCGTCTTCGACAGCGTGGCGGCCGCCACCGCCGACCTGAACACCGTCTTCGCCACCACGGCCCGGCCGAGAGAGACCCGCCAGCCGGTCCGCACCCCGCGCGAGGCCTCGCGCGTGCTGTATGACGACACGGCGTCCGGCCTGAAGGTCGGCCTCCTGTTCGGAGGCGAGCGGGCGGGGCTGGAAACAGCCGACATCGCCCTGTGCCAGGGTATCGTCACCATCCCCATCGACCCGCGCCACCAGAGCCTGAACCTGGCCCAGGCCGTCGCCATCAACGCCTACGAATGGCGCACCCTGGTGCTCGACGCCCCGCCGCCCAACTTCCGCGAGGGCGACCCGCCGGCCCCGGGCGAACTGGCCGTCGGCATGTATGAGCATCTGGAGCGGGAACTGGACGCTGCCGGCTTCTTCCATCCGCCCGAGAAGACCCGGTCGATGAGCCAGAACCTGCGGGTCATGCTGGGCCGTGCCGCCTTTACCGAGCAGGAGGTCGCGACCTTTCGTGGCGTGATCCACGCCCTGTCCAGGGGCAGGGGGCGGGTGCTGGAGCGACTGGCGCGACAGGCGGCGGACAAGACCTGAGCGCGATGGACCGGACCTTTTCCATCGCCGACCTTCGTGCGCAGGCCCGTCGAAGACTGCCCCGACCGATCTTCGACTATATCGACGGCGGCGCCGACGACGAGCGGGCCCTGGCCAACAACGCCCACGCCTTCGGACACTATGAGATCGTGCCCGATGTCCTGAACGACGTGTCTTCGATCCGCACGGCCTCGACCCTGTTCGGCCAGCCCGTGGCCTGGCCCCTCATGCTGGCACCGACCGGACTGACCCGCATGTTCCATCCGGGGGCGGAGCGTGCCGTGGCGCGGGCGGCGTCACGCCACGGCGTCGCCTATGCCCTGTCGACCATGGGCACGACCCGGATCGAGGACTGGGCCGCAGAATTCGCCGGCCCCCGGGTGTTCCAGATCTATGTCTTCAAGGACCGGGGCCTGACCGCCGAGTTCGTCCAGCGGTGCAAGGCCGCAGGCGTTCATGGACTGGCGCTGACGGTCGACACGCCGGTGGCCGGCAACCGGGAGCGGGACCATCGCAACGGCCTGTCCCTGCCGCCCCGGCTGACGGCGGGCAGCCTGGCCAGCTTCGCCTGCCATCCGGCATGGTCGCTGTCGGCCCTGGGGGGCCGCAGGTTCGAACTGGCCAATGTCAGCCACCGGGTCGACGGCCTGACCCGGGGCTCGATGAGCCTGTTCGATTACATCGGCTCGCAGTTCGACCGGTCGTTGACCTGGAAGGACGTCGAGTGGCTGTCGTCGGTCTGGGGCGGGCCGCTTTCGATCAAGGGGGTGATGACGCCCGCCGACGCGCGTCGCGCCATCGACAGCGGGGCCAGCGGCGTGATGCTGTCCAACCATGGCGGTCGCCAGCTGGACGAGGCACCGGCTCCGGTCGATCAGATCGCCGCCGTCCGCGAAGCCCTGGGTGATGGACCGGAGATCATCTGCGACGGCGGCATCCGGCGCGGCGCCGATGTGGTCAAGGCGCTGGCGCTCGGCGCGAACGGTGCATCGATCGGGCGGCCCTATCTTTACGGGCTGGCCGCGGGCGGCGAGGCGGGCGTTGACCGTGCCCTGACCCTGCTGCGCGCCGGCTTCGAGCGGACACTGACCCTGTCCGGGATCAACGACATTGCCGCCATCCAGTCCCGCCATATAAGGCCGTCCGTGATTCCGTCATCCTCCTCCTCCCGGAGCCCCCAATGAAGACCCGCGCCGCCGTCGCCTTCGAGACCAAACGTCCGCTGGAGATCGTCGAGGTCGATCTGGAAGGCCCGCGTGCCGGAGAGGTGCTGGTCGAGATCAAGGCCACCGGCATCTGCCACACCGATGCCTATACGCTGGACGGCCTGGATTCGGAGGGCCTCTTCCCGAGCATCCTCGGCCACGAGGGTGCGGGCGTGGTGGTCGAGGTCGGTCCGGGCGTCACCTCGGTCGCCGTCGGCGATCACGTGATCCCGCTCTACACGCCCGAATGCCGCCAGTGTAAGTCCTGCCTCAGCAGGAAGACCAACCTGTGCACCGCCATCCGCGCGACCCAGGGCAAGGGCCTGATGCCGGACGGGACCAGCCGGTTCAGCTACAAGGGACAGGCCATCGCCCACTATATGGGTTGTTCGACCTTCTCCAACTTCACCGTCCTGCCCGAGATCGCGCTTGCGAAGATCCGCAAGGACGCGCCGTTCCAGAGCGCCTGCTATGTCGGCTGCGGCGTGACGACGGGCGTGGGTGCGGTGGTCAATACGGCGAAGGTCGAGCCGGGCGCCAACTGCGTGGTCTTCGGCCTGGGCGGTATCGGGCTGAACGTCATCCAGGGCCTGAAGATGGTCGGGGCCGACATGATCGTCGGCGTCGACCTGAACCCGGCCAAAGAGGAATGGGGCCGTCGCTTCGGCATGACCCATTTCGTCAATCCCGGGGCGATCATCGACGTGGTCGCGCACCTGGTCGAGCTGACCGGCGGCGGGGCCGACTACACCTTCGACTGCACCGGCAACACCACGGTCATGCGTCAGGCGCTGGAGGCCTGCCACCGGGGCTGGGGCGAAAGCATCGTCATCGGCGTGGCCGAGGCGGGCAAGGAGATCTCCACCCGCCCGTTCCAGCTGGTCACAGGCCGCGTCTGGCGCGGCTCGGCCTTCGGCGGCGCGCGCGGGCGGACCGACACGCCGCGCATCGTCGACTGGTATATGGACGGCAAGATCGAGATCGACCCGATGATCACCCACACCCTGCCGCTGGAGCGGATCAACGAGGCCTTCGACCTGATGCATACGGGCGAGAGCATCCGCAGCGTGGTGACCTTCTAGGTCCGTTGCATTGAAAAACGGGCTCGGCTAGCGTCGCTTTATCGAAGCCGGGAGATCACCATGTTCACTCACGTTACCGTCGGTGCCAACGACGTCGAGGCGTCGCGGCGCTTCTATGATGCCGCGCTCGGGGCGCTCGGGGTTGACGCCGGTGCCGGCCCCGACGCCAAGGGCCGCTACTGGTGGCGCACGCCGCGCGGGGCTTTCGCGATCGGCGCGCCGATCGACGGAGAGCCTGCCTGCCATGCCAACGGCGGCACGATCGGCTTCGCGGCGAAGGATGCCGATGCGGTCAAGGCCTTCCACGAGGCGGGCGTCGCGGCCGGTGGCACCGCCATCGAGGACCCGCCCGGCCCGCGCCAGGGTCCGTTCGGCACCCTGAACCTGGCCTATCTGCGCGATCCGTCGGGCAACAAGATCTGCGCGATGCACCGGGCGGGGTGACTGCTGGCTGAATTGTTAGCGTCGTGCTATCATGATCCCATGGGGCAGCTTCTGATCCGCAACCTCGATGACGAGACGATCGCGACACTGAAGCGCGTGGCGGCGCGTGAATCGAAATCGCTGGAGCAGAAGATGCGCGACCTGGCTGAACGCGAGGCACGGCGCGAGGAGGAGGAGTTCTGGCAACTGGCCGCCTTGACCCGTGAGATGACGCGCGGGGCCGACCTGGACATCGATGCCTTGATACAAGAGGGTCGTGCAGAGCGTGATCGTGCGATCCTCGGCGATCTGTGACGCCAATATCGCCGTTCGCTGGCTCGTGGATCACCCGTTGTCGGCGCTCGCCATCGAGGCGCGTCAGGCCCGCGACCTGATCGCGCCGCAGCTCCTCCTTTCCGAGGTCGCCAATGCGCTGCGAGGCTATGTGCGGGTGGGGCTCATTCCTCTGGAGCTGGCGCAGACCCATCTTGTCCGGTTGCCACGCCAGATAGAGCTGCGCCCGGAAGAGCAGCTGATGCCGCTCGCCTTGCGCCTGTCCGTAGAGCACGATCATCCGGCCTATGATTGCGTTTATGTCGCCATGGCGTTGACCCTCAACTGCCCCCTGGTGACTGCGGACGGAAAGCTGGCCAAGGCCTTTGAAGGGCTACGGGGGCTTCAGCTTGAACATCTGGGCAGCACGGTCTGAGCGCATGGACATCGTCAAGACCCACGCCGTCCACGGCGGCACCCTGCGCTATCTGAAGCACGACAGCGCGGCCACCGGCACGCCGATGACCCTGTCGGTCTTCGTGCCTGCGGGGGAGGGGCCGTTCCCCGTGCTGATCTGGCTGTCGGGCCTGACCTGTACCGAGGACAATTTCACCACCAAGGCCGGGGCCTACCGGGCCGCCGCCGGGCATGGCGTCATCGTCGTCGCCCCCGATACCTCGCCGCGCGGGGACGGCGTGGCCGACGATCCGGCCTATGACCTGGGGCAGGGCGCGGGCTTCTATGTGGACGCGACCGAAACGCCCTGGGCTTCGCATTTCCGCATGGAGACCTATGTCACCCGCGACCTGCTCACCCTGATCGACGCCGGGTTTCCGACGACCGGCGTGCGGGGCATCAGCGGCCATTCGATGGGCGGCCACGGGGCGCTGACGCTGGCGCTGCGCCATCCCGATCTGTTCGCCTCCGTCTCGGCCTTCGCCCCGATCTGTTCGCCGACGCGCTGCGCCTGGGGCGACAAGGCGTTCAGCGCCTACCTCGGCCCGGATCGCAAGGCCTGGGACAGTCACGACGCCGCGCGGCTGATCGAGGCCGGGGCCGCCCGGGGTCGCTTCGACGACATCCTGATCGATCAGGGCGATGCCGACAGCTTTCTGGCCGACCAGCTGAAGCCTGAACTGTTACAGGCGGCCGCCGATGCGGCGGGACAGAAGGTCACGCTCCGGATGCAGCCCGGCTATGACCACTCCTACTTCTTCATGGCCAGTTTCATCGCCGACCATGTGGCCTTCCACGCCGAACGGCTTAAGGCCTGAACGATGACCGATATCATCGACACCAGCACCCCGGACCACGAACCGATGTTCGGGGCCCTCTGCACCGAACTGGGCATCTGCCTTCACGCCAGGGGTCAGGCCAGGGTGGTCGCCGCCCTGCCATCCGGGCTGGACGCGGCGGTCAAGGCCGTCTTCGCCGCCGAAGGCATCGACTTCCTCAATGCGTCCGGCAGCCTGAAGCGGGATGTGCGTGACTGTCTGAAGGCGCATCTGCCGGCGGCATGAACGAAATCGGCCGCGAAGCGCTTGGGTCCCGAGCCTGACGGCCCAAATCTCGTTCCGAGTCACCCACCCCCGTCGCCAAGGAGCCTCCCCATGGCCTTCACCCTGCCGCCCCTGCCCTATGCCTATGACGCGATGGAGCCCGCCATTGATCAGGAGACGATGACCTTCCACCACGGCAAGCATCATCAGGCGTATGTCGACAAGCTGAACGAGGCGGTCGCCGCCGATGCCGCGCTGGCCGGCCGTTCGATCGAGGATCTGCTCAAGGGCGTGTCGACACTGCCAGGCGCCGTGCGCAACAACGGCGGCGGTCACTGGAATCACAGCCTGTTCTGGGAACTGCTGGCCCCTGTCGGCCAGGGCGGCGAACCCTCGGCCGACCTGACCGCCGCGATCGACCGCGACCTGGGCGGGCTGGACAGGTTCAGGGCGGATTTCAACGCGGCCGGTGCGGCCCGGTTCGGCTCCGGCTGGGCCTGGCTGATCGTGCAGGACGGAAGGCTGAAGATCACCTCGACCGCCAACCAGGACAATCCGCTGATGGATGTCGCCGATGAGAAGGGTTCAGTCGTTCTGGCCGCGGATGTCTGGGAACACGCCTACTACCTGAAATACCAGAACCGTCGGCCTGACTATCTGAAGGCCTTCTGGACGGTGGTGAACTGGAACAAGGCGAACGCCCTGTTCGCGGCCGCGACGGCCTGACGGACCCGGAGGCGGGCCGTGGGCGAAACTTCACGGTCCGCCCATCTGGCGCATCGCCTGTCGCGCATTATCTCAGCGGCGCTGTCGTTTCCCCGCGCCGAGGTTTTCCATGATCCCCCATTTCAAGATTGCCGCCGCCGGTCTGGTCCTGTCCGCCGTCCTCATCGGCGGAGGCTGCTCGAAGGCTCAGGAATCCTCCGCTCCTTCCACTACCGCACCGGCTGCCAATGCCGATGTCACCCGGTTCAAGATCGGGTCGCTCGAAGCCATCGCCCTGCGTGACGGTGGCCTGACGGTTCCCAATGACAACAAGGTGCTGGGCGTCGGCCGTACGCCCGAAGACGTGGCCGCTGTCCTGACCGGAGCCGGTCTGCCGGGAGATCAGATCAGCCTGTCGATCCAGCCGCTGTTGATCCGCGACGGCGATCGTCTGGTCCTGATCGATACGGGCGCGGGGGCCGCCTTCGGCCCGGTCGGCGGCAAGCTTCCGGCGAGCCTGGCCGCCGCCGGGATCGCTCCGGATGAGATCACCGACATCCTGATCTCTCACAGCCACGGCGACCACGTCGGGGGCCTGGTGAACGCGTCGGGCGCGCTGGCCTTCCCCCGGGCCACCATCCGCATGGCGGCCGCCGAGTGGACCTTCATGCAGGCCAATGCCGAGCTGAAGTCGATCGTCGATGTCATCACGCCCAGGGTCGAAACCTTCGCGCCCGGTGCCGAAGTTGCGCCGGGCATCACCGCGATCGCCATCGAGGGCCATACACCCGGTCACAGCGGCTATGAGATCGTGTCGGGCACCGAGCGTCTGCTCTACGCGGGCGACGCCATGCATCACTCGGTCGTTTCGGTGCAGCACCCGGAATGGAAGATCCTGTTCGATGACAATGCGCCGGTCGCCACCGCCAGCCGCGAGGCGCTGGACGCCCGCGCCGCCGACGGCCACACGCGCCTGTACTTCGTCCACTTCCCCTATCCCGGGCTGGGCCACATCACCAGGACGGGCGACGTCTACCGCTGGGTGCCGGAAATTCCGGCATCCTGAGGGCAGGGCAGGGCCGTTTGGTTGACTCCGCGGCCCCGCCTCTTCATAAGGCCCGCTTTCCCGCGCCCGGCCCCGGTCGGCTGCGTGAAATCCACTACGGACGATGCGTGGACCGCCGTTGAGATCGCCCTTCCATTCGGGGAGGGGCCGGGCCGCATCATTTTGAAGAGACCAGAATGTCCAAGCGCCACAGCGCCAAATACAAGATCGACCGCGCCATGGGTGAAAACCTGTGGGGCCGCGCCAAGAGCCCGGTCAACAAGCGCTCCTACGGCCCCGGCCAGCACGGCCAGCGCCGCAAGTCCAAGGTTTCCGACTTCGGCCTGCAGCTGAAGGCCAAGCAGAAGCTCAAGGGCTATTACGCCAACCTGACGGAAAAGCAGTTCCGCAAGACCTATGACGAGGCCGCCCGCCGGAAGGGCAACACCTCCGAGACCCTGATCGGTCTGCTGGAAGCCCGTCTGGACGCCACCGTCTATCGCGCCAAGTTCGTGCCGACCCCCTGGGCCGCGCGCCAGTTCGTCAACCACGGCCACGTGACCGTCAACGGCAAGAAGGTGAACATCGCCTCCTACACGCTGAAGCCGGGCGACGTCGTCGAGGTCAAGGAAAAGTCCCGCAACATGGCGCTGGTGCTCGAAGCCCAGCAGTCCGGCGAGCGCGACATTCCCGACTATCTGGAACTGGGTGACCGCGGCTTCTCGGTCCGTTTCGTCCGCTTCCCCGAACTGGCCGACGTGCCGTTCGCGGTGAAGATGGAGCCGAACCTGGTCGTGGAATACTACAGCTCGTAAGGGCTCGGACCGCACCGTAGGCGCGTCCGTGAGATCGAAGGCCCCGGAGCAATCCGGGGCCTTTGCATTTGCGCATTACGCACTGTTCATTTGCGTCGAGGCGTAAAGCACGCTTTCCATGATCATCCGACAGGGAGGGTGTCATGGATCGCAGACAGGTGCTGGCCGCAGGTGTGGCCATCGGGGCCTTGCCGGGCCTCAGCTGGGCCCAGGGGGCTGAACCCGCGTGGGTCAAGCAGCCGACCGAGCCCTATCGCGGAAAGCAGGACGACGTGGTCTTCGTCGACGCCCTGACCGGCTGGTACGGCAACGGTGCCGGCAAGCTGTTCAAAACGACGGACGGCGGCCAGAGCTGGATACAGATCCTCGACCGTCCCGGCACCTTCGTCAGGGCCCTCGGCTTCGTGGATGCGAACCTGGGGTTCCTTGGCAATATCGGACCTGACTACTTCCCGGGCGTGTCTGATGCGACGCCTCTGTACCGGACCCGCGACGGTGGAGCCTCGTGGGAAACTGTGACGATCGACGGCCCGGCCGTGACCGGCATCTGTGCCATCGACGTCCACAAGGCCTCTTTCATCAACGCGGGCGTTCTTGACCACAGGGTCACTATCCGCGCGGGTGGCAGGGTCGGCGGGCCGGCGCTTCTGGCCACCTCGCGCGACGGGGGCGAGACCTGGACGTCCGAGGACCTGTCGGCCCTGACGGCCATGATCCTGGACGTGCATTTCGTCGATGAGCGGATCGGCTTCATCTGCGGGGCGTCCGATACCAACGTCGAACAGTCCCGCCCCGTGATCCTGCGGACCGGCGACGGCGGCCGCAGCTGGTCGCGGGTCTATGAAGGTCGGCGGTCCTTCGAGCTGACCTGGAAGATGAGCTTCCCGACCGAGACGACCGGTTATGTGACCGTGCAGAGCTACGACCCCGACCCTGCTATGACCCGGAGGGTCTTCGCCAAGACCACGGACGGCGGCCTGAGCTGGTCTGAACTGCCCCTGGTGGACAATGCGGCGGTGCGCGCGTTCGGCGTGGGCTTCGTCGACGACCGTCATGGCTGGATCGGAGCCGTGCCGAATGGCTTCGAGACCCGCGATGGCGGGGCGACCTGGGCCCCGGTCCAGATGGGAAATGCGGTCAACAAGGTGCGGATCGTGCCGAACGGATCGGGCGTCGCCGTCTTCGCCATCGGCGTCGAGCTGCACCGTCTGGACCTGCCGGGCTGAGGCACTGGCCCGGTCGGAGAAAATCAGGTGCGAAGGGGACCGAATTGGGCGATGATGCCCTTGAAGGTTGTTGAAGGACCGGGGACATGGGACCCATCCGCACGCTCGCATTGATCGCCGTCACCGCCGTGGCCATGTCCGGCTGCGCGATGCTCCGTCAGGCTGCGCCGCCCCGGACCGCCGCCATGCCGGGTCAGCTGGAGCCGATCCATGCGGCTGCGATCACCAATGACCTGGCCGTGTTCCGGGTCAGCTCCAACGGCTGTACGGACAAGGACGACCTGATGCCGGTTGTGGACCGGATGCGCGATGGCTCGATCATCACCCTTCGCCGGATCGACGAAGACCTCTGCGACCATACGCTGGCCGATGGGGTCGAACTGCAGTGGTCGTTCGAGGAACTGGGCCTGACCCCGGGTACGCGGGTGTCGGTCAACAATCCCTATCAGTTGCCGCCGACGACCTGATCTAGACGGCGCTGCCGGTCGCTTCGACGGCCGACAGCGGGCTGTGGATCACCGAGACGAGCGTCCCGTGGCTGCCGCTTTCGACCTGGATGCGGGCCTTGAGCTGTTTCGACAGCGCCTCGACGATACTGGTGCCCAGGCCCGGCGTGGCGCTGGCGGCGTCCTTGGGCATGCCCACGCCGTCATCCCGGATCGACAGGGTCCAGTCCGGGCCATGACTTCGATAGCCCACGACAATGGATCCGCTGCGGCCGCCGGGGAAGGCATGCTTCAAGGCATTGATGACCAGTTCGGTCACCACCAGACCCAGGCTGACGGAGACGTCTGCATCGGTGACGCTGTCGTCGACCTCGACCGTCAGTTTCAACCGTGTCGGGTCGTGGATCATCGAAGCGCCGATGCTTTTGCACAACTGGGTGAGGTAGGGCTCCAGCTCGACGGCCCCGAGACGCGAAGCGGCCAGCTGCTGCTGCAGGGCGGCGACCGACATGACGCGGCTGTGGGCGTCGCGCAGATTGATGCGGGTCTCTTCGGAGGTCGTCTTTCTGGCGCTCTGCAGGATGACGCTGGCGATGATCTGCAGACTGTTGGCGACGCGGTGCTGGAGTTCCTGAAGCAGGATCGCCTTTTCGCGCAGCAGGTCGTCCTTCTGCTGTTCGCCTTCGCGGGCGGCGGTGACGTCCTCAATGGTCATCAAAAGGCGGACAGGGTCGGCGGCCGAGTAGTTCAGCCGCTGGGCATTGATCACGAGCTTGCGGATACCCGCCTTGATGCCCTTCAGATCCATCTCATAGGCCGCGATGGCCGCATTGCCGTCCGCCGTGGCTTCCAGCAGGACGCGTAGCTGGGGCTTGTTCCATTCGCCGGTCCCGACCTCGCCCAGGAAGCGGCCGACGATCCGGTCCGGGTCGATGTCGAAGGCCACGCAGAAGGACGTGCTGGCTGCGATGACCTTCAGGGTCGCATCGAGCAGCAGCAGGGGGGGTCTGGACGAACCCACCACGGCCAGCGCGAGACTGAGGGGACCGTCGGGATGCAAGGGCGGGTGGGCAGCCACGGCTGACCCTTCAGGTGATCCGGAGCCTCGCGGAGCGAAAGACATACCCGGCCGAGATTTTTGGAAACTGGCAGCGACCGAGTGTCAGGCGCCAACTGAAGTCATCGAGGAACCTATTGCGCTTCGGGAGGCCGGACGCAATCCGAAAGACTCGCGCTCCATGGAGCGCGAGGGTCCAGACGCCGTAACGCTTGAGTAGGGCAGACGTTGCCTTGACCGGTCAGCGGCGTTCGAAGGTCGGCAACATGGTCGCGGGAATCCGGGTCGGGCGCAGGGTCGCCGCCTCGACCAGACACCAGTCCGATACGCCCTGGGCGCACAGGCGACCCTCGCCGTCCTCGATGCGGACATAGCGGGCGAAGCGCGGGCCGCGGGGGTCACCGACCCAGGTCCGGGCGATGGCCGTGGCATCGGGCTGGAGCGCGCGGAGGTAGTCGATCTCGTGCCTCAGGGCGACCCACGACCATTTCGCACGCGTTTCGGCGTCGAAGCGGGCGTTCCAGTGGGTCGTGCCGGCGTCCTGCAGCCAGCCGACATAGACGACGTTGTTGACGTGGCCGTTCTCGTCGATGTGCTCGGGCCGGATTACGAGCGGCAGCTCGAAAATCTCCCGATCGACCCTCGGCTCCAGGACGGTACGAGCCACGGTTCAGGCCTCGCCGAGCGGCACGCCTTTTTCGACCATCAGGGCGGTCAGTTCTCCGGCCTGGAACATCTCCTTGACGATGTCGGAGCCGCCCACGAACTCGCCCTTCACATACAGCTGCGGGATGGTGGGCCAATCGGTAAAGGTCTTGATTCCGTCGCGCAGACCGTCGTCCTGCAGCACATCGACGCCGACGAAGGATGCGCCGATATGATCGAGGATCTGGACCGCATGGGCCGAGAATCCGCAGCGCGGGGAGTCGGGCGTGCCCTTCATGAACAGGACGACCGGATGTTCGGCCACCGTCTGGGCGATGAAAGCGTGGATCGGATCGGCGGGGGGCGCGGTATCGAGAGCTTGGTCGGACACGGAGGGACGCCTTTCGTTGCAGGCGTCAGCTAGGGTCGGCGACCCCGGCGGTCAAGGGTCGGCGCATCACCAGACCGCGATCAGGCCGCGACTCTGGCCATCTCGATCTGGGCGGCAAGGCCAGGCGGCATATCCTTCTCCGGCACCGCGGCCAGGATGTTGAGCCGCTCGGCGTCGCTGGCCTTGATCAGGACGCTGGAGACCGAGGGATCGCTCATGGCGTGGGCCAGGCAGATGGCCTCTGCGGTCCAGTTCGGCGTGCGATGCAGGAAGGCGAAGGTGCCCGCGCTGGCCAACGGATTGGCTTTGCGCCACCCGCCGAAGCCGAACAGGCCCATCTTCGGCTTTTTGAGCGTGACCGCCTTCTTTTCGGTGTTCAGGCTGTCGGGGAAATACTCATAGGCCAGGATCGCCATGTCCTGCTCGCGCGCCGCCCGCATCCGCGAACGGACCCGCCAGTCGGAATTGACATGGAAGGGGGTCGCCAGAACATCGAAAGCCCCGGTCGAGACATAGGTGTCCATCACCTCGGTCTCGCCCGAGATGCCCAGATATCGTACCCGACCGGTGGCGCGCAGGGCCTTCAACGCGTTCAGCGACGACTGCGGCAGTTCATGCTCGCCGGGCTCTTCGAGCAGGGCCATGTCGATCCAGCCTAGCCCCGAGATCTGCAGCGCCCGGTCGATGGCTGCGGTCATGCCCTCTGCGGAGAAGTCGCGAGCCGAGCCTCGCCGACCGTCGCCCGCCCCCAGTTGCAGGCTGACGTTCAGCAGCTTGCGCTCGACGTTGACCAGGGCCTGACCCAGGACCTCGGCCAGGACAGGGTCGGCGGTTTCCAGCCGGTAGGAGTTGATGCCCGCTTCCAGGGCACAATAGATCAGGTCGCTGGCGGCACCCTGGCCGCGGGCAAGGCTGTCGAGGCCCAGGCTGAGGGTCAGGGTCGAGATGGCGGCACCGGACGCGCCGAACGGGCGATAGCGCATGTCGTGTCAGCTCGTCGTGACAGGGGGAGCGGAGGTTTCGAGCGCCAGGGCGTGCAGGGCACCGCCCATATGCCCCTTCAGGGCGGCATAGACGAGCTGATGCTGCCGGACGCGCGGCATGCCCGCGAAGGCGCTCGAGACGATGCGCGCGCGGTAGTGATCCCCGTCGCCCGCCAGATCGTCGATGACGATCTCGGCGTCGGGAAACGCCTGGTTCAGATAGGCGTGAAGGGTTTCGACGGGCATGGGCATGGAGGGTGAACGGCTCCCGGATTTCGGCGGCGATGATGAAGCCCAAGGGTTAATGGCTCGCTACGGCTTTCGCATCCGCTCCAGCAGCAGCGTCGGTTCGCCGCGATAGGTGCCTTCGGCATAGATGGCATAGCCCACCCGGCCCGCCAGACGGATGGAAGCGAGATTGCCGGGGGTGATCATGCAGACGGTGCGAGGGGCGTCGAGGACGGTGTCGGCCCAGGCGAGGGCGGCTTCCACCCCTTCACGGGCCAGGCCCTGGCCCTGGAAAGCCCCGGCGATGCCCCAGCCCAGCTCGGGTGCGTCCATCGGCGGACTGACATCGCGGCGATAGTTCAGAACGCCGACCGAGCCGACATAGGTCCCGTCCGCCTTCAGCCGCATCGACCAGTTGCCCCGCCCCAGGGCCGACCAGTGGCCGAGGTCGCGCAGGACGCGGAACCAGACCTCCTCCTCCGACAGGGCGCGGCCCGTGATCTCGCGGGTGAAGGCCTCGTCGCGCCACAGGGTGGTCATGTCCTCGAAATCGGACAGGGCGACCGGCGTCAGGGTCAGGCGGGCGGTGGACAGGACAGGACCGGTCACATCAGCCCCAGCTGCTTGAAGCTGGTCACGCCCTCGCGGCCGACAATCAGGTGGTCGTGGACCTCGACGGCCAGGGACCTGGCGGCCTGGACGACCTGTCGGGTCATGTCGATATCGGCGCGACTGGGCGTCGGGTCGCCGGATGGATGGTTGTGGACCAGGATCATGGCGGCGGCGGAGACTTCCAGTCCGCGGCGTACAACCTCGCGCGGATAGACCGGAGCGTGATCGACCGTGCCCCGGTTCTGGACCTCGTCAAGGATCAGCTGGTTCTTCTTGTCGAGATACAGGACCCGGAACTGTTCGCGCGGCTCATGCTGGAGCGCGAGACGGACATAGGCCAGCAGAGCCGTCCATGACGAGATCACGGGGCGTTTCGTGGCCGGTTCCCTGGCCACGCGCTGGGCCACCTCGTGCAGGGCTGCGAGGTCGAGCGCGGTCTCCATGCCGACGGACTTTGTACGGCCTTTCGTATCCACGGTGCGGACGGTCATCAGGTCCTCGACCGACGCAGCGAGGACAGCGGCCAGTGAGCCAAAGCGGGCGAGAAGCGCCTTGGCGATCGGCTTGACGTCGCCCTGCGGCTGGCTCCGGAACAGGAACAGCTCCATCAGCTCGTAATCCGGCAGATGGGTCAGGCCGGCGGTGCGGGCGCGGTGACGCAGGCGTTCCCGGTGGCCGACATGATGGGGCAGGGGTCTGGCAGGCGTCCGGGCGGTGTCCTCGCTTTGATCCGTCACGCCGGTCCCCACAATCGCAGGTTCAGGCTAGCGTTTATGCCACAGGGTTCAAGCCCCGGCAGCCGCCGGGTTGAACAGGCCCATGGGGCTGGCGGTGAAGATCTCTATCCCATCCTCGGTAACGCCCACGGTGTGCTCGCACTGGGCCGACAGGGACTTGTCGCGGGTCACGGCGGTCCAGCCGTCGGACAGGACCTTCACGTGCGGCTTGCCCAGATTCACCATCGGCTCGACGGTGAAGAACATGCCCGGCTTCAGCACCGCGCCCTCGCCCTTGCGCCCGTAGTGCAGGACGTTGGGGCTGTCGTGGAACAGCCGTCCGATGCCGTGGCCGCAGAAGTCGCGCACGACACTCATCCGGTTGGCCTCGACATGACGCTGGATGGCGAAGCCGATGTCGCCGAAGGTGTTGCCGGGCTTCACCTGTTCCAGACCGAGCGCCAGGGATTCATAGGTGACGTCGATCAGCTTTCGGGCGCGGGCATTGACCTGGCCGACCGCGAACATGCGGCTGGAATCGCCGTGCCAGCCATCGACGATGACCGTGTGGTCAACGTTGACGATGTCGCCGTCCTTCAGCACCCGGTCGCCGGGTATGCCGTGACACACCACATGATTGATCGAGGTGCAGACCGTCTTCATGTAGCCCTTGTAGCCGAGGCAGGCGGGCAGGCCGCCGCGGTCGAGAGTGTACTGGCGGATGCGGTCGTCGATCTCCTGGGTCGTGACGCCCGGCACCACATAGGGCGTGATCATGTCCAGCGCGTCGGCCACCAGACGCCCGGCAATGCGCATGCCCTCGAAATCGTCGGGCTCGTGCAGGCGGATGGCGCTGGTGCGGACCAGGGTCTCGGTGTCCAGCTCGGGCGTTTCATACATGGTCGGGTCTCGGGCACGCTGGGACCAGCGTTTCGGGGGTGACATGGCGACCCTAGCACGAAATCTCAAGCCGTTTCAGGGTGCCGCGAAAGGGCAAGGGGGCGCGACCCCTTGCGGCCGGGCCAGGGCGGCGTAGGTGAGCGGCATGGAACACACATCCCCCACC
This sequence comes from Brevundimonas subvibrioides, assembly GCF_027271155.1. Taxonomy (NCBI): domain Bacteria; kingdom Pseudomonadati; phylum Pseudomonadota; class Alphaproteobacteria; order Caulobacterales; family Caulobacteraceae; genus Brevundimonas; species Brevundimonas subvibrioides. The sequence continues at coordinate 710,819 of NZ_CP114542.1, forward strand.
GCCGCCGTCCTGATCATCGGCGATGAAATCCTGTCCGGGCGGACGGCGGACACCAATCTGAACACCATCGCCCGATTCCTGGCGGCACTGGGGATCGACCTGCTGGAGGCGCGCACCGTGGGTGACCGGCCGGGGCAGATCATCGAGGCGCTGAACGCGTTGAGGGCGGCTCACGACTACGTCTTCACCACCGGCGGCATCGGGCCGACGCACGATGACATCACAGCGGACTGCGTGGCCGAGGCCTTCGGTGTGGCCATCGGCGAACGGGACGATGCCCTCGCCATCCTGGAGCGGCGCTACGGCGATGAGTTGAACGAAGCGCGGCGGCGGATGGCGCGGATCCCCGACGGCGGGGTGCTCATCGCCAATCCGGTCACGGACGCACCCGGATTTCAGATCGGCAATGTCTTCGTCATGGCGGGCGTGCCCAGGATCATGACGGCGATGCTGGAGGACCTGGTGCCCCGGCTCCGGACCGGGGCTGTGGTCCATGCTCGGACGCTGAGAGTCACCGGCGTGGGCGAGGGGGCGATCGCGGCACCGCTGGCGGAGGCGGCCAGGGCCAGCCGCGACCTGTCGTTCGGCAGCTATCCGTTCGGGGCGGGCTCGGACGGGGAGGTCGGAACGAACCTGGTCGTGCGTGGCCGGGATGCGGCTGCGGTCGAGGCGGCGGTCGACGCCCTGGCGGCGGCGCTGGGCGCGGCCGGCATTTCGACGTCCCGCCAGGCCTGAAGACGGCGGGCCTTTCGCAAGGCCCGCCGTCGTCCGCTTGGCTGTGAGCGTCAGCCCTTGGCGACGTAGCCCTTGCCGCCGTTGGAGGGGCGACGGCCGCGGGGGCGGCGGCGGATTTCGCCGTCGGGACGGGTCTCGCCGACCGGGCGATTGGCAGAGGCGGCCGAGCGCGCGCGGTCGGCCGCGAGCGGGTCGAACGGCACGACGTTGACGATCGAACGGTCGCCATTGTGGCCCCGGTTCTGGTCGCGTCCGCTGCCGTCACGCGCGCCGTCCCGGTTCGGGGCACCCTTGCCGCGAACGCGATGCGGCTGGCCGCCGTGCTCTTTCTTGACGCCATCGCGCCGCGGATTGCGGTTGCGACCCTCGCCACGAGGGCGATCCTCGCGGTCGGGCATGGTGGCCTTGGTGCCGACGCCGGCGGCCATGATCGACTGGTCCAACAGGCCCAGCGACTTGTCGTTGCGCCGGTCTGTGGCGGGGATCTTCTGGCGGGTGACCTTCTCGATGTCCTTGAGCAGCTTCATCTCGTCGCCGGCGACGAAGCTGATGGCAGAACCATCGGCACCCGCGCGAGCCGTCCGGCCGATGCGGTGCACATAGGCTTCCGGCACGAAGGGCAGTTCGAAATTCACGACGTGCGAGACGCCGTCCACGTCGATGCCGCGGGCGGCGATGTCGGTGGCGACGAGCACGCGCAGCTTGCCTGCCTTGAAGGCGGCCAGGGTGCGCTCACGCTGGGGCTGGGACTTGTTGCCGTGGATCGCGCCGGCCTGGACGCCGCCGGCCTCCAGATAGGCCGCGACCTTGTCGGCACCGTGCTTGGTTTTGGTGAAGACCAGGCAGCGGGTGAAGTTGTCGTCAGCGAACATCTCGGTCAGCAGGGCGCGCTTCCGGCCCTGTTCGACGTGGATGACCGACTGGTTGATGCGCTCGACCGTGGTCGACTGCGGCGTCACCTGGACCTTGACGGGCTCCTTCAGAAGTTCGCCGGCCAGCTTGCCGATCTCGGTCGGCATGGTGGCCGAGAAGAACAGGTTCTGGCGCTTGGCCGGGATGCGGCTGACGATCTGACGGATCGGCTTGACGAAGCCCAGGTCCAGCATCTGGTCGGCCTCGTCGAGGACGAAGATCTCGGTCGAGGACAGGTCCAGGGTCTTCTGCTGCATGTGATCCAGCAGACGGCCGGGCGTGGCGACCAGGACGTCGAGGCCAGCCTGGATGGCCCGTTCCTGCGGGCCATATTTCACGCCGCCGAACACGACCGCGACCTTGAAGCCGAGGTGGCGTCCATAGGCCTTGAAGCTGTCGGCGATCTGGCTGGCCAGTTCGCGCGTCGGCGACAGGATCAGGCAGCGCGTGGTGCGCGGCAGGGGGGCGACGCGGTTCTCGGCCAGGCGATGCAGGATCGGCAGGGCGAAGGCTGCGGTCTTGCCGGTGCCGGTCTGGGCGATGCCTAAAAGGTCCTTGCCGAGCATGACCGAGGGAATGGCCTGGGCCTGGATGGGCGTGGGGACGGTGTAGCCCTCGGTGGTGAGGGCCTGCAGCAGGGCCTTGTTCAGGCCGAAGGATTCGAAGGTGGTGGTCAAGGTAGGCGTTCTTTCGCGTGCGGCGACGCGCATCGGCCGGGCATTGACGCCAAAGGACCGCGCGCCGCCAATCCCGACGGATCGCCAGTGTGGCAATCGCGGGCTTGATCGGGCGCCGCCCCGCGTGTCCGGGCAGCGAATGAATCTTGAGGGCCGGCCGCTTCTACAGTCAGGTCTTCGCTTGGGAGGAAGACCCACACGCGCTGGAGCGCACCGGGGATCGCCAGAGTGCGACGGGGCGGCAGATGGGCCGTTGTTGCGGCAAAGTCAAGGCGAGGCTCAGATCAGGCTGACCGCCAGGTTCACCGCCAGGGCCACCAGAACGGTGTTGAACACAAAGGCGGTCACGCTGTGGACCGTGGACAGGCGGCGGATGCGCTGTTCGGAAATCTGGATGTCGGCGGTCTGGCTGGCGACACCGATCACCAGCGAAAAATGCAGGAAGTCCCAATAATCAGGCTCCGCTCCGCCTGGAAAGATCAGGCCGCCGGTGTCCGCGTTCGCTTCGTCCGGCGCATAGAAGCGGTGGGCATAGTGCAGGCCGAAGATGACGTGGACGAACAGCCACGACAGGGCCTCCGTGCCGAGGATCAGGGCGGCGGCGGTGGCCGGGTTCTCGCCGCTGGCCGAGGCGGCTTCGGAGACCACGACCACGACGCTGGCCATGGCGGCGAGCAGGCTGAGCGGCAGGATGGCGGTGCCGCCCTCGTCCAGGTCGGCGGCGCGCTGGCGGATGGCATCGACCGATCGGGCCCGCGCCATCCTGATGAAGGTCAGCATCAGGAACAGGGCCACGCCCGCATCCCAGCCGCTGGCCAGGCGCACCGTCCAGCGCCATTCCGGCGGAGACGCCAGGGCGACCACGAAGGCGAGCAGGAGTCCGGTCAGCAGGTGGCCATGGAGCCGGAACAGCCGTGGCCCGGACTTCGCCACGGGAGGCGGCGCGGCGGGCTTCGACGGCTTTCGGGGCATCAGGTTCCGGGCTGGATATAGGGGATGGCGGCGAACAGGCGGCGTTCGCCACCGCGCGGATCGTCCTCCATCCGGGCCGGCTCGTCCATGATCATCGTCTGGCGGCGCGTGAGGTCATAGGGGGTCCAGGCCGGCAGGCCGGGGTGGTTGGGATCCCCGTCGCGGGCCAGTGCGGCGAAGGCCTGCGACAGGCGGTCGGCCATCCCCTGTGCCTGCGGACCTTGGGCGCGGCTGCCGGTCGCCATGACGTTGTCGAGCGCCAGCGGGATGTCGTCGGTGTGCATGGCCCCGCGACGCCCGCCGTCGATGGGGGACGTCCAGTCCAGCTGATAGACGAAGGCGGGCGACCCCGATGCCGCGCGGGCCTCCGCCTCGATGATCGCCCCGCGCCACGAGCGCGCGGCGGTGGTGGCGGCGAAGAAGACGTCGGACGGCGTGTAGGCCGGATACATCCGGCGGTAGGCGGCGATGACCGGCTCGGGCGCGACGTCGATGCGGAACTCGCGGTTGGTCATCTTTCCGGGCAGGTCGTCCCAGGTCAGGCTGAAGTTCGCGGGATCGCCGCCCAGGAAGGCCTTGGTCTCGTCGTGGGTATTGCCGATGATCATCGGGATGTGGGCCGACTGGGCAGGGGCGTCGGGATAGAAGGGATGGCGTCGCAGGCTGCGGTCATCCAGCACCGGGCCGAAATAAAGGCCGCCGAAGCCCAGCACGGGGTCGGTCGCCTCGGTCGCCTTCAGAATGTCCGCGACCGGCAGGGTCGCGGCCTCGGCGGCGCGGTCTCTCGGCAGGCCCAGGGCGTCGAGGAAGACCTCGGCCCGTCGTGTGGCATTCCAGGGGCCCGAGGCGGTGACCTGCTGGCCGCTCATGGTGGCGGCGCGGTGGAACAGGCCCGCCGCGGCCGGGGTGGCCATCATCGTCGCGATCTTGGCCCCGCCGCCCGACTGGCCAAAAACCATGACGCGGCCGGGATCGCCGCCGAAGGCCGCGATGTTGTCGCGCACCCATTGCAGCGCCAGGATCAGGTCCAGCTGCCCGGCATTGCCGCTGTCGAGGAAGGGCGCGCCGGCGATCCGCGCCAGATAGGCATAGCCCAAAGGCCCCAGCCGGTGGTTGACGGTAACGGCGACCACGTCGTTGCGTCGGGCCAGTCGCGTGCCGTCGTAGAGCGGGCTGGACCCCGATCCGCTCGAATAGGCTCCGCCGTGGATATAGACCATCACGGGTCGACGCCCGGCGTCCAGGCCCGGCGACCAGATATTGAGGAACAGGCAATCCTCGGCCTGGTTCGGCTCGGAACCGCCCTGCGGACTGGCCGGGCCGTAGTTGAAGGCTTCGACCGGGCTGGTCCAGGGCGTGGGTGGCGCGGGCGGCTGGAACCGGCGTGGCGCGGTGTCGGCCCCGTAGCGTATGCCCTTGAAGACAGTCACGCCCGCATCCCGCTGGCCCCGCACCGGGCCGTGGGTGGTGGCGACGACCGGATGGATTCCCTGCGCCCGGGCGGACGGGGTCAGGAACGGCAGGGCAAGTCCTGTCACCAGGACGGAGCGTCGGTCTGGGGCAGGTCTGCGATCCACGGCGGCTTCCTTCGGACTTTTCGCCAGACTAGGCCTGTGCTCCTGGCATTGTCACCGGTGTCATCTCCGGATGGGCTTGCAGGTCCGGCCTGGCCCCGCTCTAGTGCGATCACGCATTGTTACGAGCCACCTCCCCGCCTGGCTCGCGCTGGAGAAATCGCATGACCCACAACGACCGTGCCGGCCTGTCGGTCGATCGACAGCTGTCGGCCTTTCTGGAAGACGAGGTGCTGCCGGGGCTGGGCATGGCGGCGGACGCCTTCTGGGTCGGCGTGGCCGGGGTGTTCGCGCGGTTTGCGCCGCAGAACCGCGCCCTGCTGGCGCGGCGGGACGAGCTGCAGGCCCGGATCGATGCCTGGCACGAGGCGAGAAAGGGTCAGCCGCACGATCCCGTGGCAACCGAATCCTTCCTGCGTGAGATCGGATATCTGGTCGAGGAACCCGCGCCGTTCCAGATCACGACGCGGAATGTGGACCCTGAGCTGGCCACCTTGGCCGGGCCGCAGCTGGTCGTGCCGATCCTGAATGCGCGGTTCCTGCTGAACGCCGCAAACGCGCGTTGGGGCAGTCTGTACGACGCGCTGTATGGCACCGACGCGCTTGGGGACCTGCCCCCGGGTGGGGGTTACGACACCGCGCGCGGGGCGCGGGTCGTGGCGCGGGCCCGGGCGTTCCTGGACGAGGCGGTGCCGCTGGAAACCGGGTCCTGGGCCGATGCGGACGAGCACTTCGCCCACGCCATCGCCCTGAAACATCAGGACCAGTTCGTCGGCAGGACGGAGCGCGGGGTCCTGTATCGCAACAATGGCCTGCACATCGAGGTCGTCTTCGACCGGAACCATCCGATCGGGGCGACCGACCCGGCCGGGATCGCGGACGTGATCCTGGAATCGGCCCTGTCGACCATCTGCGACCTGGAAGACTCTGTCGCCGCCGTGGACGCCGAGGACAAGGTCGCGGCCTATCGCAACTGGCTGGGGCTGATGAAGGGCGACCTGAAAGCCAGTTTCCAGAAGGGCGGCAAGACGCTGGAACGGACGCTGGCCCCCGATCTGACCTATGTCGCCGACGACGGATCGAGCCGGACGCTCAAGGGGCGATCGTTGCTCTTTGTGCGGAATGTCGGGCACCTGATGACCAATCCGGCGATCCTCCTGCCGGACGGGTCGGAGGCACCCGAGGGCATACTGGACGCCATCGTGACCTCGCTGATCGCCCTGTACGATCTGAAGGGGCCCGTTTCGGGAAAGAGGAGTGCCTTCACCAACTCGGCGGCGGGGTCGGTCTATATCGTCAAGCCGAAGATGCATGGGCCGGATGAGGCGGCCTTCACCAACGCCCTGTTCGACGCGGTCGAGGATCTGCTGGGACTGGCGCGGCACACGATCAAGGTCGGGGTGATGGACGAGGAGCGCCGCACCAGCGCCAATCTGGCGGCCTGTATCCACGCGGTGAAGGACCGGATCGTCTTCATCAACACGGGCTTTCTCGACCGCACCGGGGACGAGATCCACACGGCGATGCAGGCCGGGCCGATGGTGCGCAAGGCCGACATCAAGGCCTCGAAATGGATCGCGGCGTATGAGGCGCGGAACGTCGCCATCGGTCTGGCGTGCGGCCTGTCGGGCCGGGCGCAGATCGGCAAGGGGATGTGGGCAGCGCCCGACCGGATGGCCGACATGCTGGAGCAGAAGATCGGCCATCCGCGGACCGGGGCGAACACGGCCTGGACGCCGTCGCCGACCGCCGCGACCCTGCATGCGCTGCACTATCACGCCGTCGATGTGTTCGCGGTGCAGAAGGCGGTCGCGCAACGGCCGGTACCGGGGCTGGTGGACCTGCTGACGCCGCCGCTGGCGAACGGAGCCAACGGGTCGGAGCAGGAGGTCGCCGACGAGCTGGACAACAACGCCCAAGGCATCCTGGGCTATGTCGTGCGCTGGATCGACCAGGGCGTGGGCTGTTCCAAGGTGCCGGACATCCACGACATCGGGCTGATGGAGGACCGGGCGACGCTGCGGATCAGTTCGCAGCATATCGCCAACTGGCTGCAGCACGGGGTCTGCTCGGCGGGGCAGGTCGAGGCGGCCTTCCTGCGGATGGCGGCGAAGGTCGACGGGCAGAATGCGGGCGATCCGCTGTATCGTCCGATGGCGGATGATCCGGAAGGGTCGCTGGCCTTTCAGGCGGCGCGGGCCCTGGTGTTCGAGGGGCTGAGCCAGCCGAACGGCTATACCGAGCCGCTGCTGCATGCCTGGCGCCAGCGGGCCAAGGCGGCTCAGACCCCGGCGTCGTAGGCCACGCCCGTCAGATAGAGGCCGTCGGCGGGCGAGACGGGGCCGCAGGCGGTACGGTCCCGGGCGTCCAGCGCCGTCTTGACGTCCTCAGGTGCCCAGCGGCCGAGACCCACCTCGACCAGGGTGCCGGTCATCGAGCGGACCTGGCGGTGGAGGAAGGAGCGGGCCTCGAACACCAGATGGACCTCCTGTCCCACCGCAGTGACGCGGGCGATGTCGAGGGTCTTCTCGGGTGACTTCGACTGGCAGGCCAGGTCGCGGAAGGTGGTGAAGTCGTGGTGGCCGATCAGGTGGTCGGCGCCCGCCTGCATGGCCGCGACGTCGAGGGGGCGGCGGACGTGCCAGACCTTGCCCCGCTCCAGCGCCGGGCGGCCGGGGCGGTTCAGGATGCGGTAGAGATAGCGCCGCCCGGTGGCCGAGAAGCGGGCGTGCCAGTCGTCGGGCACGGCCTGGCAGTCCAGCACGGCCACGCCCTCCTTCACCATATGGGCGTTCAGGGCGTTCATGACGGTGGCGGCGGGCCAGTCCCGATCGAGATCGACGTGGGCGACCTGGCCGGTGGCGTGGACGCCCGAGTCGGTGCGGCCGGCGGCGGCGATGCGGACGGTCTGGCCGCAGAAGGCCGTGACCGCAGCCTCGACCACGCCCTGGACCGTCGGCAGGCCGTCCTGGGCCTGGAAGCCTGCATAGGGGCCGCCGTCGTACTCCAGCGTCAGCCGATAGCGCGGCATCAGCCCAGCACGGTCCCGACGGGCAGGGGGAAGCCCCGCAGGAAGTCGGCCGGATCCTGCGCCGCCTTGCCCTCGCGCTGGACGCGGAGCAGGCGCACGGCGCCGTCACCGGTCCCGATCAGCAGCGCCCCGTCGAGGACCTCGCCCGGCGCGCCCGCGCCCTTCAGGCTGGGCATGGACATCAGGGCCTTGACCCGGACGGGGCCGTCCGGACCGGGGGCCTCGAACCAGGCGCCGGGGAAGGGGGACAGGCCCCGGATGTGGCAATCCAGTCCGGCGGCGGGGCGGGTCCAGTCGATGCGGGCCTCGGCCGGGGTGATCTTCCGGGCATAGGTCGCCTCGCCGACCTGTTCCGTCTCGGTGACGCCGCCGCGTTCGATGGCGGCCAGGGCGCGGGTCCACAGGGTGGCCCCCGTCGTGGCCATGCGGTCCGACAGGGTGGCGGCCGTGTCGTCGGGGGCGATGGGCAGGACCTCGCTGAGCAGGATGGCCCCCTCGTCGAGGCCCTCCGACATCCGCATGATCTGGACCCCGGTCTGGCGGTCCCCGGCCATGATGGCCCGCTGGATCGGCGCGGCCCCCCGCCAGCGCGGCAACAGCGAGCCGTGCAGGTTGAAACAGCCCAGCCGGGGCGCCGACAGCACCTCTGCCTTCAGGATCTGGCCATAGGCGACGACGCAGGCGGCATCGAGATCCAGGCTCGCGAACGTCTCGATGGCGTCGGCGGCCTTCATCGAGGCGGGGGTAAAGACCGGCAGCCCCATGGCCTCGGCAAAGGCGTGGACCGGCGAGGGCGTCAGCTTCTGACCCCGGCCCTTCGGCCGAGGCGGCTGGCTGTAGACGGCCACGACCTCATGGCCACTGGCGATTAGCTCGGCCAGGGACGGCACGGCGAAGTCGGGGGTACCCATGAAGGCGAGGCGCATGGCCTGTCTCTAGTCGCGCATCCCCTTCGGCGCCAGTCGGTCAGGTGTCCGGTCGAGGGCGGAGGCCCCCCTCACGGATCGCCGGAAAAATTTTCGTCGGCACCATGCAGACCGTGCAGACCGTCCAGTTGGGGCGGGCCGAGGCGGGCGGAGAGGGCTTCGGACAGCACGGTGCTGGACGCCACATAGGCATCGGCCTCGCGCTGGTTCAGGATGCGGCGCTCGGCCTGTTTGGCCTCCCAGATATTGGTGAAGCGTTCGGGCTCGGCGGCGCGGGCCGCCTCGGCCGCGGCCGCCTCGGCCGCAGCCCTGGCGGCGGCTTCGGCCTGGCGCCGGGCCTCGACCATTTCGGCGAGACGGCGATGGGTCCGGATCCAGCGCCCCGCCTCGACGGCCCGGTCGGCGGCGATGGCGCGCCGCACGCGCAACAGGGCCCGCTCGACCAGGACGTCGAGGGAGACCTCGTCCAGGGTGTCGTCGATCAGGGCGTCCCGGCCGTCGTGCTCGACCGCATATTCGACGAGGGGGCGCACCGCGCCCGCCTGATCGGCGCGCCGCCAGCCCTGTTCCCGCGCCCGCGCCCGGATCGTGCGCTCGGCCATGCCGAACCGCGCCGAGATCGAGGCGGCGCTCTCTCCGTCCAGATAGGCGTCGCGCGCGGCCGCCCAGTGGGTCTCGGAGACGAAGCGGTGGCCGCTGCGGGGCTCCGATCGCGTGGAAATGGGGGCAGGCGCGCCCTCAGGCTGCGGCAACAGGCCGAAGGGGTCATAGGGCGGCGGGTTGAAATCGTCTTCGTCGTCCGACCAGGCCACGGCGTGCCTCCCGAGGTGAAACTGCGGGCGGCAGGATCGCATGGCCGGATATGTGGGCGCGTTCGAGGGGGTGATCGCGTGATCGGGTGTTGAAAGGACGTGGGAAATCGGCGCGAGCGTGGACATTTGGGGGTGCGGGAGCGGACATCCGTTGCCTTCTCCCGCAAGGGGAGAAGGATGGTTATATGCCCCCCATGACAAAGACCCTGCATATCGATTTCGTCTCCGACGTCGTCTGCCCCTGGTGCGTGGTGGGGCTGGGCGGGCTGGAGGCGGCGCTCAGGACGCTGAAGGCCGAGGGGATCGAGGCGGAGGTCCATTTCCAGCCGTTCGAGCTGAACCCCGGCATGGCGGCCGAGGGCGAGAATACGGCTGAGCACATCGCCCGCAAATACGGCTCGACCCCCGAACAGTCGGCCGCCAACCGGGCCATGATCACCGAACGGGCGGCCGAGGCGTGGCCAGACACCGGGAACGGGCCGTTCGAGATGCGGATGGGGCCCGACAGCCGAATCTGGAACACCTTCGACGCCCACCGGCTGCTGCACTGGGCCGGCACCGTGGGACCGGGCGAGCAGCGGGCGTTGAAGGAAGCCCTGTTCCGCACGCATTTCACCGACGGACGGTCGCTGGCCGACCCGGTGGTGCTGGCCGATGCAGCGGCGGCCGCCGGGCTGCACCGGGACAAGGCCGTCGAGGTCCTGGCCGACGACCTCTATGCCGCCGAGGTGCGCGAGGTGGAGGAACTGTGGCGGTCGCGGGGGATCAACGCCGTGCCCGCCGTGGTGGTGGAGGGGAAATGGCTGATCTCCGGCGGCCAGCCGGCGGGGGTGTTCGAGGAGGCGTTGCGGAAGATGGCGGGGGAGGGGTGATCCTCCTCGCGTGAACCCTCTCCCAGAGGGAGAGGGCTTGAGGCTCGCAGAGCGCAGCGATGCGTGAAGCCGAAAGGGTGAGGGGCTGCCGCTGAAGTCGGGCATCGCCCGTGTGACGGCTCACGCCGACTGAGAGGCCAACCCCTCATCCGTCCGCTACGCGGCCATCTTCTCCCGCCGGGAGAAGGAAGCTAGTTTGAAGCCATGTCCCGCGCTCGCGATCTTCGCCAGTCGACCGGTCTGGCCGAGCAGCGCGTCTGGGCGCGGCTGAGGGGCGGGGCGGTCGATGGCTTCAAGGTACGCCGCCAGCACGCCATCGGCCGCTACATCGTGGATTTTGCCTGTGTGCCCTTGCGGCTGGTGATCGAGATTGACGGCGGGGTGCACGACCGCGACGACGTGATCTTGCGGAATCACCTGCGCCAGACCGAGATCGAGGCCCTGGGGTGGACGGTGGTCCGCTTCACGAATGAGATCGCGCTGGGGGAGCCCTGGCGGATCGACGAGGCGATCCGCGACCAGGCGCGGGCGGTGGGGTTGCTGTGACCGGTTTTCGCCCCCTCTCCCGTCGGGAGAGGGCTTGAGGCTCGGCAAGCGCAGCGCGCCGCCAGCCGAAAGGGTGAGGGGCTTTTGCCAGACGGGGGCCCCGGTCCGTGCTACGGCTTACGCCGACTGACCCACCCGACCCTCACCCTTTCGCGTTTCCAATCGCTGCGCTCCTGGACGCTCAAGCCCTCTCCCAATGGGAGAGGGTCGGAAGCGGGAGAGGGAGACCTCGTCGGGATTGACGAACGGGGCCGCCTCCGCGCGCTCAGGCAGGACGCGGTGGATGAAGGGGGTCTTCCCGGCGCCGTTCGGTCCGGCGAGGAGGACGGAGTGAGCATGACGCATCTCATACCTGAGGCCAAGGCTGACCATGGCCCAGTGCATTCCCGTTTGCGCCCGGCGCGCCCGGCATGGGAAGCTCGGTCCAGGTGGAGGGTGTCCGATGATCGCGGTTTTGACGGCGTTGCTGGTGACCCTGTTCGCAGCCCCCGGCCAGACGTCGGCCGATCCCTATGCGGTGGGACAGGTCTGGGAGTACCGAACCCGCCCGCAGGAGCCGCAATCGCTGCTGATGATCCGGGAGATCGAGGACGGTGGCGTCGTCGGGCGGATCTATCACATCTCGATCACCGGCATTCGGCCTGACGCGGGCTGGGGGCCGACGGAGATCGCCCATGCCCCGGTCAGTCGTCAGACTCTGGACGCGAGCGTGACCCGGCTGTCCGCCAAACACCCGGAGATGCCGGATTACCGGCCGGGCATCGCCGAATGGCGCGGCGCACACGGCGGCGTCTTCACCATCGGCGTCGCCGAAATCCTGAACGTGATCGACCTGCAGCTGTCAGGCATGCCGCGCTGAGCCTTCCCGTTCCGTCTCCCTCTCCCAGCGGGAAAGGGAGGCCTCGTCGGGATGGACGAACGGGAACGCCTCCGCGCGCTCGCGCAGGAAGCGGTTGATGAAGGGGGGCTTCCCGGCCCGGTTCGGACCGGCGAGGAGGACGAGGGGGGGCCTACGCCAGCCATTGATCGATTTTAGCTCGAAGCACATTAAAGGCTGTGAATGAGTAAGACATCGGCGAGAAGTCATCTCCCAGCTCAGGTCCACTAAGAATAACGCCCACGAAGAAGCCGTCACCGCTGAAAACTGGACCACCGCTTGATCCGTGAGATAAAGGTCTGTCGACCTCCATCCTCATTGCATGAGCCAAGTTTCGGTGTGCCGTTATCCGGGTTGATATTGTGGATATAGAATTACCATCATTATACTGCGGAAACCCGCAGGCCAGTACATCATCACCTATGCGGACATCTTTCGCGTCCAGTGGAATTGAAGGCCTAGCTATGTCGAACGATCCGGTGGGTCGCACCAAAGCGATATCCAGCTCGTAGTCGATATCAGCCACGACAGCAGAAATTTCTCCTGGAAAATGTGTCGGGCAACGGAGCCGGCAGACCTTCATCTCATCTGTTCGGTCGAAGAGATGAGCGGCAGTTAGGAAATTGCCGTTTCCTATATAGAAGGCGCTTCCCCAAAATCCATTTGGAAGGACATTCAGTACATAGATTGACCGCTCCCTCTGGTCCCTCGGCCGCTTGATGCGAGAATCCGGGAAGGCCGCCTGCGCGCGTCTCGCAAGCTTATTGTAACGTTCGGAATAATTCAGCACATTGCCTAGGAAGGACAATCTGCCCAAAACATTATCTCGAAGATTATTGGCTTGGAATACGGTTCTGAATTTCGATAAATATTCATTGTTGGCAGAGTCGTATCCGTGATGTTCTATAGCTCTAATGGTAGCTCTAAGATTTCTGTAGAACGTAGTCGAAACGTTTACTTTTTTGTTTACTGTTAGCCCTGTAACTCGCTGGCGAACATGACGAGACATAGCCACGCACTTTTGATCGTTCAGCGTAAAGCCATTTTGAAGAAAAAGTGCCTTGAAACTATCAGATAACATGCCCGATCCTCTAGACACAAAATTTTCACCCAAGTGGACGCCTGTTGCCGATTCAAAGTTGCGACTATTGGAAGTCGAAAACGTAATGTCGTCGGCGTATCGCGTGTAAGTTAAGCGATGTTCTTTCGCTAATCTTAGCAAAGAGGAGTCTAAGGGCCCGCAAACAATATTCGAAATGATGCCTGATGTCGGTGCGCCGATAGGTACCACTCCCTCTTTGCAGCAAAGTTGGGCAATAGCCACAGCCACACTACGGTGGATGCGATATCTGCTTGATTGAAGTATACCGGAAATTCTCGAGAAATGGATCGACGGAAAGAAATCTTGAATATCTACATTTAGGATAAATCTTTGCCCAACATGAGATTGGGCATTTGTTATGATCGATTCGCAGAGTTCGAAACCACGGACGGCTGGTGGGGCGTCGTATATTTCTTCCAAGAGAATGAGGAGTCGACGTTGGATCTTCTTCAGCAGGCGAATGGGAACGTCAATCTGACGTTGACCACCACTCTTCTTATCAATTTGAAATGATCGATATCTTCCCGATGGAGGGAATCGATACAATATATATGAAAGTTCGGACGCATAGTTGACCCCCATCATAGCGGCCAACTCGCGAGTAGTCGTTATCGTGTTCAAGCGCGGCGGAGGTGGTGCGAGCGCGATATCAACCATGCAGGCCGTGCCGTTGTATCCAGGTAGTCTCAGGGTGTCTGCTCGCCACGGGCGTATATACTACCGTAGACAAGAGGCGGTCGCAGTAACGCGACCAAAATACAAACCACGCTCGCACCGCCTGAACGATATTCACATCTTCAGGCGGATTGCAACGAGAGGTTTCAAACCTTCACCTCCACCACACTCCCCCCCGCCCGGAACTTCGCCGACATCTCCGCCATCCCCGCTTCCGCCTCCGCCAGCGAACCCCCCGCGTCGTTCTGTGCCGCCGCGTCCCTGCGGATGTCCTGGCTGATCTTCATCGAGCAGAATTTCGGGCCGCACATGGAGCAGAAGTGGGCGGTCTTGTGGGCCTCCTTGGGCAGGGTGGCGTCGTGGTATTTGCGGGCGGTCTCGGGGTCGAGGCCGAGGTTGAACTGATCCTCCCAGCGGAACTCGAACCGGGCGCGTGACAGGGCGTCGTCGTGCAGGCGGGCGCCGGGGTGGCCCTTGGCGAGGTCGGCGGCGTGGGCGGCGATCTTGTAGGTGATGACGCCGTCCTTGACGTCCTGACGGTCGGGCAGGCCCAGATGCTCCTTGGGCGTGACGTAACACAGCATCGCCGTGCCGAACCAGCCGATCATGGCCGCGCCGATGGCCGAGGTGATGTGGTCATAGCCCGGCGCGATGTCGGTCGTCAGCGGTCCGAGCGTATAGAAGGGCGCCTCGTGGCAGTGTTTCAGCTGCTCATCCATATTGGCCTTGATCTTGTGCATCGGCACATGGCCGGGGCCCTCGATCATGACCTGGCAGCCCTTCGCCCAGGCGATCTTCGTCAGTTCGCCCAGGGTGCGCAGTTCGGCGAACTGGGCCTCGTCATTCGCATCGGCGATGGAGCCGGGGCGCAGGCCGTCGCCGAGCGAGAAGCTGACGTCATAGGCCCGCATGATGTCGCAGATCTCCTCGAAATGCTCATACAGGAAGCTCTCGCGGTGATGGCTGAGGCACCATTTGGCCATGATGGAGCCGCCGCGTGAGACGATGCCGGTGACGCGTTTGGCGGTCATGGGGATGAAGGGCAGGCGGACGCCCGCGTGGATGGTGAAATAGTCGACGCCCTGTTCGGCCTGTTCGATCAGGGTGTCGCGGAACACCTCCCAGGTCAGGTCCTCTGCGACGCCGTTGACCTTCTCCAGCGCCTGATAGATGGGGACGGTGCCGATGGGGACCGACGCGTTGCGGATGATCCAGTCGCGGATGTTGTGGATGTTCCGGCCCGTCGACAGGTCCATGACGTTGTCGGCCCCCCAGCGGGTGGCCCAGACCAGTTTGTCGACCTCGTCGTCCACGCTGGACAGGACCGCCGAGTTGCCGATGTTGGCGTTGATCTTCACCAGGAAGTTGCGGCCGATGATCATCGGCTCGACCTCGGGGTGGTTGATGTTGTGCGGGATGATGGCCCGGCCGCGCGCGATCTCCTGACGGACGAACTCGGGCGTGACGAAGTCGGGGATGGACGCGCCGAAGGATTCGCCGTCGCGGGGGAGTGGCGAGGGGCGAGTGGCGAGTGGCGAGGAAGACGAGGCGGGAATGGCGACGGTCGATCCGTCGGCCAGGGTGATGGTGGGGGCGATCTCACTCGCCACGCGCCACTCGTCCCTCGCCACTTCTCTCCGCAGGTTCTCGCGGATGGCGACGTATTCCATCTCGGGCGTGATGATGCCGGCGTTGGCGTATTCGTACTGGGTCACCGGGCGACCGGGGACGCCCTTGAAGACCCTGTGGCGCGAGGTGTCGAAACGGGGGGCGAGGGTCTTGCCCGACGCGTGGCCGTTGTCCTCGGGTTTGACCTCGCGGGGGTTGGCGACGGGGGCGATGTCGCCGCGGTCCAGCTGCCAGCTGGATTTGACCAGGGGCAGGCCCTTCTTGATGTCGATGGTGACGGTCGGGTCGGTGTAGGGGCCCGACGAGTCATAGATCGTCAGCGGCGGCTCATTGGCCGACGGGTGCAGGGCGACCTCGCGGAAGGGGACGCGGATGTCGGGGTAGAGTTCGCCCTGGACATAGACCTTGCGGGAGCCGGCGCGCTCGCCGGTCGGGATGGTGCCGGTCTCCTTCATCACCTGCTCGCGGGCGTCCTTGAGCGGGAGGCTATCGCTCGCGACGCGGTCGCTCGCTGCTTGAGCCTCACCGGCATTCGCTTCGGGCGTGACGTGGATGTTCATGGCGGCCTCCGGGCTTGCAGAGGGTCGCGCCGACGGGGGGCGAGGGTCCTGTCGCGTGGACCTGTGTCTCATCCCTTCGCCGGCATGACCCGGATCAGGTTCGACGGGTCAGGCGGATACGCCAATCTCAGCCGCTGACCTGCGGCTCCCCGGAGAACACGGCGACGATAGGCCCGGCGGCGGCGGGTGTCCATTCCCGGGGCGGGGCACCGGGTGTTAGGGAGGGGGACAACCGGAGCCCGATCCCATGCACCTCGCCCGCTTTCCCCGCCTGCGCCTGGCGCACCTGCCCACGCCGCTGGAGCCCCTGCCCCGGCTGTCGGAGGCGCTGGGCATCGACCTGTGGATCAAGCGCGACGACTGCACCGGCCTGGCGGGCGGCGGCAACAAGACGAGGAAGCTGGAGTTCCTGCTGGGCGATGCCTTCGAGCAGGATGCCGACACCCTGATCACCCAGGGGGCCGTGCAGTCCAACCATGTGCGCCAGACGGCGGCGGCCGCGGCGGCGACCGGCCTGAAATGCGAGGTCATTCTGGAGGAGCGGACCGGGTCGAAGGCGGTCGACTATGTCCACAACGGCAACGTCCTGATGGACCGGCTGTTCGGGGCGACGATCCGATCCGTGCCCGGAGGATCGGACATGCCGGCCGAGCTGGAGAAGACGGCCGACGAGGTGCGGGCGCGCGGCGGGCGGCCCTATGTGATCCCGGGCGGCGGATCGAACGCGATCGGCGCGCTGGGCTATGTCGACTGCGCGCGCGAGATCGTGGTGCAGGCGGACGAACTGGATCTGGCCATCGACCGGATCGTGACGGCGACCGGCAGCGCGGGCACCCATGCGGGGCTTGTGGCCGGTCTGGCGGTGCTGGGGGCCGACATTCCGGTGCTGGGCATCGGCGTGCGGGCCCCGAAAGAGAAGCAGGAAGCCAATGTGCTGAAGCTGGCGAAAGAGACCGCCATCCTGCTGGGCCATGCGGACCGGGTGAAGGATTCGATGGTGGTGGCCGACTGCGACTATGTCGGTGCCGGCTATGGCCTGATCGACCAGGCGGTGGTGGATGCGCTGGTGCTGGCCGCGCGGACCGACGGGATCGTGCTGGACCCCGTCTATACCGGCAAGGCGATGAAGGGGCTGATCGCCCTGGCCCGGGCCGGCCGGTTCGAGGGCGAGCGGGTGGTGTTCCTGCACACCGGCGGAGCCCAGGGCCTGTTCGGATACCAGGGCGAACTGGACGCGATGTTCGGAGCCTAGACCGGGTGCCGCGTCAGGGGGCCGGGGCGGCGCCCGGCGGCGGGCCGGGGAAGGGCGGGAAGGCCAGGGGGTCTATCGCCGCGCCCGGCGATCCGGCGGTGACCGCATCGTAGAGGGCGGTTCCGACGGGCGTAAAGGTGATCGCCTCGATCGCCGCGAACATCGCGAACATGGCGCCTATGCCCCAGATCCAGGCGGGGTGGACGCGTCCGTTCCGCATCAGGTCGGCAAGGACGCCGATCAGCGGAAAGACAAGGCTGACGATGAAGGTCGCTTCCCAGCCCCAGGGGATCAGCAGGGGCAGGGGCAGCAGTCGTCCGAGCGCCGGTCCCATCAGGATGGCCATGGCACAGTAGTGCAGACGCTGGTGCCAGGGTGTCGCGCGCCGGAAGCCGATGGCCGCGAGCGTCAGGCCGATGAAGGCGAAGAGGGAAACCGGATCGAAGACCAGGAACTGAAGCGGCCTGAAGAAGAAGGGTACATGAGCCGCGCGGACCATGTTCACGGTGACGAGGCAGCCCAGAACCAGCATCGGCACCAGCCAGGCGGCGGCGATCCATCCCAGCGGGCGATGCAGCCGGACCTGGCCCGTCGCGATCAGGAGGTTCTGGAGCAGGAAGATGACGACCCAGCCCATGAAGACGATGGCATGGGCATGAACGAGGGGCGGCGCCTGGAAGCTGGACCGGCCCATGGCCAGTTGCAGCGAGAATCCGGCGAAGATCACCAGCACCATGGCGATCGCGCTGAGAAGGAAAAAGCGCTTGCCGTCCTGAGTGCCGGCCTGCGTGACGTTCGATGCGGTCATAACCATCCCCCGATGATGGCCCCAGCCTAGGGCCGGATACGGCAGAGGTCAAAACCGCAAAACGATGTGATGTGGCCCCGCTGTTCATTTCGGGTCCGTGCGACCATGGTTGCCGGTGTTCAGAATCTGATGGTGCGCTGCCCCGATCGGCCGCGCGCCGTGCAAAAGATCCTGTTTCCAAAGATCGGGCGGATGCGATGAGCAAGATACTGGGTGTCCTGGGCGGGATGGGGCCGGCGGCCACGGTCGCGTTTCTGGCGCGGGTGCAGACGCTGACGCCCGCACAGGGCGACGCCGATCACATCCGGGTGGTCATGGACATGAACCCCCAGGTGCCGGACCGGAATACGCGGCTGGGCGAGGCCGAGGTCGAACTGGCGGCGATGGCCTTGCGTCTCAAGGCGGCGGGTGCCGAAGTTCTGGCCATGCCATGCAACACTGCCCACGCGCAGAAGGCGGGGATTCTGGCAGCCGGCCTGCCCTTCATCGACATGATCGCGACGACGGTCGCGGTGGTCGGGGGATACGATGCGAGGTCCATCGGCGTCCTCGCGACGCCGGGTGGCGAGGCGCTGTATCGGGCCGCGCTGGAGGCGGTAGGGGTAAGGCCCGTCCTGCTGACGGGGGCGGACCGGGAGGCCTTCATGGCCTGCGTCTATGGCGTGAAGCGGGGCGATACCGGGCCTGCGAACCGGGCGGAGATGGCAAGGCTGGCGCGGGCGCTGACCACAGCCGGGGCCGATGCGATCATCGCCGGGTGCACGGAGGTGCCGCTGCTGCTGGACGCGGGGGAGGTGTCGGTGCCGTTTGTGGATTCGGCCGAGGTCCTCGCGCAGGCCTGCGTGGACGCGTGCCTGCGCTGACGGCTTGCCCGATCCGGTCGTCATCGGCATGGATCGGCGGATGAAACCACAGAGTCTGATCATCGACTGCGACCCGGGGGTGGACGACGCCGTCGGCCTGTTGCTGGCCTTCGCCTCGCCCGAGCTGGACATCAGGGCGATCATCACCGTGGGCGGAAACGTGCCGGTCGCGCGGACCAGTCGAAATGCCCGGATCATCCGCCAGATCGCCGGACGCGAGGATGTGCCCGTCTTTGCCGGCGCGGGCGTGCCGCTGAGACGCGAGCCGGCGGGGGCGAGCGAGTTCCACGGGGCCGAGGGGTTGGGCTGGCTCGAGGTGTTCGAGCCGGATGCGCCGCTGGCGGACGGTCATCAGGCGGACGCCCTGACGCGGATCGTGATGGACGCGCCGGAGGGGTCGGTCGCAATCGCCCTGATGGGACCGATGACCAATCTGGCGCTGGCGATGAGGGCGGAGCCCCGGCTGGCGGCCCGGCTGGGCCCGGTCGTGGCCATGGGCGGGGCGAGGTCCGAAGGCGGTAACATCACGGCGTCCGCCGAGTTCAACATCTGGGCCGACCCGGATGCGGCGGCCGAGGTCTTTGCCTCGGGCTGCGAGATGGTCGTCCTGGGGCTGGATGCGACGCATCAGGTGCGGGCGACCGAGGGCCGGATCGCGGCGCTGGAGGCGGTCGGCGATGCGCGGGCGACGACGGCGGCGAGGCTGCTGCGGTTCTCGCAGAGCATCGAGCGGGAAATCGTCGGCTGGGACGCGGCCCCGTTGCATGACCCGTGCACGGTGGCGTGGCTGTTGCAGCCTGAACTGTTCCGGCTGGCACCGTGCCGGATCGAGGTCGAGACCGGGAGCGACCTGACGCGCGGCCATACGGCGGTCGAGTTCCGGGTCGATGGCGCGACCGCGCGGCATCACTGGGCGACCTGGGCGGACGGGCAGGGGGTGTTCGATCTGCTGACCGGGCGTCTGGGGGGTCGAGCATGAACATCACCGTCGTCGGGTCGATCAACCTGGACCTGGTGGCCAGCGCACCGAGCCTGCCGGAGCCCGGGGAGACGGTGACCGGGGCGACCCTGGCGCGACATCCCGGCGGCAAGGGGGCCAATCAGGCACTGGCGGCCCGCAAACTGGGGGCCGAGGTGCTGCTGATCGGGCGGGTCGGTGACGATGCCATGGCCGACGAGGCACTGGCCCTGCTGGAGGCGTTCGGCGTCGAGCTGTCGGGCGTCGAGACCGACGTCGACGCGCCCACCGGGGTGGCCCTGATCGCCGTGGACCCGTCCGGCGAGAACCAGATCGTCGTCGCGGCGGGGGCCAACCATACGATCACCAACGCGCGGTTGCCGGCCCGGATCGAAACCCCGTTGATCGTCCAGCTGGAGCTGCCGATCGCCATGGTCGAGGCGGCTGTCGGGCGCGCGACCGGGTTCGTCTGCGCCAACCTGGCACCCGCGCAGCCGGTGTCGGAACAGCTGCTGCGGCGGTGCGACCTGATCGTGGTCAACGAGATCGAGGCCGCCTTCTATGGCGACCTGCTGCACCGGGGCGGGGGCCGGGTGGTCGTGACCTACGGCGCGGGCGGGGCGATGATGTTCCAGCGCGGCGAGGAAGTGGCGCGGGCCGTCCCGCCGAAGATCACGGCCGTGGACGCGACCGGAGCCGGCGATGCCTTCGTGGGCGCGATCGTGGTGGCAATGCTGGAGGGGATGCAGCCGAAGGCGGCGCTGACGTTCGCCTGTACCGCCGGGGCGCTGGCAGCGACACGGGCCGGGGCCCAGCCGTCGCTGCCGACACGCGACGAGGTGGAGACCCTGCTACGCGCCTGAGCCGGGCGCACGCATTCGCCGGGGTGACGCGGGTCGACCACGTCAATATCAACCGTCGCCGCGCGTGAACCAGGCCATGAACAGGCGAAACAGCCAGCTGCCCTGTTTATCGTCCGCTGGTGCGACGGAGGATCGACCCCGCCCATAAAACTGCCTGACGACCACGTGAACAACCCTTTCCAGACTGCCGCAGAACGGCACCTTTCACGGAAAGGTTCACCGAAAACTCTACTTTTCCGTGAAAGCCCTCAGCCCGGTGCGCCCATATAGTCACGCTTGCCCAGCGGCACGCCGGCCTGGCGCAACAAGGCATAGGCGGTGGTCAGGTGGAAATAGAAGTTCGGCACGGCAAAGCCGGTGACATAGGGCTGGCCGAGGAACTTCATCTCGCCGCCCGGGAAGGTCAGGGTCACTTCCTTGCCCTCCTGGCCGTCGATGGCGGAGCGGGGCACGGACTGCAGATAGGCCAGGGTGTCGGCGATGCGGACCTGGAGATCGGCGATGGTCTTTTCGGAATCGTCATGGACGGGGGCGGCGACGCCGGACAGGCGGGCGACGCAGAGCTTGGGGCTGTCGCAGGCCGTCTGGACCTGTTTGATCAGCGGATTCATGTCTTCGATCAGGCGCAGGGACAGCCAGTCGTTGGCATCGACGCCCGTGCCGGCCGCATGGGCCACGGCCTTGTCGAGGATGGCCGAGAGCGCGCGCAGGCCGCGCGTGAATCCCGGAACGGTCAGATCGTAGAGTTCGGTCGCCATCGTCCGTTTCCTTTGCAGACTTTTGCGAGGCTGTAGCGCGGGCGCATCGTTCTGTCACCCGATGGCGACAGGTTGGCGACGGGGCGGGATTGGTTCTAGGGTCACCTGGCCGTCGGGGGGACGGTGCGTTCGCCGGTGAGTGTATGATCCGATCCCTGATCGTCGCGGGTTGCTTGCTGGCCCTGGGAGCCTGCCAGCCGGTCGCGGGCCCCGAGGGCGCGCAAGATGGCCCGGCCGTCGGCGTTGGCGGAGATCCCGTTCCGCCCGGGTATGACTGGCATTTCGTGACCCATGGCGGCTCGGCCGATCTGGATTTCGGCGACGGGGACTGGGCCGAGGGAGTCAGCCTGTTCCACATGAGCTGCCTGCCCGACGGCCGGAAGATCAGCACCAGCTGGGACGGGACCGGAGAGGCGGTGCTGACCAGCGGCACGGCCACGGGTACCTTTCGCCGCGACCGCGACACGGCCGCCGACCATCCGGTGTTCACGGCGCTGCGTGACGGAAATTCGCTGGCCGTGGGGCTGGACGATGCGGACCTGACGCTGGTGGCCAGGCCCGCCGGTCGCGGGCAGGTCGAGGCCTTTTTCGACTATTGCACAAACGCCCTGCCGCCACCGCCGCCGGAACCGGTCCTGGTCCCGCCGACGGAACAGATGCCGTTGCCGTCAGAAGGTGACGACGAGGCGGACGACCTCCCCGGCGTGAAGCCGGTCGAACCCGGCATTGATGTCGTCCAGCCCGATGGAGCCGCTCATCAGCCGGTCGACCGGTAGCCGCCCCTGGCGATAGAGGGCGACGTAGCGGGGGATGTCGCGGCCGGGCACGCAGGTGCCGATATAGGAGCCCTTCAGGGTGCGCTCCTCGCCTACCAGGGAGACGACGTTGACGGCGAGCGTCGCGTCGGCCGGCGGGAGGCCGGCGGTGACGGTGGTGCCGCCGCGCCGGGTCATCTTCCAGGCGGCCTCCAGCGCGCGGACCGAGCCGGCCATCTCGATGGCGACATCGGCCCCGCCCCGGGTCAGGGCGCGGACCTGCTCGACGGCATCCGGATTGGCGGCATTGACCGTCTGGACCGGCCCCAGGGTGCGGGCCAGGGCCAGCTTGTCCTCCGACAGATCGACGGCGATGACGGGCGACGCTCCGCAGGCCAGGGCCCCGAGCACGCTGGCCAGGCCCACGCCGCCCAGGCCGACGACGACGACGCTCTGACCCGCCGTGACGCCGGCCGTGTTCACCACTGCCCCGACCCCCGTCAGGACCGCACAGCCGAACAGGGCCGCCTCCTCGAACGACAGGGCGGGGTCGATCCTGACCAGCGAGCGGCGGGATACGACCGCGCGGTCCGCGAAGGCGGAGCAGCCCAGGTGGTGGTTCAGGGTCTCGTGGTCGTGGTGGATGCGCCTGCCACCGGCCAGGAGCTCGCCCCGGCCATTGGCGGCGGCACCGGGTTCGCACAGGGCGGGACGGCCCCCGGCGCAGGGGTCGCAGTGACCGCAGGACGGCATGAAGACCATGGCGACGTGATCGCCGATGTCGAGGTCTGCGACGCCCTCGCCCAGGGCCTCCACCACGCCCGCCGCCTCGTGCCCGAGGGCCATGGGCAGGGGGCGCGGGCGGTCGCCATTGATGACGCTGAGGTCCGAGTGGCACAGGCCGGCCGCCTTGATGGCGACGAGGACCTCTCCGGGGCCGGGCGGATCAAGGGTCAAGGTCTCGATCGACAGGGGGCGGCTGTCGGCATAGGGGCGGGTGGCCCCCGGGCTGCGGAGGACGGCGGCGCGGGTGGTGATCATTTCGCGACGCTAGTCGCTTGACGTCGCGTCCGCCAACCTGAAGGCTTCACCGACGCATCCAGCGATCTCGGAGCCCCAATGCCAGCACGCGACGAAGGCCCTCTGGCCCACCGTTCGACCTACAAGGCCTTTCACACGGTCTCGACCCGCTGGGCCGACAACGACCAGTATGGCCACATCAATAATGCGAAATTCTACGAGTTCGTCGATTCGGCGGTGAACGCGCACCTGCTGGTGGCCGGCGCGCTGAAGGAATCGATCGGCCTGGTCGTCGACAGCGGCTGCCGATACACCTCCTCGCTGGCTTTTCCCGATGTGATCGAGGTGGGGATCAAGGTCGACCGGATCGGCACGTCCAGCGTCGCCTATGGGTTCGCGGTGTTCCGGCGCGGCTCGCCCACCCCGGCGGCGATCGGCCATTTCGTCCACGTCTATGTCGATCCGGAGACACGGCGACCCAAGCCGCTGGCGGGGACGTTGAAGGGCGTGGTCGAGAACCTGAAGGCGGAGTGAGGTCTCAGTCGTCCGTGTCGCCGAGCAGGGCCAGGGCCCCGACCGCGGTCAGCACGCCCAAGGCGAAGGCACCGACGATGGCACCCGTCGCCACGGCGGTCGATACGGTCACCGGGCGCTTGGCATACCATTCGACGATGTCGGCCTCGTCCGGGGTCTCGTCGTCGTAATAGACGTCTTCGGCTTGCATGGCTCGGCTCCGGGCGGGGTTCGCTGCCTGAAACCCCTGCCAACGGCAGCGGTTCCGCACGCCGTGACAGCCGCCCGACCATGGGCTAGAGGCGTCACCGCAACAGACCTGACCGCGCTCAGGCCGCGAGCCCCGGATCGGATCCGGGGCGAGCGTCAGCGCCCTTCAAGAGACTTTCATGGCCGGCCATTCCAAGTTCAAGAACATCATGCACCGCAAGGGGCGCGCCGACGCCCAGCGTTCCAAGCTGTTCTCCAAGCTGTCGCGCGACATCACGGTCGCGGCCAAGTCGGGGATGCCGGACCCGGCCCTGAACCCCCGCCTGCGCCTGGCCGTCAACAACGCCAAGGCCGAGAGCCTGCCCAAGGACGTGATCCAGCGCGCCATCAACAAGGCGGCCGGGGGCGACGTCGATACGATGGAGGAGGTCCGCTACGAGGGGCGCGGCCCTGGCGGCGTGGGCATCATCGTCGAGGCCCTGACCGACAACCGGAACCGCGCCGCCTCTAACATCGGCACGGCGTTCAAGAAGAACGGCGGGGCGCTGGGCGAGATGAACTCGGTCGCCTTCATGTGGGACCGGGTCGGCAAGATCGTCTATCCCGCCGAGGCGGGCAGCGAGGATGCCATCATGGAGGCCGCCATCGAGGCGGGTGCCCAGGACGTCGAGAGCGACCTGGTCAAGCCCGACATCTATGAGGACGCGCCGGGCCACACCATCTGGACCGCGTTCGAGGACCTGAACGAGGTGGCCGAGGCCATGTCCCGGGTGCTGGGCGATCCCAGGTCCACCGCCATCGTCTGGAGGCCCCAGTCCGAAGTTCCCGTGACCGGCGAGGCCGTCGGCACGCTGATGAAACTGCTGGACGCCCTGGACGCGGAGGACGACGTCTCGATGGTCTATTCCAACGAGGACATCTCCGACGAGGACATGGCCAGGCACGCGGGATGATGTGTTCGCGACCGGACAGGAACGACGGTATCGACAGCCCGGTAAAGCGCAGTTAACCTTTCCCTCAACGGGAGAATGACAGGCTCGATTCGAGGCCGCCGATGTCAGGCGTCATCTCCACCCAAACGGCGGGAGTATGAGCATGATGTTGTCCAGGATCGACCGGGTTCTGTCGCGAAACGGCAAGGGCGAGCGCGCCGCGCCGTCGGCCGGGCCCGCAACGATCGGCGCGAACTTCGACAGCGCCGGCGTGATCGGCGAGCGGTTCGAGACCATCCAGGGCAGCCTGGACCAGATGACCGAGCTGGCGCGCCACTTCGGCACCTTCGAGAGCCTGCTGGGCCAGCTGCGCGATCCGCTCGATGCGGAGTTTCAGTCGCGGCGCGACAGTCATGTCGAACTGATCAACCTGCGCGCCGCCAACGTCGAGATCGAAGGCCGTCTGGAAGCCCTGAACGCCGAAGCCCGCGCCCTGGCCGATGCCCTGGCCGAGGCCGAAGGCCGGGTCGAGGAGCTGGTGGCGCGGAACGGCGAGCATACGGCCGCGCTCCAGGACGCGCGTCTGGAAACCGATCGGCTGCGCAGCGAACTGTCCCAGACGATCGCCCGGGCCGAGGCGCTGGAGACCGGCCAGCGCGCAGCCGACCAGCGCATTCGTGAGCTGGAGCAGGATCAGGACGCGCTGCGCAACCAGCTGAAACAGGCCGAAGGCCTGCGGACCGAGTCCGAGGGGGCTCGCACCCAGCTCCAGCGCGACCATGCCCTCGTCGCCGAAGAGAACGCCCTGCTGCGTCGCCGCATGGACGAGGTCGGGGCCGAGATCGCCGCCCTGGCGCGCACGTCGGCGGCCAACGAGGGTCTGCTGGCCACCGAACGGGCCCGCGCCGCCTCCGAGCAGAGCGAGACGGCCCGCGCGATGCGGGCGCTGGAAACCCAGGTCGAGACGGCCCGCGCCGAGATCGCGGCCCTGACCTCGCGGCTGGACACGGCGACCGCCCGCGCCAACGGACTGGAGGTGCTGAACACCGAACAGGCCACGCGTCTGAACGAGCTTCAGGCCGGACAGCATGCGGCCGAACGCAAGGCCGAGGGCCTGCAGGTCGCCCTCGATCGTGCCATGGAGCGTGTGAAGGGTCTGGAAGCCGAGGCCGAGGATGCCCGTCAGCGTCAGGCCGGGATGGAAGTCGCCCGTCTGGCGGCCGTCGATCGCGCCGAGACCCTGACCAAGGCCGCCGCGACCCACGACAAGGCCATCGCCCGCGCCGAAGACCGTATGCTGAAGCTGCAGGCCAAGCTGGCCGCCGCCCAGGACGATCACCACGCCAAGGCCCAGACCCTGATGCAGCAGGCCGCTGCGTTGAGGGCAGAGCTGGAACGGGCGCGCGCCGAGGGGGCCATGACGGCCGCGGCGCTGGAGTCCGCGCGACGCGAGCGGAGCGGGCGGTACGGCCCTGTCGACGGCCAGGGCGCGGTGACGTCCCTGGTGGGCTGAGGCCGTCCGCGGAACCGGGAAGGGGGGCTCGGGTTTAGTCCGGGCCTCAGACCCCAGGAACCGCCCGATGGATATCACCCAGCTGATCCTCGACGACCACGCCGAGCAGCGTCGCCTGTTCGCCATCCTCGAGCAGATCGATCCGACAGACACGGATGCCTTGGGCGCGGTCTGGTCGCGGCTGTCGGCGTTTCTGGACGTCCATGCCGAGGCCGAGGAGCGATTCTTCTATCCCGACCTGCTCAAGCTGGGCGAGGGGGCCAACGACGCCGAGGACGGCACGGTCGAGGGCGAGACCGGGGACGCCATCGAGGACCACAATGCGCTGCGCGACGCGGTCAGGGCGGTGGACAACTATCCGGTCGGAACCGGGGCCTGGATCGAGGCGGTGGGCAAGGTCAATGTCGTCAACTCCAGGCACATGGGCGAGGAAGAACGCCAGGGCCTGACGGACTTCCGCCGCCACGCGCCGGTTGCCCGACGGCATGCACTGGCAGTGTCATTCGCGGCCTTCGAGGCCGCGCATATCACAGGTGTGAAGCCGGTGAACAAGGTGCCGGAGGCCTATATCGAGGCGAACGGGTGATGCGTCAGCTGCCCTGCATCGCATACAGCTTGACCACCTCGAACAGGAAGTCGCGGCCTTCGTAGAGGCTGCGGACGCGGATGCGTTCGTTCAGGCCGTGGGCACCGCCGCCGTCGGGGTCGGCGAACATGCCGGTCAGGCCATAGGTCGGGATGCCCGCCGCATTGGTGAAGCGTCCGTCTGTGGCCCCCGTGGACATGGTCGGCAGGATCGGCACGTCCGGCCACATCGCGCCCGCGACCTGTCGGATCGGTCCCATGATGGCGTCGGACAGGGGCGGGGGTGGCGTCGAGGGGTCGGGCGCGCCGACCGTGGCGATGGTGATGGCGGGGTTGTCGATCAGGATGGCGAGCTGTGCCTGCGTGTCCGCGATCGTGTTGCCGGGGAAGATGCGGCAGTTGATGTTGGCGCTGACGTGCTGGGGCTGGGCGTTCGGGGCATGACCGCCGTCGATCAGGGTCGGAATACAGGTGGTGCGCAGGGTCGCGTTCCAGCTTGGATTGGCGGCCGAGATACGGGCGGCGGCCGCCTCGTCCGGACCGGTTTCGGCCACCAGGGCGCGCAGGTCCGCAGCGTACTGCGGCTGGGTGTCGGCGAGGGATCCGAAATAGGCGCGGGTGACGGGGTTGAGCTGCAGCGGGAAGTCATAGGCCCCGATGCGCGACAGGCCGTTGGCCATGGCGACGATGGCATTGTCCTTTCTCGGCCGGGCCGAGTGACCGCCCGGATTGGTCAGATCGAGGCGGTAGTCCTGATACAGTTTCTCTCCGGCCTGGACGGCCAGGGCCACGCGGTTGCCCTCGGCATCCAGCAGACCGCCCGCGCCCTCGTTGAGGGCGAAGCCGGCCTGGAGCGTCCCGGGGTGGTTCGCCAGCAGCCATTCGACACCGTTGAAGGTGTCGGCGGTCTCCTCGCCGCAGGTCAGGGCCAGCTTGATGTCTCGAACGGGGGCGAAGCCGTCCTGTTTCAGGCGGATCAGGGTGTCGACCCAGACGGAGGCCTGCGCCTTGTCGTCGCTCGCGCCCCGCGCATAGAAATAGCCGCCTTCCTCGATCAGGGTGAAGGGATCGCGCGTCCAGTCGGCGGCATTGGCCTCGACCACATCGATGTGCGCCAGCAGCAGCAGGGCGGGGGCAGACGGGTCCGAGCCGTGCAGGGTGGCCGACAGATTGCCGTCCCTGGGGCGATCCTCGGGGACCAGGATGCGGACGTCAGCCGCGGGGTAACCGGCGGCGGTCAGGCGGGCGGCCATGCGCTCGGCCGCCAGGGTGCAACTGCCGACCGACAGGGTGGTATTGGTCTCCACCAGTTCTTCGTACAGGGCGCGAAAGGCCTGCTGGTCCGGGCGGGGCGTGGGCGTCTGGGCCTTGCTGGCGCTCGCGAAGACGATCGCGACGCCCACAAGCACGGCGACGACGGCGACGGCGACCATCATCCGCCGACGCGATTTGCGAACGACCGCGTACACCGGTTCGTCCAGCCAGTAGAGGCCGGGCGCGGTCTGGCGGATAGCGTTCTGGCGCAGCAGGCCACGCAGGGCCAGACGGCCCATATTGCGGTCGGGGGCGAGGGAAATGGCGTGGTCGGGGCCGAAGGCCCGGGCTGCGCGCAGGGCCTCGATCATCTGGCGCTCGGCGCGCTGGCGCAGGGCGGCGACGACGGCACCGGTGGTGGACATGTGTTTGCTCCCCGTGAAGCCGCGATCTGGCGACGGCCTTCATTGCTCGTCAACCCTGTTTGCGGCATGAGAGGAACGAATGACGAACGCGCCGAGTCGAATTCTGGGACTGGACCCCGGCCTGCGCCGCACCGGCTGGGGCGTGGTCGTGGCCGAGGGGTCGCGCCTGCGCTGGGTCGCGCACGGGGTGGTCGCACCGCCCGAGACCCTGCCCCTGTCCGAGCGGCTGCTGTGGCTTCTGGACAAGGTGGGCGAGGTCTGCGCCGCCCATGCCTGTGACGAGGCGGCGATCGAGGACGTGTTCGTGAACGTCAATCCGGCCTCGACGCTGAAACTGGGCCACGCGCGGGCGGCCGTCATGCTGGCCCCGGCAAGGGCCGGCCTGTCCGTGGCCGAGTATTCGCCGAACCTGATCAAGAAGGCGGTGGTGGGGGCCGGTCATGCCGACAAGACGCAGATCGCCTTCATGGTGAAGCGGCTGCTGCCCACAGCGGGGGATGTAAAGGCGGACGCGGCCGATGCCCTGGCCGTGGCGATCACCCATGCGCAGATGCGGCGCTTCTCCTCCCTGTCGCGGAGCGATGGGGAGGTGGCAGCGAGCCCTTCGCGAGCTGACGGAGGGGTTCTGCGTGCACCAAGAACCCCTCCGTCTCCTTCGCTTCGCTACGGATCCACCTCCCCATTCGCTGCGCGAACAGGGAGGAGACCAGGGTGATCGGTCGGCTGCGGGGCGTGCTGGCCGAGGTCGAGGAGGCGCACTGCCTGATCGACTGCGCGGGCGTGGGCTATGTGGTGGCGTGCGGGGCGCGGACACTGCAGCGGCTGCCGGCACCGGGGGACGAGGCGACGCTGCACATCGAAAGCAGCTGGTCGGCGGAGAACGGGCCGCGGCTCTATGGCTTCCTGACCCGGGACGAGCGGCGGGCGTTCACGACGCTGACCGGGATTCAGGGTGTGGGCCCCAAGGCGGCCCTGTCGGTGCTGGATGTGCTGCCGCCGGGCGAGCTGGCGGGTGCCGTGGCACGCGACGACAAGGCGGCGATCGGCCGGGCCAATGGGGTGGGCCCGAAACTGGCCCTGCGGATCGTGACCGAGCTGAAGGGCAAGCCGCTGGGCGACGTCTCGTTCACGCCGTCGGCGGCGGGCGTCCATGCCGGGGTCGCGCCGCCGGTGCCGAGCGTGACGGGCGAGGCGGTCTCGGCCCTGCTGGGGCTGGGCGTGGCCGAGGTCAATGCGCGGCGCGCCGTGGACCAGGCGCTGATCCGGCTGGGTGACGCCACCGAGCTGTCGGCGGTCATCCGGGCGGCGCTGCAGGAGCTGGGACGGTGAAGAGTGAGTGGCGAGTGGCGCGTGGCGAGTGGCGAGTGAAGCGTGCGCGGGAGCAACGGGTGAACCCGACGTTGGGGGCCGTCGCCCAAGACCGCTCACGTCTTCGCTCACTCGCCACGCGCCACTCGCCACTCTTCACTCGCGACCCGGTTACGACATGAGCGACGACCGCATCATCTCCCCGGAGCCCGCTGCCGGTGAGGCCTATGACCGGGCGCTGCGGCCGCAGACCCTGTCGGAATTCGTCGGGCAGGAGGCGGCCAAGGGCAATCTGAAGGTCTTCATCGATGCGGCGCGCGGGCGGGGCGAGGCGCTGGACCACGTGCTGCTGTTCGGGCCGCCGGGGCTGGGCAAGACGACCCTGGCCCAGATCGTGGCGCGCGAGCTGGGTGTGGGCTTCCGGGCGACCTCGGGGCCGATCCTCGCGAAGGCGGGGGACCTGGCGGCGATCCTGACCAATCTGGAGCCGCGCGACGTCCTGTTCATCGACGAGATCCACCGGCTGGCCCCGACGGTGGAGGAGATCCTGTATCCCGCCATGGAGGACCATGTGCTGGACCTGATCATCGGCGAGGGGCCGTCGGCGCGGTCGGTGCGGATCGATCTGGCGCCGTTCACCCTGGTCGGGGCGACGACAAGGGCCGGGCTTCTGGCCACGCCGCTGCGGGACCGGTTCGGGATCCCGCTGAGGCTGGAGTTCTATACGCCGGCCGAACTGGTGCGGGTCATCACCGGGGCGGCGCGCAAGATGGGGGCCCCGATCAACGACGAGGGGGCGGGCGAGATCGCCTCGCGCTCGCGCGGGACGCCGCGCGTGGCCGGGCGGTTGTTGCGGCGGGTGCGGGACTTCGCCGAGGCGGAAGGCGCGGCCATGATCGACCGGATCGTTGCGGCGCGCGCCCTGTCGCGGCTGGAGATCGACGAGGCAGGGCTGGACGCCAACGACCGCCGGTTCCTGAAGGCCCTGATCGAGAACTATGGCGGCGGACCGGTCGGCATGGACACCCTGGCCGCCGCGATCGCGGAGGCGCGCGATGCGGTCGAGGACGTGATCGAGCCCTATCTGCTGCAGCAGGGCTTCATCCAGCGGACGCCGCGCGGGCGGATGGCGTGCGCCAGGGCCTATGCGCATCTGGGGCTGAGCGAGCCACCGAAGCCGGCGGGAGCGGGAGACCTGTTCAGCTAGACCAGTCGCCGGCTCCGTTCGCGCGGATGAACCCGTCTCGCTGGACGCTCATGCGTCAACTGAAGCGACGATTGCTCTAGGTCTGACCCGGCAACGGCCTCGGCTTCCGGTCGGCGTCGATGGCGACATAGGTGAAGACGCCCTCGGTCACGCGGGAGACGGCCTGGGTCGAGCGGGGACGCTTCCAGGCCTCGACGCGGACGCGGATCGAGGTGCGGCCGGTCTTCAGCACCGTGGCATACAGGGACACCTCGTCACCGACGGAGACGGGCTGGTGGAACACCATGCCGTCGACGGCGATGGTGGCGCAGCGCCCCTGGGCCAGATCGAAGGCGGGTGTCGAACCCGCCAGGTCCATCTGGGCCAGCAGCCAGCCGCCGAAGATGTCGCCTTCGGGATTGGTGTCAGCGGGCATGGCGATGACCCGCCCGACGAGCTGGCCGTCAGGCGTTTCCGGGGAGGGATGGGTCACGTCGGGCTCAGTCCTGAGGCTTCAGGTGGTCGTCCAGCCAGTGGAAGACCTCGTTATGCCACTGCAGGCTGTTCCGGGGCTTCAGGACCCAGTGGTTCTCGTCCGGGAAGACGATCAGCCGGCTCTCGATGCCGCGCCGCTGCAGGGCGGTGAAGGTCGACAGGCCCTGAGCCGTCGGGATGCGGTAGTCGCGGTCGCCCTGGATGACCAGCATCGGGGTGCGCCAGTTTCCGACGTGATGGACCGGGTTGAAGCGCTCGTAGCCCTCGGGATTGTCATAGACCGTCCCGCCGTATTCCCACTCGGTGAACCACAGCTCTTCGGTCGAATAGCCCATGCCGCGCACGTCGAAGACGCCGTCGTGATTGACCAGGCATTTGAATTCGTCCGACCAGTTCCCGGCGATCCAGTTGATCATATAGCCGCCGTAGGAGGCGCCGAGCGCGCAGGCGTTGTCGCCGTCGAGGAAGCTGTAGCGCGCCTGGGCGGCGGCCCAGCCCTTCTGCAGATCTTCCAGCGGGCGATCGCCCCAGTGCTGGCTGATCGCGTCGGTGAAGCCCTGTCCGTAGCCGGTGGAGCCGTGGAAATCGATCATGACGACGGCATAGCCGGCACCGGCATAGGTCTCCGGGTTCCAGCGGTAGGACCAGCTGTTGCCGAACGACCCCTGGGGCCCGCCGTGGATCAGGAAGGCGACGGGGTATTTGCGCCCCTCGACGTAGCCGGCGGGCTTGATGACGTAGCCGTGGACCTCTTCGTTGTTCCAGCCGGGGAAGCTGAACTGCTCGGCCTCACCGAACAGGCGGTCATCCAGTTCGGGATTCACGTCGGTGATCCGGATCGGCATCTCGCGGCCGCGGAAGGTCTTGACGTAGAGCTCGGTCGGGGAGGTCAGGCTGTCCTGGGCGAAGACGAAGCCGGACGGGGTCTGTTCGAAAGCCGAGACATGGCCGGGGCCAGTGATCGGCACGACCGCGCCGCTGGTGGCGTCGATCTGGAACAGTTTCGTCTGGCCGACGTCGCCGGCGATGACGAAAAGGCTGCGGCCGTCGGCGGACCACTGCAGGGTGTCGGCCGAACGGTCCCAGTCGGCGGCGACTTCACGCCTGGCCCCGGTCGCCACGTCCATCAGCACGATCTGCCAGCGGTCGGCCTCGAAGCCCGGACGCTTCATGGCGCGATAGGCCAGGGTCCGGCCGTCGGGCGAATAGACCGGGCCGGTGTCCCAGGCGTCGTTGTCGTCGGTCAGGTTGGTAAAGCCGGACCCGGTCAGGCCGTTGGTCCTGAACAGGTCGAAATTGGTGCTCCACGGTTCGCTCTGACCGGCGACGCGGGCCGAGAAGACGATGGCGGAGCTGTCGGGGGTGAAGGTGAACTCGCTCTCGTCGCCGAAGGGTTTGGACGGCGTGTCACCGTCGAAGCCGTGGGTGACCCAGGCGGGCTCGCCCGAGCCGTCGGCGTTGACGACGAACAGATGGTTCTGGGTCCCGTCCGCCCAGGTGTCCCAGTGGCGCACGAACATGCGGTCATAGACCTGGCCGGTCGACTTGCGGACGGCGGTCTCGGTGCCACGCGCGACCGAGCAGGCCAGGTCGTCGCAGTCGGGATAGACGGCCAGGCTGACCGCGATCCTGGAGCCGTCGGGGCTGAGGCGCCAGGCGTTGACGTCGAGCGGCAGGTTCGTGACCTGGGTCGCCGTGGCCCCGGTCGCATCGGTCTTCCACACCTGGCTGGTTCCGGATTGGCTTGACAGGAAATAGAGGGCTCCGTCCGGGCCCCAGCGAGCGGTGTTGGCCCCCTGGTCCGAGATGGCCAGTCGGCGCGGCGGCGCGTCGCCGGTCAGGTCCTGGATGAACAGGCTGGTGACGCCGCGGTTGGCCTCCATGTCCGTGGCGCGCACGGCATAGACGACCTTGGTCCCGTCGGGGGACACGCGCGGGTCCGACAGCCGGTTGGCGTTCAGCATGTCTGTGTAGGTGAAGGCGCGCCCGGCCGCCTGGGGCGCGACGCTCGTCACGGCGTCCGGGGCCACCGTGACCTCGGCGGCGGCAGGCAGGCCGGTCATCAGGGCGAGGACGGCGGCGGCGGCGAGCAGGGTCGGGTGACGCATCGGGCGGCTCCTTAAGGAATGCTGGGCGCTGGCGTAGCACCGTGCGGGACGGGGCGGAAGTTGCGGATTGACGTCAGGTTAGCTAAGCTGGTGGGACCAAGGAGATCGAGCGATGACGATCGTCACCGTGCACCAGGCCAAGACCCATCTGTCCAAGCTGATCGCCGCCGCCGAGCGGGGCGAAGACGTGGTCATTGCGCGAGGCACCAAGGCCGCGGTCCGGCTGATCCGTTATGACGCGCCGGTCCTGGTCGAGCGTTCATTCGGTGCGCTCAAGGGCCAGGGGGCCTTCGACGAGTCATTTTTCGATCCGTTGCCGGACGAAGAACTCCGGTTGTGGAATGGTGAGGGTGACTGATGCTGTTGCTGGATACCCACGCGCTGATCTGGTGGGTCTACGGGGACGACCGCTTTCCGGTGCATTTGCGAGGGGAGGTCAGCAACATGTCGCGGCCGGTTTACGTCAGCGCCGTGTCGGCGATGGAGATCACAACCAAGCACCGGATTGGCAAACTGCCCCAGGCCGCGTCGTTGGCGAACCATTTTCAGGCGACTATCAAAAGGTTGGGCTTCCTCGAACTGCCGATCTCTGTCGCCGAAGGCGGTCTCGCTGGCAGGATGAAAGGCGAGCACAAGGATCCGTTCGATCGCCTGCTGATCGCTCAAGCCCTCCTGAACCATTTGACGCTGGTCTCGAACGAAAAGCTGTTCGACGACTTTGGTGTGGCGCGCATCTGGTAGCGGCCACCCGCTTGCCTGCCTTCCCGCCAGAGGCGACAAGGGTCGCGAATGGCTGCTTCGCTTCCGACCCCTTCCGATCCTGTGCCGACGCCGACCGGGCGCGGGCATGACCATATCGTCGATGTGCTGATCGCCGAGCGGGCGCCGGGGCT
This sequence comes from Brevundimonas subvibrioides, assembly GCF_027271155.1. Taxonomy (NCBI): domain Bacteria; kingdom Pseudomonadati; phylum Pseudomonadota; class Alphaproteobacteria; order Caulobacterales; family Caulobacteraceae; genus Brevundimonas; species Brevundimonas subvibrioides. The sequence goes on from NZ_CP114542.1 coordinate 745,418, forward strand.
GACGGGCTCGCCGTTCTGGCCCCTGGTGCGGCCGGGGCTGTATGCGCTGCTCGGCTACGGCAAGGCGCGGCGGATGGCCGACGCCATCGCCCATCTTTCGGGGCAGGGCACGCTGGAGCATGTGTCCAACCTGCTGGACCTGAAGGTTTCGTCGATGAACCTGGAGCGGGTGCCGACGACGGGGCGGTGCGTGGTGGTGTGCAACCACCCGACGGGGATTGCCGACGGGATTGCCGTTTATGACGCCCTCCGCACGCGCCGGCCCGACGCGATCTGGTTCGCCAACGCCGATGCGCTGCGCGTCTCGCCGCGGCTGTCCGAGGTGCTGATTCCGGTCGAGTGGGTGATCGAAAAGCGGACGCGCGAGAAGACCCGCGCCACGCTGGAAGCCGCCAAAGCGGCGTTCGACGCCGAACGCTGCATCGTCATGTTCCCTGCGGGTCGGCTGGCGCGGGCGGGCAGGGACGGGACCCTGACCGATCCGGAATGGGCTCCGACAGCCGCATCGATGGCGCGGAAATACGGGGCACCGATCATCCCGATCCATGTGACGGGACCGAACTCGACCCTGTTCCACCTGTTCAACCGGGTTTCGCCGGAACTGCGGGACATCACCCTGTTCCACGAACTGTTGAACAAGCGAAAGAAGCCGTTCCGGCTGAGCGTCGGCAAGGCGATCCCGCCGTCGCGGCTGGATATCGACGCGTCTCGGGCAACCTATGCGCTGAAGGCCTTTACGGAGCGGGTCCTGGCCTCGCAGCCCGATGCGGACTTCGCATGAGTGGGGTGGTGAAGGTGGCCCTGGCCGACGAGGCGGCGACGACGGCGCTGGGCGCGGCGCTGGCCGGATCGCTGGGCGTCGGCGAGGCGATCCTGCTGCAGGGACCGCTGGGCATGGGCAAGTCGACGCTGGCGCGCGGGCTGATCCGGGCGCTGACCGGGCCGGACGAGGACGTGCCGTCGCCGACCTTCACCCTGGTGCAGTTCTACGAGACCGATCCGCCCGTTGCCCATTTCGACCTCTATCGCCTGACCCGGCCGGAAGAGGCGTTCGAGATCGGACTGGACGAGGCGCTGGACGTCGGATGCGCCCTGATCGAATGGCCCGAGCGGCTGGGCGACGATCTGGACCGGGCGCTGGGGCCGGACCGGCTGTCGATCGTGCTGTCGGAAGACGGCGATGGCCGCGTTGTGACCGTTTCTGGCGTAGGGGCATGGGCAGGGAAGATCGATGCGGGGATCGAAGGACTGAATGGCTGAGGTCGAACACGAGCGAGAGGCCCAACGGGTCGCCTTCCTGAACCAGGCGGGGCTGGGCGCGGCCGCGCGCGCGCCGCTGCCGGGGGACGCCTCGACGCGGCGATACGAGCGGCTGACGACGGCGTCGGGGACCTCCCTGATGCTGATGGATCAGGTCGCCGCAGCCGAAAGCCCGCCGGCCGATCCGTCGTGGTCGCCGGAGCGGAGGAAGGCCGAGGGCTGGAACGCGATCGCACGCCTGTCGGCCGGTCGGATCGAGGCCTTCGCGGCCGTGGCGGCGCATCTGCGGTCGGTGGGGCTGTCGGCCCCGGATATCGGGGCTGTGGATGCGCCGGCCGGGCTGGCGGTGCTGGAAGACTTCGGGGACGATCTGTTCGCGCGGGTGATCGAGGCCGGGACGGACGAGGTGCCCCTGTATCTGGCGGCGGTCGAGGCGCTGGCGACCCTGCATGCCGCGCCGACGCCGGAAGTGCTGAGCGGGGCGGCGGGCGACTGGCCGCTGCAGGTCTATGACGAGACGGCCCTGCAGGGTGGGGCCGATCTGTTCGTCGAGTGGTTGCCGAAGCTGAAGCCCGGGCTGGTCTTCGACGGCGCGGCCCGGGCGGAATGGCACGAGGCCTGGGCCCCGGTGGTGGCCGAGGGCGCGGCCGGGGCCAGCGTCGTGGCCCACCGCGACTATCATGCCGAGAACCTGATCTGGCTGCCGGAGCGGCAGGGCGTGGCGCGGGTGGGAATGATCGATTTTCAGGATGCGGTGCGGGCGCACCCCGGCTGGGACCTGCATTCGCTGCTGCAGGACGCGCGACGCGACGTGTCTGGCGCGCTGGAGGCCGAGGCGCTGGAGCGGTATTTCGCCCTGGCCGCAGTGGATGACCGCGCAGCCTTCCTGCGGGCCTATGCCGGACTGGCGGCGCTGAACGAGGCGCGGATTCTGGGGATCTTCGCGCGGCTGATCGTGCGCGACGGCAAGCCACGCTATGCGGGCTTCATGCCGCGTATGTGGCGGCACCTGAACGCCAATCTGCAGAAGCCCGGTCTGGAAGGCGTGGCGCGCTGGTTCGACCGGTATGTGCCGGAAGGGGTGCGGGCATGACCGCCCCGAAGACGGCGATGGTGCTGGCCGCCGGGCTGGGCACGCGGATGCGGCCGCTGACGGACGACCGGCCCAAGGCCCTGGTCGAGGTCGGGGGGCGGGCGCTGATCGACCATGTGCTGGACCGTCTGGTCGAGGCGGGGGTCGAGCGGGCCGTAGTCAACGTCCACTGGTTCGCGGACCGGCTGGAGGCGCACCTGGCGGCGCGGGGGCGGGGGCCGGAGATCGCGATTTCTGATGAACGCGAGACGCTGCTGGAGACGGGCGGCGGGCTGAAGAAGGCCAGACCCCTGCTCGGTGACGGGGCCGTGTTCGTGGCCAATATCGACAGTGTCTGGACCGATGGCGCGGCCGGAGCGACCTGGGCCGATGAACTGGTGCGGCTGTGGGACCCGGCGACGATGGATGCCTGTCTGCTGCTCGCGCGGCGCGAGGGATCGATCGGCTTCGAGGGGGACGGAGACTTCTTCCTCGGCAGCGATGGGCGGCTGGCCTTCCGGGGCGAAGCGGCCTCGGCGCCGTTCGCCTATATGGGCGTCCACATCACGCGGTCGGACTATGCGGACGGCGGGCCGGACGGCGCATTCTCGCTGAGCCCCCTGTGGCGCGCGTCGGCGGCGGCGGGGCGGCTGTACGGCTGTGTTCTGGACGGCGACTGGATGCACGTCGGTGATCCGCAGGCCAGAGACGAGGCCGAAGTCCGGTTAGGGAGCGCGTGACCGCCTTCGATCCCTTTGCCGGCGACGCGCCGCGCTGGTTCGCGATTCCCGCGCATCGGCCCTTCCTCGACGATCTGGCGGCGGGCGTGCTGGACTGGCTGGGGGACCATCCGCCCGAAGTCCTGTCGGACGCGACCCTCCTGCTGCCCAACCGGCGCGCGGCGCGGGCGTTCGGGGCGGCGCTGGCGACGCAGGCCAGCGACCGGCCGGTGCTGCTGCCCCAGGTGCGGCCACTGGGCGATCTGGAGGAGGACGAGCCGCCGTTCTCGCCGGGTGAACTGGGTCTGGACCTGGCGCCGGCCATAGCGCCCCTGACGCGCCGTTTCGAGATGGCGCGGATGATCGTGGAGGAGTTCGCGCCCGGCATGCCGCCGATGCGGGCGCTGGAACTGGCCGACAGCCTGGGAGCCTTTCTGGATTCCTGCCACATCGAGGAGGTGGTCGAGCCCGAACGGGTCGCGGCCCTGGCCCCTGAGGACATGGCCGAGCACTGGCAGGCGTCGGCGAGCTTCCTGGGTCTGGCGGTCCATGCCTGGCCGAAGCGGCTGGAGGCGATGGGGCTGGTCGATGCGTCCTGGCGACGGACGAAGCTGCTGCGGATGCTGGCCGGGCGATGGGACAGCCATCCGCCGCAGGGGCCGGTGATCGCGGCCGGATCGACGGGCACGGTCAAGGCGGCGGCGGCCGTGCTGGCGGCGGTGGCGAAGGCGCCGATGGGATGTGTCGTCCTGCCGGGGCTGGACGCCGATCTGGACGCGGCGGCCTGGGCAGCGATCGACGAACCGCATCCGCAGAGCGCGCTGAAGCGGCTGCTGGACGATCACGGGGTCGCGCGGGGGGCGGTGCGGCCCTGGTTCCGGCGACCGGTGGAGGCGCGCGTGGAGGCCAGGGGCCTGGCGCGTCAGCGGCTGATCCACGAGGCGCTGCGACCTGCGGATGCGACGGCGGACTGGCGCACAGAGATTTCGCGGCTGCGGGCCGAGGCGGCGGCGGCGGGGCAGGCCCCCGATCCCATCGCGGCGGGGCTGGTGGGTTTGTCGGTCGTTTCGGCGCGGACGGAGGAGGATGCCGCCGGGGCCATCGCCCTGATGATGCGCGAGACGCTGGACGTCCCGGGGCGGACCTGCGCCCTGGTGACGCCGGATCTGGCGCTGGGACGGCGGGTGGCGGCGCGGCTGGAGCGGTGGGGGGTGACGGCGGATACCTCGTCCGGCGCGACTCTGGACCGGATGCCGGTCGGGGTGCTGGTCGATCTGTGCGCGCGCTGGATGGCCGGGCCGATGGTGCCGCAGACGGTGCTGGCGGTGCTGAAGCATGAGTTGACGACCCTGGCCGAGGCAACGGACGAGGCCGTGCGGACGCTGGAAAAGGTCGCCTTCCGGGGCGCGGCGGCGGAGGCATGGACGCGGGTCGTGCGGCGGCTGGACGAGGCGGCCCTGCCCCGGCGGGACGGCAAGGTGGCGTCGGAGGCCTTGCTGGCGCGGCTGGGCGCGGCGCGGGTGCTGGCGGATCGGCTGGAGAGGTTGAGCGGGACGGCGACCGAGGCCTTTGGACCGGAGGCGTCGCTGGACGTGGCGGCACGGAGCCTGACCGGGCTGGTCGAGGCAATGGCGGGCATCGACGTCTGGTCCGGGCCCGACGGCGAGGCGGCGGCGTCGCTGCTGTCGCAGCTGATCGAGGCCGGGGCATCGCTGGGGGCGGTATCCGCAGACGACTTCGCGGAGATGGTCCGCAGCCTGTTGCGCCAGCAGACGGTGCGGACCGGGGGGGCGACCCATCCGTCGCTGCGCATCCTGGGGGCGATCGAGGCGCGGCTGGTGCGGGCCGACCGGATGATCCTGGCGGGGCTGGAGGAGGGCGTATGGCCGGGACCGGCGCCGACCGATCCCTTCCTGTCGCGACCGATGCGGACGGCCCTGGGCCTGCCCTCGCCCGAGCGGCGGGTCGGACAGACGGCACAGGATTTCGTCCAGGCGGCCTGCGCGCCCGAGGCCATCCTGGTGCACACCGAGCGGCGGGGCGGGCAGCCGGCGGTCCGCTCGCGCTGGCTGTGGCGGCTGGAGATGCTGACCAGGGGTGCGGGTGTGGACATCGAGCGGCGGAGTCCGGCACTGGAGGTCGCGCGGGTGCTGGACGCTCCGGCCGATCCGCGTCCAGCCTATGCCCGACGCCCCGCACCGACACCGCCGGTGGATCGGCGGCCGCGCGAGCTGCCGGTCACGGGCGTGGAGCGGTGGGTGCGCGATCCCTATGCGGTCTATGCCCAGCGGATTCTGGGCCTGCGGGTCATGGACCGGCCGGGGGCCTCGGCCGAGGCCATGGCGCGGGGCGATGCGGTACACGCCGCCCTTCAGCGGGTGGTCGAGACCTGGCCGGCCGAAATCCCGGACAACTGCGCCGTCGAGATCGAGCGCTTCCTCCACGAAGCCATGACCGATCGCGGGTTCGACGCGGCGGCGATGGCACGCGAGCGGCCGCTGGCGCGGAACAGCGCGCGCTGGCTGGCGGACTTCGAGCGGCAACGGCGGGCGCGGGGCGCGACCCTGCTGATCGAGGTGGAAGGCCGGATGACCGTGCCATCCGTGGGCGGAGCGTTCGTGGTGACGGCGCGGGCCGACCGGATCGAGCTGGACGCCAACGGTGCCGCGGTGATCGACTTCAAGACCGGCTCCACCCCGACCGCCAGACAGGTGCGCCAGGGCTTCGCGCCGCAGCTGACGCTGACGGCGGCCATCCTGGCCGACGGCGGGTTCGCGCCCCATTCACCCCCGACCGGGGCGGGCGAGCTGCTGTATGTCCGCGTCGTGGGTCGCAAGGTGCCGGGTGAGGTCGTCGACGTGTCTCGGCCCACGAAGGCCGACCCGGCGGGCGCGGCAGAGATGGCGGAGGCGGCCCTGGAGGGCCTGAAGCGCCGGATCGCCGCGTTCGACAACCCCGACACCCCCTATGTCAGCTGGGCGGCCCCGCAGTTCATGGGCAATTTCGGCGGCAACTACGACCATCTGGCGCGTCTGTGGGAATGGCATGTCGCCAGTGCGGACGAGGAGGCCGACGCATGAGCGCGCCGCATTCAGACGTCCGCGCGAACGACGCGCAGAGGAAGGCGGCCGATCCGGACCTGTCAGTCTTCGTCACCGCCAACGCCGGATCGGGCAAGACCACGACCCTGGTCGACCGGGTGGCGCGATTGCTGCTGGCGGGCGTCGGGCCGGGCGAGATCCTGTGCGTCACCTATACCAAGGCGGCAGCGGCCGAGATGCAGGCCCGGCTGTTCGAAAAGCTGGGCGACTGGGCGGTGGCCGACGACCCGGTGCTGGAGGGCGAGCTGGCCAAGCTGGACGGGCGCAATCCGGCGGCGCTGTCGGGGGCAGATCTGTCCTCGGCCCGAAAGCTGTTCGCCCAGGCGCTGGAGACGCCGGGCGGGCTGAAGATCCAGACCATCCATGCCTTCTGCGAGAAGCTGTTGCGGCGGTTTCCGCTGGAGGCGGGGGTGTCGCCGCGCTTCACCGTGCTGGAGAACGAGGCGGCGCGCGCCCTGTCGCTCGAGGCGCGACAGGCGCTGGCGCGGGCGGCGCACGACGATCCGGACGGGCCGGTGGCCGAGGCCTATTCCCATTTCGCAGTCGAGCTGAACTGGGAGGCGTTCCAGAGCCTGCTGGCCATGATCGAGAGCGAGCGGCTGAAGCTGACCGCCTATATCGACCGTTGGGAAGCGGGGGAGGCCCCGGGGCCGCACGTTCTGGCCCTGGCCGATCCGGACCGGACGCCGGGCGAGATCGAGGCGGAGTTCCTGCGCTTCGTCGATCCGGTGCGCTGGACCGTGACGGCCGATGCGATGGCGACGGGGTCGAAGACGGATCAGGATTGTGCCGCGCGGATGCGGGCGGTGTCGCATCCGGACTGGACCTTCGCCGGGCTGGGGCCCGTGTTTCTGACGGGATCGGGCACGCCACGCGCGTCCATGGGAACCAAGCAGGCGCCGCCGGCCGCCGTGGCCTGGCTGGTGGACATGCAGGCGAAATATACGGCCACGCAAGGGAGCCTGCGGGCCGCGCGGGTGGCGGACGACACGGTCAAGGTGCTGACCCTGGCAGGGGCGCATGCGGCGCTCTACGAGGCGGCGAAGCGGGCGAAGGGCGCGCTTGATTTTTCGGACCTGGTGGACCGCACGCGGGCGCTGCTGACCGAGGCGGGGGCGGCGGCCTGGGTGCTGTTCAAGCTGGACGGCGGAATCGAGCATGTCCTGATCGATGAGGCCCAGGACACGGCGCCGGACCAGTGGGACATCGTCCGTGCCCTGACGGGCGAATTCTTCTCCGGCGACGGCGCGCCCCGGCGGGGATCGGAGCCGAAGATCCCGCGCACCGTCTTCGCGGTGGGCGACCAGAAGCAGTCGATCTATTCCTTCCAGGGGGCGCGGCCCGAACGGCTGCTGGAGGAGGCGCAGTATTTCGAGCGGCTGACGCGCGGGGCCGGGCGGACGTTTCAGGCGGTGCCGCTGGCGACCTCCTTCCGGTCGACGCCGGAGGTGCTGGAGTTCGTCGATGCGGCCTTCTTCGACGTCGAGGCCGCGGTGACGCCGGAGCGGGCGCGGGCCCTGGTCGGGGCAACGGGCGAGATCGCGCGGCATACGGCGATCCGGCAGGGGCAGTCGGGTTGCGTGGACCTGTGGCCCGTCTTCGTCGATCCGCCGAAGGTCGAGCGCGAGGCCTGGACCCAGCCGGTCGATCTGGAAAGCGAGATCAGCGGACGAAAGCGGCTGGCGCGGGCTCTGGCGGCGGACATCAGGCGACAGGTCGAGGCGGGCGTCGGGGTTCATGAGAAGAAGGGCGGGGCCCTGCGACCCTGCCACTATGGTGATTTCCTGGTGCTGGTGCGCCGAAGGGACGCGACGTTCGAGGAGATCATCCGGGCGCTGAAGACCGAGGGCGTCCCCGTGGCCGGTGCGGACCGGCTGAAGCTGTCCAGCCATATCGTGTTCGACGACCTGATCGCGGTGGCGCGGTTCGCCCTGTATCCGGACGACGACCTGAGCCTGGCCGAGGTGCTGCGCAGCCCGTTCTGCGCTGTGCCGGACTTCGGGCCCGCCGACAGTCTCTATGAACTCGCCGGTGCCGATCCGAAGCGCCCTGGCCTGTGGCGCACGCTGTGCGACCGGGCGGGCGAGCATCCGGCCTGGGTGCGGGCAAGGGCCTTTCTGCAATTCGCGATCGAGGCGCGGGACCGCGATCCGTTCGCCTTCTTCGCCGGGGTGCTGAACCGGGTGGACGAGACCGGGCTGTCGGGGCGGGCGCGGGTACTGGCGCGGCTGGGGGCGGAGGCCGCCGAGGCGCTGGACGAGACCCTGGCCCAGGTGCTGTCGGCCGAGGAACGGGGCGGGTCGGACCTGGAGACCTGCGTGTCCCTGCTGGAAGCGGCGGACGTGGAGGTCAAGCGCGAGATGGAGGGCGCGCGGGCCGAGGTCCGGGTCATGACCGTGCACGGGGCCAAGGGACTGGAGGCCCCGATCGTGATCCTGCCGGACACGACGCAGAGGGCCAGGCCGCAGGGGCCCGGTCTGATGCCGGTCGCCCTGCCGGACGGATCGGAGGCCTGGCTGATGTGTCCGGGGCGCCAGGAGGACGACTGCGAGGCCTCATCGCTGGCGCGGGCGGCGCGGGTCCAGCGGACGGACGAGGAGACGCTGCGGCTGCTCTATGTCGCCCTGACGCGGGCGCGCGACCGGATCGTGGTCATGGGGCGGCGCTCCGCCACGCGCGAGCCGGAGGCGCGCAGCTGGTGGGACGTGATCGGCGAGACCTTCGGGCGGTTGGAGGACAGGGGGCGGGTCGAGGCGGTGATCCAGCCGGGCGTGCCCGAGCCGATCCGCCGGTTCGGGGCCCATCCGGTGGCGGTGGAGCGGGGGCCGGGCGAGACTGAGGCGATGGTGACGGTCGTGCCGGACTGGGCGCGGGCGATGCCACCGGTCGATCCCTCGGCCCGCTATGTCTCGCCGTCGCAGGCGAAGGCGGCGAAGCGGGTGTCGGCCCCCTCGCCGCTGGCGGTCGCGGGGGCGGACGGCGGTGCCCCTCTGGGCCGGTTCCGGCGCGGCGACCTGATCCACCGGCTGCTGGAGCGGCTGCCCGAGATCGAGGCAGCGGCGCGGCCGGACGCGGCGCGGCGGATGCTGGCGCGGGAGCGGGACCTGTCGGACGATCAGCGCGACGAGATGATCGCGGCGGCCTTTGCCGTTCTGGAGGACGCGCGGTTCTCGGCCGTGTTCGGAGTGGGATCGCGGGCGGAGGTGGCGCTGACCGGGTCGGCGCCGGGGCTGCCGGCGGGCGTGTCGATCAGTGGCCGGATCGACCGGCTGGTGGTGACGCCCGGGCGGGTCCTGGTCGTCGACTACAAGACCAACCGCCCCGCCCCGGACCGCATCGAGGACGCCGACCCGGCCTATGTGGCCCAGATGGCGGTCTATGTGGCGGTGCTGAAGCGACTGTATCCGGATCGCCCGGTGGAGGCGGCGCTGGTGTGGACCGACGGGCCGAAGCTGATGGCGGTGCCGCAGGGGGCGATGGATGAGGGGCTGGCGGGGTTGCGGTGAGACGCCGGAAGCGGACACGGCCAGCGTCCGCTATGGGTGGAAAGCGGACGCTAGTCGGGTGACCATTCAGCATCCTTGTCGAACCCTCGCAGAGCGAACCTGCCATCCGCATAGTTTATGTCGAACCATGCTTTGCCGGTGCTGAAATAGCATCCGCGATAACCGGCATCATGAAGGTTGTTGAACCCTCTTCTCGATATCTCTCGCCAGTCATCTCTCGTAGGAAGCCGGTCGGATTGCGGTCCCATCTCCGTGCCGACAAAGCTCAGCGTCGCACCCTTCTCAGTGAGAGTGACGACGTCAGTATAAAACTCCATCGGCACGGGCTCCGCCGAGTTTCGGAGATGCACCCCCAAACGCGTGAAGTAGGCCTGGATCTTCGCCGTTTCACCGTTGCACATCCCGGTCGGCTTCCTCCCGTCGAGCACCTCATGCTGCGAAACCGGGGCAGTCGTGGGAGGCTCATTACAAGAACTCATGAAACCGGCTGCGCACGCCCACATCGCAACGCTAATCCAGTTTCGGCTTATGGTGGGGGACGCCATGCTGCATCTTATGCAGACAGCGATCATGTCCGCTATGGGTCGAAAGCGGTCATGCAGGGCAATCCCGGAAGCGGACATCGTTCCTAACGCTCAACGGTGGGATGGGGACGTGCCATTCAGATTCTGAGCGCGAGCCTGATCGAGGATGCTCAAGCCCAATCCCCCGTTCTCTCCTGCCTGAAACACGGCCCATCCATCGCCCAAAAAGCATCCCCGCCAGCCGCCATCGTGGAGGGACGTAGCCAATTGACCTGAAATCAGTCGCCAGTCTGCCGGTGTGACGAGGTTAGTGGCTGATGGTCCAGACATCCGCGATCCATCGGTATCGAAATAGATGAACGTCGCAGCGAATAGCTCTGCAGGAGCCACCGGTTCGCCCGTGGCGAGGTGTCGTTCCAAGTTTGCTCGATAGGTCGGCACGGCTCCACTGGCGAGAGCACGACCACAATACATTAGTTCCGCAGGGGCGTTTTCACCCGCGTTGGATGTGCGATGCGATTGCCCTGAACAGCCCGCTAGAAGAACAGCGATGACAGGCCAAAGCTTCATACTCGAACATCGCTTCGATTGCGGATGTCTGCAATGGGTCGGGAGCGGACATCAGTCAACGGCCTGGAAGCGGACTGCCTCGATGATAAAGGGTCTGCGTTGATTTCCCTCAGAATCGCCCCACATCTCATCCGAACAAGAGACATCGGGCGCGCCTCGGCCGCCCTGAAGGAGATCGCCCCATGGCCACGATGAAGGTCACCGACGACAGCTTCGACGCCGACGTGCTGAAGGCCTCCACGCCTGTGCTGGTGGACTTCTGGGCGGAGTGGTGCGGGCCGTGCAAGCAGATCGGGCCGGCGCTGGAGCAGATTTCCGATGAACTGGCCGGTCAGGTGACGATCGCCAAGATCAACATCGACGACAGCCCCATGACCCCGTCGAAGCTGGGCGTGAAGGGCATTCCGACCCTGATGCTGTTCAAGGACGGCCAGATGACCTCGCTGAAGGTCGGGGCCATGCCCAAGGGCAAGATCCTGGAATGGCTGGCCGAGACGGGGATTTCGGCGAAGTCGTGAGCCCAGTCGTCGGAGTTCAGCCTAAGCCTGTGTTACCGGAAAGACTCAACGTCTGACTTAAATCGCAGCAGGTCTTGACCTTCGGCCACCCCATCGCATCTATGCCATCCATCACCCCTCCGGCTGCCTCGGCGACCGGACGCACGGCGGGCTCCTACGGGGTCCGCCGTTGCATTTTGTGGCGGGCGCATGCGGACCAACGTCTATGTCGATGGGTTCAACCTGTACTACGGCTGCCTGAAAGGCACGCCGCACAAGTGGCTGAACCTTGAAGCCCTGTTCGACCACGCCCTGCCACGGAACCAGATTGAGGCCATCCACTATTTCACGGCACGGGTCGAAGCGCGGCCCAACGACCCCGATGTTGCGGTGCGCCAGGCGACCTATTTGAGGGCGCTAGACACGCTTCCGCGCGTCCATGTGCACTTCGGGACATTCCTGGCCTCGCCCGTGCGCGCGCCGGTTCTGGAGTGTGGCGCAAACGGCAAACCCATCCGTCGGGACGGCAAGCTGGTGGTCAGGCGCAAGCCCGATGGCGCGGTGCTGATGGAATGGGTTCACAAGACGGAAGAGAAGGGTTCTGACGTCAATCTCGCAGCTCGTCTTCTTCGGGACGCCCTCAAAGGCACAGTTCCGGCCGCTGTCGTAGTCTCCAATGACTCCGATCTTCTGACGCCCATCCGCATGGCGCAGTCAGACGGAGGCATTGTGGTCGGGTTGATTCCGCCAAGGCCCCAGGGGAGTGCCGAACTGAAACGCCTGGTTGATTTCAAACGCGATATCCGACCCCACCAGCTCGCTTCATCGCAGTTCCCGAACGTGATCCACGACGCCGTGGGTGCGATCACCAAGCCGGCCGGGTGGTAAGGAATGCCCTTCACCGCGACCGTCCTGACCATGTTCCCCGAGGCCTTTCCCGGGCCGCTCGGCGTGTCGCTGATCGGCACGGCCTGGCGCGAGAAGGGGCTGTGGGCGCTGGAAACGGTGGACATTCGGGACTTTTCCGAAGATAAGCGCGGCTTCCTGGACGACACCCCTGCGGGTGGCGGCCCCGGACAGGTTCTGAAGGCGGACGTGGTGGCTCGCGCACTGGACAGTGTGGAGGGCCCGCCCCGGCCGCTTTTGTACATGAGCGCACGCGGTCGACCCCTGACGCAGGCGCGGGTGAAGGACTGGGCCAGGCATGACGGGATCACCGTCCTGTGCGGCCGGTTCGAGGGGGTGGACCAGCGGGTGCTCGACGCCCGGGGGTTCGAGGAGGTCTCCGTCGGAGACGCGGTCCTGGCCGGTGGCGAGGCGGCGGCGATGGTGGTGATCGAGGCTTGCGTACGACTGATCCCCGGTGTTCTGGGCCAGGCCGAAAGCCTGTCATCCGAGAGCTTCGAGGACGGTCTTCTGGAGCATCCGCAGTATACGCGACCGCGGACGTTCGAGGGGATCGACATACCCGAGGTGCTGCTGTCGGGCGACCATCGCAGGATGGCCGCGTGGCGTCAGGCGCAGCGGGAAGAGACAACGAAGGCGCGACGGCCGGACCTCTGGGCGGCGCATCTTGAGACCAGACCTGCGGAGCCCGTCTCCGCCAAATCACAGCTAAAGGGCAAAAAAGCCCGAGGAGAATAGAGACTATGGCCAACATCCTTCAGACGCTCGAGGCGGAAGAAAAAGCCCGTCTGGTCGCTGTGCGCGCGATCCCGGACTTCCAGCCCGGCGACACGCTTCGCGTCAACGTCAAGATCAAGGAAGGCGAGCGCGAGCGCGTCCAGGCCTTCGAAGGCGTCTGCATCGCCCGCGCCGGTGGCGGCGTGAACGAGAACTTCACCGTGCGCAAAATCTCCTTCGGCGAGGGCGTCGAGCGCGTCTTCCCGATCCTGTCGCCCAACATCGAATCCATCGAAGTGAAGCGTCGCGGCGTCGTCCGGCGCGCCAAGCTGTATTACCTGCGCGATCGTCGCGGCAAGTCGGCCCGGATCGCCGAGCGCCAGACCGTCCGCCCGGCCAAGGGCGCGGTGGTCCCGGTCACCGGCTCGGCCGAGAAGCCGACCGACGAGGCATGATTTCCGGGGCTCCTTGAGCCCCGCTATCTGGAAGGGCCCCGGCGGAAACGCCGGGGCCTTTTTCACGCTGGATCGACGCCGGTGAACTGATCGGGCCGCAGGAAGCGGCGGGTGAAGCGGGCCTCCGCGATCGCGCCATTGAAGTAGTTGACCCGGTTGATCCGCGTGCCGACCGAGGCGCGGCCCGGGCCCTGGGGCGTGAAGGCGACGACGGCCTCGCCCTGGAGTTCGCCGTTGACGAAGGACCGGTAGGTCGTGCCGTCATAGGTCTGGGCGACATGATGCCAGCGGCCGACGGGGTGGCGTCGATCGGGAAACAGCAGGGTCTGGTTGTAGGTCGGGCCCTTGACGAAGGCGTCCAGCGCCCATTCATCGCCATAGACGCGGATCTCGAACAGGAATCGGGTGCCGACGGGGGCCTGGCCGGGGATGACGTCCTCGTCGGCCTGGAGGTGCAGCCAGCGCTGTTCGGTGGCACCGCCGTCGGGACGAAAGACGGCCTCGAACGCGAAGGTCGCGGCCCCGGCCAGCGGATGCTGGCCGATGAACAGGGCGTCGTCGACCCCGTCGAAGTGCAGGGCACCGACCGGCAGGGAGGCCGGACCCGCCACCGGTCGGGGCGCGCCCTCGATCGTCAGCGGCGCGTCGATGCTGGCGAGGTCGCCGAAGCGCCAGACGATCGATTCGGGCCGACCCGAGCCGGGAAAGGTCGCGCAGCCCGCCAGAGGCGTGGCGCCCAGCCCGGCCAGGACGCGGCGTCGATCCAGCGGGTTCACGACGCGGCCTGCAGCGCCTCGATCAGGTCGCCCATGTTGTTGATGAAGGTCTGGGTCGAGATGCCTTCGACCGGGAAGTCGGTGGTGTAGGGCGAGGTGTCCCACAGGTCGCCGACGCGGGTCGTCTGATACTCCCCGCCCGTGACCGCCTCGGGCGAGGGGCCGTTGTAGGGATTGGAGGTCGTGGTCAGCAGGCTGGGCCAGTATCCGCGTGCGTTCAGGGCACCGGCCAGTTCCGCGGCCCGGGTCGGGGCGACGGGGCGGGGACGGCGGCCCTCGGTGCCCATGTCCCAGATGCTGACGTCCTTCAGGGTGAAATACTTCGGCAGGGCGCGGGTGCCGGGCCGGGCTTTCAGCGGCGAGGTCGCGATCACGGCCTCGGGCGTCAGGGCGGCGGCGGCCTCGTACTCGGCGCGCAGGGCCGCGGTGTCGAGGTTCCGGAACGAGCCGTAGTGGACGATCAGATTGTTGGGATTGTCGTCGGCGTAATAGTGGCCGTTGCGAATGTTGGACCCCCGACGGTGGATATAGACCGGGGTGTTGGAGCCTTCGAGGATGAAGGTCGGATGGGTGCGGCCGGGTGCGATCAGGGCCTGGGGCGTCTTCACCTGATCCAGCCAGTCCAGGGCCTCGGGCAAACGGGCCAGGAATTTGCGGTCGCCGGTCAGCCTGTAGAAGCCGATCATGGAGCGGATGTTCGTCGCCGTGGTGTGGGTGGCGAAGGCCTGGGGCTCGATGGTGCGGGCCGGGGCGGGCTTCAGCGTATCGGGGAAATGCTGCAGGCCCCAGGCGGGCTGGGGCAGGGGCTGCTGGGTGGCGACGAAGATGTCCATCCCGCGCTGGATGGCATCGACCAGACGGGGGTCGTTGGAGCCCAGCGCCTGGTGGACATAGAGCAGGAACTCGATGTTCTCGCCCGCCACGTCGTCGTTGAAGGTGATGTAGGGGGTATAGTCGGCATGGCCGTGCAGGCCGCCGTTCTCGACGAACGGAAAGCGCTGGGGCCAGCCACCGTTGGGATACTGGGCATCGAGGACGAACTGGATCGCCTTGTCGAGGGGCGCGCGATACTTGCGCTCGCGCTTTTCCAGATAGATGCGCAGCAGCAGCTGGGAGGCTTCGGCCGTGCCGGCGTCGTCGAAGGTGGCATTGCCGTAGTAGCGCTGGAATTCCTCCAGTCGCCAGGCGTTGCCGCCGATCCTTTCGTACCAGTCCTTCAGGCTCTCCTCGCCCGCCGTATCGATGACGTAGTTCCAGCCGCCGCGCGGATGCTGGCCCGCGATCAGGGCGTCGGCGCAGGCCTTCGCCGCGTCGTAGAACTGCTCGTCGCCCGTGGCGTGATAGGCGTCCAGATAGACGTGGCCGACCGTGGCTGTGCCGGGAGGCTGGACCCAGATCATCGTCGGTTTGGCCTCCAGCTCGCCCCAGCGGCGCGAGAAGTCGGGCAGGACCTGCCAGACATAGCCGCCGCCGACCGCGACCTCGTCCGTCATGAAGGCAGTGGCGCGCTTCATGGTGGCGAGAATGGTGGAGCGGTCCGGGGTCGTCTGCGCGAAAACGGGGCCCGCCGCGGCGAAGGTGGCGAGAGCGGCGCCCGAGGCCAGGACGGCTCGGCGCGACAGGGACGCAGACATGGGTGGACCTCCGGTTTCCTGGGTGGCGGTTCTGGCGACCGCCGGGTCGCAAGATACACCGATGACACCGGTTTCCTAGCGGCAATCCTGCCCCAGGGGAGGGGGCGGATCAGCGCCGGATGTCGAAGCCTTCGGCGGTCATGGCGGCGCGGACCTGTGCCTGGTCAAACAGGTTGAAATCACCCGGGACGGAGTGTTTCAGACCCGCCGCGGCCAGGCCGAACGCCAGGGCCTCGTCGTTGGACCAGCCGCTCCAGACGCCGAACAGGACGCCGGAGGCGAAGGCGTCGCCGCCGCCGACGCGGTCGATGACGCCGGTCAGGGCGATGGGGGCGGCGTGGTGCTCGCCGTCGCGTGTGATCATGACCGCCGACAGGGTCTGGTCCTGGACGCTGTCGTTGACGCGCAGGGTGCAGCAGATGCGCTCCAGCGACGGCCAGGTCTGAAAGGCGGCGCGAGCGGCGGCACGGCGGCGCTCGGCGGGGTCTGCGTCGTCGAAGCTGCGGCCCAGGACGAGGGCGAAGTCGCGGTCGTCGGCGAAGGCGAGGCTGGATCCCGCCAGCATCTGGCCCAGGACACGGGGCGGGTCGCCCGCCCACTCAGCCCATAGCTTGCCCCGGAAGTTGCCGTCGAAGCTGACCTTGACCCCGGCGGCGGTCGCGGCGGCGATGGCGGCCAGGGCGGCGGCCGATCCGGTCGGGCCGGTGGCCGGGGTGACGCCGGACAGGTGCAGCCACGCCACGCCATCGAGCAGCTTCGCCCAGTCCATCGCGCCGTCCACGTGCTGGACGAAGGCCGATCCGGCGCGGTCGTAGAGGACTTCGGACGGGCGGCGGACGGCTCCCGGAGTCAGGAAGTACAACCCCATCCGGCCCGGACGGAACAGCACGCCGGCGGTATCGACCCCGTGCTTTCTGACCTCGTCGCGGGCGGCGTGGCCGAGCGCATTGTCGGGCAGGACGGTGGCGAGGGCGGCGGGGGCCCCGAACCGCGCCAAGGACACCGCGACATTGGCCTCTGCCCCGCCCGGACGCGCGGTCAGGCCGGGCGACTGCAGCAGAAGTTCGCCGTCGTTGGGGGTGAGACGCAGCAGCATCTCGCCGAAGCAGAGGATGCGGCCGCCGGAGGTCGATTGGGTCATGCCGTCACGCTAGCCCGCGATCAGCGCGCGAGCCAGCCGCCGTCGACCGGCAGGGTGATGCCCTGGACATAATCGGAGGCGGGCGACGCCAGGAAGACGGCGGCACCGCCGATGTCGGACGGCTGGCCCCAGCGACCGGCCGGGATGCGGCCAAGGATTTCCTTCGAGCGAACCGGATCGTCCTGGAGCGCCTGGGTGTTGTCGGTGGCGAAATAGCCGGGGGCGATGGCGTTGGCATTGATGCCGTGCTTCGCCCACTCGTTCGCCATCAGCTTGGTCAGGCCCGCGACCCCGGACTTGGAGGCGGTGTAGGACGGCACGCGGATGCCGCCCTGATAGGACAGCATGGAGGCGGTGTTGATGATCTTGCCGCCGCGCCCGCCCGCGATCATGTCGCGCACGACCGCCTGGGACAGGAAGAAGACCGACTTCAGATTGACGTTCAGGACCGCGTCCCAGTCTTCCTCGGTGAAGTCGACGGCGTCGGCGCGGCGGATGATGCCGGCGTTGTTGACGAGAATGTCGATGGGCCCCAGGCCTGTGGTCGCTTCATCGACGATCCGCTGGATCGGCTCCATGGAGCCGAGGTCGGCCTGGATGGAGATAGCCTCGACGCCCTTGGCCAGGCACTGGCCGACCGTGTCGTCCGAAGGGCGGCGAGCGACCGAGGCGATGGACGCCCCCGCGTCGGCCAGGGCCAGGGCGATCCCCTGGCCGATTCCGGTGTTGCCGCCGGTGACGAGGGCGACCTTGCCGGTCAGGTTGAATGGATTGGCCATGTTCACCCCTTCAGCTGCGCGACGGGACGGTTGTCCCATCTGAATGCGCCGGTCCGCGGACCGGTATTTCCGGTCGGTGGTAACCGGTGTCAAAACCAGATGCAAATGATCGCGCGACGGGGTAAAGCCATCGGCAACTCCACAGACCTGCCGAGAGGATACCCATGAAAATCGCGCTGATCATCGAGAACAGTCAGGCCGCCAAGAGCACCATCGTTCACGACGCGCTGAACGCCGTCGCCGTGCCGCTGGGTCATGAGGTGTTCCACTACGGCATGTATGCGCCCGAGGATAAGGCCTCGCTGACCTATGTGATGAACGGCCTTTTGACCGGCATCCTGCTGAACTCCGGCGCAGCCGATTTCGTCGTCACCGGCTGCGGCACGGGCACGGGCTCCATGCTGGCCTGCAACGCCATGCCGGGCGTCTTCTGCGGCCTGATCATCGACCCGACGGATGCCTTCCTGTTCGGTCAGATCAACGACGGCAACGCCATTTCCATGCCCTATGCCAAGGGTTTCGGCTGGGCCGCCGAGCTGAACCTTCAGGACGTGTATCGCAAGCTGTTCGAGGGCGAGCGCGGCCTGGGCTATCCGCGTGAGCGTGCCCAGATCATGGCCACGAACCGGGGCATCCTGAAGTCGCTGAAGGCCGTGACCTGCCACGACATGCTGACGGTGCTGAAGACCGTCGATCAGGACCTGCTCAAGGCCACGATCGCCGGCGAAAAATTCCAGGAATACTTCTTCGCCAACGCCACCGACGAAGGCATCCGCGACTACATCAAGGGCCTGGTCGGCGCGAAGGTGCTCGAGACGGCCTAAGCACAATCTCCCTCCCCTTCGGGGGAGGGACGAGGCCTACAGTCCCCGGGCCGAATCCCGGACCACAAGCGACGGGCGGACCTCGGGCTGGCTCAGCCTTGCGGGATCCAGCCCGCGCATCGGGGCCAGCAGCTTCTCCGCCGCCATCCGTCCCATGTCGCGGATCGGCAGCCGCACCGATGTCAGGTTCGGCCAGACCCGCGAGGCCATCGGCAGGTCGTCATACCCCACGACGGACAGGTCCCGGGGGATTTCCAGGCCCAGGTCGCGTGCCGCCTTGAAGACGCCCAGCGCCATCTCGTCGTTGCCGGTGAAGATGGCGGTCGGGCGCGGATCGAGCGCCAGCAGGCTCATCGCCGCCTCGACCCCCGATTCGAACGTATAGGCCCCCTCGGCGACATAGCGGTCGTCGAGCGTCACGCCCCGTTCGGCCAGGCCGTCCCGGAAGCCGCCGCCGCGCACGCCGCTGGACCGGAAGGAGGCGGGGCCGGAGATGAAGCCGATGCGGGTGTGGCCCAGATCGGCCAGATGCCGCCCGGCCTCGGCCGCGCCCAGGTGGTCGTTGGTCACCAGCATGGCTCCGGGCGCGTCCAGCGCGACGGAGGCGATGCGGACATATGGGCAGTCGAGCTCGCGCAACGCCTGGATGACGCGTTCGTCCTCCGACACCGAGGGCGGCAGGATCACGCCGAACAGCTTCTGGCGTTCCACGAAGGCGCGGATGTCGGCCACGACGGTATCGGACTGTCGCGAGCACGGATGGACGACCAGCTCCAGCCCCGATCCCTTCAGGGCGTCCAGCACGCCCTGCTGCATGTTGACGATATAGTTGGGGCTGGGATTGTCGTAGATGAGGCCAACCAGGAACGAGCGCCGGAAGGCCAGGCCACGCGCCTGGATATCCGGGACAAAGCCCAGGTCGTCGATGACGGCGGTGACCTTGACGCGGGTTTCCTCCCGCACGAAGGGCGACTGGTTGATGACGCGCGAAACGGTTTTCTTGGAGACGCCGGCGATGCGGGCCACGTCGTTGATCGTGGGCCGCTTGCCTGGCTTGATTCCGGAGGGCGCCGGGGCAGTGTCGTCGTCGGACAAGCTCGACCTCATTGAGTGCAACGCATTGCCATACAGGCGAGCGGCACTGGATGCCATGGCGGGTTTGGCCTTCGCAAGGCCGTTGACACCGGTTACCATCCCCGTCAGTTATTCGCCGATCCGGCATCAAGACCGGCGACAGGCATCAGGTTGGGACGGCGCGTGAAGGGCATTCGGCAAGATTGGGCAGCGGCATGAGCGCCACGGACCTGACCCACGAGGGTGATACGGCAACGGCCATTGCCGGCCGATTCGTGGATGCACGACTGAACGCCCACGGATTTTCGACCTATCCCGGTCGGGCACCGACCAGCATGTCCGAGGCCTATGAGACCCAGGACGCCGCCATCGCGCTGTTTCCGGACCGGATCATCGGCTGGAAGGTCGGCATGGTGCCGCCCGCCCAGCAGGCGACCCTGAATGCGAAGCGTCTGGCCGGGCCGATCTTCGCACGCAATCTCTGGCATGCGGGCACCGCGCCCACGGCGCTGCCGGCCATCGCCGGTGGTTTTGCCGCGGTCGAGGCCGAGTTCGTGGCCCGGGTCGGTGCGGTCGATCCGGCGAAGACGGACTGGACGCTGGAGGAGGCGACCGCCTGCATCGCGGCGCTGCATATCGGCGTGGAACTGGCGGGCAGCCCCCTTTCGACCATCAACGACCTGGGCTCCGCCGTGGTGGCCTCGGACTTCGGCAACAACGGCGGCCTGGTGCTGGGCCCCGGGATCGAGGACTGGGCCGCGCGGCTGGACGGGATCGAGGTCGAGACGACCGTCGACGGTGACGTCATCGGCAGGGGCACGGCCAACTCCATTCCGATGGGGGTGCTGGAATCGGTGCGCTTCCTGATCGAGCATCTGGCGCGTCGCGGACGGCCGGTGTCCGAAGGCACGCTGATCTCCACCGGGGCGGTCACCGGCGTGCACCGGGTCCAGATCGGGGCCCGCTCGGTCTGCGCCTTTTCGGGCGTGGGCGAGATCCATTGCACGGTCGTCACGGCCGGCGCTTGAATACATCATCCGGAACCCGTCGCGCCGCGCCTGCGGTGACAAGACGGGTCAGGACGCGGAAACATAGAGGACGGGGTTTATGACAGACGCCACTGCCACGACGGACGGACCGATCCAGATCCAGCCGCCCGCAGGCAAGTATCGCTGGGTGGTCGTGTGGCTGCTGTTCGCGGCCATGGTCATCAACTACGTCGATCGTCAGGCGCTGGGCGTTCTGAAGCCGACGCTGATGGACGAGTTCGGCTGGACCGAGACCAACTATGCCGACATCGTCTTCTGGTTCCAGGCCTCCTATGCCGTCTCCTACCTGCTGTGGGGGCGGCTGGTCGACCGGATCGGCGCGCGCTGGGGCTTCGGCCTGGCCTTCATCATCTGGCAGCTGGCCTTCATCGCCCATGCCGGCATCCGCAGCCTGAACACCGCCATCTTCGCGCGGGTGGCCCTGGGCATCGGGGAGGGCGGCGGTTTCCCGGCCGGCATCAAGGCCGTGACCGAGTGGTTCCCCAAGAAGGAACGCGCCTTCGCCGTCGGCATCTTCAACGCCGGCACCAATATCGGCGCGATCATCACGCCGCTGATCATCCCCTTCATCGCCTCGATCTGGCTGGGCACGGTGGCCGAACCGAACTGGCAGATGGCCCTGATCATCGTCGGAGCCGCCGGCTTCATCTGGGTACCGATCTGGTTCACCGTCTACAAGCGGCCGGGCGACCACAAGCGGGTCACGCCTGCGGAACTGGCCTGGATTGCCCAGGACGCACCCGATCCGGTGCACAAGATCGGCTGGCTGAAGCTGCTGACGGTGCGGGAAACCTGGGCCTATGCGCTGGGTAAATTCCTGATCGATCCGATCTGGTGGTTCTTCCTGTTCTGGCTCCCGGGCTTCCTGCAGAAGACCTACGATCTGAACATCCTGACTTTCGGCCCTCCGCTGATCGCCATCTATCTGCTGAGCGACGTCGGCTCCGTCGGGGGTGGCTGGCTGTCCAGCCAGTTCCTGAAGCGGGGCATGAGCCTGAATGCGGCGCGCAAGCTGACCATGCTGATCTGCGCCATCGCCGTTCTGCCGGTCGCCTTTGCCGGGATGGCCGCCAACCTGTGGGTCGCCGTCCTGATCATCGGCGTCGCCACCGCCGCGCACCAGGGTTTCTCGGCCAACCTTTATGCCATGCCGGGCGATGTCTTTCCGCGCTCGGCGGTGGGATCGGTCGTGGGTATCGGCGGCATGATCGGCGGCTTCGGCGGCATGGCCATGGCCAAATACGCCGGCTATGTGCTGGACAAGATCGGCAGCTATACGCCGATCTTCGTGGTCGCCGCATCGGCCTATCTGGTGGCGCTGCTGGTCATCCACATCCTGTCGCCGAAATACGCCCCCGCCAGGGTGTGATGGTCCCGGGGCTGGACGGGTCGGGGCGGCGGTAGCAATAGAGCCGCTTCCCAACCCGGAGGCCCGCCTTGTCCCAGTCCTTTCCGATCCCGTCGCCGGCCGACTGGCGTGCGGAGGCTGAGAAGGCGCTGAAAGGGCGGCCGATCGAGGGACTGGTCCATCTGGACGCCGACCACCTGACCACGCGGCCCCTGTATGGCCGTGCCAATGCGACCGACGCCGTGTTCGCGCCCCGGGCATCGGACGCCGATGGTCGGGCCTGGGACCTGCGGACTCTGGTCGAGGGTGACGATCCTGACGCGGTCAACGCGGCGGTGCTGGCCGATCTGGAAGGCGGGGCGGCGTCGGTCATCCTGTCGGGCGCGGTGCTGGCGGACTCCGGGCCGCTGGGCCGGACGCTGGCGGGCGTGGCGATGGAGCTGGCGCCGGTCGGGCTGGATGCCGGGATCGACGGACCGGATGCGGCCAATGCCCTGGCGGTCGTGGCCAAGGGCGCGCCCCGGGCCAGGCTGATGTTCCATATGGACCCCCTGAGCGCCTACGCGATGGCGGGTGGATCGCCCAACCCGATCGAGGCGCATATCGGCCTGGCGGCGAATACCGCGGCGCGGCATGCCGGGGCCTATCCGGATGCGACCTTCTTTCTGGCCACCGGCCGGGTGGCCCATGAGGCGGGTGGATCGGCGGGGCAGGAACTGGGCTTCGCCGCTGCGGCCGCCGCGACCTGTCTGAAGGCGGCGGTCGAGGCCGGGCTGCCGATCGAGCGGGCGCTGGCGGGCACGGTTCTGGGGATCAGCGTCGATGCGGACTATTTCGACAGTCTGGCCAGGGTGCGCGCGCTGCGCCTGATCTGGCGGTCGATCAGCCGTGCGTTCGGGTCCGAGACTCCGGCCCGGATCGAGGCGCGGTCGTCGCGGCGGATGCTGGCGGCGAAGGATCCCTGGCCGAACCTGCTGCGGCTGACGGCGGCGGGGTTCGCAGGCGCGGTCGGCGGGGCCGACGCGGTGGTTCTGGACGGGTTCAGCCGGGCGGTCGGACGGCCCGATGCCTTCGCACGGCGGGCGGCCCGCAATACCCAGCTGATCCTGATGGAAGAAGCGCACATCGGCCGCGTCGCCGATCCGGCGGCGGGGTCATGGTATCTGGATCACCGCACGCGAGACCTGGCCGAGGCGGGCTGGACCGAGTTCCAGCGCATCGAACGGGAAGGGGGCCTCGTCGCCTCCCTGCGCGGCGGGGCATTTCAGCAGCGGGTCGCGGCGTCGCGGGCAGCGGGCAAGGCGCGTCTGGCCGAGGGCGATGGCCAGATGGTCGGGGTGACGAAATTCGTGGATGCAGAGGCGCGGCCGGTCGCGGTCGAGGATGGGGCGTCGCCCCCTGTGCATGGCAACGACGATCGGTGCCCGCCCCTCTCGCCGCTGCGCTGGGCCGAGGCGTTCGAGCGGGGAGAAGCGGCATGAGCATGCCCGATTTCACCAGGGCTGCGCTGGACCTGTCGCCCCTCGGCGGCGCTCTCGACCGCGCGCCCATCCGCACCCCCGAAGGCATCGAGATCGCCCCCGCCTATGATGCCGCCGCCATCGCCGACCTGAGCTTCACCGACGGCCTGCCGGGGTTCGCGCCGTTCGTGCGCGGGCCCTATCCGACCATGTATGCGTCCAATCCGTGGACCATCCGCCAGTACGCCGGCTTCTCCACCGCCGAGGCTTCGAACGCCTTCTATCGACGGAATCTGGCGGCCGGGCAGAAGGGTCTGTCGATCGCCTTCGATCTGGCCACGCACCGGGGATATGATTCCGACCATCCGAGGGTGGCCGGCGATGTCGGCATGGCGGGGGTGGCCATCGATTCCATCCTGGACATGCGGACCCTGTTCGACGGCATTCCGCTGGACCAGATGTCGGTGTCGATGACCATGAACGGCGCGGTCCTGCCGATCCTGGCCCTCTATGTCGTGGCGGCCGAGGAGCAGGGCGTCGCCCACGCGGCCCTGACCGGGACCATCCAGAACGACATCCTGAAGGAGTTCATGGTCCGGAACACCTACATCTATCCGCCTGGGCCCTCGATGCGGATCATCGCCGACATCTTCGCCTGGACGGCGCAGGAGACGCCGAAGTTCAACTCCATCTCCATCAGCGGCTATCATATGCAGGAGGCGGGAGCCTCTGCCGATCTGGAGCTGGCCTACACCCTGTCCGACGGGCTGGAATACATCCGCGCCGGGGTGGCGGCCGGCATGGACGTGGACCGTTTCGCGCCGCGACTGAGCTTCTTCTGGGCCATCGGCATGGACTACTTCATGGAGGTGGCCAAGCTGCGCGCCGGCCGCCTGCTCTGGGCCGAGGCGGTCCAGGCAGAGTTCGCCCCGAAGGATCCACGCAGCCTGTCGCTGCGCGCCCACTGCCAGACCTCGGGCTGGTCGCTGGCGGCGCAGGACGTGTTCAACAACGTGCCCCGGACGATGATCGAGGCCATGGCGGCGGCGGGCGGTCAGACCCAGTCGCTGCATACCAATTCGCTGGACGAGGCCCTGGCCCTGCCGACGGATTTCTCGGCCCGGATCGCGCGCAACACCCAGCTGCTGCTGCAGCTGGAGACGGGATCGACGAAGGTCATCGACCCCTGGGGCGGCAGTTTCTTCGTCGAACGGCTCACACACGAATTGGCCGAACGGGCGCGGGCGCACATGGCCGAGGTGCGCGAACTGGGCGGGATGGCGGCGGCGATCGAGGCCGGACTGCCCAAGCTGCGGATCGAGGAAGCGGCGGCCCGGACCCAGGCGCGGATCGACACGGGCCAGCAGACGGTGGTCGGCGTGAATCGCTATCTGAACGACACGCCCGACGACATCCCGGTGCTGAAGGTCGACACCGCAGCGGTGCTGGCGGCCCAGATCGAGAAACTGAAACGTCTGCGGGCCGAACGGGACGAGGCTGCGGTGCAGGCCGCTCTCACCGCCCTGACCGAAGGGGCGAAGGGGTCCGGGAACCTGCTGGAACTCTGTGTCCGCGCCGGGCGCGCCCATGCCACGGTCGGCGAGATGTCGGACGCGCTGGAGGCTGCTTTCGGACGTCATGTCGCGACGGTGAAGACGGTGTCGGGCGTCTATGCCCGGGAGGCCGGGACCGATCCCAGGATCAGCCGCGCCCGCGACATGGTCGCCGCCTTCGTCGAGAACGACGGGGGACCGCCGCGTATCCTGATCGCCAAACTGGGTCAGGACGGTCACGACAGGGGACAGAAGGTCGTCGCGACCGCCTATGGCGACCTGGGCCTCGACGCCGTGGCGGGACCCCTGTTCCAGACCCCGGCGGAGGCCGCTCGGGACGCGGTCGCGAACAACGTCCATGTGGTCGGGGCATCCTCGCTGGCGGCCGGTCATCTGACGCTGGTGCCCGCGCTGAAGGCCGAGCTGGAGAAGCTGGGGCGGCCGGACATCATGATCACCGTGGGCGGCGTCATCCCGCCGGGCGATGTCCAGACCCTGCTCGATCTGGGGGCGGCGGCCGTCTATCCGCCCGGCTCGGTCATCGCCGATACAGCCATCGACCTGATCGAGAAGCTGAACCAGCGGCTGGGATACGCCCAGAAGGGATGAGGCCCGTCAGGGACGCTGGCGCGACGGCAGGGCCTCGATCTCCGCCTCGGTCAGCTTGCGGTCGATCCGCGCGCGGCAGGGAACGTCGGTCACTCCGGGACTGCCTGCGGTATACAGCCGAACGGTGTCGCCGACGCATACCCGATCCGAGCCGCCGAAATCCTGCGAGAGCCCCAGGGTTACGGCATAACCGATATCGAGACAGCCGCCGGACGAGAGCCGATAGACGTCACGGTTCAGCACGCGGATATACAGGCTCCGGGCGTCGCCCTCGCGAAAATTCGTGACCTGAGACTGGTCGAAGCACTGACGCGGCCGGGTCTGTCGGGCGACTTCGGCCTCCGGATGGACGGGCGCGGTCGGCGCGCAGGCGGCGACGGCGGCAAGGCACAGAAGGACGGCGGAACGGCGCATCGGAGGATCTCCCGTGAGAGATCAATCATCCTGGCAAGCGGGGGGTTCCACAAGAGCCTGAAGCGAAGCGCGCGTGAGCGCGATACGGTTCGCGATATCGGCGGGCAAGGGCGACGGACGGCCGAGGGCCCGGGCGACGAGATGCTCGGCCAGCAGGGGGGCCAGGCAGAAGCCGCGTGAGCCGAGCCCACCCAGAACGAACAGGCCGGTCTGATCCGGCACGACTCCACAGACCGGAAGGCGATCGCGCGTCGTGGCCCGGATGGCGGCCCGAGACGTGACGGTGGCCGGATCGACACCGGCCGCCAGGTCCGGGAAGCGCGCGGCCAGTGTGGCGAGGTTGCGGATCGTGTCGGCAGCGCGAACTTCGGTCGTCGTCTCCCCCCGGTCGTGGGTCGCCCCGAACAGAAAGCCGTCGCGGGTCGGTGCGACATAGCCGCCCCAGGCCGTGGCCAGGGGCCGCGGGTGAAGGACCCAGTCGGCCTGACCCCGGACGGGCGAGAGCGTTACGTCCTGCATCAGGTCGGCATTGCCCGCGCCCGCGCACAGGATGACGGTTCCGACTTCCGCCAGGGTCTGGCCCGCGGCATCCAGAAGCGCCCAGCCTGAGCCGCTCGGGACGATCGAGGACACTTCTCCTGGCTTTACCTCCGCCCGGCCCAGCCAGTGGTCGAGGATCGCAGCAGGGGCGACGGTCAGGGCATCGCGCATGACCAGATCTCCCTGATCGTCCAGCCACATCGCGCCGGGCCCCCAGATCGGCTGGCCCGCGATCCGGGCAAATCGCGCCCGGTCACGCTCGCTGCCCGGCTTCTGCACCACGCCATGGGCCAGGACGGCGTCCGGCGTGTCTCGATAGAGGGCCGCTGCCCGCTCCAGCGCCTGGGCGAACAGGGCCGCGATGGTCCCGTCGCCGAGATCGAACCGGGGGGTGACCAGGGCGGCCGGAAATCCGGACGCGCCGTGGCCGGGCCCGGACGATTCGTAAACCGCCGCCGGCACGCCTTGCGCGGCCAGGGCGCGGGCGACCGAGGCTCCCGCGATGCCCGCACCTACGATGGCGATGGACGTCGGGGCGGGGTCAGCCAGGTCTTGCCCCACGCGTCTGGCCTCCAGCCGTTGGCGCTTGCGACCATGGCCCGGCATCTTCTCGACGACGAAACCGCGCTCGGACAGGCGACGGCGAACGTCGCCCGCTACCGTGAAGGTCGCGATCCTGGCGTCCGGGGCAGAGCGCGCCGAGATCGCGTCCATGACGGCTTCCGACCACATGTCGGGATTGGTTGCGGGGCTGAAGCCGTCGAGGAACCAGGCGTCGGCCCGGCCCGACCATTGTGCCAGGGCCCGTTCGACGGGTCCCACGGCCAGATCCAGGGTGGCGGCGAAGCCAGGCAGGTCGATCCTGTGAAACCCCGGAGTGGAGGCGGGCCAGCCCGACAGCAGGGCCTCGGCTGCGGATGCCACCTCCGGCCAGTGTGACAGGGCCCGGCTCGCTTCCCCTGGCGCCAGGGGAAAGCCCTCCACCGAGAACAGGCTGAGCCGCTGGCCGGGGGTCCGGGTCCGCTGCCACAGGTCGAGCACGGCGACGATGTTCAGGCCTGTGCCGAAGCCGAGCTCCGCAATGGTGAAATGCGGTCGATCCTTCCAGGCGTCCGGCAGGCCGCACCCCTGCAGAAAGACGGCCCGGGACTCGGCCAGTCCATCTTCGGCGGAAAAGTAGACATCGTCGAACCGGCCCGAGCGCGGTTCGTCCGCCTCGGTCCAGACCAGCTGCGGATCACGATCGGCGGGGACACTCATTGGCGCGGCTTAGCCGTTGAGGCCCGAATCAAAAAGGGGTCGCCCGTAGGCGACCCCTCCTGCCGACAGGGATGAGCCTGTCAGCGTCTTCAAAGACCAGAAGGTCTTAGTGGGCGCCGGGGGCCTTCTCGGCGGTCGGAGCCATCGCAGCGTCGGCGGCCGGAGCCGGAGCCATGGCGGCGTCGGCAGCGGGAGCCGTGGCCGCAGCGTCGGTGGCGGCGCCGGCAGCGGCGGCGGCATCGGTGGCGGCAGCGTCGGCGGTCGCGGCGGCGTCCGTCGCAGTATCGGCAGCGGCGGTCGCGTCAGCGGCAGCGGCGTCAGCCTTGTCTTCAGCGGCGGGTTGGCAGGCGGCCAGGGCCAGAGCGGCGGCCGAGGCGGCTATCAGGGCAACGATGCGCATTGGAGATTTCCTTCCCTAGGGTTTTTGCGAGTTTTTGGACCTCGCTGCATCGGAGATAACGGGATCGTGAGCGAAACCGCAAGGGAATTCCTCACGCGTTCGTGATGCGCCGTGGGCGGGAAGATGCGGCGTGACGTCGCGTTCACAGACCGGCCCGGAAGGGGCCCGGACCGGTCTGTCGCAGGGTCAGGCGGCGGGCCTGGACGGTGCCATGGCGCCCTCTGCGGCCGGGGCCATCTTGTCGGCTTCCGGAGCCATTGCGCCTTCGGCGGGGGCCATGGCGCTATCAGCAGCGGGGGCCATGGCACCGTCGGCGGCAGGAGCCATGGCGTCGGCGGCCGGGGCCATCGCGCCCTCGGTCGATTCGGTTTTCTCTTCGGCGGCGGGCTGGCAGGCGGACAGGGCGAGCGCGGCGGTGCCGGCGCAGGCGACGGCGATCAGAGTGCGGATGGACATGGGAAACCCCTCTCGGTTGAGACGTCGATGCAGGGATGCATCGGCGATGCCCGGGCTTACGCCCGGTCCTGGAGGTCGGTTACACGGGCCCCTGATCGCCGCGTGACGATCCGGCGCTGACGATCAGGCCTCGGTCGGGGCGGCCGACAGGGACTCTTCCATTTCCGCGAAGGAGGGCTGGGCGCTGGACGGGATGTCGCCGCGACCGATCTCGACCGAGATCTGGGCCGCATTGCCGTGCAGGTGGGCGACCAGGACGGACTGGATGATCTTGTAGAAGGCGCATTCCTCGTCGACGATCGCCTGCAGCCGTGCCGCCAGAGGTCCGACGAGGCCATAGGCCAGGAACACGCCCATGAAGGTGCCGACCAGGGCGCCGCCGATCATGCCGCCCAGAATCTCGGGCGGCTCGGTGATCGAGCCCATGGTCTTGATGACGCCGAGCACGGCGGCCACGATGCCGAGGGCCGGAAGGGCGTCGGCCATGGCCTGCAGGGCATGGGGAGCGGCGGCGGCCTCGTGGTGGTGCTTCTCCAGCTGCTTTTCCATGGCGTCCTCGATCTGGTGAGGATCCTCCAGGTTCATCGTCATCATCCGCAGGGTGTCGCAGATGAAATCGGTGGCGAAATGGTCCTTCAGCACCTTGGGGTATTTCTGGAAGATGGTGCTCTCGCCCGGCTTTTCGATATGGCTTTCCAGGGCGATGACGCCCTTGGATTTCATCGTCTTGGTCAGGGCGAACAGCAGGGACAGCAGGTCCTTGTAATCCTGCTTCTTCCATTTGGGCCCCGCGAAGGCCTTGCCGAGACCGCCCATGGCTGACTTCAGCACACCGACGGAATTCGAGATCAGGAAGGCCGCGACGGCCGAGCCGCCGATCGCCATCAGTTCGTGCGGCGCCGCATGGATGATCACGTCGAACTTGCCGCCCGCGAGGGCGTAGCTGCCGAACACCATGCCGAACAGCATGAGGATGCCGATGATCTGAAACATGAGTTGGTCCGCGCCCGATAGGAGCGTCAACCATGGCGTTTAATGCTTAACGTCGCCTTGCTTCTAGAGCCGGGTCGCGCCGCTTTGTATCGCCTCGTACCCCTCGGCGGTCAGCTTCTGGTAGCCGGACTTGCCGCCGCGCACATAGACCTGGCCCGGCAGGGCGGGGTCGAAGCCGTCGGCAACCAGATCGACCTTGCGATACTTGAAGGTGCCGGTCGTCTCCAAAGATTTGGCGATGCGTACGAACACGGGCTGGGCATAGGGCGGCAATTGCTCGGCGACATAGGCCCCGAAGTCCCTGGCCACGAACTTGCCCTCGGGGATCACGGTGACCATGCCGGCCTTGCCTTCGGCCCCCGGCACGGGAACGCCATAGGCGATGACTTCCTTGACGCCGGGCGCGTCGGTCAGGCGCTGTTCGACCTCGGCGGTGGAGACGTTCTCGCCCTTCCAGCGGAAGGTGTCGCCGATCCGGTCCACGAAATAGAAATAGCCCTCGGCATCCTGGCGCATCAGGTCGCCGGTCCGGAACCAGCGGTCGCCGCGCGTGAAGACGTCGGTCAGGATCTTCTTTTCCGAAGCGGCCTTGTCAGCATAGCCGGAAAAGTCGTGGCGCACGTCGTCCCCGATCGCGCCGATTGCCTCGCCGATCTCGCCCACGCGGGCTTCCTGGCAGGAGCCGCTCGGCAGACGCACCGGTTCTTCGGTATCGATGTCGAAGGCCACCAGCCGGATGTTGATCTGTTTCTTCAGGAACCGGGGCACGCGACCGATGGCACCCGCCTTGCCGTCGAAGTTGAACAGCGAGACGTTGCCCTCGGTGGAGCCGTAGAACTCCAGAATCTTTGGAATCGCAAAACGCGACTGGAAATCGGTCCAGACGTCGGGGCGCAGGCCGTTACCGAAGGCGAGGCGCAGCTTGTGCCCGCGTTCGCCTTCCTGCTCGGGGCAGTTCACCAGATACCGGCACAGCTCGCCGATGTAGACGAACAGGGTCGCGCCCGTGGCGTTGACGTCCTTCCAGAAGCTGGAGGCCGAGAACCGGCGCCGCAGGATCAGTCTCCCGCCATTCAGGAGGGCCGGGCCGATGCCCACCAGCCCGCCGGTCGAGTGGTAGAGAGGCAGGACGTTGAAGACCCGGTCCTCGGCCGTCGCGGCGGTCGCGCCGGCGAAGGCGCGCATATAGGTGCGGGCCCGCGCGTGATGGATGCGCGCGGCCTTCGGCATGCCGGTGGTGCCGGAGGTGTAGATGTACAGGGCCGTGTCACGGTTGGTCAGGCCGTCGCGAACCGACTTCTGGGGCCGCACCGACGAGCCGCTGCGGACCGGATTGTCCAGGCCGCGCCGTTCGGACACCTCGTCGGCGTCCTGCAGGCCCAGAACCCACAGCATCATGGTGCGGGTGACGAAGGGGCGGGCCTCCTCGCAGCGCCGCCAGGTCTCCTCGTCGGCCACCACCTGGGCGACGCCGGCGATGTTCAGGCAGTGGGCCAAGGCCTGG
The DNA here is from genome assembly GCF_027271155.1 of Brevundimonas subvibrioides. Lineage (NCBI taxonomy): Bacteria > Pseudomonadati > Pseudomonadota > Alphaproteobacteria > Caulobacterales > Caulobacteraceae > Brevundimonas > Brevundimonas subvibrioides. The sequence goes on from NZ_CP114542.1 coordinate 776,559, forward strand.
CCGGTCAGGTTGGTGTTGATCAGGGCCGTGGCCACGCCGACCTTGGCGAAGCCCATCCAGGCGGCGATGTATTCCGCCCGGTTCGACATCACCAGGCCGACGACGTCGGACCGGCGCAGACCCCGGTTTCGGGCCCAGTGGCCATAGCGGTTCGCCATGGCGTCCAGCTCGCGATAGGTCAGCGTGCGGGTTTCGTCCTCCAGGGCGATATTGTCGCCGAACCTGTCGACGGCCTCCTCGAAGTCGTCGCAGATCAGGACGTCGCTATCGAGGGCGATGGGCTTGATGCGTTGAAGCAGCCGACGCAGACCGGCCGCGAACGTCAGGTCGCGTCGGATATTTGCCGCTAGCCCCATGGTCGGCATCGCTCCGTGTTCGTGCGCAAGGTTCAACGAACGTGATGGACAAGGGGCGGGTCCGGGTCAACCGGCAGGGGAATCTGTAACGGTGGACGTTGACGTTTCCGGCCCGGTCGTGGCGCCGCTGCATGGGTCACGTCGCGGAAAGGGATGATATCCGTCGCCGTTTCCGTATCCCCCCGGTTTTCGCCGGGGGCTTTTTGCGGCCTTACGCTGAGGGCGAGACCCGCCAGATCACATTGCCGACATCGTCCGCCACCAGCAGGGCACCGGTCCGGTCCGTCTGGACGCCAACCGGACGTCCCATGGCCTCGTCCCTGTCATTCAGGAAGCCGGTCAGGACGTCCATCGGCGCGCCGCTGGGGACACCGTTGGTGAAGGGCACGAAGATCACCTTGTAGCCGGCCTTGGGCTCGCGGTTCCACGATCCGTGCTGGCCGACGAAGGCCCCATGGCGGAAGGATGCCGGGAACAGGGTCCCCTCATAGAAGGTCAGGCCAAGCGAGGCCGTATGGGCCCCCAGGGCGTAGTCGGGTGCGATGGCCGAGGCGACCCTGGCTTGGTCCTGCGGCCGGACGCGGCTGTCGACGTGCTGGCCGTAGTAGCTCCAGGGCCAGCCATAGAAGGCTCCCGGCGTGACGGACGTCATATAGTCGGGCACCAGATCGTTGCCGAGCTCGTCCCGCTCGTTGACCGCGACCCACAGCTTGCGACTGTCCGGCTGCCAGGCCAGGCCGACGGGGTTGCGCAGGCCGGACGCGTAAATCCGCGACTGGCCCGTGGCGATGTCGATCTCGTGGATGGCCGCGCGACCGACCTCTTCGTCCATGCCGTTCTCGCCGATGTTGGAGTTGGAGCCGACCCCGACATACAGCTTCGTCCCATCGGACGAGGCGACCAGGCTCTTGGTCCAGTGGTGGTTCCGACCGGCCGGCAGGGCGGCGATCGGGGTCGGGGTGGTCGTGATCTGCGTCGCGCCGGTCTGGTAGGGAAAGGCGACGACGGCATCGGCGTTGGCCACGAACAGACGGTCGCCGATCAAGGCCATGCCGAAGGGCGAATTCAGGTTGGTCAGGAAGTCGGTCTTCACCTCGGCCACGCCGTCGCCGTCCGCGTCACGCAGCAGGACGATCCGGTTCGGGCTTTCCACGCCCGCGCCCGCGCGCTTCATGACCAGGCCCATGACCCAGCCGCGGATGCCGCCCTTCTTGTCCTCAGGCCTGGGCGGCGCGTTGGATTCGGCCACCAGGATGTCGCCGTTGGGCAGGCGATACAGCCAGCGGGGGTGATCCAGGCCGCGGGCGAACGCCTGGACGCGGAACCCCGGGGCCGGGGTCGGCATCACACCGTCAGGCCAGCCGACCTTGGGCGCGATGTTCACCGTGGGGGTAAACAGGTTCCGGTGCGGTTCGGTGATCGAGGGGTTCGCCCCATAGGTCGCGCCGGGGGGCAGCAGGGGCGGGGCTGCGCAGGCCGACAGCCCGGCCACGAGGGCCATGGCCGCCGCAGACGCAGCGAGGGTGGAACGGGCGACCATGGCGGTATCCTTGTCGATCAGGCGGTCGGAGGGAATTCGAGGCGGCTGGTATCGTAGCCGAGCGCCTGGGCGCGGGCGACAAGCTGGGCCAGCGTCTCGGCACTGGGCACCTCGCGGGTATAGATCCAGAGCTTGTCGAAGGTCGGATCGGCCGAGATGAACCAGGTATAGTCGTCGTCGTGGTCGAGGATCCAGTATTCCCAGGTCACGAAGCCGGCGAAGTAGCGGGCGCGGAATTTGGCGTTGGTGCCGGGGTCCAGGATGGTCGCGTCGGCGCCGATGGCCTTTTCCTTGCCGGTCGGCGTGCCCGACTGGCAGGTGTCCCGCACCGCCAGCGTGGTCGGCGAGCGCAGCTCATAGGACGAGGCACCGGCCACGCAGCCGTCGGTGAGGCGCATCGGCAGACGGGCGATCTCAAGCCAGCGCCCGGTGTAGAGCCGCTCGGCATCGACGGGCCGGGTCGGCTGGGGGGCCTTCACCTGATCTGCGGGCGTGGCTGTCGCGCAGGCGGCCAGGCCGAGGGCGGCCAAAACGGCCAGCGAGAGAACAATGGACTTGCGCGACATGATATATCTCCGGACGGGACAGGAAGACCGAAGATACGGCGCAGGTTCCCGAAACGGACGCGACGAATGCGCGCGGAGCCGATGCCCGGGCCATCCACCGTGCGGATCGGGGGAAAAGCGGACCCCGCTGTCTTGAGCCTGTCGCCACAGGCGCCATATTGCGGACACGCCGCTTCGGCCGATTTCCCAGGACGCGCCGAATGCCGCCGACCTCCACCCAGCTCACCGCCGCGCCCGTCATCGATATCAAGGGTCTGACCAAGACCTATGCGTCCGGGTTGCAGGCGCTGAAGACCGTGGATTTGCAGATCGGCAAGGGCGAGATCTTTGCCCTGCTGGGTCCGAACGGCGCGGGCAAGACGACGCTGATCTCGATCGTCTGCGGGATCGTCACGCCGTCGACCGGAACGGTGACGGCCGACGGCCACGACATCCAGACCGACTATCGCAATGCGCGGATGAAGATCGGTCTGGTGCCGCAGGAGCTGACGACGGATGCGTTCGAGACGGTGCTGGCGACGGTCACCTTCAGCCGCGGCCTGTTCGGCAAGGCCCCGAACCCGGCCTTCATCGAGAAGACCCTCCGGGCGCTGAGCCTGTGGGACAAGAAGGACAACAAGATCATGACCCTGTCCGGCGGCATGAAGCGCCGGGTCATGATCGCAAAGGCCCTGTCGCACGAGCCCGACATCCTGTTCCTCGACGAGCCGACGGCGGGCGTGGATGTCGAGCTGCGCCGCGACATGTGGAATCTGGTGCGCGAGCTGCGCGCAGGCGGCGTCACCATCATCCTGACCACCCACTATATCGAGGAGGCCGAGGAGATGGCCGATCGGGTGGGCGTGATCCTGAAGGGCGAGCTGATCCTGGTCGAGGACAAGTCCGAGCTGATGAAGAAGCTGGGAAAGAAGACCCTGACCCTGAACCTGCAGGACCCGCTGGGTGACATTCCGCCCGCGCTGGCGCAGTGGGACCTGACCCTGAAGGCCGAAGGCAACGAGCTGGAATACGTCTTCGATTCCAATGCCGGGAAGACCGGCGTGCCGTCGCTGCTGCGGGCGCTTTCCGATCAGGGCATCGCCTTCAAGGACCTGAACACCCGCCAGAGCTCGCTGGAGGACATTTTCGTCAGCCTGGTCCATCGCGAACCGGCGCAGGACATCCAGACGGGAGCCGCCGCATGACGTTCAACGGATACGGCGTTTGGGCGATCTATCGCTTCGAGATGGCGCGGGCGCTGCGCACCGTCTGGCAGTCGATCGTGACCCCGGTCATCACGACGGCCCTCTATTTCGTCGTGTTCGGCTCGGCCATCGGGTCGCGCATGACCCAGATCGACGGCGTGCCCTACGGGGCCTTCATCGTGCCGGGCCTGATCATGCTGAGCCTGTTCACCCAGTCGATCTTCAATGCCAGCTTCGGCATCTATTTCCCGAAGTTCACCGGGACGATTTACGAGATCCTGTCGGCTCCCGTGTCGTCGCTGGAGATCGTGATCGCCTATGTCGGGGCGGCGGCGACCAAGTCGGCCGTGCTGGGTCTGATCATTCTGGCAACGGCCGCCTTCTTCGTGCCGCTGCAGATCCTGCATCCGGTCTGGATGCTGACGTTCCTGATCCTGACGGCGACGACCTTCAGCCTGTTCGGCTTCATCATCGGCATCTGGGCCAACGGCTTCGAGCAGTTGCAGATGATCCCGATGCTGGTGGTGACGCCGCTGACCTTTCTGGGCGGGTCCTTCTATTCGATCGACATGCTGCCGCCGGCGTGGCGCACGGTCACCCTGTTCAACCCGGTGGTCTATCTGATCAGCGGCTTTCGCTGGAGCTTCTACGGCTCGGGAGACGTTGGCATCGTGTGGAGCGTGCTGGCCACGCTCGGCTTCCTGATCGTCTGTCTCGGCATCGTCTTCTGGATGTTCAGGACCGGCTATCGCCTCAAATCCTGACGGAGAAGACCCATGACCACAGCGACCTGGAACGGCCAGATCATTGCCCAGTCGGACGATACGGTGGTGGTGGAGAACAACCACTACTTTCCGCGCGACGCGGTCAGGGCCGAGTATCTGACGCCCTCCACGACGACCTCGGTCTGCCCGTGGAAGGGCACGGCCTCGTATCATTCGCTGGTCGTCGACGGGAAGGAGAACCGGGACGCCGCCTGGTTCTATCCGACGCCCAGATCTGCCGCCGCCGAAATTGAGGACCGCATCGCCTTCTGGAAAGGCGTCGAGGTTCGCTGATCCGTCATTGGACCGCTGCATCCAGACCGTCTAGGACGGGCCATGGTCGACACGCCCTCCTCCGAGCCTCAATCCGGCCCTGCACAAGACCCCGCGGCTGAACCCTTCAAGCGGGGCAGGATCGTCTGGTCGCGCCCACCCCAGCCTGTGTTCCGCGTGGGGCCGCCACCGCGCGGATCGGGGCCCATGCCTGCCCAAGGCCAGCGCCAGGCCGCCCAGGGTCCGCTTCGGCAGAATGCGGCCGGCATTCTCAGCGGCTCGATGATCCCCAGGGCCGTCCCGCCTTCGACGCCGGCCCCGGCCCGGATCGAGACCGCAACCCTGCCGACGCCCGGGGTCGAGGCTATTCCGGCGTCTGTCCTGCCCCCCATCGAACCCCCCGCCCGGCCAGAGCCCGCCGAGGTCGCAGGCGGAGCGGTGCCGGTCGCTGTGTCCGAGCCTGTCGCGCCCTCCCATGCGGCGATCGATCGGCCCGGCCCGGGTGTGCCGACGGGCGTCTGGATCGGCGCTGCCGTGGTCGCACTCCTGCTGGCAGCGGGCGTGGGCTGGTGGATGCTGAAGCCGGCCGCGCCGGATCCTGTCGTCGCGGATGTCGCGACGGTCCCGGTCGAAACGACGACGCCTCTGACCGCGCCTCCGGTCGCGCCCGTGGACGCCGTACCCGTCGCCGAAACGCCGGTCGTCGCTGCTGAAGATGCGCCCGCCCCGACGACCACCGCGCCGGTCCGGGCTGTGCCGACGACCGCCGCACCCTCGTTGACGCCTCGCTTGAACACCGAGGTCACCGTGCCCCGCATCGAGACGGTGCCGCTGTCGGTTGCGCCGGTCTCATCGCCTCCGACGGCGGCTGAGGTTCCTGCGACCGATGCCGACGCCCCGATCCGGACCCGGCCCCAGCCTTTGGACTAAGATCTCAGCGTTCGCTGCCGGGATAGGGCAGGTATCCGCGCTCGACCATGCGGCGCAGGCCTTCGTAGGCTTCGGACAGTTCCTCATAGACGGCGCGCATACCGGCCAGGCGCTGCGCGTCCGGGCCGGCGACGGCCACCCCCGCTTCGGTCAGTTTCAGCGCCTCGGCGATCCAGCGTGCACGGGCGGCGGCGGCGGCGACCGCCAGCCGCTGGAAGGCGGCGGGGTCGGCGTGGTGGGTTTCGGGGCCGAGCACCTGCGGGATCACCTCGCGGTTCGACACAAAGGCAGTGTAATCGATCTGTTCCAGGTGGCCGCGCAGACGCCGCTGTTCCTGCGGGTCGTTGTCGCTCGGCTCGAAATGGTCCCGGCGGCTGCGGTAGCTGGCGGTCATGATGCTTGACATCCCGATCTCCGTGAGGGGCGGTCTCTCAGGGGATCAAAGTGCGCCAGTCGGGTTAACGGCCTCTTGCAATGCTTTCTTTGTCAGGCGCGGTCAGAAGGCTCACTTTCTGGCTGCAGTGCGGTCAGGGGCCGTCGGCCTTCCGGACCCGTCCAGCCGGGCGGAAGGGGTTCGGCCCACCCCTCGACCACCCCGACGCCGTCCTCGGGCGTGAAATAGCCGGCGGCCGAGCGGAAGCCGAAGATCCACCAGATTTCCAGCATGTAGCCGTGTGCGCGACGCGCGTCGGCCTCGGTGCGTCTGGAGACGGCCGCCACGGCCAGACCCAGACGCCCGGCCAGGTCCGAGGCCTCGACCGGCCCGTCGGGTTCGGCGAGGATGTCGTCCAGCAGGTCGTCGATGACCGCCGACAGCTTCGCCCGGGTCTTTGGCCCTTTCGGACCGGGGTAGTCGCCTTCGGGGGCGAACTTGGCTTCGTCGTGCAGGGCTCTCAGCCGCGCCCGGATCTCCGGCGACAGCAAGGCCGTTTCCTCATACAGGGGCACAGGCCTGGGCCTGACGAGGCGCCACGCCGCGCCGCCGATGGCGACCAGTCCGAGCACGACCATGGCGATGAAGCGGGCATAGTGAGGCATGAAACAAGTCTAGACGCTGATCGGCTGAGGGGGAATCGCCTCTGCTTCCAATGATCATGCTTCGGACCCGGCCCATTCGGCCAGAACCTCCGCATCGGTTTCCCCTGACTGCCTGTCGTCCCGCAAGGCGGCAAAGGCCGGGCCGTCCAGCAGACGCGACAGGGCCCAGACCGCAGCCCCCCGGACGAGCGGCGAGGCATCGCTCGTGAGGGTCGAGGCCACGCCGACCAGGCCCGCGTCGCCGCTGTTGCCGATGGCATAGAGGACGTTGCGCACGAACCGGTCGCGACCGATCCGCCTGATCGGGCTCTTCGGGAACAGGGCGCGGAACGCCCCGTCGTCCAGCGAGGCGAGGTCCCCGAGACGGGGCGTGATCGAGGCCTCACGGGCCAGGAAGCGGGCCTCGCGGGCCCCTTGCGCGAACTTGTTCCACGGACAGACCGCCAGGCAGTCGTCGCAGCCGTAGATGCGCGAGCCGGTCAGGGGGCGGAACTCCACCGGCCACGGCCCCGCGTGCTCTATGGTCAGATACGACAGGCATCGCCGGGCATCCAGCTGGAAGGGCGCGGGAAAGGCGTTGGTCGGGCAGGCGTCGAGACAGGCGGTGCAGGTGCCGCAGTGTTCCGTTTCCTCGCTGTCGGGCGTGATCTCCGCGGCCGTCAGGATGACTCCCAGGAACAACCAGTTGCCGTGGTCGCGGCTGAGCAGATTGGTGTGCTTGCCCTGCCATCCCAGGCCTGCGCGCTGGGCCAGGGGCTTTTCCATCAGGGGGGCGGTGTCGACGAAGACCTTGACGTCGGCCTTGAGGCGGGCCGCGACCTGCCCCGCGAGGGTCTTCAGCCGCCCCTTGATGACCTCGTGATAGTCGTCGCCGCGCGCATAGACCGAAATGTATCCGGCGCTGCGATCCGCCATCTCCGGCAGGGGATCCTCGTCGGGACCATAGTTCATGCCCAGCACGATGGCGGTGCGCGCGCCGGGCCACATCGACGTCGGATGAGAGCGGCGTTCGAGGGTCGTTTCCATCCAGCCCATGTCGCCGTGCCGGCCGGCCTCGACGAAATGGGCGAGCCGCTCGCCCGCCGACCATGGCTCCGCCGCCGAGGCGAAGCGGCAGATCGAGAAGCCGAGATCGGCCGCCTGGGTGCGGAGCAGGTCGCGGAGGTCGGGCATCGGGGGTGGTTTAGCCCCTCCCTCTCCGGTCGGGGAGGGCGAAGCCCGAATCGCCCTCAGAAATCGAGGTCCGCATAGTGCGCTGCCGGGGCCAGACCCTGGAAGCGGTCGGCCAGCAGCGGGCGGAAGCAGGGCCGGGACTTGAACTTCATGTACCAGGTCTTCAGTCCCGGCCAGGACGCCCAGGCGATCTCGCCAAAATAGTCGAGCGTCGACAGATGGGCCGCGGCGATGATGTCGGCCTGGCTCAGGCGTCGACCGGCGAGCCAGTCGCGCTGGGCCAGCAGAGCCTCGAACACGCCCAGATGATGCTTCAGCGCCTCGCGGCCTTCGCGCAGCATCCGGGCTTCAGGCGGGCCGAGGCGCAGCAGGGGCTTTTCCATACGCTCGTGCAGCAGAACCGCATTGACCTCATCGGTGAAGCGCCGGTCGAACCAGGCGGTCAGGCGACGCGTCTCGGCGCGCTCGGCCGCGTCCGACGACATCAGCAGCGGCATCGTCTGGGCGTCCTCGATCCAGCCCAGGATGGCGGGAGCCTCGCACAGGGTGAGGGACGGCGAGCCCTCAACCTGCAGCACCGGGGGCATGCCAGACGGGTTCAGATCGCCAACCGGGCAGTCGGCCTCCCAGGGGCGGACCAGAACCTCGGTCCATTCGATCCGCGCCTCGCCCAGCGCCAGGCGAGCGGTGCGCGAGCCGGGGTCGAAAGGGAAATGGAACAGGACGTTCGCTGACATGCGCCTGACCTGCACCGCCGCCCGTTAAATCCGCGTTTACGCTGAGTCAGCCCCAGGGGGACGACGGCACAGACGGCCGGGCCCCCCGCGGATCGGCGTGGATCAGAACCTCGGCATCCGGGAAGGCGGCGGTCACGCGCCGCTCGGCCTCCACCACGATCGTGTGGGCGGCTTCGAACGACAGGGTCGGGTCGAGATCGATATGCATCTGGGCCAGCAGGCGGGTGCCCGACCTGCGGGTGCGCAACTGGTGGACACCCTCCACCCGGGGATCGTCCAGCACAGCCCTGGTCAGCGCCATGCGGTCAGCGTCGGAGACCTCGGCGTCAAGAAGCTGATTTCCGGCCTGCCTGAGCACACCCAGCGCGCCCCAGAACAGCCAGACGGCGACCACCAGACCCGCGGCCGCATCGAGGCCGGGCGCTCTCAGATAGGCGCCCGACACCACGCCGACCAGCACGACGACGCTGGAGGCGAGGTCGGCCGCATAGTGGGCGCGGTCGGCGGAGACGGCCAGGGACCCCGAAGCCTTCAGGGCCCGGGTCTGAAGCCAGACCAGCCCGCCGGTCAGGGCCATGGAGATCAGGACGACGCCCACGGCCCAGACTCCCCCCGAGACGGGATAGGGGTCGAAGATGCGCCGGAGCGCTTCCCAGCCGATGAAGGCGGCCGAGGCGAACACGAGGCCCGCCTGGACAAGTGCGGCCATCGCTTCCGCCTTTCCATGGCCATGGCGATGGGTGGCGTCGTTCGGACGCGCGGCCCAGCGCACGGCATAGAAGGTGGCCAGCGACGCGATCAGATCGAGCGCCGAATCCGCCAGCGACGCCAGAATCGACACCGAGCCCGAAGCGCCGAGGGCAAAGGCCTTCAGCGCGATCAGAACGACGGCGACCCCGACGGATACGGCCGTGATCTGGCGGGTCGTCAGGACGGCAAAGACGGGGCGGGCGACGGGGGAGGTCATTGCCCGTCTTGTCGCCTATCGCCTGCCGGTTGCCAAGGACGCCGGTCGTCGCGGAACCGTGTTAGGAGACCAGTCATCAAACCGCCTCATGGTGCGGATCAGACTGGTTAATCGGCGGGGGACGATGGCGATGATGCCGGCGGCGGACGAACGGATCGGGGAGGCGGGGGGTCGGTGGATTCCGCGCGCCGAGGTCCTGTCGATGCTGGGGGTCAAGACCCAGACCCTCTATGCCTACGTCAGCCGTGGCCGGATCACCGCCCGGCCTGACCCCAGCGATCCCCGCAGGAGTCTGTATGCCGCCGCCGACGTCGCCCGCCTGAAGGGCAGCTCGGGTGGGGAGGTCGCGGGCCAGGTCCTGCCCTTCGAACCTGCCGTCAAGGGTGAGGCGGTCATCCAGTCCTGCGTCAGCCTGGCGACCGACGGACGCATCTATTATCGCGGACGGGATGCGACGGAGTGGGCGCAAGGCGCGACGGTCGAGGAGACGGCGCGGCTGCTCTGGGGATGTGGCGACCACAATCCGTTTGCGGGTCTCGGCGTCCGGGTCGACGGCGCCAGCGGAGCGTCGCCCCGCGCACGCCTGTTCGCCGCCCTGTCGCGGCGCGCCGAAGAGGATGAGCCGTCGCCGGGACGCGACGTCGCAAGCCTGCAACGGGAGGCGGCTACGGCTCTGAACGAGGTCGTCGACGCCATGGCCGGGCCGGGGCCCCGTCTGTTCTTTCACCAGCGGCTCGCGCGGGGCTGGAAGATGCTGGAGCGCGACAGCGTTCACCTGAAGCGCGCCCTGGTGCTGGCGGCCGATCATGATCTGAACCCGGCGGTGCTGGCCACGCGGGCAGCGGCGTCGGGCGGTGCGTCACCGGCCGGGGCCGCCATGGCCGGTCTGGCGGCCCTGTCCGCCTCGCCGATGGCGCGGACGCTGAAGGCCGTCATCACCTATGTCATCGAGGCCCGCCGCGACCCCGCCGGGGCGGCGCGCCGGCACATGGAGGCCTCGGGAGCGATCCCGGGCTTTGGCAGCGAGAGCTTTCCACTGGGTGATCCACGGGCCGATGCGCTTCTGGCCCTGGCCGATCTCCCCCCCGATCTGACGGCGGTTCTGCGGGAGGGCGAGGCGGCAAGCGGATCGCGTGCCGGGTTCGCGCTCGCCCTGGCCGTCCTGGCGCGTCGGCTCGACCTGCCGCGCGAAGGGGCGCTGGACATGTTCCTGGTCGGGCGACTGACCGGGTTGATGGCCCATGCGCTGGATCAGATCACCGACGGCTCGCCTATCCGGGCGCGCCTGCGCTATGTGGGGCCGAGGCCGGGAGCGGAGTGACCCCGGAGCGACTTTCGGGGATTTCATGTCTGACTGGCTGGCGGCGATCATTCTGGGCCTCGTCGAGGGGCTGACCGAGTTCATCCCGGTCTCGTCCACCGGCCACCTGCTGCTGGCCAAGAGCGTGCTGAAGCTGGCCGACGAGCCGTGGGACACCTTCATCGTCATGATCCAGCTGGGGGCGATCCTGGCGGTCGTGGCCCTGTATTTCGGACGGCTGTGGAAGGTGTTGATCGGCCTGCCGGGCAAGGATCCGTCCGCTCGCCGGTTCGCATACTCGGTCCTGCTGGCCTTCTTTCCGTCGGCGCTGCTGGGCCTGCTGATCCACGACTTCATCAAGGCGGTGCTGTTCAATCCGACCATCGTCTGCGTCAGCCTGATCGTCGGCGGATTTGCCCTGATCGCCCTGGAGCGTTGGGCCCCCCGGCCGCGCGAGCACGACGCCATGACCTTCTCGCTGAAGACGGCCCTGGGCGTGGGCCTGTTCCAGTGTCTGTCCATCATTCCCGGGGTCTCACGGTCCGGGGCCACCATCGTCGGGGGCCTGCTGCTGGGCGTCGACAAGCGGGCGGCGGCGGAGTTCTCCTTCTTCCTGGCCATTCCGACCATGGTCGGAGCCTTCGCCCTGGATTTCTGGGAGAGCCGCGATCTGCTGACCGGCGATGCGATCCAGCTGATCGGCATCGGCTTTGTGGTGTCCTTCGTCAGTGGCCTGTTCGTGGTTCGGACCATGCTGGATTTCGTGACCCGGCATGGCTTCACCCCCTTCGCCTGGTGGCGGATCGCCGTCGGGGTGATCGGACTGTGCCTGCTCTGGACAGGTGTCCTGGCCTGACTTGTCAGGAGCGGGCTTTCGGAGGAACCTGAGCGCCATGACCCACGCCCCCGCGCCCGGTGACCGATATGCCTCGTTCGAGGCCTTCTATCCGTACTACATCCACGAACACTCCAACCGGACCTGCCGGCGCATCCACATCGTGGGCTCGGCGCTGGTGATCGTGGCCGCGCTGCTGGGCCTGTTCGTGAACGCCTGGTGGTTTCTGGCCATGCCGCTGGTGGGCTACGGCTTTGCCTGGGTCGGGCATTTCTTCTTCGAGAAGAACCGGCCCGCCACCTTCCAGTACCCGCTGTGGAGCCTGATGGGCGACTGGCGGATGTTCTTCGAGACCATCAGCGGCAAGCGGAAGTTCTAGTCACCCGTCCGCGTCAGGCGCGTCTGGTTGCGGAAGCGCCAGGCGGTGTCGTCGGCGCCGACGGGGCGGACCTCCTTGACCTCCAGCAGGCTATCGCCGTCGCGCGTCTCGGTGACGCGGATATCGGCGGGCTGGTCATCGTCCTCGCCCGTTTCCGAATAGATCAGGGTCCATCGGGTGGCGTCGGTAAAGGCCGCGACACGGACGGTCCCGGTCGACAATTCCGGCGGGGTACCCGCGCGGAAGCTGGCCGACGTCGAGGTCCCGGCCGCGCGATCGTCCAGGCTGACGGTGGTGATCCAGACCGGCTTGTCGGGACCGTCGTCGAACAGGGACTGGCGCACCTGGGTCGCGCCGTCGCCGGGCGTCGTGATGGTGGTGGTGACGGGAATCTCGAACAGCTGGTCGGTCTGGTAGTCCCGGTAGCCGAGCGCGCCGGACCATTGGCCGGCCAGCCCGAGGCGGAGATCGGTGGCGGTCGGCTGGCCTTGCGCCAGGGCCGCACAGGGCATGATGACGAGCAGGGCCAGGGCGGTGGCCAGCAGGCGAAGGGTCATGACGGGGCTCCCGATCAGGCGGAAAGGATGTGGGCGGTGGCGGCGGCCATCTGGGGGTCGGTTCCGGCGGCGATGTCGGCCACGGTCGTCGGGACCAGCAGGTCGGGCGCGATCCCGGCGTCGGGCTGGGGCGTCTCCGGGAAGGAGGCGATCAGCGGCAGGTCGACCTCGATGCGCGAGGCGGGCAGCCGCAGGAAGCAGAAGGCACCGCCGTTGATGCCTCGCCGGTTTCCGCCGGTCGATGTGCCGACCAGGGTCGCGGTTCGGCTTTCCTGAACCGACTGGGCGAAGCCGAAGGTGGCCGAGGAATTGGACGCGTCGCACAGCACGGCGACCGGTCCGGCGAAGCGGCGGCCGGTGGGGCGGATCCGCGTCGCCACCTCGCCGTCGTCGTAGCGGGTCAGGCGATAGAAGCCCGGCCGGTCGGCATCGGGAACCGCCTGGCCGCCCCAGTCCAGGAACGACCGGTCCCAGGTGTCGAGGTAGGGGTGCAGGGCCTGGGGTGCGCTCCGGTAGCGGACGAAACGCTGGTTGCGAGACAGGGCGAAATCGCGCGTGACGAGGCGGCTCAGGATGACATTGCCGCAGTCTTCACCGCCCTCGTTGCCGCGCAGGTCGACGATCAGCCCCCTGGCCCCGTCGCCGGTCAGGTCGTCCATCACGCCGCCCAGCCAGGTCTGCCAGTCGAAGGTTGAGTTGTAGAGCGCCCAGCCGGGCATGGTCAGGCGGGCAATGCCGTCTGCGCCCTTGTCCAGTGTCCATGGGTTGGCGTCGCCGGACGGCTGTGTGGCGGAGGGGGCCCCGGCCTGGCGCTCGGCCAGGGTCAGCAGGGTGGCCATGACCACCGGCCCGTCAGCCAGGGTGAAGGCGGCCCGGTCGACAAGGCCGGGAAGGACGAGCGGCAGGTGGATGTCCGGCGTTTCGAATTCGTCGTCGCCGCGCACCTCCATCAGGCTGATGCGCTTGGCATCGTTATGGCCGTCGGCGCGGGCCAGGGGGATCAGGCGGGCGAGGATGTCGGGTGCCGGCACCCCGTTGATGGCCGTGACGCGGGTGCCGCGCGGGAAGGCCTCTTCGCCGGATTGGTCCGCTGTCACGACCATCTGCCCGTCGATCCAGACATAACGGAACGGCACCAGCTCGCGCCCCAGGTACAGCCGGTCGCGCACGGCCGCCCCTCCATTGTAAGGGCTGGGATAGGTATGGCCGCAGCGGACCGAGGCGGTAACGCGCGTCAGGGCCAGGAACCGGTCCCGGAAGGACGCGGGTGCCTTCCATGCCGCCGACAGTCCATTCAGACGCGCGGTGATCTCATCGGGCGAGCTGTAGCGATACAGCCCCGGGTGCATCGTCTGCCAGGCCTGGCGCAGGATCTCGACATCGCCGGACCAGTCCTCGCTCACCGCATCGCCAGCGAAGGCGGGCGTGGCGGCGCAAAGGGCGAGGCCTCCGGACATCTGAAGCAGGTGGCGACGGGACAGCATGGGGAACTCCGCGAAGGACACCCCGAGCATCGCCGGGATCAGCGGACGGCGCGCCTCATTTCCGGCAGCGGTGGTCGAAAATCACGATTTGAGACGCCGCGCCGATAGCGGGACGGCGCGACGCCGTAGCGGGCCTGGAAGGCACGGTTGAAGCTGGCCTTGGAGCTGAACCCCGCATCGAACGCCAGGCTCAGCAGGTCGTCACGCGAACCGGTGTCGAGCGCGGCGGCGACCGCCTCTGCCCGGACGCCGTTGATCCAGGATGAAAAATTTACGCCCAGACCCAGGTTGATCGCGCGCGATAGCCGCCCGGTGTTGGTCGCGAGCCGCCGCGCCAGCACCGGCAGGCCGAGATCCGGCTCCGTTGCCCAGCCGGCCTGACGAAGGCGGGTGTCGAAGTCTTTCGCGATGGAGGTCCAGTCGGGGGCGACGGGCACTTCGACCGATGCGGGGTCCACAGCCGTCCCGTCCAGAACGGGAAACCGCAAGGTCGTGTGACGCCAGCCCTCTATGGCCAGATAGAGGCCGATGACGACGAGCGACAGATACAGGCCCGTCTCCTGGAAGAAGTCGATGCCGCCACTGAGCCAGTCCCACAGGGTGAAGGCGGCATACAGGAAAAGCACGGCCACCAGGGCGACGATGACCCGCGCCAGCCAGCCGGTGGCGAACCGGTCGTCGTCGCTGCGGGCCTGGGCCAGGTCGCGGCGATAGCTCTTCAGAAGACGCAGGGACCAGACGGCATAGAGGCTGAGCGAAACCAGAAGGGCCAGCTCGAACGCCGGACTGACGAACCGGGCGTGACCGCCGGTGTACCAGGTCCATTTCGCGTCGAGCGGCAGGGCGAAACAGGTCAGGGTGTAGCCGAGCTGGATCATCGGCGGCAGGAGATGCAGGGCGAACCGGGTCGGCAGGCGTCCACGCACAAGGGCGTGGGTATAGGCGAACAGCAGGGGTGGAAGCGCCAGGGTCAGGGCCAGCGGCGCGAAGGTCAGCCAGCGCCAGGCATCATAGGCACCCGCAAAGCCGATCGTATAGGGCGTCACGACTCCCGCCAGCACGATGAGGAAGGCCGTCAGCAGACGGTTCGCCAGTGCATTCGGCGTCTGGAACGCGATCGCCGCGGCGAGCAGGAGCAACTGCAGGCTGGCGAACCCGAGGATCGCCACGCGCCAGCCGAGATAGAGGGTCACACCATCCATGACCGGACATTAGGCCGGGTCGGGCGCGCATCGCAAAGCGCCACTGGACGTCGGACGGGCGTCAGTTGGACGCGGTGTTCCAGGCGGGTGGGCAGCCGTCGAAACGGCCCGCATTGGTGATGGTCAGGCGCTGCTGGTTGAAGCGCATGGCCGGCTGCATCGAGCCGCGGCCATTTCCGGTATAGAGGTCGACCCGCTCGCCCCGGATGGCACCGCCGGTGTCCGACGCATACCAGTAGCCGTCGTGCAGGCTGCCATCGGGCATCCGCATGCCGACGGTCTCGCGAATGAACACGCGCGTGCGACGGGGAATGACGCGGGGATCGCTGGCCAGGGTCCGCATCGGCACAGGGCGGCATCCCAGGGAATCGTTGCCCGTCGCTCCGCCACCGCCGGCGTGATAGAGACTGGCACGCGCGCTCCAGTCCGGATCGCGGGCCATCAGCTCGGCCTGTTCGGGGCTCAGAGCCAGATCAGCACCCGGTGCCTCGACGGAACCGTTCGCGCTCGCAGGGCTTTCCCTCACCACCGGATCGGCAGCCACGGCTGCTTCGTAGGTGATGGGATCGCCAGCCGGAAAGGCTGAGGCCCAGAGCATGGCGAACGCCGCGAGGGTGTTGAACACAGATCGAGCTCGTCGTGACGCCGGTCCCCAGACTGTACCGGCAGGGTGGCGTGTCGCCGCGTTCAATGGCGAAAATGTGGCAACGTGACTGCCTGCGACCGGCTGTCCACCGATGTGGATGGATCAGTCAGCCATTGCCTGAGATAAGCGGAACCGGGGTTGGGCAACGGCCGCAAACGCGATAGCAGTATAGGACGATCATAAATCCTTTGCTGGGGTCCGATGCTTACTGTTCATGGAGATATTCGTTCGGGCAACTGCTTGAAGGTCAAGTGGATGCTGGACGCGCTTGGCCTTGATTATCAGTGGGTCGAGGTGGACATCATGTCGGGCGGCAGCCGTACGCCGGAATTTCTCCTTTTGAATCCGTTCGGTCAGGTGCCGACGCTGGTGCTGGCGGATGGCCGGGCCCTGGCCCAGTCCAACGCGATCCTGCTGCATCTCGGCGAAGGCACGCGCTGGATCCCGGCCGACCCGTGGGAACGGGCGAAGATGTTGGAATGGCTGTTCTGGGAGCAATACAGCCACGAGCCCTATGTCGCGGTCGCACGGTTCCAGCGGGTTTATGCCGGCAAGACGGCGGCGGAGGTCGAGCCCCGCCTGATGGAGCGGGGCCATCTGGCCCTTGCGCGGATGGAGGCGGCGCTGGCGCATTCGACCTGGCTGGCGGGGGGACAGGCGGCGACGCTGGCCGATCTGGCGCTGGTCGCCTACACCCGGGTCGCGCACGAGGGCGGGTTCGACCTCGCGGCCTATCCGTCCTTGCGAGACTGGATCGGCCGCACCGAGGCGGCCTTTGCTATCGCCTAATCCATGCCCCGCACATTGTCGTCCGAGTTCCGGTCGATCCATTTGTTGTAGGGATCGACGCCCGCGAAGGTCGGCCTGGCGGTCGTGACGAATCGGAACGTCTGGGTGCCGCTGTGCAGCGCACGGCGTTCCAGAACCACGACATTGGACCGGTCGAAGGCCCCCTTGCCCGGTTCGGCGGTGAACAGGCCGATGTCGATGCTCTCGTTCAGCGGCGCTTCGGTCTCCTCGCCCTGGCCGTCGGCATAGAGCTTCCTCGCCTCCACCGTGACGGCGACGTCCCAGCGGCCGTCGGGGCGGCGCGTGGCCGTCGAGGCCGTCGTCTTCAGATCGTACAGGGTGATCTTTTCGAACAGGTCGGTGATCAGGGCCTGTTTGTCGGCCGGGGCATTGGCGCGGATCAGGGCGATCAGGTCGACCGAGCGCGGATAGGGTGCGCCCTTGAAGGCGTGGGCGCTGAGGAACTGCGACAGGGCGCGGTTCAGGTTCGCCTCGCCGATCTGGTCCTTGAGCAGATACATGACCAGCGCACCCTTGCGGTAGTGGATGTACTGCTGGTTCTCGACCCGGTTCAGCGGCAGTTCCTCGATCCGTTCGGTGCCGCGCGAGCGCAGGTAGTTGTTCAGCTCGAACTGCAGGAAGCGGCGGATCTTGTCGGGGCCGTACAGCCGCTCCATCACCATCAGGGCCGAATACTGGGCCAGGGTCTCCGACAGCAGAGTCATGCCCTGCATGTTCGCGCCCACGACCTGGTGCGCCCACCACTGGTGCCCGAACTCGTGGGCTCCGACGTAGGTGACGTAGTCGATCTTGTTCGGGTCCTTCAGGTCCGCGATGAAGCCGAGCCCCTCGGACCAGGCGAAGGTGTTGGGGAAGGACTGGGCGTAGTCGGCATAGGCCGGGAACTCGCTGATCCGCGCCTGACGGAACTGATACGGCGAGAAATTGGCCTGGTAGTAGTCCAGCGAGGTGGCCAGGGCCGTCATCATGCGGTCGACGTTCCGGCCGTGCCGGGCGTCGTGATAGACGACCATTTCCACGCCGTTGTGCATCCGCCGGGCGATCTCGTAGCGGGCCGACTGGACCGACAGGAAGTACAGCACCGGCGACTCGGTGACGAACCGGACGGTGCGTCGGCCGTCGCGGGTCACGTCGCTACGCTGATAGCCGGGGGCCAGGGGCGTCTGGTCGGCGTCGGTGGTGACGGTGACGTCGGTCGTGACCCAGTCCGCGCCGATGTAGTTCCGGCCCGTCGCGCTCATGTCTTCCAGTTTGGCCGGGCGCAGTTCTGCGGGCAGGCCGAACTTGCGACGCTTGGCCCGGTCCTGCAGCGTGCCATTCCGGTCCATGCCGATGATCGGCGCGAACTCCTGGTTGGTGACGAAGGTGCCGTTGTCGACGATCCGGGTCGTATTGCCGCCGAGCCTGAAGCCGCGCTGTTCCAGAACCGTGTCGAACGAGACCGTGCGGCGCTCGCCCGGGGCCATCGGGGTGGCGAAGCGATAGATGCGATAGCTGAACTCGGGCCACTCGCGGACCATCCGTGCGCCCTGGACGTCGAGCGCCTTGATCTCCAGATCGTCGTTCCAGCGCAGGTGCATTTCCGACAGCGGGGCCCCGGTGCGGTTCTCGATCGTATAGGTCCCGCGCGTCTCGAGCCGGGGGGCACGGGGATGCAGGTCGAGGTCCAGCTTCACGTCCACCAGCGTCGGCTGGGGCGTGGTCTCGAAGCGCAGCAGGGTCTTCTCGTAGTCGGCCTGGAGGCGTTCCTGCGACCCCTGGTTCCGGTATTCGTTCCAGACGTTGGTATTGACGTAGATGAAGCTGCCGAGGCCGATGAAGGCCACCAGGGCGACGCCGCCGATGATGCCCGCCGGTCCCATCAGACGCGAGGGCAGACGACGCAGACGGGGCAGGTAGCGGGTCTCGGTCCCCCGGCGCCAGAGGCCGTAGCCGAGCACCAGAAGGATGATAGCCGCCATGGTCCAGTAGGCGTCGGTCCAGTTGGCGAAGCCCCGGAAATCCCCCTGGCCGTTCATGTCCGACAGCGGCACGCCGATACCGGATCCGTAGCGATACAGGATGTGGTCGAAGCCCAGATTGGACATCACGAGGGTGGAGATCAGATAGACCACCATGATGGCCCAGCCGACGAACTTGTTGGGCGACAGCGACTGGACGAAGATGGCCAGCACCGCGATCAGGCCGAAGTTCACGGCCCCCGGCAGCACATACCACATCAGGTATTTGCCGAGCTCGAAGTCGTAATAGCCCTTGAACGTCTGGACGGCGACGCCGGCGACGACCCCCGCCAGCAGGATCGAGACCAGCACCAGGACCAGCGCCAGGGTCTTGGGCAGAATGAAGGTCCAGTCCGGCGTGGACGAGGCGTCGATGATCTCGTGCACCTTGCGGTCACGATCGCGCCAGACCAGCTCGCCGGAATAGTAGATCGCGACAATGATGGAGATCAGGCCGAACGCGCCCAGCAGGCCCGAGATGACCGTGCGCGTGACCAGCAGAATCGGCGCACCGTAGATCTCGCCCAGCACGAGCAGGGTGGTGGTTGCGAAGGCGAAGCCCAGCAGGATCAGTACGGCGAAGGCCGGGCTCTTGAACACCATGGCCATCTCGATGCCGGTGCGCGACGCGAGACGGCTCCAGCTCGCGGCAAGGCCCTCGGTCGGCGAGGCGAGGGGCCGGTCGACGACGCCGGGTGCGGCGGGGGCGGCGGCCAGGGCGCGCAGCTTGTCCAGCTTGCCTGCCTTCGCGCCCCGGACGGCCGGCTGATAGAGGACATAGGCCAGGGCCAGGACACCGACGCTGACCCCGATCCAGATGATCCGGTTCCACAGCAGGACGCCTTCCAGAGGGGCATTGATCGTGTTGCGCTCGATCGCGGTCCAGTAGCGGGTGACGAGGCCATAGGCCCCGGCTCCGAACGGTTCGCCCCAGGCCATGGCCGTCTCCAGCTCGGGCTTGGATCCCAGGATGCCGGAGGCCGCCAGATAGGCGATGAAGACCCCGACCACGCCGACATAGGTCGCCATCATGGACCGGGTAACCGTGGCCAAAGCAAAGAAGATCGCCGAGGTCAGGAAGACACCGGGCAGGCCGAAGACCAGGTAGGCGTAGGCGTAGTCCCACGGACGGAGCGCGCCGATGGTTTCCTTGTCCACCCATGGGGCCAGCGTGCCTGCGACGATGCCGATGGTCACACTGAGGAAGCACAGGGCGGTGGCGGCAAAGGCCCCGGCGAAGCGGCCGTACAGATATTCGAACTTGTTGATCCGGGTCGCCTGGACCATGGGCCCGAAGCCGGTCTGGACGTCGCGGACGACGACGTTGGCGACGATGGCCGTGGTCGCCAGCATGAAGAAGACCGCCATGATCCCGTTGATCGTGGCCAGGGCATAGGGGGCGTTCTTGTGGACGTTGCCGCCCGCCCCGATGGAGATGTTGTCCGACGCCGCCACAAGCCCGAAGCCCAGAAGGCCGAAGACGATGGCGATCACCCAGAAGGCCGGCTGGCGCAGCTGGTAGCGGAATTCGAAGGCAGCGACCTTGGCGAACATGGTCTTACGCCGCGACTTTGCGCGAGGCGCTGAGCGTCGAGAAATAGACGTCCTCAAGCCCGCCCGGCACCGGCTCGAAGCCTTCGCCCGGACGACGGTCGCTGAGGACGTGGATCACGGTCCTGCCGGCGAACAGCCGGGTCGAGATGACCTCGTACTTTTCGCGATGTTCGGGCAGCGCGTCCCTGTCGATGGTCTTCTTCCAGACCCGGCCATTCAGCTGTTCCATCAGCTGGGCGGGGGCCCCTTCCAGCTGGATCTTGCCACCGGCCAGAACGGCCATCTTCGGGCACAGGTCGGCGACGTCCTCGACGATATGGGTGGACAGGATGATGACGACGTTGTCGGCGATCTCGGCCAGCAGGTTCAGGAAGCGGTTGCGCTCCTCGGGGTCGAGCCCCGCCGTCGGCTCATCGACGATGATCAATTTCGGATTGCCGATCAGGGCCTGGGCGATGCCGAAGCGCTGGCGCATGCCGCCGGAAAAGCCCGCCAGGGCCTTCTTGCGCACCGACCACAGATTGGTCTGGTTCAGCAGGGTCTCGACCGTTTCCTTGCGATCCTTGCCGGACGCAATGCCCTTCAGCACCGCCATGTGATCCAGCATGTCCCAGGCCGAGACGCGCGGATAGACGCCGAAATCCTGGGGGAGATAGCCGAGGGTGCGGCGCAGCTTCTCCGGCTCCGCGATCACATCGATGCCGTCGAAGTCGATGGAGCCGGACGTCGGCGTCTGCAGGGTGGCGATCGAACGCATCAGCGTCGACTTGCCCGCGCCGTTGGGACCCAGCAGGCCAAACATGCCGTTCGGCACCGTCAGGGAGACGTCGTCGAGGGCCCGCGTCCCGTTGCCATAGACGTGAACCAGATTCTTGATCGTAAGCATGATGGCACCCCTGTCAGTCAAGCAAGCTTGTCACCCGGCAACGGGCGCGGCAAGTTACAGAAGCGTAAGAATCCTTTTCCCTTTTCGGGAGAAGGAAGTGGATCAGTGGAGGCTCTCGCCGTGCTGGGAGTAGTCGAGGCCCTCGACCTCGCCGTCTCGTGGCACGCGCAGGCCGGTCGTGAACCTGCAGATCATCAGCACCAGGAAGGTCCCCGCCGCGCTCCAGGCGATGACGGCGGCGAGCCCGACGATCTGTTTGACCACATCCGCTCCCTCGGCCACGCCATTGACGGCGGTGGTGGCGAAGAGGCCGGTCAGGATGGCGCCGACGATGCCGCCGACGCCGTGGATGCCGAAGGCGTCGAGGCTGTCGTCATACTTCAGGGCGTGCTTCAGCCAGACCGCCCCCGCGTAGCAGGCCGGACCGCCGATCAGGCCGATCAGGAAGGCCCCCTTGGGATCGACGAAGCCGGCTGCCGGGGTGATGGCGACCAGGCCGCCGACGATGCCGGACAGTAGCCCCAGCAGGGTCGGGCGCTTTTTCTCGATCCACTCGATGGTCATCCAGCCCAGAGCGGCGGCGGCGGGCGCGATGAGGGTGTTCAGGGCGGCGACCGAAGCGATGCCGTCGGCGGCCCAGGCGCTGCCCGCATTGAAGCCCAGCCAGCCGACGAACAGCAGGCCCGTGCCGATGGCGGTGTAGGCGAGGTTGGCCGGCGCCATGTTGTCTCGCCCGAAGCCGTGGCGCGGGCCGAGCACGAGGGCGCAGACGAGGCCGGCCACGCCCGCATTGACGTGGACGACCGCGCCGCCGGCGAAGTCCAGCACGCCCCACGACCCCAGGTAGCCCCCGCCCCAGACCTGGTGACAGATCGGCGCATAGACGATCAGGTGCCACAGGCCGAAAAACAGCAGGGACGCCGAGAACTTCATCCGCTCGGCGAAGGCCCCGGCGATCAGGGCCGGGGTGATGATGGCGAAGGTCAGCTGATAGGCGATCCAGAGATATTCCGGCAGGCCGGGGGCCAGGCTGTGGGCCGTGTCGATGCGGACGCCGTCGAGGAACAGGGCCTGCAAGCCGCCGATGAAGGGGTTGGTCGCGTCGCCCGAGGTGCCGAACGAGAGGCTGTAGCCGACGATGAACCACAGCACCGTCACCACCATCAGGGCGGCCGTCGACGAGGCGATGGTGGCGATGATGTTCTTCTTCCTGACCATGCCGCCGTAGAAGAGCGCCAGTCCCGGCAGGGTCATCATCAGCACGAAGGCGGTGGAGACGAGGATCCACGCCGTGCCCGCCCCGTCGAGGACGAGCGGCGCCTGATGGGCGAGGAGGTCAGGCGTGGGGAGCGTCATCGGCGGGGAGGCCTCAGGGAGCTAGAGGTGAACGGCGATCATGCGGGGACCGCTTCGCCATGGTCAAGTTTGCGCTCCGCCTCGGCCACAGGGGTCGGGACGATGCGGACAAAGCGTTTGACGCTGTCCGACCAGGCTGAGAGCAAGCGCCGCGCGAGGGGCGATCCGGTTGCGGCTCCATGCGCCTCGATCAGGGCCTTCAGACGCTCGGCCGCCGCTGCCGTCACCGGGGCGAATGAGGCGAGGTCGCCGTTGAGCGCCAGCCCCGTGCGACCCGCCTCGTCGAGCACGAACAGCTCGCCGCCCGACATCCCGGCCGCCAGGTTCCAGCCGACCGGACCCAGGATCGCGACCCGCCCACCGGTCATATATTCGCAGGCATGGGCCCCGGCCCCTTCGACCACGGCCTCGGCCCCCGAGTTCCGCACCGCGAAACGCTCGCCCGCCGAACCGGCCACGAACAGGCGGCCGGAGGTAGCGCCATACAGCGTGGTGTTGCCGACGGCCGGCTGGTGCTCGCGCCATTCGATCGGCCGAACCACGATATCGGCACCCGACAGCCCCTTGCCGACGTAGTCATTGGCTTCGCCGGTCAGTTCCAGTTTCAGCCCCTTTGCCCCGAAGGCGCCGAAGGACTGGCCGGCCGATCCCTGCAGCTTCAGGGTCAGGACGCCGGTCGGCCCGGTCGGACCCCAGCGGCGGACGATGGCGGAGGATACGCTGGCGCCGATCGTGCGCATGACGTTGGAGATCGGATAGGTCAGTTCGGACGTCTGGCCACGATCCAGGAAGGCCCAGGCATCGTTGAGGACGCGGGCGTCGAGCGTTTCCGGGACTTCGGCGCGGCCTTTTTCCGCCCACAGCTTCTTCTCGGCCGCCTCGACGCGCACCAGCAGGGGGTTCAGGTCGAGGTCGTCCAGATGCGCCCCGCCGCGCCGGACCTGACGCAGCAGGTCGGTACGCCCGACGATCTCGTCCAGCGACCGCGCGCCCAGCATGGCCAGGTATTCGCGGACCTCCTCGGCGATGAAGCTGAACAGGTTGACGACCTTGTCCGCCGTGCCGGTGAATTTCTCGCGCAGGCGCGGGTCCTGGGAGCAGACGCCGACGGGACAGGTGTTGGAATGGCACTGGCGCACCATCAGACAGCCCATGGCGATCAGCGACGCGGTGCCGATGTTGAACTCTTCCGCCCCCAGAATGGCGGCGATGACGATGTCGCGGCCGGTCCTCATGCCGCCGTCGGCGCGGACCACGACGTGGCTGCGCAGGTTGTTCAGGCTGAGCACCTGATGGGTTTCGGCCAGGCCGATCTCCCACGGCAGGCCGGCGTGCTTGATCGAGGACTGGGGCGAGGCGCCGGTGCCGCCGTTGTGGCCGGCGATCAGGATGCAGTCGGCCTTGGCCTTGGCCACACCGGAGGCGATGGCCCCGATGCCGGAGGCGCTGACCAGTTTGACCGTCACCCGGGCGTCGGGGTTGATCGACTTCAGATCGTAGATCAGCTGGGCCAGATCCTCGATCGAATAGATGTCGTGGTGCGGCGGCGGGCTGATCAGGGTCGTGCCCGGCGTCGAATGGCGCATCCGGGCGATGAACTCGGTGACCTTGAAGCCAGGCAACTGGCCCCCCTCGCCGGGCTTGGCGCCCTGGGCGATCTTGATCTCGATCTCCCGGCACTGGTTCAGGTATTCGGCGGTGACGCCGAACCGGCCCGAGGCGATCTGCTTGACCGCCGAGTTCATGTTGTCGCCGTCGGGTCGGGTCGCGTAGCGCTCCGGATCCTCTCCGCCCTCGCCCGAGACCGAGCGGGCCCCGATGCGGTTCATGGCGATGTTCAGCACGCCGTGCGCCTCGGGGCTGAGGGCGCCCAGAGACATGCCGGGTGTCAGGAACCGCTTTCGGATATCCGAGACGGATTCGACCTCGTACACGGGAACGGGCTTCAGCCCCTCGCGCCAGTCGAGCAGGTCGCGGGGGGCCAGGTCGGGCTGGTCGCGGACGGCATCGGAATACTGTTTGAAGCGCTTGTAGTCGCCCCGGTTGCAGGCGTCCTGCAGCAGGTGGATGACTTTGGCCTCATAGGCGTGGGCTTCCTGGCCCGCACGGATGCGGAAGAAGCCGCCGATGGCGGGCGAGGGTGTGGTCTCCGTCCAGGCGGCGGTGTGGCGCTGGATCGCGGCGCGCTCCAGACCGGCCAGGCCGATGCCGGAGATGCGCGACGGGGCACCGGGAAAGAACTCGGCCGTGACGGCACGCGACAGGCCCAGAACCTCGAACTCGCAACCGCCGCGGTAGGCGGAGATGACGCTGATGCCCTTGCGCGCCAGGGTCTTCATCAGGCCGGCTTCCAGTGCGGCCTTGTAGTTCAGGCAGGCATCGCGAAGGGCAAGGCCGGGATAGGCCCCGCGATCCAGACGCTCCTGGAACATCTCCTGCGCCAGCCAGGGGTTGATGGCCGTGGCCCCGACGCCCACGAGGACGGCAAACCCGTGCGGGTCCAGCACCTCGGACGAGCGCACGACGATGGAGACGAAGCTGCGCAGTCCCTTGTCCGTCAGCCGGCCATGGACCCCGGCCGTGGCCAGGATCATGGGCACGGACAGGCGGCTTTCCGATGCCCGTTCATCGGTGACGACGATCAGGCCGCAACCGCCACGAACCGCTTCCTCGGCCTCGTCCTTGATGCGGTCGAGGGCGGCGCGCAGGCCCGCGCCGGGGCGGTCGCCTTCGGCCGGGAGGGGATAGGAACAGTCGATCACCACGGTCGAACCGGCGCCGACGACGTCCAGCATCCGTTCGTACATGCCGGTGGTCAGCACGGGGCTGTCCAGCACGAAGACGTTGGTCTGGGCCTCCTCCTCGGCGAGGATGTTGCCGAGGTTCTTGAAGCGGGTCTTCAGGCTCATCGCCCCGGCTTCGCGCAAGGGATCGATGGGCGGGTTGGTGACCTGGCTGAAGTTCTGCCGGAAATAGTGGGCCAGGGGCCGGGGCAGGGCAGACAGCACCGCCGGGGGCGCATCGTCGCCCATGGAGCCGACCGCCTCCTTGCCGTCCTTGATCATCGGATCGAGCAGCAGGTCGAGGTCCTCGCGGGAAAAGCCGGCGGCGATCTGCCGGCGGGTCAGGGCCTCGCCGGTGGCGGCGCGGGGCTCGGGTCCGGGGCCGATCAGCGGCTCCAGATCGACCATGTTCTCGAGCCACTCCGTATACGGATGATCGGCCGCGAGGGCGTCGATGGCCTGGGTCTCGTCCAGCACGACGCCCGCCTTCAGATCGGCGACGATCATCCGGCCGGGACCAATGGGCAGACGCCGCTTGATGCGGCTTTCCGGCAGTCCGGCGAGGCCGGCCTCTGACCCGGCCAGCAGCAGGCCGTCGTGGGTCTCCATGGCGCGCAGGGGGCGCAGGCCGTTGCGGTCCTTGCCGCAGACGATGAACCGCCCGTCGGTGGCGCAGATGGCGGCGGGGCCGTCCCACGGCTCCATCACCGCATTGCAATAGGCGTACAGCGCCCGGTGTTCGGCCTTCATCAGGCCCTCGTCGCGGGCCCAGGCCTCGGGAATCAGGAGAGCCTTGGCCATGGGTGCCGGGCGGCCGGCGCGAACCAGAACCTCGAAGACGTTGTCGAGCGATGCGGAATCGGACCCGCCCGGCTGGACCACCGGCTTGACGTCGCCGTCATGCTCGCCGAACGCCTGGGCCGTCATGCGGATCTCGTGCGATCGCATCCAGTTCAGATTGCCCTTCAGCGTATTGATCTCGCCGTTGTGGGCCAGCATCCGGAACGGCTGGGCCAGTCGCCATTCGGGGAAGGTGTTGGTCGAATAGCGCTGGTGGAAGATGGCGTAGGCGGACTGGAAGGTGGGGTCCAGCAGGTCGGGATACAGCTGATCCAGCAGCTCGGCCCGGACCATGCCCTTGTAGATCAGTGACCGCGCCGACAGCGAGCAGATGTAGAAGCCCGGCACGCTCTCGGCGATGACCGCGCTCTCGATGCGCCGACGGATCAGATAGAGCTCGCGCTCCAGCGCCTCGGTATCGTCAATCAGATCGGCCGGGGCGGCCAGCATGATCTGCTCGATCTCGGGGCGCGTCGCATCGGCCTTCGAGCCCACGACGGCCAGGTCGATCGGGGTCTGGCGCCAGCCGTAGATCGTGAAACCGGCCCGCAGGACCTCGGTCTCGACGATGGCGCGGGCGCGGTCCTGAGCCCCCAGATCCGTGCGGGGCAGGAAGATCTGGCCGATGGCGATCGGGCCGGGCCGCAGGGTCTGGCCGATGACGCGGACCTGTTCGGCGAAGAAGGCCTGGGGGGCCTCGACCATCAGGCCGGCCCCGTCGCCCGACAGGCCGTCGGGATCGACCGCACCCCGGTGGGCGACATTCTTCAGCGACTTGATGGCCAGCTCGACCACCTCGCGGCGCGGCACACCGTCGATGGCGGCGACCAGGCCGACCCCGCACGCATCCTTCTCCGACGCCGGTTCATAGGCATGGGCGTCGATCAGCCGCTGCCGGTCCTGTTGGTATCGGGTCAGCCAGGTCATGCGGCCTGCTCCTGGGTGCGGGCCTTCAGATAACGATCGATCTCGGCGGCAGCGTCCTGGCCATCGCGCACGGCCCAGACGACCAGCGAGGCTCCGCGCACGGCATCGCCCGCCGCATAGACGCCGGGCAGGCTGGTGGCGAAGCCGGACCGCGCGGTGGCCACCGTGTTCCATTCGGTCAGGCTGAGTTCGTCGTGATGGGCGGCGAAATCCTCCGGCTCGAAGCCCAGCGCCTCGATGACGAGGTCGGCCTTCAGGTCGAAATCGGCCCCCGGAACCGGCACAATCTCGCGGCGCTTGCCGAACTCGGGTTCCGACAGGGCCATGCGCGCCGCGCGGACGGCCGAGACCGAACCGTCGCGGCTCATCAGGGCCTTGGGCGCGCCCAGCCATTCGAAATGGATCCCCTCTTCCTCCGCATTCAGGACCTCGCGGGCCGAGCCGGGCATGTTCTCGCGGTCGCGGCGGTACAGGCAGGTGACGCTCTCGGCCCCCTGGCGGATGGCGGTGCGGACGCAGTCCATCGCCGTGTCGCCGCCGCCGATGACGACGACGTTGCGACCGCGCGCATGATGTCCGGTGGCGTCGTCCGCCTCGCCCAGGTCGCGGCGGTTCTGGTGGATCAGGAAGTCCAGGGCGGGGAGGGTGTCGCCGGGGCCCGCACCCGGAACCTGCAGCGCCCGGGCCTGATAGACGCCCATGGCCAACAGGACCGCGTCGTGCCTTTCGCGCAGTTCGGTCAGAGTGACGTCCGTTCCGACGTTGCAGTGGGTGACGAAGGTCACACCGCCGTCGATCAGGCGATCGATCCGGCGCTGGACGACCCGCTTCTCCAGCTTGAAGCCGGGGATGCCATAGATCAGCAGGCCACCCGGGCGGTCATGGCGGTCGTAGACGGTGACCTGATAACCCTGCTCGCGCAGGCGGTCGGCGGCGGCCATGCCGGCGGGGCCGGCCCCGACGATGCCGACGCTCTCGGGGCGCTCATGCAGGGGACGGATCGGCTCGACCCAGCCGTTGTCGAAGGCGGTGTCGCCGATGAAGGCCTCGACAGAGCCGATGGTCACGGCCTCCCAGCCCGACTGGTTCAGGGTGCAGGAGCCCTCGCACAGCCGGTCCTGTGGACAGATACGGCCGCAGATCTCGGGCATGGTCGAGGTGGCGGAGGCGATCTTCCAGGCCTCGCGCAGTTCGTTCTCTGCCGACAGGCCCAGCCAGTCGGGGATGTTGTTCTGCAACGGGCAGGCGGTCTGGCAGAAGGGCACGCCGCAGTCGGTGCAGCGCCCGGCCTGGACCTCCAGGTTTTCGGTCGTCGGCTTGACGATGATCTCGCCGAAGTCCTGCACGCGCACGGACGCCTCCGCCTTGGGCAGGCGGCGCGGTTGAACGACGAACCCGGTGGGTCCGGTGGGGCCTTTCTGTTGCATGGCAACATATAACGACAGGCGAGGCCGTCAGCGCAAATGATTTCCCTATCGGGCGAGTGTGGCTTCATCAGACAGCACGGAACGTGCGACGATACGCCGAAAGTTGCGATTTCTTCTCATTATGCCTTTGGGCGGAGTCGTGGGCACTCCTGATCGGCACCGCCTGATCCCTTGGCCCGCGCCCGCCCTGCGCAGCGGTCGTGACGGTTTCATTACCCATAAGGCTTGTCCGGCCTTGCCCGCCGTGCTGCTTATGCCGCAACGATGCGCCGGGACAGGCACCTGGATGGGAGTGAAGCGTTGATCAGGACTTCTCCGACGGGCGCGCCCCGTCTGCGACAGCAAGGGCGATGGACGGAGGTCACGCGGTGAATCTCGTCATCATTCTGGGCATCATCGTCACCCTGGTCACCGGTATCCCGGTTCTGCTCCAGATCCTCAAGAACCACCCCAAGGGGCTGATCACCTGCTTCTTCGCCGAGATGTGGGAACGGTTTTCCTTCTACGGCATGCGGGGTCTGCTGATCTTCTATCTAACCCAGCATTTCCTCTTCGACGACCAGTTCGCGACCGGCCAGTACGGCACCTACGGTTCGCTGGTCTATCTGCTGCCCCTGCTCGGCGGCATCGTCGCGGACCGCTACATCGGCACGCGCAAGGCCATAATCTTCGGCGCCATCCTTCTCGTCATGGGCCATGGGCTGATGGCCTATGAGGGCAATCCCGCGCGTCAAACCTTGGCCATCGGTGGTCAGAACTACGCCGTCTCTGTCGAGGGTCGAGGCGCCGAGCGCGTCACCGAGATCAACATCGCCGGCCAGAACTACGCCTATAGCGAAGGCGAGACGGGCCTCGCCATCGCCGGCCTGCCCGCCGATGCCGCCGTCCCCGCCAATGTGCCGACCGGCCAGTACGAGATGCAGGTCCAACGCGATCCGATGGGCGTGAACGCCTTCTATCTGGCCCTGTCGCTGATCATCATGGGGGTCGGCTTCTTGAAGCCGAACATCTCCACCCTGGTCGGACAGCTCTATACCCAGGGGGACCCACGCCGGGATTCCGGCTTCACCCTGTATTACTACGGCATCAACCTCGGCTCGTTCTGGGCGGCGGTGCTGTGCGGATATCTGGGCCAGACGTTCGGTTGGGGCTGGGGCTTCGGCCTCGCGGGACTCGGCATGCTTGGAGGCCTGATCGTCTTCGTGCTCGGCAAGGGTCTCCTGGAAGGCAAGGGCGAAAGCCCCTTCCCCGAGTTGATCAGGAAACCGGTGGTGGGGCCGATCAACCGCGAATGGCTGATCTACATTCTCGGCGCGGCGGCGGTGATCCCGATGATGTTCAT
The DNA here is from genome assembly GCF_027271155.1 of Brevundimonas subvibrioides. Lineage (NCBI taxonomy): Bacteria > Pseudomonadati > Pseudomonadota > Alphaproteobacteria > Caulobacterales > Caulobacteraceae > Brevundimonas > Brevundimonas subvibrioides. The sequence continues at coordinate 806,415 of NZ_CP114542.1, forward strand.
CGCTCGCAGCCACGAAACGGTCGGCTACGGCCTGATCGCGGCCACCCTGGCGGCGCTCGCCTATGTGACCTGGTTCATCGTCGCCAAGCTGAAGGGCGACAAGGTCGCGCGCGAGCGGATGATGTTGGCCATGGTGCTGGTGTTCGGCTCGGCGGTGTTTTTCACCCTGTTCGAACAGGCGGGTTCCTCGCTGAACCTGTTCGCCGAGCGCAACGTCGACCTGGCCGTCACTGCCAGTGCCGGCACCTTCCTGGGCATTCCCTATGGCTCGCCGGAACAGCTGGCCGCCGCCGGGATCGTCCCCGCCAACTGGTGGAGCTGGATCGACACCTCCCTGACGGCGTCGCAGACCCAGTCGTTCAACGCGGGCTTCATCCTGATCTTCGCGCCGGTGTTCGCAGCCCTTTGGGTCTTCCTGGCCAAGCGCCGGATGGATCCGAATCCGGTGGTGAAGTTCGGCCTCGGGATCATCCAGGTCGGTCTGGGCTTCCTGGTCGTGGTCTGGGGTGCCAACTCGGGCATGGTGGACGACGCGTTCCGCACCCCGCTGGTGCTCCTGGCCATCCTCTATCTGCTGCACACCCTGGGCGAGCTGTTCCTGTCGCCGGTGGGTCTGTCGGAGATCACCAAGCTGTCGGTGCCTTCGATCGTCAGCTTCATGATGGCGGTCTGGTTTATGGCCTCGTCGATCGCTCACTTCCTGGGTGGTATCATCGCGGGCCTCGCCGGGACCGAGACGGTCAGTGGAGAGGTGACCAATCCGCAGGCCGCGCTGCAGAGCTCGCTCGATTCGTTCAACACGATCGGATGGGTCGGCGTCGGCATCGGCGTGGCCTTCATCCTGGCCAGCTTTTTCATCGCGAAATGGTCGAACGGGGTGAATGATCCGAATAACCATCCCGGGCCGACGCCGACCGATCGCGGTCAGGAGGACGGCAACATCGCCGCCCCGCAGACCTCGACCCCGGGCTGAGGGTCACAGGGGCGGCGTATCGCACGCCGCCCCTGTTTGCCGTCAGAACGTCCGGCGCGCCTGCAGGAAGACGAACGGCCCCTGGCGCGTGCCCCTGTCCTCCCGGAAGGCCAGCGGTGAACTGTTCCGCGGCCCGGAATAGACGAAGCGGGTGCGTCGGCGTTCCAGATCGCTGGCATTGCCCGCGTCGAACCGCAGCGTCAGCTCGGGGCGCGGCTTCCACTGGACGAAGAAGGTCAGGTCTGGATCGGTCTCCAGGCGGCGGACCTCGCGGATCCGGTACTGGAATGAGTCGTCCAGATTGCAGCCATGGTGACCGCCATAGGACCATCGGCCGCCGCGCAGGTCCTGATCGAAGCTGACCCCGCAGCCATTGGCCAGCTGGCTGCTGAACCGCCGCGCCTCTCCCGTCAGGGGATCGATCACGCTCGACTGGTTCCAGCTGTAGCGCGCATGAAAGCGGGCATTGGCGAGGCCGAACCGGTCCAGCGGCAGGGCCAGCTGCACCTGCTGGAAATCGGAGGTTCCCGTCCCGACGTTGCCCACGGCCTCGAACCCGCCGACCAGGGGAATGACGTCGACGATGTCTTCCCACTTGCGGTGCGATGCCGTCAGGGTCAGGACGCCCTCGCCCCAGAACCGGCGCTCGTAGACGCCCTCGACGACCCAGCTCTTCTCGGGCTCCAGTTCGGGATTGCCGCCCTCGACCTGGTTCAGATCGACGTCGGCCGAGGCGACGAAGTCCTCGAAATCCAGCTGCCCGACCTCGCGCTCCAGCCGCAGCCGGATCTGGTGATCGGGGATCGGCGTCCAGGTCAGCTGCACGCGCGGCTTGGGATAGACGAAGGTCCGGGACCGGTCGCTGTCGCCCGATTGACGGATCTCGGACACCTCCACCCGCAATGCCGCCTCGACCGTCAGGCTGGCCCGGGGCCGCCAGGTCGCCTGGCCGAACGCCTCGCCCCGCAGTTCCTCCACCCTGACCGACGCCGAGGGCAGGGGAACCGGCACGCCGTTCTCGGCATAGGTCGTTGTGCTGTCGAGGAAGTTGTAGGCCGCCTCGCCGCCGCCCTCCCAGGCCCAGCGGTCGTTCGGCCGAAAGCGAAGGACGGCGCGGGCGATGCTTTCGCCCGATGTCGAATCGGACCCGAAGTCGGCCCCTCCACTCGCCGTACGCGATCCCGACAGACTGTCCTCGGTCTCATAGGTCTGCAGGCCGATCAGCTCGATCTCGGCGCGCTCGCCCAGCGGCCGCGACCAGTTGGCCCCGACCTCGCCATTGGCGCTGCTGTAATCGCCGGTGCTCAGCTCGTCGCTGCCGAATCCCGACAGGATATGGGTGTCGATCGAACTGGCCATGTCGAACCAGTTGCCCAGGGCGTTGATCCGCAGTTTGCCGCCACTGACCCGCGCCTGCCAGGCCACGGTCCCCTCTACGCTTCTGTATCGGTCCCACAGGTCCAGGTCCGCGTCCTGGGTCAGGGCCCCGGCCGCGTCGAAGCGCCGACGATAGCCCGTCGCCGTCTGGCCCGTGCGGTCCGCGCCGGCGCTGAACGAGGCTTCCAGCTGGTCGTCGCCCTCGCGGCGCGACCACGATCCCTTCAGCAGCGGCCCCAGATAGCCGTCCGGATACAGGTAGCTGTTGACCTCGATCACCCGCTCGATCTGGACTGTGCGTTTCAGCACGACATTGGCGATGACGGCCCGACCCTGCATGTCGATGCCGGGTGCCCCACCCCGGATCAGCTCGATCCGTTCCACGCTGTCGGCCGAGATGCGGCGAAGGATCGCGTCCAGATCCTCGCTCTTGGTCGCGGGGCGATCGCCGTCGATCAGCACATTGCCCGCGGCACCCGCGAAACCGCGCGTGTCGTTGTCGCCGCTGTCGAGGCCGAAGCCGGGCAGGCGACCGATCATGTCCAGCGCGGTGTTCGGCCCGGAGCTGGCAAAGAAGTCCGGCGTGAAGATCAGGACGCCTTGCGGTGGCGTGTCCCCGACCGTTGCCGGCTCCGCTGGACCGGGTGTCTGGGCACCCGCCGGTATCGGAACCGCGAGGACTGCCGTCGTGGCGAGCAGAAGGGCTCGAATCAACATGGTACGCGCACCCCCGCCCCCAGGATCGGCTGGCCGGGTCCGCCTACAACGACAGGGGCAACCAGAGGATTAAATCTGTGTCAGGGTCGCCAGCGACCGGCGCATCGGCCGCTGCTCCTCCGATCAGAAGGTCTTCTTCAGGGTGATCTGGTAGAAGGTGTTGGGGTCGATATCGCGGGTCTCGGTGAAGGCCACGGGCCGCCCGCCGGTGCGGCTGGCATAGACGGTGCGCTCGACGTTGAAGTCATTCCAGATCGTCACCTGGGCCCGGATCGAGAGGGACGGCGTCGGCTTGTATTCGACGAAGCCCTGGAAATAGTCGTCACCGTTGAAGCCGGAGGTCTGGTCCGGGTCGTAGGAATACTCCCCAAGCGAGGCCAGGAAGGTGGCCGCCCAGTTGATCTTCCAGCTGGTGATGTCCTGGCTGATCGTGAACCCGGGCTGCGACGCACGAACACCCGAGATGGGCCGCGTCCTGCCCGTCGTCGGATCGGTGACCTCGGTCTTGTTCCAGGTGTTGTCGAAGGTGAACTGGCCACCGGAGAACCCCGTCCAGTCCAGCGGCAGCGAGATGTTGACCGCCAGCTGGTCCAGCGTGCCGTCGCCGATGTTGCCGGTGGCCGACAGGTCGTTCGGCAGCGGCAGGCGGTCGATGACGCCGGTGATCTCGTCGTGGCGATAGCCGACCGAGACGATGCCGTCGCCCAGGAACCGGCGCTCATAGACCAGTTCGGTGACCCAGCGCTGTTCGGGCTCCAGGTCGACATTGCCACCGAAGACATTGTCGTCGTCCAGCTCGGCCGAGGCGGCGAAGTCGCCGAAATCCAGCTGGCCGACTTCACGCTCGAAGCGGAAGCGGACCTGGTTGTTGGCCATGGGTGTCCAGGTCGCCTGGAAGCGCGGCTTGGCGAAGTAGAAGGATTTCTCCTGATCGGCGTCGCCCGACTGGGTGATGGTGGAGGCTTCCAGACGGATTCCGCCTTCCAGGGTCAGGTCGGGCCGGACGCGCCACGTCGCCTTGGTGAAGGCCTCGCCCCGCGTCTCCTCGACCTTGACCGAGGCCGACGGCAAGGCCACGGGTGTGCCGCCGACCGTGAAGGCCTGATCGGTCTCCAGCATGTTGTAGGCCACCTCGGCTCCACCCTCGATCGTCATCGACGGCGACCGTTCCCAGCGCAGCAGGGAGCGCAGGATGGTCTCGGACGCATTGCCGACCGAGGTGAACCGCTGTTCGGGGCTGGCGACGCCTGCGATCACGCTGCTCGATACCGCGGTGTCGTCGAAGTCGCTCCATTCACGGATGAACCGCGTCTCGCTGGTCAGGCCGGTGCGGACGGGACGGGTATAGACAGCGCCCACCTCGCCGCTGGTGCCTTCGTCGCTGAAGCTGTTGTCGCGACGCACGCCGGGCGCGCTCTGCAGGCTGAAGTTGCGATAGTCGTTCTGGCCGATGCGGGCCGTCAGGTCGATCTTGCCGCCCAGAAAGGCGTCGGCATAGTTGCCGCGAATGGACTGGCCGCCGCCCTGCTGGTCATTGACGTAGGACTCGTCGCGCAGAATGGCACCACTGGCATCGCGGCGGACGACGCGGCCGGGACCGTTGGCATCGCTGATGCTGACGCCGTCGGACAGGGTGATGCCCCACGACCGGTCCCCATCCTTGGCCGTGAACTGGTAGTTGCCGTTGTAGGCATCCTGCCCGCCGTCGAACAGGAAGGCATTCCACGTCAGCACGGACTGGCGGCTGGACTGGCTTTTTGTGATGACGTTCACGACCACGGAATAGCCCTGCATGTCGATGCCGGGGGCCCCGCCGCGAACCAGTTCGATGCGCTCGACCTGTGTCGCCAGGGTGCGGCTGAGGACGGACGATCCGCTGTCGTTCTTGGATGCCGGGCGGGCCCCGTTGATCAGGATGTTGCCGACCGCCCCTTCGAACCCGCGCGATCCGTCACCGTCCTGGGCCGAGAACCCCGGCACGCGGCTGACCATGTCCAGGGCCGTATTGGGTCGATAGTCGGTGAAGAAGTCGGGCGTGAAGACCAGGACGCCCTGCTGCCCGGCCTCGGCGACCGGGGCTGCCGTCTGGGCCGATGGCGTGGGCGGGACGGTCTGGGCCTGCGCCACGCCGGCACCCAACAGGGCGGCCGTGGTGGCCAAAAGGATCGTCTTCGTCATCGGCTGGGGTGCCCCCTCGTTTGCGAGGGCAGGTTTGGCGATGCCGTGGATCGATCTCCAGTTACAAGACGGACAGGTGGATTAAATCGAATACAGAATTACAGGACCGTAATGCACTCCGATATTTGAGAACCCGGTTTGTTCGAGAAACGATCCAGTGTTCCTTGCAGGCGCGGACTGTATAGCGGCGGCCGCGTTTGTCGGCCGGCGGGCCCTGTGGCCATGCTGATGCCACAAGGCGCTGCAAGCGTCACAGGGCGTCGTGAGGGAGTCGTCGATGATTCGTGGTCTGGCCCTTGGCCTGTTGCTGATGTGTGCTGCCGTGCCCGCCGTGGCCCAGGACGCGGATCAGGTCGATGACATTATCGTCGTGGCCCGCCGGTCCCAGACGCCGATCTGGGAAGTCAGTCGGGGCGACCGGTCCCTGATCCTGGTCGGCAATATCCGGGGACTGCCTCGCGGTTTCGAATGGAGCCCGTCGGGGCTGGAGGCGGCGACCGCGCGGGCGGACCGAATCCTGTATCCGCCCGTGGGCCGGGTCTCGGCCTCCGATCTGGTTCGCGTGCTGTGGCGGATGCGGACAATCAGCCGACTGCCGGGCGAGACGACCAGCGCCGACTATCTCGATCCGGCCGTGCAGGCGCGGCTGGAGGCCGTCATGGCGGAAGACGGCGACGACTGGCGACGCCAGAGCTTCGTCTTTCTGGGCTTCGACCTGACCCGGGACAAGGCGGGCTATCGACCCGGCGGTGACGATGCCGAAGACGTGGTGCGGCGCGGGGCCCGGCGGGCGCGGATCGAGGGCCAGACGGTGGGAGAGGTGCGAGGCGACGAGATCGTCGACAACCTGATCAACCAGGCACCGCAGGCCTATGCGCCCTGTATCGCCGCGGGCGTCGTGGCGGCGGAGGGCGGGCCGGAGAGTTTCGTCCATCGTGCCGAGGACTGGCGGGCCCTGCGGGTGCCCGAGGTGATCGGGAATCCGCTGGACGTCGCCCTGGGCCAGTGCTGGCCGTGGGGCGATCCGGAGATCGGGCCGCAGTTGAAGGGGCAGTGGCTGACGGCGATCGCCGGTGCCCTGGATCAGCCGGGAACGACCTTGGCGGTGGCACCCTTGCGGCTGCTGGCCGAGCCCGGCGGCGTGCTGGACGGGTTGGAGGCGCAAGGGTTCGATGTGCGCGGGCCGGACTGGAAAACAGGGCAGGCGGACTGAAAAACACCGTCCGACCCGTCCGACCTGTTTACGGCCGTCGGTGGAGGAACAGCGATGTCAAAGACCGGAAGCGGCAAGCGTGACACGTGGCGACGTCAAATTCGGTCGTGACCTAAACGGCCGTCCCCCCCACCGTCAGGCCGCCGATCTTGAGGCTGGGCTGGCCGATGCCGACGGGGACGCCCTGACCCGACTTGCCGCAGACGCCGACGCCGGGGTCGAAGGCGAAGTCGTCGCCGATCATCGAGACATTGGTCAGGGCCGTGGCCCCGTCGCCGATCAGGGTCGCGCCCCGGACCGGTGCTGTGATCCTGCCGTCCTCGATCAGATAGGCCTCGGTGCACTGGAAGACGAACTTGCCGTTGGTGATGTCCACCTGACCGCCACCGAAGTTGGCCGCATACAGACCGCGCTTCGTGCTCGCGATCATGTCCGCCTGCTTGTCCCGGCCACCCTCCATGAAGGTGTTGGTCATGCGGGGCATGGGCATGTGGGCGAAGGACTGGCGGCGACCGTTTCCGGTCGCGCGCTGGCCCAACTGACGCGCCGACAGCCGGTCGTTCATCAGCCCGACCATGATGCCGTCCTCGATCAGGACCGTCCGCGAGGTCGGCGTGCCCTCGTCGTCGACGCTGAGCGAACCCCGACGTCCGGCGATGGAGCCGTCGTCGACCACGGTCACACCGGGGGCGGCCACGCGCTGGCCCATCATGCCGCTGAAGACGGACGAGCCCTTCCTGTGGAAGTCGCCCTCGAAGCCGTGGCCGATGGCCTCGTGCAGCAGGACGCCGGGCCAGCCGGCGGCCAGAACCACGTCCATCTCTCCGGCGGGGCAGTCGACGGCCTCCAGGTTGACCAGCGCCCCGCGCAGCGCCTCGTCCACCTGGGCCTGCCACCGTTCGGGCTGGATCCAGGTCTCGAAGCCGGCGCGGCCACCGGCCCCCGACGACATGGTCTCGCGGCGACCGTCCTTCTCGACCGTGACCGAGACGTTCAGCCGAACGAGGGGCCGCACATCGTTCACCGTCAGACCGTCGGCGCGCAGGATCTCGATGGCGCGACGCTCGCCGACGATGGAGGCGGACACCTGAACCACCCGGGGATCGCGGGCACGGGCCCAGGCGTCGATCTCCTGCAGCAGGGCGATCTTGTCCGAGAAGGCCGGCGAGGCGAGGGGATCGACCGCGTCGTAGAGCTTCTGGTTGGTGGCGCGGGGGCCTTCGGCGGTGATCCCGGCGTGACCGGACCTGGCCAGGGACGCGCTGTCGGCGGCGCGGCGCAGCGCGGCGGCGCTGATCTCATTGGCGTGGGCGTATCCGGCGGTTTCACCGGCGACGACCCGCAGGCCGAAGCCCTCGGTGGCGTCATAGGCGGCGGCCTTCAGGCGACCGTCGTCGAAGACCAGGGATTCGGACTCCGAGCGTTCCAGGAACAGCTCGCCGTCGTCGGCACCGTGGAGGGCCCCCTGAAGGATGGAGAGCGCTTCAGACGGATCGACGCCCGAGGATTCGAGCAGGGGCGGCGGGGGAGTGTGGACGGTCATGGGTGGAAGATAGGGAGGGAAGGCGGCCGCGTCACCATCGGTGTCCTTCTCCCCTTGCGGGAGAAGGTGGCAGCCGCAGGCTGACGGATGAGGGGTAAGGATACGGACGAGCCGTATCCAATCCAGAGTTCCTCGGCCTTCAGACCGGGAGTCACCCCTCATCCGACCTCGCTTCGCTCGGCCACCTTCTCCCGCAAGGGGAGAAGGATCCGATCACCCCACGCTCACGTCACCCGATCCGGAGATGTTCTGGTTCACCGTCGCGGGTCGGGTTGAGACATCGACGTCGCCCGATCCGGAGATCGCGATATCGGCCTTGCCGGTCGGGGCGATGCGGGCATCTCCCGAACCGGCGATGGCGACATTGGCGTCAGTGGCGGACAGGCCCGACAGGTCGGCGTCGCCCGAGCCGGAGATGTCCAGTTCCAGACTGCGGACCCGGCCGCTGGCATAGACGTCGCCGGAACCGGAGATATCGACCGCAAGCGTGTCCTGGTCATAGTCCTTCAGCGTCAGGTCGGCGGAGCCTTCCAGGTTGAAGGTCGAGACGTCCGGGGCCGTGACCACGATATGGACGGCTTCCGAATGGGCCCACATGCCATGGCCGTCGCGGTTGCGGCCGAAGACGACCGTCTCGTGGTTCGGGCCGTCGGCATCGTCGGCGGTCCAGGTCAGGCGGCCGTCGACCAGCCGGACCTTCTCGACCAGGTCGGCCGGGCCGGTGACGGTGACGCCGGCCGTGTCGCCCTGGACGTAGTCGACGTCGGCGGCCAGATCGATCGTCAGGGTGTCGCCGCCGGTCCAAGCGATCTGGCGGGTGATCTCCGGGGTGCGGGTGTCGTCGGCCCGCTGGAAGCGGACGGTGTCGCCGTCCTGGTCCTTGAAGGTCCAGGACCAGCCGTGGCGGGCCATGTCGCGTCCCCCCAGGGCAAAGGCGCCGCCGAGGGACGCCGTGGCCAGGACGAGGCCGGCGGCGGCGATGATGAACAGGGTCCGGATCATGCGGGGTCTCCCACGACTTGGGTGGATTGGGGCTCGAGCGCGGGCTTGAGCAGGCGGTAGTGCAGGCGGGCGAACCAGACGATGCCGTTGACCAGCCAGATGGTGACGATGGCCAGCAGGGCTCCGGCCGATGCGGCCCCGGCCATCAGGCCCAGACCCGCCAGGATGGCGGCGAAGGCTCCGCCCGGCAGGTCGGCGAACGGCCCGGCGACCATGATGGCTCCGCCCGAGACGAACAGGGCGATGACGGCGATGGCGAACCCGAACAGGGTGCCGATCACCCCCATCAGGATGGGCAGCAGGATCAGGATGTCGATGGCCCCCAGGCCCAGGACGGCGAACACGGCCCCGGCGGCGGCTGACGGGTTCTTCTCCTGATGCCAGCGCTGGGCCCCGGCCTCGGCCCGCAGCTCGCGTGCCAGGCGGTCGGGATCCCCCAGGGCCGCGGCGACCTCGGCCTCGGTGCGGCCCGCAGCGGCCCCGTCTGTGAAATGGGTCTCGTAGTCGTTCACGATGTCCGACGCCGTCGAGAGTGGCAGGCCGACCAGCCCCTTCTTCAAACGACTGAGAAATTCGGCGCGGGTCATGCTGCTTCTCCCGGAGCAGGCGCCACGGGCGAATCGTTTGCGACGATCGCATCCACGGCGCGGGTGAAATGGGTCCATTCGGCGGACTGGGCGGCGAGCGCATCGCGGCCGGCCTGGCTGAGCCGATAGTATTTGCGCGACGGGCCCGACGATGATTCGACCAGATAGGTCTCGACCAGGCCATCGGTCTGCATGCGGCGCATGAGCGGATAGATAGTGCCCTCGCCCATGTCGATCGCGTCCGACAGGCGGCTGGCGATCTCGTAGGCATAGCTGTCGGCACGGGCCAGAAGCGCCAGGACACACAGGCCCAGCACCCCCTTCTTCAACTGTATCTCTATGGTTTCGGGCATGTCCGAACACCTCCTTTGATGTCTGGAGGCTATCGCAAGGTATCATGCGCTGCAAGGTAGCTATTCAAACATGACAGCGATTTAACCTGGGGGAGGGTCGATGAAATCCGCCGCCTGCGGCGACGGAACGCGCCCGTATCGCTTGGCAAGGGGGAAGTGACCCGATATGGACCGCGCTTGAAATCGTCGGGCCCCTCCCCGGAGGCCGGGCGGGGCGGCGTTTTCCGTGGCCCATTGGCAGATGTATAAGAGGAACTCTCGCATGGGACTGGGCACGCGAGCCCTGAGCAAGACCGGACACCTTCTGGGTGCCGCTTCGCTCGCCGTCTTCTTCGCCACCCCGACGTGGGCGCAGGACCTGATGGGCCAGCCGACTCCGCGCGGCATCGACCTGCAGCCGGCCGCCTCGCCGCTGAAGCACGAGGCGATCTTCTTCCACGATGTGATCCTGATGCCGATCATCGTCGGCATCTGCGTTCTGGTGCTGGGCCTGCTGGCCTGGATCGTCTTCCGCTATAACGAGAAGTCCAACCCGGTTCCGGCCAAGTGGAGCCACAACACGGTCGTCGAGATCGTCTGGACGGTCCTGCCGGTGATGATCCTGGTCGGTATCTCGCTGTTCTCGTTCCGCCTGCTGTTCGCCTATCACGACACGCCGCCGGTCGACCTGACCATCAAGGCGACGGGCAACCAGTGGAACTGGGCCTATGAATATCCCGACCAGGGCGTGCCGGAATATATTTCCAACATGCTGCCCGAGGACGAAGCGAAGGCGCGGGGCGTGCCCTATCGCCTGGCCGCCGACGAGCCGATCGTCGTGCCGGTCGGCAAGACCGTCCGCGTGCTGGTGACCGGTGCCGACGTGATCCACGCCTTCGCCCTGCCGGCCTTCGGCCTGAAGACCGACGCCGTCCCCGGCCGGGTCAACGAGACCTGGTTCAAGGCCGAGCGCACCGGCGTCTTCTATGGCCAGTGTTCGGAGCTGTGCGGCGTCGACCACGCCTTCATGCCGATCCAGATCAATGTCGTGACCGAGGCCGAGTTCGCGGCCTGGGTCGCCTCCAAGGGTGGTTCGATGACGGCCGCCGCCGACGCCGCCGCCACGGCCGCTGCTGCGACCGCCGCCGCCGCGGCTCCGGTGGCTGCCGCCGCCGGCGACGCCGCGACCCCGGCCGTCGCCGAGGCTCCGACCCCCGCCGCCCCCACGACCGCTTCCGCGACGACGGCTCCTGCCGCCGCCGCACCGGCCGCCCAGTAAACGCGAGCCCGAGACAGACATGGCCACCGACATCACCATCGACGACATCGCTCCGGGTCACGACGCCCATGCCGAGCACGACCACAAGCCGGGCTTCTTCACCCGCTGGTTCCTGTCGACCAACCACAAGGACATCGGCACCCTGTACCTGCTGTTCGCCATCATGGCGGGCATCGTGGGCGGGGCCCTGTCGGGCCTGATCCGCTGGGAACTGGCCGAGCCGGGCATCCAGATCTTCACCGAGGGGTCGGGCGTCGCCCTGATGGGCCTCGTGGAGCAGTCCAAGCACGGCTACAATGTCGTGGTCACCGCCCACGCCCTGATCATGATCTTCTTCATGGTCATGCCCGCCATGATCGGCGGGTTCGGCAACTGGTTCGTGCCGATCATGATCGGTGCGCCGGACATGGCCTTCCCGCGCATGAACAACATCTCGTTCTGGCTGCTGGTCGCCGCCTGGATCCTGCTGTGCCTGTCGATGTTCGTCGACGGCGGACCGGGACGCGGCTTCGGCGGTGGCTGGACCATTTATCCGCCGCTGTCGACCGTCGGCCACCAGGGTCCGGCCATGGACCTGGCGATCTTCTCGCTGCACGTCGCGGGCGCCTCGTCGATCCTGGGCGCGGTCAACTTCATCACCACCATCTTCAACATGCGCGCGCCGGGCATGACCCTGCACCGGATGCCGCTGTTCGCCTGGTCGGTGCTGGTCACCGCCTTCCTGCTGCTGCTGAGCCTGCCCGTCCTGGCCGGCGCCATCACCATGCTGCTGGCCGATCGCAACTTCGGCACCGCCTTCTTCGATCCGGCCGGTGGCGGCGATCCCGTGATGTTCCAGCACCTGTTCTGGTTCTTCGGTCACCCCGAGGTCTACATCCTGATCCTGCCGGGCTTCGGCATCATCAGCCACATCGTCTCGACCTTCTCCAAGAAGCCGGTGTTCGGCTACCTGGCGATGGCCTACGCCATGGTCGCCATCGGCTTCGTTGGCTTCATCGTGTGGGCCCACCACATGTACACGGTCGGCATGAGCGTGAACCTGCGCGCCTATTTCATCGCCGCGACCATGATCATCGCGGTGCCGACGGGCGTGAAGATCTTCAGCTGGATCGCCACGATGTGGGGCGGTTCGGTCAGCTTCAAGACCCCCATGCTGTGGGCCATCGGCTTCATCTTCCTGTTCACCGTCGGCGGCGTGACCGGCGTGGTCCTGTCCAACGCGGGCATCGATTACAGCCTGCACGACACCTATTACGTCGTGGCCCACTTCCACTATGTGCTGTCGCTGGGCGCCGTGTTCGCGATCTTCGCCGGCTTCTACTACTGGTTCGAGAAGATGTTCGGCGTGAAGTACAACGAGTTCCTGGGGTGCCTGCACTTCTGGATCATGTTCGTCGGCGTGAACATCGTCTTCTTCCCGCAGCACTTCCTGGGTCTGCAGGGCATGCCGCGCCGCTATGTCGACTATCCCGACGCCTACGCCTTCTGGAACGCGGTTTCGTCCTGGGGCTATGCGATCACGGCCGTCGGTGTGCTGGTGTTCCTGGTCATGCTGGCCGAGGCGGCGATCCGTCGTCGCAAGGGTGTCGCCAACCCCTGGGGTGAAGGCGCCACGACCCTGGAGTGGACCCTGTCCTCGCCTCCGCCCCACCACCAGTTCAACGAACTGCCGGTGGTGAAGGCCGACAGCCACTAAACCCGTCCCGTTCGTGTTAGGACGAGGGCCGTCTCCCGACCGGGGGGCGGCCCTCTCACATTTCAGATGACCCAGACCCCCGTGACCGTCACCCCCACCGTCTCGACGACCCAGCCGGAAGACTATTTCCAGCTGCTGAAGCCGCGCGTGATGTCGCTGGTGGTGTTCACCGCCCTGACCGGGCTGGTCGTGGCCCCGGGGTCGGTGAATCCGTTCGTCGGCGCCATCGCGGTGCTGTGCATCGCCATCGGCGCCGGTGCGGCGGGGGCCTTCAACATGGCGCTGGAGGGCGAAACCGACGCCCTGATGCGGCGCACGCGCGGCCGGCCCGTCGCGGCGGGTCGGCTGAAGAAGAACGACGCCATGGCCTTTGGCGTGGTACTGTCGATCTTTTCCGTGATGCTGCTGGGCATGAACACCAACTGGTTCGCAGCCGGCCTGCTGCTGATGACCATCGTCTATTACGCCGTCTTCTACACCCTGATGCTGAAGCGCCGGACGCCCCAGAACATCGTCATCGGCGGCGCGGCGGGCGCCTTTCCGCCGGTCATCGGCTGGGCGGCGGCGACGGGCTCGGCCCCGTGGCAGGCGTGGCTGCTGTTCCTGATCATCTTCCTGTGGACGCCGCCGCACAGCTGGGCGCTGGCGCTCTATTCGACCGGCGACTACGCCAAGGCCGGCATTCCGATGATGCCGGTGGCGCGCGGCGCAAAGTCCACGCGTCTGCAGATCCTGCTCTACAGCCTGCTGCTGGTCCCCGTCGCGATCGCGCCCGGTTTCACGGGCATGGGCGGCCCTGTCTATCTGGCCGTGTCGATCGGCGGCGGCGTGCTGTTCCTGGTCCTGGCCGTCCGCATCTGGCGCTCGCGCGCGGGCGATTCGCCGGACAAGGCCGAGGCCGTGGGGCGAGAGGCCGCATTGTATGATGTGCGCGCGGAGGCCAAACCGGCACGCAATCTTTTCGCCTTCTCGATCCTTTATCTGATGGCCCTGTTCGCGGCCCTTCTGGTCGAGAGCTTCGGCCTTACCGGGATCTGATCCATGCCCACCTATCTGACGTCTGAACAACTCGCCGCCCGGAACCGCCGCAGCCTGTGGATCGCCCTGGGACTGGCCGCCTTCGTCGTGTTGATCTTCTCGACCACCTTCCTGCGCATGCAGCGGAACCTGGCCGAGCGCACGGCCCAGCAGCAGGCCGTGGCGGAACGGTCGCGCTGATGCGGCTCAAGCTGAAATCGGCCAATGCCATCGCCCTGGTCTGCGGGGCCCTGGTGCTCACCATGACGGGGGCGGCCTTCGCGGCGGTGCCGCTGTACAAGATGTTTTGCCAGGTCACAGGCTTCGACGGGACGGTCCGTCGGGCCGAGGCGGCACCGACCGAGGTTCTGGACCGGATGGTGACGGTCCGTTTCGATACCAATGTCCGCCACCTGCCGATGACCTTCCGCGCCGAGCAGGTGACCCAGAAGGTCCGCATCGGCGAGACGGGCCTGGCCTATTTCGACGTGACCAACACCTCGGACCAGCCGATCCTGGCGCGCGCAGCCTACAACGTCGTGCCCGAGACGACGGGGGCCTATTTCCAGAAGCTCCAGTGTTTCTGCTTCGACGACCAGACGATCGCCGCGGGCGAGACCCGCAAATTCCCCGTCCAGTATTTTGTCGCGCCCGAACTGGCCACCGACGCCGAGACCCGGGGCGTGCAGGAAATCACGCTGAGCTACACCTTCTATCCCGTCTCCGATGACGAAAAGCCCGCCACCACTGGCGCGGGCTGACTGCCAACGCTATAGCCCTCGACACCTTCCCGATCTCGACGATTCAGAGCCCGTAAGACGCATGGCCCACGCTCCTCACCACGACTACCACCTGGTCGATCCCAGTCCCTGGCCGCTGATCGCCTCGATCGCCACGACCATCATGATGGTCGGGGCCGTGGCCTGGATGAAGGGCGTGCTCGGCATCCCCGAGGGCAATTCCGTGCTGTTCTTCGCCGGTCTGGCCGGGGTGCTCTATGCCGCCTTCGGCTGGTGGGCCGACGTCATCAAGGAAAGCCGGCGTGGCGACCATACCCCGGTCGTGTCGATCGGCCTGCGCTACGGCATGACACTGTTCATCGCGTCGGAAGTCATGTTCTTCGCGGCCTTCTTCTGGATGTTCTTCGAGATGGCCGTGTTCAACGAGGCGCGGGCCCACATCCCGGAAATCGGCAACTGGGCCGACACCGCCGCCGCCTGGTCGACGTGGCCGCCCAAGGGAGTGGAGACGCTGGATCCGTGGCAGCTGCCGCTGCTGAACACCGTCATCCTGCTGCTCAGCGGCACGACGGTGACCTGGGCACACCATGCGCTGCAGATCGGCGACCGCAAGGGTGCGCGCCTGGGCTTGATCATCACTGTGGCGCTGGGCGTTTTCTTCACCCTGGTGCAAGCCTACGAATACCACCACATCCTGCACTCCCAGGAGTTCTTCAACGCCGAGGCGGGGAACTCCAAGCTGTATGGCAACATCTTCTTCATGGCGACGGGCTTCCACGGCTTCCACGTCCTGATGGGCACCATCTTCCTCGCGGTTTGCCTGGGACGGCTGCTGGCTGGCCAGCTGACGCCGGAGAAGCATTTCGGCTTTGAGGCGGCGGCCTGGTACTGGCATTTCGTGGACGTGGTCTGGCTGTTCCTGTTCGCCTTCGTCTACGTCATCTTCGGCTAAGGCCGGGATTGACCGAAGGCCCCGTTAAACCCGATGCGACCCGGCCGGCGCGGATCCATGCGATCCGCGCCGGTCTGCTTTGCCGGTGCCCGAACTGCGGCAAGGGCAGGCTGTTTTCCGGCTTCCTGAAGGTGGTCGACACCTGCGCTGTCTGCGGCTTCGACTTCACCCGGCTGAACACGGGCGACGGGGCCGCGATCTTCGTCATGCAGATCGCCGGCGGGATCGTGGTATTTACCGCCCTGTTCGTGGAGATCGCCTGGTCGCCCCCGATGTGGGTCCATCTGGTGATCTTCCTGCCGCTGGTTCTGATCCTGTCGCTGGGGCTGATGCGACCGGGCAAGGGAGCCATGATCGCCCTGCAGATGCGCAACAGGGCCGGACAGGCAGGGCGCGATGACTGACACGACATCCAGCGCGCCGCGTTTCCCGATCCTGCTGACGGCCTTCATCGCCGTCTGCGTGATCATCCTCTGCGCCCTCGGCACATGGCAGGTCCAGCGCCTGAAGTGGAAGGAGGGCCTGATCGACCGGGCGGAGGCTGCCGCCCTTCTTGCACCCGCGCCGCTGGCCGAGGTCCTGACAGCGATCGACCCGGAATTCCGCAAGGCGCTGGTGGTCTGTCGCGGCCTGCCGACCGCCGCCTTCGTCGAGTTGCAATCCATCCATGACGGAGAGCCGGGCCGTCGTCTGGTTTCGGCCTGCGTGCCCGAGGGTATGGCCCAGACCTTCCTGATCGATCGCGGCTTCCTGCCCGATGCGGTGATCGAGCGGCCGCGCGTGATGGCCTCGACCCTGCCGCTGGCCATGGTGGTCGAGCTGCGTCGCACGCCCCCTCCGGGCCCGATGGTGCCTGCGCCGTCGCAGGGGAGATTCTTCGGCCGGGATAATGCGGCGATGGCGACGGCGCTCGGCGCCCCGCCGCCGTCCGAATTCACCCTCTATGCGCTCAACTCGCCCAATCCGGAGATTCCGGCCCTGATCGCCACGGCCCCGCCGGCCGCCTTCTCGAACAACCACCTCGGCTATGCGCTGACCTGGTTCGGTCTGGCGCTGGCCCTGATCGGTTTCTATGTGGCGGTGCTCGTCCGCCGATCCGGAACCACGCCTTCAATCACCGCCGCACCGCCTGCGGAGCGACAGGGCAAAGGACCCATTTCCTGACCGCCACGATCCATACCCTGTCAAACGGCGTCCGCGTGGTCTGCGACCCCATGCCGGGCCTGCGCACCCTGGCCCTGACCGTCGCCGTGCGCGGCGGCACCCGGTGGGAGAGCGAGAGCCGGTCCGGCTGGTCGCACCTGCTGGAACACCTCGTCTTCAAGGGCGCGGGCGAGATGGGCGCGCGCGAGATCGTCGAGCGGATCGAGGCCGAGGGCGGTTCGATCAACGCCGCTACCGGTTATGAGCGGACCAGTTTCGAAATCCGCGCGCTGGACGGGTCGCTGGGTCTGGCCATGCAGGTCCTGTCGGACCTGGTCTTTCGTCCCACGCTCGATCCGGCCGAGATCGAACGCGAGAAGGACGTCGTGGCCCAGGAGATCGCCGAGGCGTTCGACACGCCCGACGACCACGTCTTCGAGATGGCCCAGACCCGGTCCTTTGCCGGCCAGCCCCTGGGCCGACCGATCCTGGGGTCCGTGGACAGCCTGAAACCCGTCGATCGCGCCTCGATCGAGGCCTGGCGCGCGCGGCTGTATTCGCCGGACCGGATGGTGGTCGCGGTGTCCGGTGCGGTGGACGAGACCGAACTTCTGGCTCTGGCCGAGCGCTGGTTCGGCGATGCGGTGGCCATGCCTGCCGATGCGCCGGAGCCGGCCGTTTTCACCGGGGGGGTGGCGACGCTGAGCCGAAAGATCGAGCAGGCCAATCTGGTGTTCCAGCTGCCGGCTATCCCGGTCCACGATCCGGCCATGCCCGCCATGCGGCTGTTCAGCGAGATCCTCGGCGGCGGCATGGCCTCGCGCCTGTTCCAGAGCGCCCGGGAGGACCGTGGGCTGGCCTATGCCATCGACGCCTATCACGAGCCCTATGATGACACCGGCGTTCTGGGAATCTACGCCGGGGCGGCGGCCGACCGCTCGGTCGAACTGGCCCGGGTCTGCGCCGACGAGGTGCGCGATCTGACCGACAAGGGGCCGACGGATGCAGAGCTGTCGCGTGCCAAGGCGGTCCTGCGAGGCGGTGTGTGGATGTCGGACGAGAGTCCGGCCAGCCGCGCCGGGCGCAACGCCGCCCAGACCCTGATGTTCGGACGGCCTGTCGCATCGGACGATACCGTGGCGCGGCTGCAGGCCGTGTCGGGCGACGACCTGAAGGCGGTCGGCGCGCGGGTGCTGGCATCGGGGCGGGCGTCCACGGCGGTTCTGGGGCCGAAGGCGGCGGCAGGCGCGGGCAGGGCGTTCGTGGAGCGGGTGGCAGGATAGCGTCCCGGTCCCTCTGGGAGAGAGAGGCCTGATGCGCTATCGTCGGTCTCATGGCCCTGCTGGACTGGATGACGGATGCAACCGGTCCCGTGGTGGAGGGCCAGGGGGTGCTGCTGCGGCCGCCCCGGGCGGGCGACTATGCGGCCTGGTCCGCCCTGCGCGAACAGTCGCGCGATTATCTTCAGCCTTGGGAGCCGTCCTGGCCCGACGATGACCTGACCCGGGCCGCCTATCGACGGCGGCTGGGGGTCTATGCGCGGGAGATGGAGCTGGGACACGCCTGGCCCTTCTTCGTATTCGATCCATCAGGGCGCACGCTGCTGGGTGCGATCACCCTGTCGAACGTACGGCGCGGCGTGGCAGAGACAGGCACCTTGGGCTACTGGATCGGTCAACCGTTCGCGGGACAGGGGATTGCCACGACGGCGGTGCGGACCATGACGCGCTTCGCCTTCCAGTCGGCGCGCCTGCACCGGCTGGAGGCGTCGTGCCTGCCGAGCAACCTGGCGTCGCGCCGGGTGCTGGAAAAAGCGGGCTTTGTGAAGGAAGGCGAGGCCAGAGCTTATCTCAAAATTAACGGGGTGTGGGCAGACCATGTGCTGTTCGGCCTCGTGTGCGACGATCCCGTGGTGCGAAGCCACCGCTGAAGGAAACCATGACCTCGTGACCGGGCGATCCCGATTTCAGACCTGGGACGCGACCACGGCGATCGAGGCGCTTGCCGCCGCCGATTCCGTCCTGTGGATATGGACGCCGGCCGAAGATTCGCTTCGGTTCACCGGCGCGACACGATCGCTGGGTCTGGGCCTCCTGGCCCCGGAGTGCTCGGGCGCCGCCTTCATCGCCCTGTCGTTGCCCCAGGACCGGGCATTGGCCGAACGGATCCTGAAGCCCGCCGAGGAAGGAACCGAAGTCGCAGTGCGACTGCGCATGCGGGGGGCCGAGACCTGTCTGTGGCGCGGCGTCTGGCTGGAGGACGGCCTTCGTGCCGCCGGTATGGTGGCCATGGAGACGAGGATCTCCGGCTCGGACAAGGATTCCCTGACCGGCCTGCTGGACCGTCGAACCTTCCTGAACCGCGCGGCAGAGGCACTGACGGCACCGGGCGAATACGACATGGTCGTCGCCGACGTCGACCGGCTTCGCCGTCTGAACGAGGCGCTCGGCCACGAACGGACGGACATGGTGATTTCGGCGCTGGGGTCGCGGATGTCGGCCGCCTTCTCTCACGACGCCTCGCCCGCCCGCATCGGAGAGGACGAGTTCGCGGTCCTGCTGCCGCGCGGGATCGGCAATGCCGCAGACCGCCTGCGCGCGGCCCTGGAGCAGCCCCTGCGGGTCGCCGGGTTCGATATCTATCCGACCGTCTCGATCGGCTCGGTCACCTGCGAAGGTGGGCCGGACGCGCCCGATGCCGCCGAGTTGCTGCGCCGGGTCGAGCTGGCCGTCGGTTCGGCCAAGAAGGTCGGACGCGGCGGGGCCGCCGTCTATGGCCGGGCGCTGGAAAGCGACAGCCTGTCCCGACTGGCGCTGGAGGCGGATCTGAGGAACGCCTTCGTGCGCGGCGAGATCGAGCCCTTCTTCCAGCCGATCGTGAACCTGAACACCGGGGCCGTGGCCGGGTTCGAGGCCCTGGCCCGCTGGCGTCACCCCAAGCGCGGTCTGGTGCCGCCCGACGAGTTTCTGGGCCTGACCGCCGAGATGGGCCTGATGAACGACCTCGGCCTGATGATGATGACCCAGTCGGCACGACAGCTGGCCGACTGGCTGCAACGCCACCCCACGGCCGGAAAGCTGTTCTGTTCGGTGAACCTGTCGGTCGGCGAGATCGAGCGGCCGAACCTGGTCGATGACGTGGCCCGCGTCATCAGGGAGACCGGCCTGCCGCGCGGTGCGCTGAAGCTGGAGGTCACCGAAGGCGACATCATGCGCGATACGGCATCGGCCGCCAGCATTCTGCAGAAACTGAAGGACGTCGGGGCCTCGCTGGCGCTGGACGACTTTGGAACCGGATTCTCTTCGCTCAGCTATCTGGCGCGCCTGCCGTTCGATACGCTGAAGATCGACCGCTATTTCGTGCTGACGATGAACAAGGACGAGGGCTCGGCCAAGATCGTCAAGTCGATCGTGAGCCTGGGCCGCGACCTGTCGCTGGAAGTGGTCGCCGAAGGGGTCGAGAATGCCACCCTGGCCAAGCTGCTGCTCGACGACCAGTGCCACTATGGCCAGGGATTCGGCTATGCCCCCGCCCTGCCCGCGCAGGAGGCGGAGGTCTATCTGAACGAAAGCCTGTCCGATGGTGCCGCGCCCCTGAAGGCCCGCTCGGCCTGAAGACTGATCGGCCGAGGTGGGATCGCTTCGCGATTCCGCCGATGCCGATCAGGCTCTATGCCCGTCCGCTCTGGCTGGACAGCCGGGCGGCATCGACGCCGATCCCGGCGAGGGCCCTGGCCCATTTCGTATCGAAGTCGGTGTCGAACAGCAGGTCCATGTCTGCATCGGCCGTCAGCCAGACGTTGTCGGCCAGCTCCTCTTCCAGCTGACCGTCGCCCCAGCCCGCATAGCCCAGCAGAAGCACCGAACGCCGCGGGCCGATCAGTGGATCGGTCATGGCGCCAAGGGCCTCGCGCGTGGCGGTCAGGGACAGACCCTCCACGATCGGTGAGGAGCTGTCCTCGACCGTCCAGTCGTCGGTGTGCAGCACGAAGCCCCGTTCGCGCTCTACCGGGCCACCCACCAGAACGGGCGTCGATGCGGTGCGATCGGGGGCGGCGACGTCCAGCCGGTTCAGCACGCTCTTCAACGTCACGCCGGAAGCGGGCCGGTCGATCCGCAGGCCCATGGCGTGATCCGGACCGTGGGCGCAGACCAGGATCACGGCGTGCTCGAACCGGGAATCGCCGATTCCGGGCATGGCCACCAGCAGGCGTCCGGCGAGAGATTGGAAACCGATCATGAGGGGATGATCGGGTGCGGAAGGCCCGGGCGCAAGCGGGGTGGATCACGATGTCGCTTGGCGGGGCGGCCCGGTCGCCCTAGAGGACGGCATCGGTGCCCCGTGCGCCATCCGTCCTCTTCTCCGGAGCCAGCCCATGACGATCCAGATCGGCGAACGCATCCCCCACGCTGTCCTGATGACCCCGACCGCCGACGGTCCCCGCCCGGTTCAGACTGAGGCCTTTTTCGAGGGCAAGACGATCGCCCTGTTCGCTGTGCCGGGAGCCTTCACCCCGACCTGTTCGGCCCGCCACCTGCCGGGCTTTGTCGACAACAAGTCGGCCCTGGCGGACAAGGGTGTCGATGCCATCGCCTGCCTGTCGGTCAACGACGCCTTCGTGATGAAGGCCTGGGCGGAGAGCCAGAGCCTGACCGAGGACGACGTCATCATGCTGGCCGACGGGTCGGGCGATTTCACGCGGACGCTGGGCCTGACACTGGACGCGCGCGGCTTCGGCATGGGCGAGCGCTCGCAACGCTATTCGATGCTGGTCAGGGATGGTGTCGTCGAGCAGCTGAACATCGAGCAGGGCGGCGAGTTCAAGGTTTCGTCGGCCGAGCACCTGCTCGCGCAGCTCTGATCCGGGGGCGCTACGCCGCGACGACGGTCTCGGCAGCGGCCGGGGCCGTCTCGTCCTGAGCCCCTGACAGGACCTGGTTCAATGCGCCCAGCAGGGAGGCGGGGGTCAGGGGCTTGGAGACGAAATAGGTCATGCCCGCGGCCATGCAGGCGGCGATGTCGTCCGGCGCGGTGTCGGCGGTGACGGCGATGACGGGGACGTCGGCATTGATGCCTCCGCCAGCGCGCAGCCGACGCGTGGCCTCGCGTCCATCCAGTTCCGGCATCCGCACGTCCATGAAGATGACGTCGAAGGCGGTGGTCTCGCACTGGGCCAGGGCCAGCAGGCCATCTGCGGCCGTCGCAATGTCGCATCCCAGCGGGGTCAGGATCAGCTCGACAGCCCGACGGTTGATGTCGTGGTCATCGACCACAAGGACACGCAGGGGCCGTTCGCCCTCGTCTGGCTCGACGACCTCCTCGACCGGATCTTCGGGGGCCGGAGCGATTTCGACCGGCGCATCCTCAACGATCCGCGCGGCCTGGGTGTCTGCCATGCGTGAGGTCAGACTGCGGACGATGTCGCCACGGCTGTCGTCGCTCAGGGTCTTGGGTGCGATCGCTCCGGCATCGCCCTTGGGAAGCAGAATCGACAGGGTGAAGGCGGCGCCCTGGCCAGGTCGGCTGCGCGCCGTCAGCCGACCGCCCATCAAATGGGCAAGATCACGGCTGATCGACAGGCCCAGGCCCGAGCCGCCGTGGCGCGCACTGACGCCCTCCTCGGTCTGGTCGAAGGGGGTGAACAGACGGTCCAGCTGATCCGTCGTCATGCCGGGGCCAGTGTCGGCCACCTCGATCAGCACGGCATAGCTGGCGGGCTCTTCGGTCCAGACCTTCAGGTTCAGGGTGACCGAGCCTTCGGTCGTGAACTTCATGGCGTTGGAGATCAGATTGTTCAGGATCTGGCGAAGCCGCATGGGGTCGCCCCGAACGGCTGCGGGAACGCTGGAGGCTCCCTCGACGCGGAGGGCCAGCCCCCGGGCGCGGGCCTCTCCCTGCCAGAACATCACGGTCTGGGCGATCACGCTGCGCAGGTTGAAATCGACCGTCTCGACCGTCATGCGGCCCGCGCCCAGCTTGGCGTGGTCCAGCAGGTCGTCGAGCAAGGCCTTCATCATGAAGCCGGCATCGGTGATCAGGGCGGCCTGCGACCTGGCGGCCCCGTCCACGGCCCCGCGTTCCAGCTCGGCTGCGCCCGACACGATTGCGCCGATCGGCGTGCGCAGGTCGTGGCCGACGGCGGCCAGGAAGGCGGCGCGGCCGGTCATGGCGGTTTCCGCCTCGGCCCGGCGTCGATCGGCGTCCAGGCGCGCGGCGCTTTCGGCCTGGGCAGCGCGGTCCATGCTCTTCCAGGTCGAAAGGCAGAAGGTGCCGAACACACCATAGGCGACGCAGACGGCGGTCAGGAAGGACGGCGATGCGCCATACCAGGACATCCAGAATGGCGTGGCGAACATGTAAAGGAAGTGCGGTATGATCGTCACCGCAAAAACGCCGCGCGATCCCGGTGAGTTGATCGTGCCGTAGATGGCACCCGAGGCGCACAGGATGGCCGCGCAGACACCGCCCATCGGTCCGGCCGTCATCCACAGCGGGATCGACAGGCTGCCGAACGCCGCCGAATTGGAAAACAGCAGAACCCAGCCGGCCGCGTTGCGCAGCGGACCCATTCGCTCGGATTTGCCGCTTGTGATGGGCGCGAAGACCAGCATCTCGAGCAACTGGATCAGGAAGTATCCGGTGACCCACAGCGTGCTGAACTTCCAGCCGAACATCGGGCTGAAGATCATGGCGGTCGCGGCGCCCATGCCCAGGCGCTGCAATATCGCGCGGCGACGGCTGCGGATCGCGGGGGCCCAGCTGTGCGACGTGTCCGTGCTGGCCTCCGACATTCTTGCCCCTGCAAACCGGCGGGGCTGGTCCCGCATTCGCAGACTATGTCAGGTCTGGCCTAACGCTCCGTCAACGCGGCCGGCCGATCGCCTCGGCGATGGTCGAAAAGCCCTCGGCTCGAAGTCTGGCGGCGAGGTCTCGCTTGATCCGGCCGACCAGACCGGGCCCCTCATAGATCAGGGCCGAATAGATCTGGATCGCCGTTGCCCCGGCCCGAATGCGGTCCCAGGCGTCCTTGCCCGAAGCGATTCCGCCCACACCGATCAAGGGAATCCGGCCGCCGGCGGCGGCGGCGGCGTCACGCAGCGCGGTCAGGGCGCGCGCCTTCAGGGGTTCGCCGGACAGGCCACCCGCTTCGGCGCGATCCGGCGCGCGGAGGCTTTCGGGCCGGTCCAGCGTGGTGTTGGACACGATCAGGGCATCGATGCGGTGGGCCAGGGCGGCCTCCACGATCATGGTGATTTCGTCGGCCGTCAGATCGGGCGCGATCTTCAGAAAGACGGGGGCGGGCGTCGAGCGCGCCTCTGCGACGCGACCCAGCAGGTCGTCCAGTGCGTCGCGGCCCTGCAGGGCGCGAAGGCCCGGCGTATTCGGAGAGGAGATGTTGACGGTGAAATAGTCGGACAGTCCGCCGAGCCTGCGCAAGCCGGTGACATAGTCGGCGGCGCGATCTTCGGTGTCCTTGTTGGCCCCCAGATTGGCCCCCACGATCGTCGCAGGCGGTCGGCGACGCAGATGGGCGGCGAAGGCGTCAAGGCCGTCATTGTTGAATCCCATCCGGTTGATGATCGCCCGGTCCTCGGTCAGGCGAAACAGGCGCGGCCGGGGATTGCCGGGCTGGGCCAGCGGCGTGACCGAGCCGCATTCCACAAAGCCGAAGCCGAGACGGGACAGGCCGGCCAGAGCCTCGGCATTCTTGTCCAGGCCAGCCGCCAGACCGACCGGATTGGGCAGGTCCAGCCCGGCGATGCGGGTCGCCAGGATGGGGTCGTCGGGGGCCGCGGCGGGGACCGGCGCATGCTTCAGGGCCCGGATGGCCAGTCCGTGCGCCGTTTCGGGGTCCAGCAGACGAAGCGCGGCCGCGCCGAAATCGCGGATCACGCCGCGCCATCCTCGAAGACGAAACCGCCGTCCGCCGATATGGAACAGGGCCGGGCGCGCGTCACCGCCCGGGTCGGAAGCGGGCCGTGGATATGCGGAAACAGCGCCCCGCCCCGTGACGGCTCCCACAGGACGGTGTCGCCCAGCGCCGTCAGATCGACGCTGAGCAGCATCAGACCGGCTCGTCCGGCATAGTGTTTCCCGGCCGTGCCGGGCAGCTGTTCGGCGGTGGACAGGTGGATGAACCCATCGGCGATGTCGACGTCCGAGCCGTCGTAGACTCCCTCGGCGAGGGCATTTCGCCATTCGGCGGCGTCGATGATCTTGAAGGCGATCGGATCGTTCACTCGTCCGCTCCGCCACCGAAAGCCTTGGGCGTCAGGAATCCATCGTAGGCGCAGCGACCGGCGACATCGACCTCGAAGACGGCGGCGGCTCCCGTCGGGAACCCCCCGGCCATCCGGTCCAGAATGGAAGGCGAGGCGGCGCTTTCCGTCAGATACTCCAGCGCCAGGGTGTGGACGCCCGGATTGTGGGCCATGACCAGCAGGCAGCCCGCCTGTTCCTCCGCGTCCTGGACCAGCTGGCGGATCGTATGGGTGGACGCATCGTAGAGGCGCGGTTCGATCCGCACCTCCACGTCGCCCATGGCCTCGTGAACCGCATCCCAGCTCTGGCGCGTGCGCACGGCCGGAGACACGAGGGCCAGGTCGGGTCTCAGCCCCTTGTCGGCCAAAACACGGCCCATCAGGATCCCGTCGTCGAGCCCGCGGGGCGTCAGGGCCCGGTCGCGATCGAGACCCGAGACGGCGGTGCGTTCGGTCTTGGCATGACGCATCAGGATCAGGCGGTGCATGGCTGAGCCGATTAAAGCGGTTCGCGTTCCGCATCCAGCCCGGTTGCGTTTGGCGTGCGTGCGGCAGGCTGGGGCTGCAGGCCGCGCGCCTCGGCCCGGACGCGCTGGGCCACGCCCGTGGGGCGGACGTGGGCATAGGCCTGGCGCGTGGCCTCCAGCAGGATGACACCCGCAAAGCCCGGGGCGATCCGGCGACCGACCTGCTCGAACCCGTCGGCCAGTCCGAGCAGCGGTGGCCACGGCGGGACATACAGGGTCTGGGACCAGGCCGTGGGCTCCAGCCCCGCCGCGCGCACCAGCCGCTCCAGCTGGCCTCGCGTGAAAGGCCGGCCATGACCGAAGGGCGTCGCCTCGGCCCGCGCCCACAGACCGCCCCGGGCGGCGGCGGCCAGGATGATCCGACCGGCGGGTGCCAGGGCGCGCACCGCCTCGGTCAGCAGCTGTGTCGGATCGTCCGCCTCTTCCAGGGCATGGACCAGCAGCACACGGTCGAACGATCCGGCGGCGAACGGCAGTCGCCGGTCGTCGACCAGAAGGGTGCGGTTGCGACCGGCGGCGGGCCACAGCTCGACCCCCTGGCCGGAGGGCATGGCGGCGATCACACGACGCGCGCCGACGAAGGCATCCAGCCAGGGCGTGGCATAGCCTATGCCCAGCACATCGCACCCGTTGGCCTCGCCCCACGCATCGTCCAGGCGTCTGGCCAGCAGGCGCCGGACCAGCGCCCCGGTGGGTTCGCCGTAGAAGGTTCGCAGGTCTTCGATGGCGCGGCGCATGGCGAGGACTATATGGCCATCAGGCCCCGCGATCCAAGGACGACCCCATGCCCCTGACCGTTCATCTGTTTCCGGCGCGCACAGACAACTACGCCTTTGTGGCACGGGACGAGGCGACGGGGACGGTCGCTGCGATCGACACGCCGGACGCCCAGGTGATCCTCGACGGGATCGCGTCGCTGGGATGGGGTCGGCTGGACCGGATCATCAACACCCACTGGCACCCCGATCACACCGAGGGCAACGCCCGGCTTCAGGCCGAGACTGGCTGTGACATCTGGGGTCCGGAAGAGGTTCGCAAGGTCGCTCTCCTGGATCGGGTGATCGAGGAGGGCGATCTGGTCACGATCGGCCAGACCCGCCTGCATGTCACGGCCACCCCAGGCCATACGCTGGGCCACGTCGTCTTGCGCTCGGTGGAGGACGGCATCGCCTTCACCGGCGACACCCTGTTCCCGCTGGGCTGCGGGCGGTTGTTCGAGGGGACGCCGGAACAGATGTGGGACAGCCTGGGCCGCCTGCTGGCCTGGCCCGATGAGACGGTCCTGTATGGTGCCCACGAATACACGGCTGCCAATGCGCGCTTCACCCTGAGTGTGGACGATCGTCCCGAAGTCGCGGCCCATGCGGCATCGATCTTTGCGGCGCGCGAGCGGGGCGAGCCGACCGTGCCGACGACCATGGCGGTGGAGCGGGCCTTCAACCCCTTCCTGACGGCGGGAGACGCGGCCGAATTCGCGCGGCGGCGGGCGGCGAAGGACGGCTTTGCGGGCTAGCCGGCTGAAACGGCTCGGATGATGCGGGCTGAAGACGGGCGTCCGGCCAAGCCCTGATTACCAACGAAAAGTATGATCAGGACGCCGTTGGAGAAAGAGACGGACGCACGATCGCTTTCCTCGATCTGGATGCGGCGCACCTGAGCCACCTGGTTCCGAACGGTCGCCGAGCGGGACATGCGCAGCACGGCCTCGGTGACCACGCTGATGGTTTCGGCGACGACGGGCTCCGATCCCGGGCGGTCCAGTTCGATGTTGACGGCAACCAAATGACCCAGGGCCGCGCTCATCCGGCCGCTCTGCTGTATCGAGAAGGTGATCAGCTGCGTGGGCGTGATCTGGGGCAGGCTGAGCGGAGCGGCTGGTCCGGCCACCGAGGCAGGTGAACCGTTGGGCGCGCGGGTTGTATAGAGGGTGACCCCACCTCCGGGCGTTACCCGTAGAATCTGGGCCCCTGCGTCATTGCGATAGATGACGTCGCCGCGCGGAGCGGGCGAGGTCCGAAGGACCCATGTCTCTGCCCTGCGCTCGAAGCGGAACAGGGGCCGCGAGCCCGAGCCGTCGAAGATGAAGGACTCACCGCTCTCGGAAATGTATCGGCCCGATGGCGGCAGACCGGCCACCGAAGGTCGGATGCCGAGGGTTCGACTCTGTTCCGCCTGTGCGTTGCCACGCACCTGCGCCACCGCGCTGCTCGACTCAAAAAGGGTCGCTACGACGCCGATGGCGACCGCCATCGCCGACGCGATCGGCTTTCCTGCCGTCTCGACCCGGACCCTGAACTTCATGGCCGGATCGTTGCGCCGGGTGCGCGGCGGATTTTGGGCAGTCCGTCGGTCAGCCGACCAGGTATTGGCCGCCGTTCAGCGACAGGGTGCAGCCTGTGACATATCCGGCACGGTCGCCCGACAGCCAGGACACCATGTCGGCGATCTCTTCGCCCTTGCCCAGACGGCCCACGGGGATCTGGGCGATGATGGAATCGAGCACCTTCTGGTCCATCGCGCCCACCATTTCGGTGTCGATATAGCCGGGCGCGATACAGTTGACGGTCACGCCTTTGCGAGCGTTTTCAAGGGCGAGAGCCTTGGTGAAGCCGATCATTCCGGCCTTGGCGGCGGAATAGTTGGTCTGGCCGATCTGGCCTTTCTGGCCGTTGATCGAGGAGATGTTGACGATGCGGCCAAAGCCCCGGTCGCGCATGCCGTTGATGACCTGGCGTGTCATGTTGAACACGCTGTCCATGTTGACGCGGATCACGTCGGACCACTGGTCGGCGCTCATCTTGTGGAAGAAGCCATCGCGGGTGATGCCGGCGTTGTTGATCAGCACGTCGATGGGACCCAGCTCGGCCTCCACGTCGGCGACAGCGCGGGCGCAGTCGTCATAGGAGCCGACGTTGCCCTTCACCACCATGACGCCCAGCTCGCGGGCCGTGGCCTCGGCCGCCTCGGCATTGCCGGAATAGCCGCAGGCGACGGCCATGCCGTCTTCCTTCAGGCGCTGCGCGATTGCCTTGCCGATGCCACGGGTTCCACCCGTGACCAGTGCCACTCGTGCCATGTGCGTGTCCTTGCCCTTTTGGTGCCGTATCTCATGCACGGCTGCTGCTGATCTCTCATAGCGCGCCCCGTCCGTTACGGAAACGGGTGAGATCAGTCAGGTCGCCCGGGCAACGGACCCAGATAGCTGGCAAGGAATGCCTCAAGCGAAGCCAGAAGCAGCGTCCGATCGGGCTGGCGACTCATGGAATGGTCGGCACCGATGATCGACAGGACGCTCATATCAACGCCTTCCGCCAGCATCGCCTGATACATTTCATAGCCTTGGGCAGGCGGTACGACATCGTCCCCGGTTCCATAGGCCATGAATACCGGGGTGGCGATGTCGCTCACGCGGTTCAACGGGGAGGCTCGAGCGTTTCGGGCCCGATCATTCCAGCCGATGCCGAACATTCGTGCCATCTCGTCACGACCGCCACGGAATCGACGACTGTAGTCAATGATATGCGGAATGCTGGTCACGGGCGCGATCGCGCCCACGCACCGGTACTGATCCGCGTATTCCACCGCCGACATCAGCGCGAGGTAACCGCCGAAGGACCAGCCGACCACACAGACACGGTCAGGATCGGCGAGACCCTGGTCCACCAGCCAGCGGGTTCCGGCCGATACATCGCCAAGAACAGCCCCGGCCCACTGCTGATCGCCAGCGCGCCGGAAGCTTTCCCCATAGCCGCTTGAGCCGCGATAGTTGGGTTGAAGGACGCCATATCCGAGCGATGCGAGAAACTGCGCCAGAAAGTCGAATTCCGCACTGTCACGCGCACTGGGTCCGCCGTGTGGCAGGACCACGAAGGGAATTCGTTGTGCGTCTTCCCGGGCCATGCCCGGCGGGAGTGTCAGATAGGCCGGGATCGAGACCCCGTCGGGGGCCGTATAGGACACCGAGGCGGTCGCGCCGACGGGCCGTTCGTCCAGCGCTGGCGAGATGCGCCACAGCGGCGTGACCGTATCGGTCTGCAGATCAATCAGGACGCTGCCGGACGATCGACCTCCGTCTCCTGTGATCACGATCAGGCGACGGCCATCCGGCGTTCGTGATGCGACGGTCAGTTCTTCCGACCCCGTCAGATTCTTCAGCCGGTCGTGAAGCGCCTGGGCGTTGTCGTTCAGCCAGGTAACCCGTCGGTCGTCGTCGATCCAGACGACTCCGTCCACTCCGGTTCCGTCTGCAGACCGGATCACCGCGTCGGCATCGTATCGGTCCGATTTGAAAAGTGTCTCCACAAAGCCGCCCACGGCGAGGTCGTAGACATAGATGCCCAGAGGCCCTGGCTCGTGGTTGGATGCCACGACCAGCCGATCTGCCGAACCGTCAAATCCCAGCGGTCGGAATGTCGAGCCCGCCCCGAGTATTGTTACGGCGGTCGGGACGGTGGTTTCAGTCGCGCGAAAAATCTGCGGAGCGCCCTCCTTGTCGCCGATCCCGATGAAAACGCGATCTCGGGGCTCAAACAACCAGCTCTGGATGTTCCGGCCACCACTCAGGACGGTCGTCAGGCGACCGTTGCGAAGGTCCGCGCGCTGAACAGCCGGCTCTTCCGGGGTCACCCAGTTGAAAGCGATCAGGATGCCGTCGGGATCGTCCGGCGACATGTCTATCAACCGGTCCTGGAAAGCGGGGTAGCCGTCCGGCGGCCGATGTCTCTGGGCCAGTCGGACCGGATGGCTCAATCCTGGATCGAACACGGACAACCGGGTCTCGAAAAGCAGGAAGCCGAAGCGGGACATCGGCTGACTGGTGCTGACCAGAAGCCGACTATCGGATTTCCAGACCAACCAGTTCGCTATGTTGTAGCGGCTTAAGGTGTAGATCGCTGTCGGCGCAGAAAGATCGCCTACGGCCCAAACCTCGAGCCGATATCGGTCGTCGTGCTGAGCGATTCGGGCGATCCGGCTGCCGTCGGGGGACAGTGCAATATCGTGAAAGGCCGGTGCCGCACCAAAGGCGCTCGCCTGAGCCGATACCGCAGGATTGGGCGGGGCAATGCCTCGATCCTGTACGGCCTCTGCAACCGATGGGGCGGCCAGGCCGAGGAAAAGTGCGAGCGCACACAAAAATCGCAACACAGCCAGCCCCCCACCGGTTCGTCGCTTCGATTTCTAGTTGCCCTCCCGGGAATTGAGAAGTCTCAGTCGACTTCACCTAACCGGCTCATATCAATGACGAAGCGGTAGCGGACGTCGGATTTCTCCAGCCGGGCATAGGCTTCATTGATCTGCGACGGTGCGATGACCTCGATGTCGGAGGCCAGGCCGTGTTCGGCGCAGAAGTCGAGCATCTCCTGGGTCTCGCGGATGCCGCCGATCAGGGATCCTGCGACCGAGCGGCGACGCCACAGAAGCGGCAGGGCGAAGACCGGCATGGCCTCCGTCGTCAGGCCCAGCATGACCATGGTGCCGTCGTGGGCCAGCAGTTGCAGGTGCCCGGCGATCTCGTGCGTGGCCGAGACGGTGTTGATGATGAGGTCGAACTTCTCGGCCGCCGCCTTCATCGCGGCCTTGTCGGAGTTGATGAGGAAATGCTTCGCCCCCATCCGCTCGGCGTCGGCCTTCTTGCGATCCGAGGTCGACAGCACGGTGACCTCGGCCCCCATAGCGGCCGCCTGCTTGACGGCCATGTGACCGAGGCCGCCCAGGCCGATCACGGCGACCTTCGATCCTGCCTTGATGCCCCAGTGCTTCAGTGGCGAATAGGTGGTGATCCCGGCGCACAGCAGAGGGGCCGCGGCATCCAGCGGGATGGAGTCCGGGATGGTGACGACGAAGGCCTGATCCACGACGATCTTGTCCGAGTATCCGCCCTGGGTGATCTTTTCGCCGGACTGGTCGGCGTGCTTGTCGGGCGCGCCATAGGTGCCGGTCATGCCGGGCACGCAGTACTGTTCGTCGCCGGCCTTGCACGGCCCGCAGACCCGGCAACTGTCGACCATGCAGCCGACTCCGACCCGGTCGCCGACCTTGAACCGCGTCACATTCGCGCCGACGACCGTGACGATCCCCGCGATCTCGTGGCCCGGGACGATCGGATAGACGGTGTTGCCCAGGTCGTTCTTCACGATGTGCAGGTCCGAGTGGCAGATGCCCGCGAACCTGATGTCGATGGCGACATCGTCCGCCCCCGGATCGCGGCGCGTGAAGGTATAGGGGGTCAGCGGCGCAGTGGATGTGGTCGCGGCGAAGGCGCGGGTGGCGATGGGCATGGGGAGGCTCCTTGGGGGCTTCGCCTAGGTGATGTCTGGCCAGCGCGACCGCAACGGTTCAGCCCAGCTTTTTGATCAGGGCCTGCGCCGCCGCCGGGTTGCGCACCTTCGCCCCGGCGATGAAATAGGCGAAGACATCGCCGCGCTTGGCCCAGCCGCGGGTCTGGTCGACGATCCCGTCCAGTTCGGCCGACGTCATGCCGGTCGGTTCGTCCTCACGGCTCGACATCAGCCGGGCATAGGTAAAGTCGGCGGTCGGCTGGTCGATCCGGGGCCATTCGGGGGCCTCGTCATCGACGGCATAGACGATGGCCACCCCGTATTT
This sequence comes from Brevundimonas subvibrioides, assembly GCF_027271155.1. Classification (NCBI taxonomy): domain Bacteria; kingdom Pseudomonadati; phylum Pseudomonadota; class Alphaproteobacteria; order Caulobacterales; family Caulobacteraceae; genus Brevundimonas; species Brevundimonas subvibrioides. The sequence goes on from NZ_CP114542.1 coordinate 838,555, forward strand.
CGCGGCCAGATCATGGAACTGCGGCGTGTCGAAGCTCGGGTTTCGCACCTCCAGCGCATGCCGCAGCCGCACACCGTCCTGCTCTTTCGGCAGAAGCTTCAGAAAGCCCTCGAAATCGACCGGATCGAACTTCTTGGTGCCCATGAACTGCCAGTTGATGGGGCCGAGCCTGTCGCCCAGGGCGGTCATCCCCTGGCCCAGGAACCGCTCCATCGACTCGCCCATGTCGGACAGGACCTTGCGGTTGGTGCAGTAGCGGCTGGCCTTGACCGAGAAGACGAAGCCGTCCGGCGTCTCGTCGCGCCACTTCATCCAGCTGTCGGGCTTGAAGGTCGAATAGTAGGTGCCGTTGATCTCGATGGAGGTCAGGGCGCGCGACGCGAACGCCAGCTCCTTCTTCTGGCTCAGCTTGTCCGGATAGAAGACACCGCGCCATGGCTCATAGGTCCAGCCGCCGATGCCGATATGGATGGGGTGGGTCATCAAAGTGCTCCTTCGCGCCGACTGTTCGCCGTGACCACGTCGGGGGGCAAGAGGCAAGATCGCGGCAGTGGACGCCTGCAGAAATCGCCGGTAGGTGAATATCTCCAAGAAGTTGACCCGGGAGATCGTTATGCTGCTTCGCCTGTTTGCCGTAACCGCAGCCTTCGGTCTGGCCCTCGGCACGCCGGCCAGCGCGGCCAGCCAGGCCGCCGATCCGCTGGAAACCCAGACCCGGGCGATCATCGCGCGTTTCGATACGGCGCTGCGGGCCTGTGGCGTGACACCGCCCTATGTTCCCGGTGTCGTGGTCGATTCCACGCCCAGCCTGGTGTCCTTCTATACGGACGACCGGTCGGTCCACCAGTCGCGCTGGGCCGAGATGCCTGCGGAACTGCAAGGTATGATGGGGGGCTGGGCGGCAGCCGGGACCCTGGGCCTTACGCCCGAAGGCCAGTTCGCCGAGATTTTCAACAGCCTGCTGGTCCCCCATGAGCTGGGGCATTTCGTGGCGTCCATCGACGGTCGGCTGGAGCGCGAGGATTCCTGGACCAACGAGGTGCTGGCCAATCGTATCGCCATCGCCTTCTGGGCCGAGGATACGGAGGCCAGCGCGCCGATCGCGGATCGGGTCGAGAACTTCAACGTCTTCCTGGGCCAGCTTCCCAGCCCGGTGCCGGCGGGCGAGGATCCCCACGCCTATTTCGAGAGCAACTACCAGGCGCTGTCGAACGACGCCGCCGCCTATGGCTGGTACCAGGGGGCCTTCATGCGCACGGCCTGGGCCGAGCACGAGGGCGTCAGCTTCTGCGATCTGGTGAAGCCCGACGCGGGCTGATCCTCAGTAGGCGAAGTCGCGGTACATCCGGCTGACATCGCCCTGCCATTCGCCGTGATAGAGGTCCAGCAGGCGTTCGGCCGGGGTCACGCCGGTGTCGGCGATGTCTTCCAGTTCCGACAGATAGCCGCGCTCGTCGACCATGCCGCCGCTGAAGCGGGCGCGGTTCTTCAGGCCCTGGCGGGCGATGGCGACCATGTCGACGGCGATGTCGCGGACGGACCGCCCTGCCACCTCCGCCCGCAGGCCCAGGCGGGTCACGTCGCGGCGCAGGCGTTCATGGTCCTCGATGTCCCAGTGCTTGCACAGGTCCCAGGCGGCGGCGAGCGACGGGGCGTCGTAGAAGATACCGGTCCACAGCGCGGGCAGGGCGCAGATCCGGCTCCAGGGGCCGCCGTCCGATCCGCGCATCTCGAGATACTGTTTCAGGCGGACCTCGGGGAACAGGGTCGTCAGGTGATCGGCCCAGTCCTTCAGCGTCGGGCGTTCGCCGGGCAGGGCGGGGAGCCTGCCGTCCATGAAGTCCCGGAACGACTGGCCGGAGGCATCGATGTAGCGCTCGCCGCGTTTGGCGAAATACATCGGCACGTCCAGCGCATAGTTGGCATAGGTCTCGAAACCGAAGCCATCGGCGAACACGAAGTTCAGCATGCCGGTGCGGTCGGGATCGGTGTCGGTCCAGACGTTGGCGCGCGCCGACAGGAAGCCGTTCGGCCGACCCTCCGTGAACGGACTGCAGGCGAACAGGGCCGTGCCGATCGGCTGGAGCGCCAGACTGGTGCGGAACTTGGCCACCATGTCGGCCTCTGAATCGAAATCGAGGTTGGCCTGGATGGTGCAGGTGCGCAGCATCATGTCGAGGCCGAGGTTGCCCTTCTTGGGCATATAGGCCCGCATGATGTCGTAGCGGCCCTTGGGCATCACGGGCACGTCTTCGCGCCGCCACATCGGGTCGAACCCGGCACCGAGAAAGCCCAGGTTCAGCTCGTCGGCGACCATCTTCACCTCCATCAGGTGCTGGCCGGTCTCGGAGCAGATGTCGTGGATGGTCTCTAGCGGTGCGCCGCTGAGCTCGAACTGGCCACCGGGCTCCAGGCTGATGGAGGCCGCGTAGCCGTTGGCGTTCCGGCGTTCCAGGGCGATGACATGGCCGGCCTCCTCGACCGGCGACCAGCCGAAGCGCTGCAGGCCGCTCAGCATGGCCAGGATGCCGTTCGGGCCATCGTAGGTCGGGCGACGCAGGGTCGATTTGTCGAAACCGAACTTCTCGTGCTCGGCCCCCACGCGCCATTCCGATTTGGGCTTGATGCCCCTGGTCATCACGCCGACCAGGTCGTCGAAGGTGATCGGATCGGTGACGGTCATGCTGGGAGGCCTTGGTCGGTGTCGCGGGTAGATGGGCGGGATTGAGGCATGACTCAAGGGGCCAGGGTTCGCGTCGCGGGCGCGCGTCGCCTATCGCTCCCAGTCGCCGACGGCGGCCTGCCACAGCGCCATGGCGGCGATTGCGGCGGTGTCCGCACGCAGGATGCGGGGGCCCAGCGACACGGCCGTCATGAAGGGCAGGGATCGCAGACGCTCGCGTTCTTCCGGCGAGAAGCCACCCTCCGGCCCGATCAGTATGGCCCAGGGAGCCCGTTCTCCCTCCCCTCCGGGGGAGGGAGACTCCAGCGCCCGCATCACCGGCTGCCCCCCCGTCTCGTCGCAGAACATCAGCCGGCGCGACGGGTCCCAGGCGTCCAGGATCGTGGCCAGCTTCTGCGGGTCGTCGACCGTGGGGACGTCCAGCCGCCCGGTCTGTTCGGCGGCCTCGATGGCGATGGCGTCCAGCCGGTCGAGGCGGACATGCTCGACATTGGTCCGCTGGGTGACGGCCAGGCGCACCCGGGCGGCCCCGAGCTCGGCGGCCTTTTCAACGATGGTCTCGACGCGGGATTTCTTGACCAAGGCGACGATCAGTTCGAGGTCGGGACCAAACGCCTGGGGCCGGACCTGTTCCTCGGCACGCAGGATGACGCCCTTCTTGAGGATTTCGGCGATCACGCAGCGCCACTCGCCGTCGCGGCCGTTGAAGACCAGCAGGGTGTCGCCGAGCTTCAGCCGCATGACCTGGGTCAGATAGCGGGACTGGTCCAGTGTCGGGGCAACGACGGCAGCAGCGGACAGGGGCTGGGGGACGTGGAGGCGGATCACCGCTCGGACGCATCGTTTGAGGCTAAAGCTTTCGCGGCCTGTCGTTCGCCTTTCCAGAACGCACGTTTGCGCCAGCGAAGGTGTTTCCACCATTCGCCTGCTCGAGTTACCAGTCCTTTTTTGAGCGTGGCCATCCGCACATAATAGCTTTGGCTCAGCCGATTGCGAGGCAGTCTATGTCATCCGCCCGATCCATGGCCAGGATGTCGTTCGCGTGCATCCTGAGGAGGGCATGGACATAGGTCGTTGAGCGATTGCCGCATCTAAGCCAAACCACTTTCGGGGGAGAGCCGCGAAGGGCCGAGAGGTCGGCAAAATCCCCATCGAGAGTCACGATACAGTAGCCATTCTCGGCGGCGTAACTCCAAATCGTCGTATCGTCGGCCTGATCCAGGTGCAGAAGACGGACCTGGGACGAGCCGGGAAACAGATTTTCGAGAACGTTCGGCAGCCGGTGGCTGAGATTCTGATCGAAAAGAAGTTTCACGCGGCCGCGAAAGTGGTCCGGCGATGTCGGTCGGCCGCGTAAGCGAGCACAGCGCGAATGTCGTCTTCGGTCAGTTCGGGGAAGTCCTTCATGATCTCAGAGTGACTCATCCCTTCGGCGAGCCACCCCAATACATCTTCGACAGAGATACGCATGCCTCGGACACACGGGCGCCCGCCTCGCTTACCGGCCTCGATCGTAATGTATTGCCGGTAGTCGATCATGCGGGAAACCTACCATGTTTTCCTCATGAGTTACAGGCGTGTCGGAGCTACAAGCTCCGCGCGATCAGGACCTTCATGATCTCGTTCGTCCCGCCATAGATGCGCTGGACGCGCGCATCCTTGTACAGCTGGGCGATCGGATATTCGTTCATATAGCCGTAGCCGCCGTGCAGCTGGAGCATCTCGTCGATGACCTCGCCCTGCAGGTCGGTGACCCAGTATTTGGCCATGGAGGCGGTGACGGCATCCAGCTGGCCCTTCAGGTGCAGGCCGATGCAGTGGTCGACGAAGACGCGGGCGACGGTCAGCTTGGTCTTGACCTCGGCCAGCTTGAACTGGGTGTTCTGGAACTCCAGCACCGACTTGCCGAAGGCCTTGCGCTGCTTGACATAGGCCAGGGTCTCCTGAAGCCCGCGCTCGGCCGCCGCGATGCCCTGGACGGCGATGTTCAGCCGCTCCTGCGGCAGCTGCTGCATCAGCTGGATGAAGCCGCGCCCTTCCTCGCCGCCGATGATGTTGTCGGCCGGCACCTTCACGTCGTTGAAGAACAGCTCGGACGTGTCATTGCCCTCCATCCCGATCTTGTGAAGGTTCCGGCCGCGCTCGAAGCCGCCAATGTTTTCACCACCTGCGCCGTCCGTCTCCACCACGATCAGCGAGGTGCCCTTGGCCCCGGCGGCGGGGTCGGTCTTGGCCACGACGATGATGAAGTTGGCCAGCTGGCCGTTTGTGATGAAGGTCTTGGAGCCATTGATGACATAGCCGTTGCCGGACTTCACCGCAGTGGTCTTGACGCCCTGCAGGTCGCTGCCAGCGCCCGGCTCGGTCATGGCGATCGCGCCGACCAGTTCTCCGGTGACCAGACGCGGCAGCCAGCGCGCCTTCTGCTCCTCGGTGCCATAGTGCCAGATGTAGGGGGCGACGATGGCGTTGTGCAGGCTGATGCCGAAATGGTCCGCGCCCTTCCAGCCCAGCTGACGCATCAGCACGACCTCGTGGCGATAGTCGCCGCCCATGCCGCCCCACTCCTCGGGCTGCGACAGGCCCATCAGGCCCGCCTCACCCGCCTTGTTCCACAGGTCGCGCGGAACCGATGAGTTGGCGATCCAGGACTGCACGGCCTCCGGCGGCGCGTGCTCGTCGATCCATTTGCCGACGCTGTCGGAGAACAGGACGATGTCCTCTTCCAGCATGAAGTCGGGGGAGGGGGTGTCGATGACGTTCATGGTTTCACTCGATCTTCTCCCTCCCCCGCGGGGGAGGGTGGCCGCGCAGCGGCCGGGTGGGGGCGGCAAGGCGGAGCGGGCACCGGCGTGTGGATCGCCCGGCCCTCCCCACCCGGTCGTCGCTACGCGCCGACCACCCTCCCCCGCAGGGGGAGGGAGAGGAGCGGCCTAGAACGCCTCCGCCGGCATCTGCATCAGCACGTCCGCGCCGGTCTTCATCTTGACCAGGTGACCCTGCGCGTCGGGCAGGATGCGCTCGACGAAATATCGGCCGGTCTGCAGCTTGGTGACGTAGAAGGGATCGTCCGAACCCGCATCGATCTTCGCCTGCGCGGCCCTGGCCATCTGGGCCCACATATAGGCCAGGGCCGTGAGCCCGAAGAGGTTCAGGTAATCGGTGGAGGCCGCACCGGCATTGTCCGGGTTCTGCATGCCGTTCTGCATCAGCCACATCGTGCCCTCCTGCAGCTTCTTCTTGGCGTCGGCCAGACCATCGACGAAAGGCTTGATCGGGCTCTCGGCTCCGTTCTCGGCGACGAAGGCGTCGATGTCGGCGAACCAGCTCATGATCGCGCGTCCACCGTTCGACGGCAGCTTGCGGCCCACCAGATCCAGCGCCTGGATGCCATTGGTGCCTTCGTAGATCATGGTGATCCGGGCGTCGCGCAGATACTGGCTGGCCTGGAAATGCTCGGTGTAGCCGGAGCCGCCATGGACCTGCATGCCCAGCGACGCGACGTGGAAGCCCTTGTCGGTCAGATAGGCCTTCAGCACCGGGGTCAGCAGGCCCATATAGTCCTTGGCCTTGGTGGCCGTGGCCTCGTCGGCGGATTTCTCGAGATCGGCGTGCAGGGCGGTCCACAGCACGAACGCCTGTCCGCCTTCCACGAAGGCCTTGGCCTCCAGCAGCATGCGGCGAACATCGGGGTGCACCATGATGCTGTCGGCCTGGGCGTCCGGGTTCTTCGGCCCGGTCAGGCTGCGGCCCTGGATGCGGTCCTTGGCGAACTCCAGCGCGGCCTGATAGGCGGCCGAGCCGATGGCCAGGCCCTGCAGGCCGGTACCCAGACGCGCCTCGTTCATGACCACGAACATGTTGTTCATGCCCCGGCCTTCCTCGCCGATCAGCCAGCCGGTGGCACCGTCATACTGCATGACGCAGGTGGCGTTGCCGTGGATGCCCATCTTGTGTTCGAGGCCCGCGCACTGAAGGCTGTTGCGCTCGCCCAGCGAGCCGTCGTCGTTGACCAGCACCTTGGGCACCAGGAACAGGGACAGGCCCTTGATGCCGGCCGGGGCGCCCTCGACGCGGGCGAGGACCGTGTGGATGATGTTGTCGGTGAAGTCGTGCTCGCCGGCCGAGATCCAGATCTTCTGGCCGGTGATCTTGTAGGTGCCGTCGCCCTGGGGCACGGCCTTGGTGCGGACCATGCCCAGGTCGGTGCCGCACTGGGGCTCGGTCAGGTTCATCGTCCCGCCCCATTCGCCGGTGGCCATCTTGGGCAGGTATTTGGTCTTCAGCTCTTCCGAAGCATTGGCGTGGATGCCTGCATAGGCCCCGGCGGTCAGGCCCGGATACATCGAGAAGGCGGCCGAGGCCCCGGCGGTGAACTGGCCGAACGCCATGCCGACCACGGCGGGCATGCCCTGGCCGCCATAGGCCGGGTCAGCCGACAGGGCCGGCCACCCGGCCTCGACCATCGCCTGATAGGCTTCCTTGTAGCCCTTTGGCCCGGTGACCACCCCGTTGTCCCAGTGGCAGCCTTCCTTGTCGCCCGAATGGTTGATCGGGGCGATGACTTCCTCGGCGAATTTGGCGCCTTCCTCCAGCACCTGCTGGACCAGGTCGGACGAGACGTCCTGGAACCCGGGCTGGTTGGAATAGCGGTCGATCTCCAGCACCTCGTTGAGGATGAAGGTCAGGTCGCGGACGGGCGCCTTGTAGGCCATGGGGTCAGGCTCTCAGCTTGAAGGGATGGTGGGCGTGGTTGTCGAGGTGCTGGCGCAGCACCGAGGCATATTCCTCGGCCCCGGGCAGAAGGTCGGGACGCTGGTCGTTGAGGCGTTCTTCCATGGCCGCACAGGCCTCTTCGGCCATCTGGATGGCGGCGTTGAGGTCTTCGCGCTGCTGCTTCAGGGCCTCGATCTGTGCGCGATGGCGGCGCAGGGCAATGGCCATCTGATGGGTGTTGCCGTCGTTGCGGTCGTACAGATCCAGCATTTCCTGGATCTCGGTCAGGGTGAAGCCGATGCGGCGGCCGCGGAGGATCAGCTTCAGCCGGGCGCGGTCGCGGGCGTCATAGACGCGGGTCTGGCCCTTGCGGGCGGGGGTCAGAAGACCCTTGTCCTCATAGAATCGCAGGGCACGAGCGGTCGCGCCGAACTCCCGGCACAGCTGCCGGATCGAATAGGTGCGATGGTCGTCTGCGGTCGCCATGCGGACGTCATAACTTGACGCGGACGTAAAGGGAAGCTTTCAGGTTGACGCAGCGGTTCGCCCGGGCGGATAGGACCGCCGATGTCGCGCAAACACGTCAACAAGGGACTGTCGCCACGGAAGGGCGATCTGCCGCAAAAGACCTGTGTGGTGTGTCAGCGCCCGTTCGCCTGGCGGGCCAAATGGGCCCGGGACTGGGAAGCGATCACCGTCTGCTCCGACCGATGCCGGTCGGCCCGGAAGCTCAGTGCGAAACGCGACGGCCCAGGTAAACCGGGATCGTGATGGCCAGCAGCAGGATGTTGATCAGGGCGAGGCCTACGTCCAGGCTGATCGCGTGAACCGCCAGCATGGCGGATTCCAGCATGATCAGACCCACGGCCGAGACCAGCAACGGCCAGCGGCCCAGCTTCCACGACAGCAGGGGCGCGATCATGCCGAGCGCCAGCACGATTTCCACGATGCCGATGCCGCGGACCAGACTTTCGCTGACCATCGCGGGCCAGTTCATCAGGGCCGTCAGGTTCGAGATCGACTCGGTCAGTTTGGCGTAACCGGCGGCGACGAAGAACATCGCCACCCAGCCCTGCAGCGTCCAGAGCGTCAGGTTACGGAAAGCCGCCCGGTTGCGGATCTGGGCCGCCGACAGTGTCGGACGCGTGGAGGCGGGCGGGGCGAAGGTGATGGACATCTGGATTTCGTTTGGTCGGGGAGGGCGGATGATTAGTAACAGAGTCTAGATCAGATTGACGGGCCGGGTTCGCAAGAGCCTTGAAGCCTCACCGTAACGCGATGTGATGAACAAGCCGTGCCTTAGCGACGCGGCGGCACGATGGCGGGATGCCTACGGATCGGTAATCCAGCCGGTTGCTGGCTGATGACGGCTTTTGGCACGGCCTGGTCAGATTGTCATCAGCGGTAGACATCAATTGATGACTTGTTTTCGGGCCCCGTGTTCAGGCTCTGGAGAGCCTGCTGGCTTCGAGCCGCCCGAGCTTCTCCGTCAATGGCGACCAGTCGTCGGCGCTGTCGATCGCGACCCAGATCGCCTCAACCTCGTCGATCAACATCTCCTCGGGATCCGCTGCGGCGAAGGCGGCGTGTTCCAACCGCTCCGGCCGGTCGGGTTCGTGCTCGAACAGGGCGAAGCGGAAGGCGTCGAAAGTCTCGCCTTGCCAGGTCCTGGCGCGCGGTCCGGACAGCGCACGGGCAGACGACGCGAAGCCGGCGAACCAGTCGTGGAACAGGGGCTCCCAGCGCACGGCCTCTCCCTTGTCCCTCAGCAGCGCCAGCGTCGTGTCCAGCAGCCGCTGGTCGGCCGCCTCGCCCAGGCTCCTGACGCCCAGTCGCTCCAGGAAGGCGGCGCGGAGTTCGCGGATATAGGCGGGACCGAACCCGTTCAGGGCCTCGGTCAGAGGCGCGGCGTCGGCGACCAGCTTCAGCGTGCCCGCCAGCTGGGTCAGGTTCCAGAACACGGCCTCGGGCTGACGCGCGAAGGCATAGAGGCCCGAGTGATCGAAATAGGCGGCGGTGAAGCCAGGCTCATAGGACGGCAGGAACCGCCAGGGGCCATAGTCGAAGCTCTCGCCCGTGACATTCAGATTGTCGGTGTTCAGGACGCCGTGAACGAAGCCGGCCGCGATCCACCGCGCCGTCAGCCTTGCCGAGGCGGCGACGATGGTGGCGAGCAGGCCGGGGACGTCGCCGGCCGCCACCGTCGGGTGATAGAGACTGCGCACATGCTCGACCAGGGTTTCGATCTGGTCCGCCCGCTCGAACCAGGCTGCCCGCTGAAAGGTCCCGAAACGGACGTGGCTGTGCTGCAACCGGACCAGGACCGCAGAGCGGGTCGGCGAAGGCTCGTCGCCGCGCTCCAGCGCCTCCCCGGTTTCGATCAGGCTCAGAGCCCGACTGGTCGGCACGCCCTGACTTTCGAGCATGGCGGCGGCCAGGACCTCGCGCACGCCGCCCTTCAGCGTCAGACGTCCGTCGCCCGCGCGCGACCAGGGCGTGGTGCCCGAGCCCTTGGTGCCCAGATCCAGCAATCTGTTGTCGGAGGCTCTCATCTGGGCCGCCAGGAAGCCGCGTCCATCGCCGAGGTCCGGATTGTAGGTGCGGAACTGATGGCCGTGATAGCGCATGGCGACCGGGCCGGGCTGGCCGGGCAGGGGCTGGAACCGACCGAAATGAGCCACCCATTCGGCGTCGCCCAGCGTGGCCAGGCCGACATCTGCCGCCGCCCGATCATTGCGGTGGCGCAGCACGGTTTGGGGAAAGTCGGCAGGGCGGACCGCGTCGCCGAATTCCGGGCCCAGGTCGAAGAAGCAGGGCTCGGGGCGATAGATCGGGCTGACGGGCATGGGCCGCAGATGCGACCTGGACAGCGTCGGCGCAACCTCAAGCCGGTCGGTTCTGGTTGAACCTTTGCCGTCGGGAGCTATTGTCCTGATCAGCGATCAGGTCGGTGCCGCGTGCCCGACCAGGCCGGCGCAGGTCCTCGATTCACGAGGATGGGCGAACCCGGTCCGGTGCCCGTCGATAACCGGGTGCCAGCAGACCCCCTGATCGGAGGCCATCGTGGCACGCAGACTGACGCTCGACTTCCTGAAGACAGAGGCTGCATCCGGGGCCGTGCTCGGCCTGGCCGCCGCCGCGGCGCTGGTGGTGGCCAACTCGCCCCTGTCCGACGCCTATTTCGCCTGGCTCAAGAGCGAACACCTGTTCCAGGCGGGGCCCCTGCGGCTGGAACTGACCGTGTCCGAATGGATCAAGGAAGGCCTGATGGCGGTCTTCTTTCTCGTGGTCGGCATGGAGATCAAATACGAGATCCTTCGCGGTGAGCTCAGCGATCCGAGGAAGCTGGCGACCCCCGTCCTCGCGGCGCTCGGCGGCATGGTCGCGCCCGCCCTGGTCTATCTGGCGATATCCGGCGCGACGGGCGGGCCGCAGGGCGGCTGGCCCGTGCCGCTGGCCACCGATATCGCCTTTGCCCTGGGCGTCTTCGCCATCGCAGGGCGAGGCCTGCCCTCCTCATTGCGGGTCTTCCTGCTGACCCTGGCCATCGTCGACGATCTGGGGGCCATCGGACTGATCGCGGTGCTGTTCAGCAGCGGGATCGACTGGGTGCCCCTGGTCTGGGCGGCCGGGCTGCTGGCGGTCGGCGCGGTCGCGTCCCGACGGCCCATCGCGGCCCCGTTCTGGGTCATGGGCTTCCTGGCCGTCTGGTGGCTGAGCGTCCAGGCCGGCCTGAGCACCTCCCTCGCTGCGGTCGCCTTCGCCGCGATCGTGCCGGTCGAGCCTCGCATCCATGACGGTCAGAGCCCGCTGAAGGAGGCGATGCACGACCTGCACCCCTATGTCGCCTACCTGATCCTGCCGCTGTTCGCATTCGCCAAGGCGGGGGTGTCCTTCGCCGGGCTGTCACTGGATCAACTGTTCGCACCGCTTGTCCTGGGCGTGGCGGCCGGTCTTTTCCTCGGCAAGCAGATCGGTGTCTTCGGCGCGACCTGGCTGGCGACACGTCTGAAACTGGGTAAGAAGCCGGCCCAGTCGACCTGGCTGCAGATCTATGGCGTGAGCCTTCTGTGCGGGGTCGGATTCACCATGAGCCTGTTCATCGGCATTCTGGCGTTTCCCGGTGCCATCGATGCCCCGGAACAGGTCGAGGTCAAGCTGGGCGTGATCCTGGGTTCGACCCTTTCGGCGTCGCTGGGTGCCGCGATCCTGGCGGTATCGGCCCGGCGTCGACGGCAATCGAAGGCCCGACCCTTTGCGAATACTGATCCGGGCGCACGAATATTGACCTAGGGTCATCCTTGTCTGTCGCTTTTGCGTCACACACGCAGCCGGGACGGGGCTGAAACATGTCGTGACTGCGCGCGGTCGCTTGTCGCTGGACCCGGCTTGGACTAACCCAGCAATTCGAGAATCCGACGCCTCGTAAGAAGGGCGCGGTCTGGGAATCAGGAAACGCCGCGACACGCCCGGGAGGGTTCGTCCGGCACATGAGCCGGGAGCCATCCATGCGTCTTACGAACTTCCTCCGCTGCACCGCCTCGGCGGCCGTGGTCGGCACCGCCGTTTTCGGCTGGGCCGGCGTCGCTTCGGCCCAGGACCAGGCGTCCTCGGTCGACGACATCGTCGTCACCGCCCAGAAGCGCGAGCAGAGCCTGCAGGACGTGCCGATCGTGGTCACCAGCCTGTCGCAGGAAGCGCTGGAGAACGCGGGCGTCCGCGACATCAAGGATCTGCAGATCCTGACCCCCGGCCTGACGGTCACCTCGACCTCGTCGGAAGGCTCGACCACCGCCCGTATCCGCGGCGTCGGCACCGTGGGTGACAACCCCGGTCTGGAAAGCTCGGTCGGCGTCGTGATCGACGGCGTCTATCGTTCGCGCAACGGCGTCGGCTTCGGCGATCTGGGCGAACTCAGCCGCATCGAAGTCCTGAAGGGACCGCAAGGCACCCTGTTCGGCAAGAACACCTCGGCCGGGGTCATCAACATCCTGACCGAGGCCCCGTCGTTCACGCCGGGCGGCAGCCTGGAGCTGACGGGCGGCAACTACGGTGCCTATGGCATCGCCGGATCGCTGACCGGCCCCATCAGTGACCAGGTCGCCTATCGCGTCTACGCCGCAACCCGCCAGCGCGACGGCTTCTATGACGTCAATCTGGGCGACGGCCCGCGCACTCTGACCGAAGACGGCACCCAGGATTTCTACACTGTCCGGGGCCAGCTCCTGGTTCTGCCGAACGACAGCGCCTCCATCCGGCTGATTGCGGACTATACCAAGCGCGATGAGTTCTGCTGCGTCGGCGTGCAGCGTCGGACCGGCCCCATCGGTGCCATCATCGACAGCCTGTCGACGGGCCCGGGCAATACACCGGCCGCTGCAGGATTCGGCTTCCTGCCCTTCTCGCGTCTCGCCTATGCCAACCGCGTGACCGATCAATCGATCGAGGACATGGGCGTGTCGGCGGAAGCCAACATCGACATCGATGCCTGGAACGCAACCCTGACCTCGATCAGCTCGTGGCGTAACTGGACGACCACGAACGGTCAGGACGCAGACTTCACCGGCGCAGACATCGCCTATCGCCTGCCCGACGGCGACTTCGGTGCCTCGGTGCGCAACATCACCCAGGAATTCCGCCTGGCCGGGGCCACGGACAAGCTGGACTGGCTGGTCGGCTTCTTCGCCACGCGCGAGAACGTCAACCGTTACGACAGCTTCTACGAAGGGGCCGACTATGCCCCGGCCCTGTCGCTCCAGCTGTCGGCTTCCCTGAACGCCGCCATCCCGACAATTCCGGTCAGCCCGGGCATCATTCCCTGCTTCACCACCGCGGGGCAGACCGCGCTCGGTCTCCAGACTTGCCTCGGCACCGGCGGCGCGCTGTTCGGGACGGGTCCGACGTTCGCCGCGGGTCAGTCGCTGCGGGACAAGTACCTGCAGCGGTCCGACTCGATCGCCCTGTTCACCAACAACACCTACAAGGTCACCGATGCGTTCGAGCTGACCCTGGGTCTGCGCTACACCTACGACGAGAAGCAGCTGACCGGATTGCAGACCAACGTCGGCACCAACCAGCTGACCTGCGCCGCGGCTCTGGCGAACCAGGGCGCGATCGTCGGCGTACTGGGCGCGTCGACCGGTGGTGCCTTCCTGGCCCGCTATTGCCTGCCCTGGACCAACCCCTTCTATGCCAACCGCGGCATCAACGAGAGCGTCAGCGACGGCACCCTGTCGGGCACGCTCAAGGCCGCCTATCGCCTGAACGAGTCGGTTCTGGTCTATGCGTCCTATGCGCGGGGCTACAAGAGCTTCGGCTACAACCAGGACCGCGTGCAGGTTGCGACCACGGCGATCCCGCTGCCGATCAACCCGGCATCGTCGCTGTTCTTCCCGTCGGAAGACGTTGACAGCTACGAACTGGGCATCAAGACGACCCTGTTCGACCGCTCCATGCTGCTGAACGCGACCTATTTCGACCAGACGTTCGAGAACTTCCAGCTCAACACCTTCCTCGGCACCGCCTTCGTGGTGGAGTCGATCCCCGAGCTGACCTCGCGTGGCGTGGATGCCGACTTCCTGTGGTTCACGCCGCTGGAAGGCCTGACCCTGGGCGGCGGCGTCACCTACACCGACGCCGAGTTCGGTAAGTTCACGGCCTCCCAGCTGACCAACCCGGGCAACTTCGGTGGTCTGTCGCTGCTGCCAGGGTCCCGTCCCTCGTTCGCGCCGGAATGGTCGTACGTCGCTTCGATCAACTTCAACCGGTCGATCGGTTATGGTCTGCAGGCCGGGTTCAGCCTGTCGGGCAAGTATATGACCGACTACAACACCGGCTCCGACCTGCTGCCCTACAAGATGCAGGACGGGTTCGGCACGCTGAACGGCCGCATTTCCCTCGGTTCGGAAGACGAGCGCTGGGCTCTGGAAGTCTGGGCCCAGAACCTGACGGACGAAGAGTACGTTCAGGTTGCCTACAACGGCTTCCTGCAGGGCTCGGGCTTCCAGTCCACGGCTCAGGCGAACGGCACCTTCTACGATCCGGCGCGCGACACCCAGACCATCGACGCTTTCCTGGGTGCCCCGCGCACCTACGGCGCGACCCTGCGCATCAAATACTGATCTTCGGCCATCCGGCTGAAGTGACAGGCTGGTCGGGGATGTCCTCGACCAGCCTTTTCTTTGCCTCGCAACTGCAGGACGGCTACAGCCCCGAGCAATGCCGGGCGCGTGCATTCCACCCTGGTCCACCCCGAAGACATGACACTGCACTGTGCAGGCCGCGCGGACCGTGCAGTTCCGGAGCGGGGCAACCGCCTGGCTCTTCTGGATATCCTCCCGGCATCAGGGATCCGGAACCAGGCTGAAGGACGTCCGCGTCAGTCGCCGCAGCAGGCCGCTCGCCCCAGACACCTGGCCGGCCTCTTGCCTGGCGGCTGCAAAGTCCGGCCTGGAACAGGCATCCGTCTGGACAAGGGCAGCCTTACGGCGAACGTGGCCGGGCGTCGCGAGCAAGCGAGACCCCGTATACGTCTATTCCGCTGGACCGGGCCCGAGCTGTGGCGGGGTTGCCAGAGCGTTGTCCGTCGCTTCGTCGCCCCGCTGGCCGGCGAACATCCGCCTCATCCGGCGCTCGATGCGGACCTTCAGTCCGTCGATCAGGCTGAAGATGACGGGCACGAACAGCAGGGACAATGCGGTCGATGTGATCAGCCCGCCGATCACGGCCACCGCCATGGGCGAACGGAAGCCGGTGCCCTCGCCGAGCGCCAGGGCGATGGGCAGCATGCCCAGACCCATGGCCAGGGTCGTCATGATGATGGGACGGGCCCGCTTGTGGGCGGAATCCATCAGGGCGTCGTAGCGGCTCATCCCCTCGTGCATGGCGATGATGGCGTAGTCGACCAGCAGGATGGAGTTCTTGGCCGCGATCCCTGTCAGCATGATGATGCCGATCAGGGCCGGCATGGACAGCGACTTGCCGGTGAGGAGCAGCGCGATGAAGGCCCCGCCGAAGGAGACCGGCAGGGCGGCCAGGATGGTGATCGGGTGAAGGAAGCTTTTGAACAGCAGGACCAGCACCGCATACATCAGCAGAATCCCGGTCACGATGGCGAAGCCGAAACCGACGCCCAGTTCCTGGAAGCTCTCCACGTCTCCGGAGGCGGCCTGTGCGACACCGGACGGCAGGTTGACGATCGAGGGCAGGGCATTCACGGCCGTGGTCGCCGACCCGAGGGTCGTTCCGGGCATCTCTGCGGTGATGTTCGCGACGCGGCGCCGGTCATAGCGGTCGATCTGGTTGGGACCGGCGCCGAAGGAGATGTCGGCGACCGCCGACAGCGGGACCGAACTGCCCAACGCAGTCGGCACCTTCAGATTCTCGATCACGCCGATGGACTGGCGCGAATCCTCGGTCAGCATGACGCGAATGGGGATCTGGCGGTCGCCGAGATTGAACTTGGGCAGCAGTTGGTCGGCATCGCCCAGGGTGGCCACACGAGCAGCCTGGCTGATATCCTGTGTCGAGACGCCAGTCAGGGCGGCGACGTCAGCCTTTGGCGTGATCAGGATTTCCGGACGAACGAGGGCGGCCGAGGACACAACGTTGGAAAGGCCATCGATGCTACGCATCTCGCGAGCCACATTGGCGGCGGCGGCCTCCAGCGTCGCGCCGTCGTCGCCCACCAGGGCGATGGTCAGCAGGCTGCCGCCACCCCCGCCGCCGCCGCCGAACTGCACGCGGGCACCGGGCGTCTGGCGGAGGATCGGCCCCATCTCGGCTTCCAGCGCCTGCTGGCTGAGGCTGCGATCGGCCTTGGGCACCAGGTTGACGGTAAGACTGGCACGGCGGACCTCCCCGGCGCTCGAGTTGCCTCCACCGCCGAAGCTGGTCGTTGCCGAGCCGATCGACGAATAGATCGATGCCACCTCGGGCCGCTTCTGCAATTCCCGGGTGATCCGCTGAACGGCGGCGTCTGTCTGGTTCAGAGTGGTGCCCGGAGCCATCTCGACGGTCACGCTGGAGCGGGACACGTCCTCGACGGGAATGAACTCGCCCGGAATCCTGGTGGCCAGGATGATCGAGAAGACGAAGAAGGCACCGCCCATCAGCACCACCCAGAATCGGTGATCGAGCAGTCGTCTGATAATGCGCTGACCAAGGCCGGGTCGGCCGGAAAGCGGCCGGGCGGAGCTGCCCAGCGCCCAGGCCAGAGCCTTTTGATAGGGTCCCATCCAGAACGGATCGGTGTGTTCCTTGCCCTGATCGGCCTTCAGCAGATAGGCCCCCATCAGGGGTGTCAGGGTTCGGGCGACCAGCAGGGAGAACAGCACGCTGACGCAGGTGGCGATGGCGAAGCTCTTGAAGAACTGTCCGACGATGCCCGGCATGAAGCCCGTGGGCGCAAACACCGCGACCAGGGTGGCGGTGGTGGCCAGGACCGCCAGGCCGATCTCGTCGGCGGCCTCGATCGCGGCCGGGTAGGGTGCCTTGCCCTGCCGGATGTGGCGGACGATGTTCTCGATCTCGACGATGGCGTCATCGACCAGGATGCCGACCGTCAGCGACAGGGCCAGCAGGGTGACCACGTTCAGGGACTGGTTGGTCAGGTCCATGATCCAGAACGTCGGGATCAGCGACAGCGGCATGGCCACGGCGGTAATGAAGGTCGCACGCCAGTCGCGCAGGAAGACGAACACCACGATCACGGCCAGAAGCGCGCCAAGCAGCAGCGCCTCGACCGAGGCGTGGAAGTTGTTGATGACGTCCGAGGTGGTGTTGGCGACCTCCTCGATCGTCACGTCGGCGCGTTCGGCGTCCAGTGCCTCGATCGCAGCCCTGGACTGCTCGTAGACGTCGACTTCGCTGGACCCGATCGAGCGGACGACGCCGAAGCCGACCACTTCCTGTCCGTTGAAGCGGGCGCGCCCGCGCGGCTCGGACCACTCGTCCACGACCTGGCCGAGGTCGCCCAGCCGGACCGTGCGGCCGCCGACGGGGATCAGGGTCTGGGCCAGGGCCTCGACCGACGATGCCGAACCGACCGTCCGGATCGCCTGTTCCTCGCCGCCGATCTCGCCCCGCCCGCCGGGCAGGTTGATATTGGACCCGCGCAACTGGCTCGAGACGGCTGCAGCCGTGATGCCCTGGGCCTCCAGCCGGGCTGGATCCAGCTTGATGCGAATTTCGCGATCGACGCCGCCGTCACGCTGGATCTGGCTGACGCCCTTCACGGTCAGAAGGCGCTTGGCCACCGTATTGTCGACGAACCAGCTGAGTTCCTCAGGGCTCATGCCCGGTGCGCGCACGACGAAGTTGGCGATGGGCGTGCCGGTGAACTCGATGCGTTGAACGATCGGTTCCTGAACATCAGCGGGCAGGTTCTGGCGGATGCCCGTCACAGCATTGCGCACATCATTGGTGACCTTTTCCAGGTCGACACCCAGCTGGAACTCGATCGATGTGGTGGAAACGCTGTCGTTGACCGTCGATGTGATGTGTTTGACCTGCCCAAGACCGGCCACGGCATCCTCGACCAGACGGGTGACCTGGGTCTCCATTTCGGTTGGAGCCGCCCCGGCCTGCACGACCGAAACGGCCACGACCGGCAGGTCAACGTCGGGGAAGTTATTGGTGCGCAGGTTGAAGTAACTACCGACGCCCGCCAGCGTCAGGATGACGAACATCAGGATGATCGGGATCGGATTCCGGATCGACCAGGACGAGATGTTGGCGAAATTCATCGCGCAGCTCCGGCGGCCGGAATCGTCGCGGGTGCCCCGGCTGCGGCATTGGCGGTTGTTACGCTTACTGCGTCACCCTCGCCCAGGAACCCGGCCCCCTGGACCACGACGCGCTGACCGGCACCGAGCCCTGCCGTCACCGCGACCAGATTGCCGGATCGATCGCCGGTCTGGACGGGTACGAACTTCACGATGGAGTTGGCGTCGATAACATAGACTCCCGCCCGGCCCTCGCGGAACACGACCGAGTCCGATGGCACGGTCAGCACCGGCGCGTCGCCGACATCGATGCGCGCGCGGGCGAACATGCCGGGACGCAGGCCTGTGCCGTTCGTCAGGGCCACGCGCGCGACGCCCAGGCGCGTCTCGGGATCGACTTCCGACGTCACGATCCGGACCGTGCCGGCGGTCTCGCCGCCCTGGTCGGCGACGATGACGGCCGACATGCCGGCACGGACCAGCGGCAGGTCCGTCTCGGGCACCTGGGCGTCGAGCTCCAGCCGGCTGTCGCGAACGATGCGGAACAGCTCCGAGCCCGCCGGGACGATCTGCCCACGCGTGACGCTGCGTCGGATGACCAGGCCCGATACCGGGGCGCGGACGGTGGCCTGATTGAGCTGGGTCTGGGTCTGGCTGAGGGCTGCCCGCGCCTGGGCGACGCCCGCTGCCGAGGCGCGCTGGTTGGCCTGGGCTGTGTCAAGCGAGGCCTGGCTGAGGAAGCCGCGCTCCTTCAACTCCTGTGCCCGGGCCAGGGCCGCGTCGTCACGCGCGAGATTGGCCTCGGCGGTCTGGACCTGCGCCTGCTGCTGGCGGAGTTGGGCGCGCAGGACGGCATCGTTCAACTGGACCAGGGCCTGACCCTGCCGGACGTAGGTCCCTTCGTCGACGAAAACGCCAGTGGCGACCAGGCCGCCGGTCTCGGCGCCCACCAGCACCTCTTCCCAGGCCGAGACGCTGCCCGAGGCATTGACGACACGCGGAAGGTTGGTGGCCGTCACCGTCGCCGCCGTTACTGACTGACGCTGAATGGGCGCGGCTTTTTCTTTGTCCCCACCCCCACAGGCGGCGATCAACAGGCCCAGCACCACGACGGCAACGGTGGTAAGGGCGGAGGAGCGCAGGCGCGTCGGCGTCGTGGGGGCCACGGAAGGGTCCTGTCGATGAGGCGGGCGACATCGCCGGCCGGAAGTCGTGTCTTTGCGAGGCCAGGCCAAGCTTTGGCAGCGCCGGGCCTCATACCGCGTTCACCGCGCGTTCTCAAACGCGCGACCTTCGCATTACGACAAAGTAATGGGTCATAGCTGCGACGGTCGTACGCACCTTCGGTCGCGTTGGCGCGATGGCTCGGGCCATGCTAACCGCGCCGCACCATGACGACGCCCCCCATCGACCGAATCCGCAACTTCTCCGTGGTTGCCCACATTGACCACGGAAAATCGACGCTGTCCGACCGGCTGATCCAGTTTACCGGAGGCCTGACGGCGCGGGAGATGTCGGCCCAGGTTCTGGATTCGATGGATATCGAGAAGGAGCGCGGGATCACGATCAAGGCGCAGACGGTGCGGCTGAACTACAGGGCCCGGGACGGGCTGGAGTATGTGCTGAACCTGATGGACACGCCGGGGCATGTGGACTTCGCCTATGAGGTCTCCCGGTCCCTGGCCGCCTGCGAGGGGTCGCTGCTGGTCGTGGACGCCAGTCAGGGCGTCGAGGCCCAGACCCTGGCCAATGTCTATCAGGCCATCGACAACAACCACGAGATCGTGCCGGTCCTGAACAAGATCGACCTGCCCGCCGCCGAGCCCGAGCGGGTGCGCCAGCAGATCGAGGACGTCATCGGCATCGACGCCTCCGACGCCGTCCTGTGCAGCGCCAAGTCCGGTCTCGGCATCGAGGAGGTGCTGGAGGCCATCGTCACCCGACTGCCGGCGCCGAAGGGCGACCCCGACGCCCCGCTGAAGGCCCTGCTGGTCGACGCCTGGTACGACCCCTATCTGGGCGTCGTGGTGCTGGTCCGCGTGTTCGACGGCCAGCTGAAGGCCGGGATGCGGGTCAAGATGATGCAGAACGGCTCGACCCATCTGGTCGACCGGGTCGGCGTCTTCCTGCCCAAGAACACGCCGGTCGAAAGCCTCGGCCCCGGCGAGGTCGGCTTCATCACCGCCCAGATCAAGGAAGTCGCCCACGCCGCCGTCGGCGACACCATCACCGACGAAAGAAAACCCACGGCCGAACCGCTGAAGGGGTTCAAGGACGTCCAGTCGGTGGTCTTCTGCGGCCTGTTCCCGGTCGACGCCGCCGATTTCGAGGACCTGCGCGCCGCCATCGGCCGCCTGCGCCTGAACGATGCCTCCTTCACCTATGAGATGGAATCCAGCGCCGCCCTGGGCTTCGGCTTCCGCTGCGGCTTCCTGGGCCTGCTGCATCTGGAGATCATCCAGGAGCGCCTGAGCCGCGAGTTCAACCTGGATCTGATCGCGACGGCCCCGTCGGTGGTCTACAAGATCGGCCTGCGCGACGGGACCACGATCGATCTGCACAACCCCGCCGACCTGCCCGATGTGATGCAGATCGAGACCATCTCGGAGCCCTGGATCAAGGCCACCATCCTGACGCCCGACGAATACCTCGGCGGGGTCATCAAACTGTGTCAGGACCGGCGCGGCAGCCAGATCGAGCTGTCCTACGTCGGCACCCGGGCGCTGGTGGTCTATGAGCTGCCGCTGAACGAGGTCGTCTTCGACTTCTACGACCGCCTCAAATCCATCTCCAAGGGCTATGCCAGCTTCGATTACGAGCTGACGGACTACAAGGTCGGCGACCTGGTCAAGATGAGCATCCTGGTCAATGCCGAGCCGGTCGACGCCCTGAGTATGCTCGTGCATCGCGGCCGGGCCGAGACGCGCGGCCGGGGCATGGTCGAGAAGATGAAGGACCTGATCCCGCCCCACATGTTCGTCATCCCGATCCAGGCCGCCATCGGCGGCAAGATCATCGCGCGGGAAACCGTGCGCGCGCTGAGGAAGGACGTGACGTCGAAATGCTATGGCGGCGACGCGACGCGCAAGAAGAAGCTGCTGGAGAAGCAGAAGGCCGGCAAGAAGCGGATGCGCCAGTTCGGCAAGGTCGAGATCCCGCAGGAGGCCTTCATCGCCGCGCTGAAGATGGATGAGGATTGAGGGGTTTATGCCCCTGACTGGTCCAGCAGGTCTCCGGACTTAGACATCTATGATAGAACGGCATTCGGCGTTAGGCCCGACCCGCGTTGCCGCTTCAGCAGCCGACTTATCCTCTCGATATCGACGAGCAGGATGATGGCGGCATGGCACAGACCAACACGAACCACCCCGATTTCGCCGCGCCCGACTTTGCGCTAAGGTTCGGTCATGAGCGAACTTCTGGCCCGCATCACGATCCGTCCCGACACCTGTGGCGGGCGTCCCTGCATAAGGGGAATGAGAATTCGTGTCAGCGACGTGCTGGGCATGCTGGCGGCCGGGGAAACCCCCGCCTCCATACTGGAATACCATCCCGATCTGGAGGCCGAGGACATCTCGGCCTGCCTGGCCTATGCGGCGCGCGAGGTCGATCACGCGGTCATCCTCGCGGCGTGAGGATCGTCGTCGATCAGCAGCTGCCGCCGCTTCTGGCGGACTGGTTTCGGGACCAAGGCATAGCCGCGATTCATGTCCGCGATCTCGGCATGAGCGCCGCGCCCGACGCGGCCATCTGGGCCGAGGCGGCGCGAGATGACGCCGTCGTCCTCAGCCGCGACGAAGACTTTGTGGGCCTGACCCGGGCCGGTAGTGCGCGACTGGTCTGGATACGCATCGGCAATTGTGCCAACGCAACCTTGCTGGCTGCGGTCGAGGCGAACTGGCCCGCTATTCGTCGACGCCTGGAGGACGGCGAACGGCTGGTGGAACTTCGGTCCTGACGGCGGCCATCGTCGGCAAGATCATCGCGCAGGAACCCGTGTGGGCGCTGCGCAAGGACGTGACGTCCAAATACTATGGCGGCGACGCGACGCGGAAGAAAAAAGCTGCTGGAGACGCAGAAGGCGGGCAAGAAGCGGATGCGCCAGTTCGGCAAGGTCGAGATCCCGCAGGAGGCCTTCATCGCCGCGCTGAAGATGGATGAGGATTGAGATGGTCGCTCCCTTTGTACCCGCCCCGCCGGCCGATCTCGTCGATCAGGCGCTCTCGGCGGCCATCGCGGACCCCGGCCTGACGGGCGCGTTCGAACTGGCCCTGGCCTCGGCGGTCGTCTACGTCGTGCCGGCGGACGGGGTGCCGCCGCCCGGTCAGGTCTTCGGCCTTGACGTTCCCTTTCAGCTGATGGGGATCACGTTGAAGGACGGCACGCCCGCGAACGCCCTGTTCACCACCCGGGCGGCGGCGGCGCGGAACGCGGGTGAGGCGGCCGTCATGGGCATCCGGGGCCTGCACGCGCTGGAGATTCTGCGCGACGGATGGATCGTGCTGAACCCCGGCGCAGAAACGGGTCTGGTCCTTTCGCCGGAGCAGATCCGGACGATCCTGAAAGGGCTGGGCGACGTCCGCCTGACGGACGCCGGCCAGGCCGCGCGCGCCGTCACCGTGCCGGAACGCGAGCCGACCGAACTGGTCGACCGCCTGCGCCGCGTACTGACCCATGCGCACGTCACGGGCGCCTGGCTGGGCCGGACGACGAACGCCTCCACCGGTGCACAGGGGTGGTATCTGCAGGTCCGCGGATCCGCCCCCTTCGCCAATGTCCGGCTGGCCGTCGAACAGGCCGCCGGCGGGCTGGATTTCCATGGAGAGACCCTGGACCTCACGGTCATGACCCCGGACGCGGCCGACGGCACAGGGCTGAGGATCGTCTGACCCCGGCAGGGCGGGCCGGGGTTGGGTACGGCCGGTCGGCAAGGTGGAGACCCCGCAGGCGGCGTTCATTGCGGCGCTGAAGAGGGATGAGGATTGAGGAGCGGATCACGCCACCCTCTGACCGTGCGGTGAAGATCAGCCCGGGGGGGCGACACTGGCGTCATGAAACCGATCATCCTGACCCGGCACGGCCTTGGCCGAATGGCCCTGTATGGCCTTTCTGAAGTCGCCGTCCTCGCTGTTGTTTGCCAGCCGTTTTGGACAGAGCCCGATCCCCGACCGAGTAGGCGTCCCGAGCCGGACTATCGTCTGGCGCGGATGCCCAAATCGCGGCAAGCTTTCAAAGGGAGAGCTTAGTCATGAACAAGATGCGCTGGGTCCAGACTGTCGACCGCTTGATGAAGCGGGACTGGTGTATCGACACCTCCGGCGCGGGCTTGGATGATACCGAACTGTCTCGATACTGGCGGGATGGGGAAGAGCCCGCAGCCTTCGTCGCGTGGTTTGCCGAGAAGCACGACCTGATCAGGTTCGAGCGAAACCCTTTCCGGCCGACGCGGGCCTGATTCTGGTCCATGCCGAACTACTGGTGGGTCAATCACAAGCAGACGCTGCGTCAGGAGATTGACGGCCAATACCTGTGGTCGCCCAAGGCCGAGCGGGGCGGCGCGCGGAGCCAGTTCTACGACAACATGCGTCTGGCCTCGCCGGGCGACATCGTCATGTCCTATGCAAACGGTCAGATCGGCTGGATCGGTCGTGTTGCCGAGTTCGCCTTCACGGCCCCTAAGCCTGAGGAGTTCGGCAGCGTCGGGGCATATTGGGATCAGGAGGGGTGGCTGCTGCCCGTCTATTGGACCGAACTGACTCCGCCCGTGCGGCCCAAGGCGATGATCCAAAATCTCGGGCCCTTGCTACCTAAGAAATACTCGCCGATCAGCGCCCTGACCGGGGATGGAAACCAGAAGGCCTATCTGGCGGCCGTGCCGCCTGAGGTTTTCGAGATGATCGCCGCTGGCGCGGCCTTCAGCCAAGACGCCCTGGCGCGAGGCGGCAGCAACAGCTTGACGTTCGACGTCGTCACCGAAGTGCTGGATGACACTATCCAACGCCGAATCGAAGAGGATGCGGGGCTGGAGACCACGATCAAGCAGACGATCATTCAGGCGCGCCGGGGCCAAGGCGCGTTTCGAAAGAACGTGGAAGACAGAGAGCGGGCCTGTCGCTTAACGGGGATCACCAACCCTTCTTTGCTGATCGCCAGCCACATTAAGCCGTGGCGCGTATGTCAGACGGCCACCGAGCGGCTGGATGGCGCGAACGGCCTGCTGCTGACGCCGGATGCGGATCACCTGTTCGATCGGGGATTCATCAGCTTTGGGGATACGGGCGAGGTGATCGTCTCGCCCCGCGTTCTGGATGAGGACATGCGGCGGTTGGGGTTCGAGAAACTGGTTCGACAGAGGTTCGGCGTCAGAGAGGCACCGGCGGTCTGGATGACGGACGCGTTTGAACCGGCGCAGAGCGGCTATCTCGACTACCACCGGAAGCAGGTGTTCATTTCGTAGAGCGCAGTGGCGTCACCTCGTCGGGGCGCGATGCGCCCCGCCTCGCCCCCTCCACCGCTTCGCGGTCCCCCTCCCCCATGAAGGGGGAGGAGAGGGGCGGGGTGAAGGGAGGCGCGTCCGTCCCGGCTCTCCGCTGCGCTTCGGCCGGGATGACAAGGGGGGACCGCCGGGTCGGTTCGAAGATGGCTTGACCTCACCCCCGAACAGGCCCCTGTCGCGCGGATGGCGACCGAGACCGTGTTTATCGTGCAGGCTTACGTCCAGGGGCGGGGCACGGCGCTGAAGGCCGAGCCGCAGGTGGGGTGCAAGGATGCGGCCGAGGCGCGGCGCAAGGCCGAGCGGCTGGCGCCGCTGAGGCTAGGGGTCGTGGCGTTCTCGGTCTCGGCCGATACCGAGATGGGCGACTATGACGAGAGCCCCACCGTCCTGTTCCGCGCCGGACGGCTGCCCGAGATGTTCGACGCCTGACACCGCGTCGGGGCGCGATGCGCCCCGTCTCGCCCCCTCCACCGCTTCGCGGTTCCCCTCCCCCATGAAGAGGGAGGAGAGGGGCGGGATGTCCGCTCCCGGAACCCGAACTGTCCGCGCTGGCGGCGAATTCGCGTTTCGTTTCAGGGGTGGCCGACGCAATCGCGGCTGCGAACGCGCCTTGTCTTCCGGCACGGCGATAATGGGCGGATGACCCGAGCCTATGTCGAAGCGCCCGCGACCCATTTCCGGCTGAAGCCCGAGACCTGGGCCATCATTGCCGAGGAATACAGGAACGGGGCGACGGCGAAGGATATCGGGGCCAAGTGGAAGGTCGCGCCCTCGTCGGTCTATCGTTACGCCTGCCGCGACGGCTGGACCAAGAAGGGGATGGGCGATGCGCGGGCGCGGGCCCATGCGCGGATGGTCGAGGAGGAAGAGGCCTCGGTCCGGTCGATGCAGCCGGTGGGGTCGCGGGCGCTGAAGGCGCTGTTCCAGCCCGCGCCGGTCGACGATGCCTCGGCGACGGACCCGGCCGAGCTGGCCCGCGCGGCGACCCTGGCCAGCGGGCGGGCGATGAAGGGGCGGCTGTGGAACGAGGCGAAGGCTCTGGCCGGGCTGGCCGAGACCTATGCGCGGCTGGCGGAGCGGGAGGCGAGGAACGCGGAGGCGGCGAAGATCACGGTCGAGACCATCGACCTGCAGCTGCTGTTCGACATTCTGGTGACCGAGAACGATGCGGCGCAGGCGCGATTCCACCTGGAGCCGGATGGCCCGGACACCGAGTCGCCGACCTATCCCTTGCGAAAGCGCTATGCCCGGATCCGGGGCGCGAGAGACGCGGCGGTCTCTGAATGGCACATGAACAACCGGCGGCGGATCATACGTCTGGAAGCCTTGATCCGGGAGCTGGGGGGCGAAGTGCCGGAGCCGTACCCGCGGGCGTCGTCAGAGGCCGAGGCGGAAGACCCTGACGGCGTCGACGGCTGACCGGACCGAAGCCTCGATCCCGGCCCAGTCGCCGGCCTTCACCGCCGCATCGGTGATCAGCTTCGAGCCCATGCCGGCGGCGACGATGCCCGCGCCGAACCAGCGGGCGATGGAGGCCGCGTCGGGATCGACGCCGCCGGTCGGCATGATCTTGGTCCAGGGCATGGGGCCCAGGACCGCCTTGACGAAGTCCGGACCGCCGACCGAGGCCCCGGGGAACAGCTTGATGATGTCGCAGCCCAGGGCGTGGGCCTCGGTGATGTCGCGCACCGACCCGCAGCCGGGGAAATAGGCGACCATCCGCCGGTTGCAGACCTGGGCGACCTCGGGGACCAGGGCGGGGCTGACCACGAAGCGGGCGGCGCGGTTCAGGTACAGGGCGGCCGTGCCCGCATCCAGCACCGAACCGATGCCCAGGATGATGTCCGGGTCGGTGCGGGCGATCTCGCGGGCGATGTCGGCGAACAGGTCGACGGCGAAGTCGCCCCGGTTGGTGAACTCGATCACCGGCGCGCCGCCCCGGGCGCAGGCGCGGATGACGTTCAGCGCGACCTCGGGGTCCGCATGATAGAAGACCGGGCAGACGCCCTGGGCCTGGAGGGCGGTCAGGACGGAGAGGCGGTCGTGCGGCATGGCGGGCTCCGGAAAGGCTCAGCCGGAATCGTCCGGACGCGCCGTCCCGTCAAGTGACGTTGCGTTGCAGGGGGACGCCTATTGCCAGCGCGTTCCCACGCCGCCGCCCTCGTCCCATTCGCCGCCGGCATCGAGCGCGTCGTCGAAGTCGAGCAGCCGGTCCAGCAGGACGCCCGCGATGACGCCCAGGGCGGCGACCCCGACCAGGGTGGCGACCGAGCCGATGCCGATCTTCTCCGAACGCGTCAGGCGACGACGGCCGGTCGGGTCGATGATGCGGGACCTGGCGCGGGCCATCAGGCGTCCTCTCTCAGTCGCATGGTCTTCTTTACCCTGGACATGGCGCGGTCGCGGCGCAGACGTGACAGGTGGTCGATGAACAGGACGCCGTTCAGGTGGTCCAGCTCGTGCTGGAAGCAGACGGCATACAGACCCTCGATCTCTTCCTCGATGCGGGTGCCGCTGCGGTCCAGATAGGCGACGCGCACGCGGGCGGGGCGTTCGACCTGATCGAAATACTCGGGGATGGAGAGGCAGCCTTCCTCGTAGCAGAAGGTCTCGTCCGAGGCCCACAGGACCTCCGGATTGACGAAGTAGCGGGGATTGGGAACGCGGGTCTCGCCGCCGCCCTCGCCCTCGCCCTCGCCCTCTGCGGCCGGTTCGGCGCCTGCAGGGGCCGGGCCGTCGCCCAGGTCCATGACGACCACGCGCTGAAGCGCGCCGATCTGCACAGCGGCCAGGCCGATGCCGGGGGCGTCGTACATGGTGTCCAGCATGTCATCCATCAGGGCGCGCACGGCGTCGTCGACCCGGTCGACGGGCTTTGACACCTGTTTCAGGATCGCCAGGTCGGGCGCGTTGTCGATGGTCAGGATGCGTCGGATGGCCATGGCCGTCAGGTAGGCGTGGGGGGCCGAAGGGTCAAGTTTGGCGCATGCCGCGCGGGTTTGCTGTAGGAGAGGGCCGACGCCGCGAAAGGAGCCCGACCATGACCGACCAGCCCGCCATGGGCCGCTTCGACGGCCGTGCGCATCTGTTGCCGGTGCGGGTCTATTATGAGGACACCGACTTCACCGGGGTCGTCTATCACGCCAACTACGTCCGCTATTTCGAGCGGGGGCGGTCCGATTTCCTGCGCGCCCTCGGCATCGGCCATGCGCAGCTGCTGGAGGGCGAGGCCCCCATGGCCTTCGTGATCGCGGAAATGAGGTTGCAGTTCGTCAGGCCCGCGCGGATCGACGACGCCCTGGTCGTGCGGACCACCTATGATGCGGTGAAGGGCCCGCGGCTGATGATCTCTCAGGCGGTCGAGCGGGACGGCGAGGCGCTTTGCCGGGCGGAGGTGACGGCGGTCTGCATCCATCTGGACGGGCGCCCCCGGCGGCCGACGAAGGCCCTGGTCCAGGCGGTCGCGCCCTGGCTGGTGCCCGCCTGACGGTTTCGTAACTTGCCGCGCGGGGCGGCGCGGCTAGACTCACCGCAAATGGGGGGATCCATCAATGGCGTCGTCTTCGGAAGTCAACATGACCGGCAGCGCGGTGATCGTCACCTTCCTGCTGCTGGCGATGCTCGTCGGCGGCGGGCTGGTGGGCTGTCCCTATTACAAGGTCTGGGAACGGAAGATGGCCGGTCAGGCCGAGCTGCAGTACCAGCAGGGCGCGCGGCAGGCCCTGATCGCCCAGGCCGCGGCCGAGGACGAGGCCTCCATCAAGCGGGCGGAGGCGGCGACGCGGCGGGTGCGCGGCTGGGCCGATGCGGCCAAACGGGGGTGCGAGGATGTGGGCCTTGCGAACGATCGCGCCTGCGTCAACCAGCTGCTGCGCGACGCGGCGACCTATTCCATCGCCAAGGAAGGCCATGAGGGGGTGATCGTCTCGGTCGGGGCGCCCGTCTCCGTGGCGGTGCAGCCACAGACCGGCGGTCGTCAGGAATAGGCGGCCTCCGAACCGCCCGTCCTCCGCTACCCTGCCATAGAACCGCCACCGCCCGTCGCTCGATAGGGCGAAAGACGCATTCAGGATTCCCGCATGACCGTTGCCGCCGTGGCCACCGACGCCTCCATGATGAACCCGGTCACCCTGTTCATGACCGCCGACTGGGTGGTGAAGGGGGTGATGCTGGGTCTGGCCGTGGCCTCGGTCTGGTCCTGGACCATCATCATCGACAAGGCGTTCCGCTTCACCGCCCTGAACCGCCAGGCCGATGCGTTCGAGGACGCGATCGGCTCGGGGCGTTCGCTGGAAGACGTGGCCGCCCAGGCAGGGCCACAGCCGACCCACGCCCTGCCGCGCATGCTGGTCATCGCGCTGGGCGACTGGAAGGAAACGCGCCTGAAGGGGCCGATGACCGACACCCAGGGCAACCTGCTGGTCAGCCGTATAGACCGGGCGCTGGACTCCCTGATCGCGCGCGAGGGCCAGAGGATCGAGGAAGGGCTGGGGGTGCTGTCGGTGGTGGCCACGGCCTCGCCCTTCATTGGCCTGTTCGGGACCGTCTGGGGCATCATGAACGCCTTCGGGCGGATCGCGGCGGCGGGCAACACCAACCTGACCACGGTCGCCCCGGCCATCGCAGAGGCCCTGTTCGCCACTGCCGTGGGTCTGGCGGCGGCCATTCCGGCCTATATCGCCTACAACAAATTCTCGATCGATGCGGGTAAGTTCACCGGGCGGCTGGAAAGCTTCGCCGACGACCTGCAGGCGGCCGTCGCGCGTCGACTGGGATCCGGCACACCCGCGCCGGTGACGCCGCCGCCCTCATCCGGCGCCACGCCCTACCGCCGGAGCGTCTGAGATGGCGATGGGTGGAGGCGGCGGAGGCGGCCACGTCCGGGGCCGACGCCGCGCGCGCAGGAAGCCGCTGAGCGAGATCAACGTCACGCCGCTGGTCGACGTGATGCTGGTGCTGCTGATCATCTTCATGATCTCGGCCCCGCTGCTGACCGTGGGCGTGCCGGTCGAACTGCCGAAGACCGAGGCCAGCGCGGTCGAGACCGACAAGCCGCCGGTGACCGTCTCCATCGACCGGGATGGCGCGATCTTCGTGGCGCGCGACGAGACGGCCTTTGATGCCCTGATCGAACGGGTCACCGACGAAGCGGGCGATACCGACAGGGAAGAGCTGTCGATCTTCGTGCGAGCCGACGGGCGGGCCCCCTATCAGGCCGTGGCGCGGGTGATGGCGCGGCTGTCGGCGGCCGGGTTCACCAAGCTGAACCTGATCACGGACACGGCGGCGGAAAGCTGACCATGGCCGCGCGGGCACCGTCTCCGGCCATTCTGGGCGCGATCCTGCTGCACGCGGGCGTCGCGGCCCTGTTCCTGCTGCGCTGGCCGCAGGCGGAAGAGGACATCGTGCCGATGGTGTCTTCCGTGCCTGTTTCGATCGTGTCGTCCGAGGTCGTCGAGGCCGCCGCCGCCGACAATCCCTCCGATGAACTGGTGACCGAGGACGCCGCCACCGCACCGGTCGAGGCCGAGGTGGCCCCGATCCCGCCGGCCCCGACGCCGCCGACGCCCGCACCGCGTCCGACACCCACGCCGACGCCCCGTTCCATGCCGCCCCGGCCGACGCCCCCGCGTCCGACGCCCCCGACACCGGCCCGGCCGACCCCGCCGCGTCCCACAACGCCGACCCGCCCGGCCGCGACCCCGCGCGAGACGCCGTCGCTGGACCTGGACAGCCTGGCCGGCCCGCGCCGTCAGGCCCCGGCCCCGGGACCGCGCGCCGCGACCGGCCAGCAGGGACGCGGACAGGCCCCGCAGGCCACCGGCCCGCAGCTGACCGCCATCTTCAACCAGGTCTATCCGAACTGGACCCTGCCCTGTGATATCCCCGGGGCGAACGCCCTGCGGATCGAGATGGATGTCACTCTGTCGGCTGACGGGCGGATTACCTCGGGGCCGACCTTGCGCAATGCCCGGTCGGACTCGGTCTATCGCGCCGCCGCCGACGGGGCGTTGCGAGCGATCCGCCAGACCGCGCCGTTCGACGTGCCGCAGGGATTTCCGGGGGGCGCGTTCCGGCCGGTGTTCGTGACCGAACGGGCGTGCCGGAACCGCTAATTCGTCAGCGTTCCAATTATCTCAAGGGCCGCATCGCCGCCTTTGACGGCGCGCGTCGATAAGCGGCGATCGAAAGTGGCCAGCTTGCCGCCGTTATGCACGGCCAGAGCGAGCAGGTAGGTGTCCGTCACCTGGCCGTGGCTGGTCAGTCGGGCCGGATCCACGAGCGGCGAGGTCAGCAGGCTGATCGTCTCGGGCCAGAAAACGTGACCCGGTCGCTGGCAAACACGGCCCAGGATTTCCGCCATGGCCGCCGCCGTTCCCGGCATCTGGTAGGACGGCTTGCCAGCGATCCGGATAAAGGCGTGCTGCGTGATCGGACAGGTGGCCCAGCCCTCGTCGATCGTGCGCTCGAACCAGGCCTTCGCATAATCGCTGTGGACGTGATCGGGGTCGATCAATGCGATCAGCACATTGGCGTCGAGAAGATAGATCAATCCTCTTCGTCCCGGGATGCGTTGACCATCGCCATCGTGACGACGGCACCGCGCCGGGGCAGCTGCGGGAAGCCATTCCACATGTCAGTCGAGGAAGCGGGCGCCTCAAAAGATTTTCGGAGGCGCTCTGAAACCACCTCGCCGATGGAGCGATTTTCGTAATCGGCTATGGCGCGTGCGCGCTCCAGCAAATCGTCATCGATAGTGAGGGTCGTTCTCATCTCACCAACCTACCGCATCACGCATCACGCATCAACGTCTGACCATCCCTGACACCGCCCCCCGGCAAGGATTGCCGTCCCGAATGTCGCCCCATTCGCCCGCAAGCTGGCGTTTGTCACACGGTCTGGCGATAAGGACCGGGACATTCTCGCCTGCGCCTATAGGAGACTTCGATGCGTCTGAACCTGCTTCTCGGCACTGTGGCGGCCATCGGCATCCTGGCGACCTCGCCGCAGGCCCAGACCTCCGGCCTGAACGGGCCCAGCCGCCAGCAGGCCCAGGCCCAGCCGGCCCAGACGGGCGAACCGATCGAGGTCGAGATCGATCAGGGCGTGCTGCGCCCCTTCCAGATCGCGGTGGCCCCGTTCAGCGGCCAGAACGGCACCTCCCTGACCGAAGTCCTGTCGGGCGACCTGCGCCGTTCGGGCTTCTTCGAGCCGATCAATCCGGCCAGTTTCATCGAGACCGGCCTGACGCTGGCCAATGCCCCCAACTTTCCGCAGTGGACCCAGATCGGGGCCCAGGCGGTGCTGTACGGATCGGTGACCCCGCGTCCGGATGGCCGCAACGACTTCGGCTTTCGCCTGTACGACCCGTACCGCCAGTGCCAGCTGGTCAGCTACAACTTCACCGCCACGCCCGAGCAGTGGCGCCGGATCGCGCACAAGATCGCCGACGTCGTCTATGCGCGCATGACCGGCGAGACCGGCGTGTTCGACACCCGGATCATCTATGTGGCCGAGAGCGGCACCGAGCTGAACCGCCTCAGCCGCCTCGCGATCGTGGACCAGGACGGCTACAATCCCGTCTTCCTGACCGACGGCAGCGAAATCATCCTGACGCCGCGCTTCTCGTCCAATCCGAACGAGATCACCTATATGGCGCTGGGGCGGGATTACAGCCGCATCTATCTGTACAATCTCCAGACCGGGCGACGGGAAAACCTGGGCGAGTTCGACGGTCAGGCCCTGGCGCCGCGCTATTCTCCGGACGGGACCAAGGTGGCCTTCTCGATCATCCGGGGCGGCAATACCGACGTCTATGTGATGAATCTGCGCACCCGCCAGCTGTCGCGCCTGACCTCGGATCCCGGAATCGACACCTCGCCGTCGTTTTCGCCCGATGCGTCGCGGATCGTGTTCAACTCCGACCGGACCGGGACGCCGCGCCTGTATGTGATGAACGCCGACGGATCGAACCAGCGTCCGATCTCCAGAGGCGGCGGCAGCTATACGGCACCGGCCTGGAGCCCGCGCGGCGACCTGATCGCCTTCACCAAGTCGGGCGGCGGACAGTTCGGCATCGGCGTGATGAACACCGACGGCTCGGGCGAGCGGATGCTCAGCCGGTCCTATTTCGAGGAAGGCCCGTCCTGGGCCCCCAACGGGCGCTATCTGATGTTCTCGCGCCAGACGCGGGGCGGGAACACCAATCTGTGGATGGTGGACCTGTCGGGGCGGGTCATTGCCCAGTCCGGCTATCAGGGCAGGGGGTCGGACCCGGCCTGGTCGCCACTGCTGGACAGCGCGCCGCAGAACCTGGGCACCGGCGGTGCCGACAGCTGCCCGACCTGACTTTTCCCGACGAAACCAAACACGGGTCGCGGCCTTATGGTAAGGCTTGGCACGGCCGAGAACAGACGAAGGAGACCCCGAGAATGTCCCAGTCCACTGCAGTGAAGATCGCCCTGGTCGGTCTGGCCGCCCTGTCCATGGCCGCCTGTACGCCGCGTCGCCCGGTGACCGGCGCGACGGACGGCACCGGCGTGGCCGTGGCCAACAATCCCGTCTATCCCGGGCCCGGCAACGGCGGCATCGACGGCAGCGCGACCGGCCCGGCGGCGATCGGTTCTGAACAGGACTTCGTCGTCAACGTCGGCGACCGGGTCTATTTCGACCTCGACAGCTATGAGGTCAGCCCCGAGGCCTATCCGCGCCTGGACGCCCAGGCCGCCTGGCTGCAGCGCTATCCGCAGGTCCAGGTCCGGATCGAGGGCAATGCCGACGAACGCGGCACCCGCGAATACAATCTGGCGCTCGGTGCCCGGCGCGCGGAGTCGATCCGCAACTATCTGATCGACCGCGGCGTGCCGGCCGGCCGGATCGACACCATCAGCTTCGGCAAGGAACGTCCGATCGCCCAGGGGGCCAACGAGGACGCCTGGGCCCGGAACCGCAACGGACACACGGCCATCGTGACGGGCGCGAACTAGGGAAGAGTCTCCTCCCCGTCCGCAGGATGGGGAGGAGACCCCTCCATCCACCCTTGCCTCGACCCCGCCCGACCGGCAGATTGTGCGCTGCACGGTCTGGGGGACCCCATGGTGGATATCGAGGCGACCGGGGGTCTGATCACCGGGGGTATTCTGGCGGGCGCGGTCGAAAAGCCGACCGGCCATGCGGGCGAGGCCCATTCCGGCACCTGTAGCGACTGCGGCGAGCCGGTCACGGCCAATTTCTGCGCCAACTGCGGCCAGCCGACCCATGTGCACCGGACCCTGCTGCATCTGGGCGAGGAACTGCTGCACGGCGTCATGCATTTCGACGCCCGCATCTGGCGTACCCTGCCGCTGCTCATGCTGAATCCCGGCAAGCTGACGCGCGAATGGATCCACGGGAAGCGGACGCGTTACGTGTCTCCCCTGGCCATCTTCCTGTTCACCGTCTTCCTGATGTTCTTTGCCCTGAGCTTCGGGGGGGCGCCGGTGGTCCAGGAAGAGCCGCTGGATGTGCGCATCGCCGCGGCCCGGACGGCCGTGATCGAGGCCCGCCAGGCCCTTGCCACGGTCGAGGCCGAGACGCCGGCCGATGCTCCGGGCCGCGAGGGTATCGTGGCCGGGGCCCGGGGCGCGGTCACGGGAGCGGAAGGGAGCCTTCAGAGGCTGGAAGAGGCCAAGGCGGCCGGTCCCAGATCGGACGGGATGGTGCCCGGCAGCTGGCAGGCGTCGGTCGCCGACGCCGTCCATGACGGGAATGTCCACATCGGCTTCGGTGACAGGAAGATGCGGGAGAAGATCCTGCACAAGCTCGCGAACCCCGATTTCGCCGTCTACAAGATCCAGCAGACGGCCTACAAATTCGCCTTCCTGCTGATCCCGCTGTCGATCCCGTTCGTCTGGCTGCTGTTCGCCTGGAAACGGGGGTTTACCTGGTACGATCACGGGGTGTTCGTGCTGTATTCCCTGACCTTCATATCGATCCTGACCATGGTGATCGGGATTTTCGGGCGCTGGGACGGATGGTTTACCGATACACTGGGGACCCTGCTGTTCCTGTCGATCCCGGTCCATATGTTCGCCCAGCTGAAGGGGACCTATGGTCTGTCGGTGTTTTCGGCGGCGTGGCGGACCTTCGTGCTGCTGAATTTCTGCATCCTCACGATCAGCCTGTTCCTGACCGCGATCGTGCTGATGGGCCTGACGGGATGATCGCCTGCCTTGCGGCGGCCCCAAATCGGTGAAAGCTGTAGCGTCATGAAAAGCCTGCTCACCTTCCGGAACATCGCCCTGGCCGTCGTCGGCTGCGGGCTGGTCGGCGGGGCCGTCGTGGCCCAGACCCAGCCGCTGCCCGCCGTGCAGTGGGACAACCGCCGCCTCGATACGCTGGACCGCAACGTCCGGCGTCTGGAGCGCGCCCTGACCCAGCGGAACAGTCAGGGCCAGCCCGTGCTGGTCGAGCCGGACCCTGAGGTCCTGGCGCTGCAGGGGCGCGTCGGCGTGATGGATCGACGTCTGCGCGATCTGGAGGCCACCGTCCAGCGGGTGAACGGCGATCTGGAGCGGATGACCTTCTCGCTGGACGAGAGCGACCGCGACAATGCGGCCCTGCGCCTGCGCCTGACCGATGCGGAAGGCCGCGTGCAGGCGCTGGAGCGCGCCGCTGCGGAGGACCGCGCCGCCCGGGAAGCCGCCGAAGCCGAAGCGGCCCGTCCCCGCTCCCCGACCGGCGACGCCGCCTCGGACCTGGCCGCGGCCAGGGTGCTGCTGAGCGCCGATCCGGCACAGGGTCGGGCGGCGCTGGAGGCCGTGACCATCAACTGGCCCGATACCCCGTCCGCCCGCGAGGCGCTGTGGCGTGTGGGCGACATCATCCGCGCGGGTGGCGATCAGGCCGGGGCGGTGCAGCAATATGCCCAGGCCCTGCAGGGCTGGCCGACGCAAGGCTGGGCCGGCGAGGTCACGTTGAAGCTGGCGCGCGGTCTGGAGGCCACAAACCGCGATCCGCAGGCGTGCGCGGCGCTGGGTGAGTACAACCGGCGCTATGCGGCGACCTCGACGGCTGGCCTGCGCCAGATCGCTGCGGAGACCGGCCGGGCCGCGAACTGCCGCTGACCGACGACCTGACCGCGCGGGTCCGGGCCCGGCTGGATGCGCGGCTGGAGCGGAACGTCGACCCTCCCGTCGCCCTGGCCCTGTCCGGCGGCGGGGACTCCATGGCCCTGCTGTCGATCGCGGCAGACTGGGCGCGCGAGGCTGGACGCCGGCTCCTGGCCATCACCGTCGACCACGGATTGAACCCCGAGGCCGCCACCTGGAGCCGCCTCTGTGCCGGGGCGGCACGGGCCGTCGGTGCGGACTGGATGGAACGCCGCTGGGAGGGCGACAAGCCTGCCACCGGCCTGCCCGCCGCCGCGCGCCGCGCCCGTCACGCCCTGATCGCCGACGCGGCGCGAGCGGCGGGCGCCAGGGTCGTGCTGTTCGCCCACACCGCCGACGACATCGCCGAAAGCGACTGGATGCGGATGCGGGGTTCGACCCTGGGGGACTTGCGGGAATGGTCGCCGAGCCCGGCCTGGCCTCAGGGGCGGGGGCTGATGCTGCTTCGACCGACGCTGGGGGAGCGGCGGGAGGCCCTGCGGGACGGGCTGCGCTCGGCCGGGCAGGGCTGGATCGAGGATCCGGGAAATGACCGGTTTGCCAGGGGGAGAGCGCGTCATGCCCTGACCGGCTCGCCCCTTGACCCCTCACCCTTTCGGCTGAAGGAGGATCGCTCCGCCCTGCGAGCCTCAAGCCCTCTCCCGCTGGGAGAGGGATTTGCCGGGGCAGGCGAAAATCTTGCCATGACCCTTTTATGCGCCGCCGGCCATGATCGATTGCCGCGTCCGGACCGGCTGGCGGCTCTCGCGGACCGGCTCCGAACCGGCGACCCCTTCACCGCGACCTTGGCGGGGGCGAGGATCGAGGTCTCGTCCGATCGCGGGATCATCGGCCGCGAGGCGGGCGAGCTGAAGCGAAAGCCCGTTGCCGCCATCCCCCTCCACCCGGACATTCCCATTGTCTGGGACGGTCGCTACGCGATCACCGCCCGTGAACCCGGCTGGTCGGTGACCGCCGCCCTCGGCCGACTGAACCGGCTGTCGAAGGCGGATCGCGCCATCGTCGATACAGTCGCGCCCTGGGGCCGCGGTGCCCTGCCGGTCCTGATCCGGGACGGATCGGATGCGCCGGTTCTTGCATGGCGAGAGGCGAAGGTTCGTGCGCTTGCGCCGCGTCGTCTGGCCCTGGCGCTGGGCGAAACGACGCAGGAATGCGACCTTCACGGAACGATCCATGGCGAAACGCCGCCGTCTGACCTATTTTGAATTCGAACACGTGAAACCCATGCCGGACAGCCGTCCGGCGACCTAGGAAATCAGAGCGATGAACCTGCGCAACATGGCCATCTGGGGCGCGATCCTGCTGGGTCTTCTGGCCGTCTATGCGGCGATCAGCCAGGGCAGCGCCATGGGCATACCGGGCGGGAGTGCCGCCTCTGCGGCGCGGCCCGTGGCGATCAGCTATTCGCAGCTGAACGACCAGGTGGCGGCCGGTGAGGTCAAGTCGGTCATGATCTCGGGCGACCAGGTCACCGGCGTCTACAAGAATGACAACCGCTTCACCGCCGTGGTGCCGATTTCGGACAACCAGCTGGCTGCCCGTCTGGACGCCGCCGGTGTCGACGTCGGGGCCAAGACCATCCGCCAGTCGGTCTGGATGAGTGCCCTGCTGGGCCTTCTGCCGATCCTTCTGCTGATCGGCGTCTGGATCTTTTTCATGCGCCAGATGCAGGGCGGCGCGCGCGGAGCCATGGGCTTCGGCAAGTCCAAGGCGAAGCTTCTGACCGAGCACAAGGGCAGGAAGACCTTCGACGACGTCGCCGGCGTGGACGAGGCCAAGGAAGAACTTCAGGAGGTCGTCGACTTCCTGAAGGATCCGGCCAAGTTCCAGCGCCTGGGCGGAAAGATCCCCAAGGGTGCCCTGCTGGTGGGCCCTCCCGGCACCGGCAAGACGCTGCTGGCCCGTGCCGTGGCGGGTGAGGCGGGCGTGCCCTTCTTCTCCATCTCCGGCTCTGACTTCGTCGAGATGTTCGTGGGCGTCGGCGCCAGCCGCGTGCGCGACATGTTCGAACAGGCCAAGAAGAACGCGCCCTGCATCATCTTCATCGACGAAATCGACGCCGTCGGACGGCACCGCGGCGCGGGCCTCGGCGGCGGCAATGACGAGCGCGAGCAGACGCTCAACCAGCTGCTGGTCGAGATGGACGGGTTCGAGGCCAACGAAGGCATCATCCTGATCGCCGCCACCAACCGTCCCGACGTTCTGGACCCGGCCCTGCTGCGTCCCGGCCGCTTCGACCGCCAGGTCGTCGTGCCGAACCCGGACGTTTCCGGCCGCGAGCGCATTCTTCGCGTGCACATGAAGGACGTGCCCCTGGCCGCCGACGTCAACGTCAAGACCATCGCACGGGGCACGCCCGGCTTCTCGGGTGCCGACCTGGCCAATCTGGTCAATGAGGCCGCCCTGATGGCGGCGCGCAAGGACCGTCGCATGGTCACCCATCGCGACTTCGAGGACGCCAAGGACAAGGTCATGATGGGCGCCGAGCGCAAGTCCATGGCCATGAACGAGGAGGAGCGCCGCCTGACCGCCTATCACGAGGGTGGCCACGCCATCGTCGCCATGAACGTCAAGATGGCGGACCCGGTGCACAAGGCGACGATCGTCCCGCGTGGTCAGGCGCTGGGCATGGTGATGCAACTGCCGGAAGGCGACCGCTATTCGATGAAATACCAGCAGATGGTCGATCGCATCGCCATCATGGCCGGTGGCCGCGTGGCCGAGGAACTCATCTTCGGCAAGGAGAACATCACCTCCGGCGCGTCGTCCGACATCCAGCAGGCGACCAAGCTGGCCAGGCGGATGGTGACCCAGTGGGGCTTCTCCGACGTGCTGGGCACGGTGGCCTATGGCGAGAACGAACAGGAAGTCTTCCTGGGTCACTCGGTCGCCCGCAGCCAGAACATCAGCGAGGAGACCGCCCGCACCATCGACGCCGAGGTCAAGCGATTGGTCACCTCCGGCTGGGACGAGGCGCGCGAGATCCTGACCCGCAAGGCCGCCGACCTCGAAACCCTGGCCCAGGCGCTGCTGGAGTATGAGACCCTGTCGGGCGAGGAGATCAAGGACCTGCTGGAGAAGGGCGCGGCCCCGAACCGCGACGAGAACAACTTCCCCAACGCCGGACCTTCGGTGTCGGTGCCGGTGACGCCGGTGTCGGAAGGCGTCACGGTCGTCGCCTCGGACCAGCACCCCACCGTCCACTAGACGTCAGAGCCCCGCCTTCGCGCAATAGAGGCGGGGTTCTTTCTGACGAACAAGTTTGCATTTCAAACAGGTCTGTGAGATATGGCTCTTCGAACGAGGGAGAGGCACGATGACCACCGATATCCATCAACCGGACCGTCTGCATGGGCTGGATGCGCTGAGGGGCGGGGCCCTGCTGCTGGGCGTCGTCCTGCACGCGAGCCTTGCCTTCTTTCCGCAACAGATCTGGATCGTCGCCGACGATAGCCGGTCCATCGGCGCGGCCTGGCTGTTCTTCGCCATCCACCTGTTCCGCATGACGGCCTTCTTCCTGATCGCGGGCCTGTTCGCCCATATGATGCTGGCGCGCCGGGGATGGTCGGGCTTTGCCAGGGACCGGGCCCTGCGGATCACGGGGCCACTGGCAGCCTTCTGGTTTCCGGTGATGGTCGGCATCGTCGGGGCCCTGATCTGGACGTCCTATGTGAACGGCCTGGTGGTGCCCGGCGCGCCGTCGCCCCCGCCGCCGACCTATGACTGGACCAATTTCCCGCTGACACACCTGTGGTTCCTCTATGTGCTGACCCTCTTCTATGCGGCGGTCCTGGTGCTGCGCGCGCCCTTCGCCCTGCTGGACAGGGATGGCGGCTGGGGTCGGATCGTGGACAGGATGACCGGTACCCTGATCGGGCCGTGGACGCCGACCGTTCTGGCCGCGCCTCTGGCCCTGGCCCTCTATCTGGATCCGAAATGGATCGCCTTCTTCGCCGTGCCGACGCCGGACGCGGGACTGGTGCCGCACACTTCGGCCCTGGTCGGGTTCGGTCTGGCGTTCGGCCTGGGCTTCCTGATCGACCGGCGTCGCGACCTGTTGACCCGGATCGCCGCCTGGTCGCCGCTGTACCTGGTCGTGGCCGTGGTCTCGGGTGTCGCCGCCTGGCATCTGGCCGGCGGGCCGAAGATCACGCCCATGGTCGAACCGACCGACGAAAAGGCGATCGCGGCGGCGGTGACGGCCCTGGCCGTCTACAGCTCCGCCTTCGCAGCGATGGGGCTGTGCCTGCGCTTCCTGTCGGGCTACAGCGCGATCCGGCGCTATCTCGCCGATGCCTCCTACTGGGTCTACATCCTGCACCTGCCGCTCGTCATGCTGGCCCAGGTCTGGGTGCAGGACTGGGCCGGGCCCTGGTGGCTGAAGCTGGGCGGGGTGTCGCTGGGCGTCCTGGCCGTCTGTCTGATCACCTACGAATTGCTGATCCGCCACAGCTTCATGGGACGCTGGCTGAACGGCCGGCGCGTCCCGTGGCGCAAACCCGCGCCTGTCGCCGCCGTTCCTGCCGAATAGCTTGCCAATCCCCCTCGGCTCGTCCACCCCGGACGGACCGGTCCAACGAGAGAATCGCCATGTCCGAAAGCTCCAGCAAGCCGTCCGCCGAGGCCGACCTCGCCTTCCTGCGCGCGATCGTGGAGGGTGGGGGTGGGCGCAAGCAGATTCCCATGGGCGTGCTCTTTCTCGTCGGCGGGCTGCTCTACGGGGTCCAGTGTCTGTTCCATCTGGGCCAGATCGCCGGCCTCGTCCGCTGGCCCGACTGGGCGACCCTGACCTTCGTCATCGCCATCACGGGGGCGATGTGCGTGGCCATCGCCTGGGTGGTCGTCGCAGACCGTCGATCGGGCGTTGCCGCGACCAAGGGACCGACGGCCGGCCGCGCCATGAACAGCGCCTTCACCGCTACGGGTCTGGGCAATCTGGCGGTCATCATCATCTTCGGCGCCGGTTCGGCACGCGACGGCGATTTCGCGGTCTGGCTCTATTATCCCGCCATCGTCTTCGCCTTCCAGGCCATGGCCTGGTTCGTTGCCTGGACCCTGAAGCGCAAGGCGTGGATGGGGCTGGTGGCCGCCGGGCACTGGACGACCGCCGTGGCCCTGGGCCTGCTGGTGCGGGAGCCGATCGCCTATCTCTGGGTCGCGACGGCCGCCCTGTTCCTGCTGTTTGCCCTGCCCGGCGCCATCATCCTGCGTGACGCCCTCCGGGCCGAGGCCTGACTCCATGGCGCTGGGCGATCTGGGCCGGATCGACGAGGTCATCCACGGTCGCATGCGGCTGGGGATCATGGTCTATCTGGCCGACGTCGAAACCGCCGATTTCACCGAGCTGAAGACGGTGCTGGAGGCCACGCAGGGCAACCTCTCCGTCCATCTGAAGAAGCTGGAGGAGGCGGGCCATGTGGCGATCGACAAGAGCTTCAGGGACAACAAGCCGCTGACGCGTGTGACCCTGACCCCCTCTGGCCGAAAGGCCTTCGCCGCCTATCTGGAAGCCCTGGGCGGACTGATCGGAAAGAAGGACTGATGGCACCGGTGGTCGTCGATTGGCGCGTTCTTCAGCGCTTTACCCCGCGTGATCCCGGGACCCTCTGTCCGCAGGCGGGACCCGCGTGAGCCGTCCCCGTGTCATGGGTATCCTCAACGTCACGCCGGACAGTTTCTCCGACGGTGGCCTGCATGCCTCTGCCGAGGGCGGGCTGGCCCAGGCGATGCGACTGATCGGCGACGGGGCCGATATCCTGGACATTGGCGGCGAGAGTACGCGGCCGGGGGCAGAGCCCGTCCCGGCCGACGAGGAGATCGCGCGGACGATCCCGGTGATCCAGGCGGTTCACGCCCGCTGGCATGGACCCATCAGCATCGACACCATGAAGCCCGAGGTCGCGCGCGCGGCCATGGCGGCAGGGGCCACGATCTGGAACGATGTGACGGCCCTGACCTTTTCGCCCGACAGCCCGGCGGTCGCGGCCGATCTGGGGTGCGACGTCGTGCTGATGCACATGCTGGGCGAGCCACGCTCGATGCAGGTGGAACCGCGCTATGACGACGTGCTGGCCGAGGTGACGGACTATCTGGTCGCGCGGGCGCGGGTGGCCGAGGCGGCGGGTGTCGCGCGGACGCGGATCACCCTGGATCCCGGCGTCGGCTTCGGCAAGACGATCGAGCACAATCTGGCGCTGATCGCCGGGCTGGGACACCTGACCCGGACCGGCTATCCGGTGCTGATGGGAGCCAGTCGAAAGCGCATGATCCGCAACGTCGATCCGTCGGCGGTCGAGGCGGGGGACCGGCTGGGCGGTTCGCTGGCCATCGCCCTGGACGCGGCGGCGCGGGGGGCCTCCATCGTGCGGGTCCACGACGTGCGCGAGACGGTCCAGGCCCTGGCCGTGCAGGCGGCGATCGAGGGGGCGGCCTCGTGAAGGGCCGGGTCCTGATCATCGCCGGGTCCGACTCCGGTGGCGGGGCAGGGGTCCAGGCCGACATCAAGGCCGTGACGGCCATGGGCGGCTATGCGGCGACCGCGATCACCGCGATCACGGTACAGAACACCCTGGGTGTCCACGGCGTCCATCCCCTGCCGCTCGACCTGATCGAGGCCCAGGCGCGGGCCGTGCTGGACGACATCGGGGCCGATGCGATCAAGACCGGCATGCTGGGGTCGGTCGCGGTGGTGGAGCGGGTCGCGGCCATTCTGGACACGTCCGACGCCATCGCCGTGGTCGATCCGGTGATGGTGGCCAAGGGCGGGGCGGCGCTGCTGGACGAGGATGCGGTGCAGGCCGTGAGGGCGCTGATGATCCCGCGCGCCGGGCTGCTGACGCCCAACGCCCCGGAGGCCGAGGCCCTGACCGGGATATCAGTCATCGATCTGGACGGCCAGCGCCGGGCGGGCGAGGCGCTGCTGACGCTGGGCGCGCGCGCCGTGCTGATGAAGGGCGGCCATGTTCCCGGGCCGAACGTCGTCGACCTGCTGCTGACGCCCGCTGGCGAGACCCTGCTGGAAGGCGAGCGCGTCGACACGACCTCGACCCACGGGACGGGTTGCACCCTGGCCAGTGCGATCGCGGCGGGGCTGGCGCTGGGGCGGCCGCTGGAGGTCGCGGTGGCGGAGGGCTGGGCCTATGTCGCCGAGGCCATCCGGCGCGCACCCGGGCTGGGCGGCGGACACGGCCCGCTGGACCATGGCTGGCCGCTGAGGGTCGGGCGGTGAGCGACCTGGAAGCCGGTCTGATCGAGATCGTCCGTGCCGATCATGACCTGATGCATGTGCTGACCGTGGTGCGGGCCCAGTCCCTGCCGGACTGGCGCATCTTTTCGGGGGCGGTCTATCAGTCGGTCTGGAACGCCCTGACCGGGCGACCGGCGGGCTATGGACGCAAGGATTTCGATGTCGGCTACTATGACGCCGACACTTCATGGGACGCCGAGGATGTCGTCATCAGGCGGGTCGCCGCTGCTTTCGACGAACCGTTCGCCAGCACGGTCGAGGTCCGCAACCAGGCCCGGGTGCCAATCTGGTTCCCCGCTCATTTCGGCGAGCCCTATGACCCCATTGCCAGCACGGACGAGGCGCTGGAGCGGTTCGTGGCCCCGGCCTTCGCGGTCGGCATCCGGCTGGAGACCGACGATACGATCAGCGTCGCGGCCCCCCTGGGGCTGGAGGATATGTTCGGCCTGACCCTGCGGCCCAATCCGACCCGGGGGGTGGCGAAGGACTGGGACCGGGTGGTCGAGAAGCTGACGACGCGCTGGCCGGAGCTTCAGATCGTCGCGGCCAGTCGCGGATAGATGTCGCGATCGACCCTTTCCATGTGCCGCAGCGGATCGGCGGGTTCGAATCCATAGTGCTGGTACAGGCCGTGGGCGTCGGCGGTGGCGAGGCCCCAGCGGCGGAGGCCCTGCAGGCGCGGGTCGTCCATGATCGCCTGCATCAGGGCCTTGCCGCGACCCTGTCCGCGCGCGGCCGGGTCCACGAAGACATCGCACAGCCAGGCGAAGGTCGCGCCGTCGGTGACCACCCGGG
Organism: Brevundimonas subvibrioides; assembly: GCF_027271155.1. Classification (NCBI taxonomy): domain Bacteria; kingdom Pseudomonadati; phylum Pseudomonadota; class Alphaproteobacteria; order Caulobacterales; family Caulobacteraceae; genus Brevundimonas; species Brevundimonas subvibrioides. The sequence continues at coordinate 882,365 of NZ_CP114542.1, forward strand.
CGAAGGCGACCGGCGTGTCATTCTGCACCATGACGAAACACAGCGATCCGTCGCAAGCGCGGCGAAAGGTGTCCCACGGGATGTGAGCGCCCCAGTAGCTGTCCTCGGCGATCCAGCGCCAGGCGATGCGGAGCTGGTCCTCGGTCGGGGCGATGGTCAGGGTGGGTGTGCGATGTGGCATCAGGCCGCCAACTAAACTATTCGCCCGACGATGCGCCAGTGGACCATCGATGCCTTCGCCGACCGGCCCTTCATGGGCAATCCCGCCGCCGTGGTCGAGCCGTTCGACGCCTGGCCCGACGACGGCTGGATGCAGGCCCTGGCGGCCGAGAACAACCATTCCGAGACCGCCTTCCTGCGCCGGACCCCGGACCCGGTGCGGTTCGATCTGCGCTGGTTCACCCCGGCGACGGAGGTCCCCTTGTGCGGCCATGCGACCCTGGCGGCGGCCCATGTCCTGTTCGCGGAGCTTGGGTCGCAGGCCGATGCCCTGACCTTCGACACCGCCTCCGGACCGCTGACGGTCGGGCGCAGCGGCGAGGGTTACGAAATGGACTTTCCCGTCGATCCCGTCACCCGGGTCGAGGTGCCTGCGGGTCTGGCCGAGGCGCTGGGGGCCGAGCCGGTCGAGGTCTGGGCCAGCCGCTACCTGATGGCCGTCATGGCCGATGCGGCGACGGTCCGGTCGCTGAGGCCCGACAGCAAGGCCCTTCTGGCGTTCGGCGAGGGAGCGATGGAGCGCGGGCAGGTGATCGCCTGTGCGCTGTCGGATCAGGACGACGTCGATGTGATCGACCGCTTCTTCGGGCCGGGCTGCGGGCTGGACGAAGACCCGGCGACGGGCTCGGCGCGAGGCGGGCTGACGGCCCTGTTCGCGGAAAAGCTGGGGCGGCAGAGGTTGCGGTTCCTGCAGGCCTGTCCGGGACGGGGTGCCCGCTTCGAATGCGAGCGCGCCGGCGACCGGGTGCTGATCCGGGGACGGGCCGTGACGGTGATGGAAAGCGTACTGCGGGTCTGACGAGCGCGAAAAGGGGCGCGACCCTTCGGATGGCGGCTGAGCGGTTTCGCGCGAGGTTAAACCTGTCTAAGCTGGATGTTCAGCCGCCGTTCACGGGCGATCCGTCAGATAGCGTCCCATGTCCCGCGTTTCCGCCATCCTTCTCGCCGCCCTGATCGCCTCAGCGCCCCTGAGCGCAGTCGCCCAGGACCGTGGCGGCTTCCGCGGCGATCGCGATCGCAACGACGATCGCAGCGATATGCGCGAGCGCCGCCAGATGAGCGTGGCCGAGGCCCAGTCGATCGCCCAGGGCCGGGCAGGGGGCGCGCGCTTCGTCGGCTATATGGGCATGCGCGGCAACAGCCATGTCTTCCGCTTCGAGCGCGACGGTCGGGTCATGGACATTTCCGTCGACGCCGGCGGCTGAGATCTGGGGGAACGATCATGCGTGTTCTGCTTGTCGAGGATGACGTTGACCTGTCGCGTCAGCTGAAGATGGCGCTGGGCGACGCCGGCTATGCCGTCGATCACGCCGCCGACGGCGAGGAAGCCCATTTTCTCGGCGACACCGAACCCTATGACGTCGTGGTGCTGGATCTGGGCCTGCCCAAGATCGACGGCGTATCGGTGCTGGAACGCTGGCGGCGGGACGGCAAGACGACACCGGTGCTGATCCTGACCGCGCGCGGGGCCTGGTCGGACAAGGTGTCGGGCTTCGACGCCGGAGCCGACGACTATCTGACCAAGCCCTTCCACACCGAGGAGTTGCTGGCGCGGCTGCGCGCCCTGCTGCGACGCTCGGCCGGCATCGCTTCGGCGACCCTGTCATGCGGCGGCCTGCGGCTGGATCCGAAGGCGGCACGCGCGACCGTGAACGGTGAGCCGCTGCGGCTGACGTCGCTGGAATACCGGCTGCTGCACTATATGATGATGCACCAGGGCCGGGTCATAGGCCGGACCGAGCTGGTCGAGCACCTGTACGATCAAGACTTCGACCGGGATTCCAACACCATCGAGGTCTTCATCGGCCGCCTGCGCAAGAAGGTCGGGTCCGATCGGATCGAGACCGTGCGCGGTCTCGGCTATCGCCTGACCCCGCTGACCGGCGAGTCCGAGGCCGCGTGAGCCACGAGGCGGGGGCCCCGGTCCGATCGGAAGCCGCACCGTCCTGGGGCCGGTGGTTCGGACGTCCGGGCCGCAGTCTGACACGGCGACTGATATGGCTGGCCTCGGGCTGGATCGTTCTGGCGCTCATGCTTACGGGCTGGGTGCTGACCGGCCAGTATCAGGAGAGCGCCTTCCGGCGGCTGGGCAATGTCCTGTCCAATACCATCGACGACGTGGTGATCGCCAGCGTCGCCGCCCCTGATGGCGTTGCCGTGGCCGAGATCAAGGACGGGCGCACGTTGCGGGGGCTGTCGGGCAAATACTGGCAGGTCGCCGAGCTGACACCGGATGGCCGGATGCGCATTCTGGTCCGGTCGCCCTCACTGGCGGGCGAGAGCCTGTATGCCGATGACGAACTGCCGGAGCGGCTGCAGTCGTCGCTGGGGGCTCTGGTAAGCTACAACGACCCCGGCGTCCTTCCGGACGGCAGCCAGCCCCTGCGCATCGCTGCCAGCATGAAGACTCTGCCGGGCCGGAACCAGCCGCTGGTCTTCATGGCCGGGATCGACCGCTCCGACATCGAGACGGACACGCGCCAGTTCGCGACCTTCACCTGGACGGCGCTGCTGATCCTGGGGATCGGGCTGGTGATCGCCGTCTTCGTGCAGGTCCAGATCGGGCTGCGGCCCCTGTTCGATCTGAGGAACGAAATCGCCGACGTCCGCAAGGGCCGCGCGGCCCGGATCGCCCGCGATTATCCGACCGAGATCCAGCCTCTGGCCGGACAGGTCAATCGTCTGCTGGACCACAATCAGGAGGTTGTGGAGCGCCAGCGCACCCACGTCGGCAATCTGGCCCATGCGCTGAAGACGCCGCTGTCGGTCATGCTGGCCGAGGCGGAAAGCGATCCGACCCCCTTGGCCGCGGTCGTGCGCCGCCAGTCCGAGATCATGAAGGGTCAGGTCGATCATCACCTGCGCCGCGCCCGCGCCGCCGCCCGGGCGCAGGGTCTGGGCGAGCGCACCCCCGTGGGAGAGGTCGTCGACGAACTGGCCGTGATGCTGGAACGGGTCTTCCAGTCCAAAGGGGTCGAGATCGACTGGCGCGCGCCCGACGACCTGGCCTTTCTGGGCGAGCGTCAGGACCTGCAGGAGGTGCTGGGCAATCTGATGGAGAACGCCTGCAAATGGTCGACGCGGCGGGTTCGGGTCTCGGCCGGGAGCAGCGGGCTGGGCCAGATGATCGCCGTGGTCGAGGATGACGGCCCCGGCCTGCCTGCCGACCAGCGCGACGAGGTCCTGAAGCGCGGGGCCCGTCTGGACGAGGAAGCCCCGGGGTCGGGCCTGGGTCTGGCGATCGTGGAGGACCTGACCCGGGCCTATGGCGGGCGGCTTACCCTGGCGGCCAGCGATCTCGGCGGTCTGAAGGCGGTTCTGGAGTTGCCGGCCGCCGAGGCCTGACCCGCCCGCTTGCGGAATCTTAAACTTCAGACGTTACCTTGGTTCGGGAGCGGGACGACACCCGTGCTTCGGAGACCAGAATGGCCGCACTGTCGGTCGCCCATCGTGCTGTGCTCGCCCAGATGCTGGAGCGCGTGCCCGGCAGCGTCCTGGACACGCTGTCGATGACCGTTGGCCAGTTGCCAGGGGAGCGCGCCCGCGCGCTCAGCCAGATGCTGGCCGACGAGACCGCAGACCGCCAGCGTCGCGCCGTGGTGTTCGCACCCCTGCTGCCGATGTTTGCCCCGCGCCCTGACGGCGTTGCTGCCCTGACCTTTCCGTCCAGCGTCCTGCCCCGCGTGTGGAAGGCCGCGACCGCCCGCGAACCCAACCTGATGCACCAGCTGAACGACGTCCGGTTCCGTGAGGACGATCCCAAGGTCCTGGCGGTGGCCAATCGCATCTGTATCGCGGCCTCGGGCGTGATCCGGGACCAGCCCGACATCATCTGGCCCGCAGCCGACTGGGACGAAGACACGCGGGCCGAAGGTCTGAGGGAACTGGCGGCCTGTTTCGACCTGGCCATTCTGGCCCGAAGCGGCATCGCAGCTCTTCCGGCCCTGATCGCCCGTCCGACCGAAGCTCAGCTGGCCGAGCTGCGTCTGATGGTCCGCGACGCAGGCGAGATCGCGCGGGACGGTGGACCGCGCCTGCTCGAAATCCTGTTTGGCCACCTGACCGATGCAGCGCTGATCCTGCGCCTTGTGATCAATTCGTCACGGACCGCGAGCCAGGAAGGCATGCTGTCAGCATCGGAGATGGCCGTCTTCGTCAACCGGCTGATCGCCGCGGTCGAGGCGCGGGTGACCCGCATCGCCGCCTTCAAGCCCGGTCGTACCGACCCGAGCGCGGGTGTCGGCGTGGAGGACGACATCATCTGGTGTGGCGAAATCCTGGCGGAACTGGACCGTACCCTCAAGCTGGCTCCCGAAGGTGCATGGGGCAAGTCGGCGCGCGATGCCCGCGCCCGCATCAATGGCACCCTGTCGGACATGCTGACATCCACCGACAGGGTTCTCGACAAGGTCCTGCCGACCCGGCGGGTCAATACCACCGGCCGCATGACCCGCGAAGCCGCCGCCCTCGACCAGATGGCCGGGCCGGATGTCATCGAGACGACGCGGGTCATGCTGACCCTGGTCGGAGCCATCCGCAGTTCGGCCCAGGTCTTCGGCTGCGAGTCCCTGAGACACCAGCTGGTAACGACGGTGGTCGAGCGGCTCTCCACCTACGCCGATCTGGTGATGGAGGCCGTCAATGCGGGCGAGGCACCGAATGCTTCGGCGGCCCTGCAGCTGGTCGAGACCCTGGCGCAGTTCCTGGTGCTGATCGACGCCACCGAGCCGGCCAAGACCGCGCGGCGTCGCGCCGCCGCCGCCAAGGCTGCCCTGGCCACCGCGACACCTGAGGCCTCGCCCCGCGCCGCGTGATCCGCTAAGCCGCTGGCATGATCGTTTTCTGGACTCTGGCCGGGCTCGCCACGGCGCTCGCGGGATGGCTGGTGCTGACGCTGGCCCGACAGGGACTGACGGTGGTTCCCGCGCCGTCCGACACCGCGTCCGCAGAGCTGCAGGAGCTGGACCGCCTGAGGGCGCGCGGCCTGCTGGACGATGATGCCTACGCCGGCGCGCGGGCCGAGGCGGCGCGTCGGCTCCTGGCCGATTCGGGGCCGGAGCCCGTCGTGCGGGTCGGATCTCGCGACCGGACCATCGTCATGTCAGCCCTGGCGGCGACCGCCGTCGTCGCCCTGGGCCTGTATTTCGTTTTCGGTGCCCCCGGTCTGCCGGACCAGACCTACGAGCGGCGCATCGACGAATGGACCGCGACGCCCGAGACGCTCGACGCACCCCGGATGGCAGCCGTCCTGACCCGCGCCGTCAAGCGTGATCCCGGCAACCACACCGCCCTGACCATGCTCGGGGCCGCGCGCTTCCAGGCCGAGGATCCGATCGGCGCAGCCTCGGCCTTCCGCAAGGCGCTGGAGATCCAGCCGGACGACGCCCAGAGCTGGTCTCGTCTGGGGGAAAGCCTGGTCCGCGCCAATGAGGGTACGGTCGGCACGGACGCCGAAGCCGCCTTCGTCGAGGCCATCCGGCGCGATCCCGATCAGCTGGGCGCGCGCTTCTTTCTGGGGGAGGCCGCACTGGCACGCGGCGACACGGCGCGGGCCCGGGAAATGTGGGGCCCGCTGATCGCCGTGCTCGATCCGGCCGACCCGCGCCGTGCCGGTCTGCTGGCCCAGCTGGCAGCGGCGGGATGACCCGTTGGAGCCGACCGCATGCGGGTCTATACGCAGCACCCTGTTCTGATCTGACCGGTTTCGCGCACCCATGAGCTGGCTTCCCAAATCGCCCAAGGCCCGGCGTCGTCTGTGGGTCGTGGCGGCTGCCACGCCCGTGCTGACTTTGGCCGTCGGCCTGTCCCTGTGGGCCATGCAGGACAGCGTGACCTTCTTCTTCTCGCCGTCCGAGGTGACCGAGCAGAAGGCCCCGACGGGTCGCGTCATCCGCCTGGGCGGCCTGGTCGAGACCGGCAGCGTCCGGATGCACGGCGCGGACGTCAGCTTCGCCGTCACCGACAACAAGGCGACCACCCGCGTGGTCTATCGCGGCGACCTGCCCGACCTGTTCCGCGAGGGGCAGGGGGTGGTGGCGCAAGGCTCCTTCCAGCCCGACCGCACCTTCCACGCCGACACGGTCCTGGCCAAGCACGACGAGCGCTATATGCCGCGGGAGGTCGCCGACCGGCTGAAAGCCGACGGCGAATGGCGGCCCGAGACCCCCGCCCGCTCATGATCGTTGAATTCGGGTCCTTCTGCCTCGTCCTGGCCCTGGCTCTGTCGGCGCTGCAGATGGGGCTGTCCGCCGTTGGCCGGATGCGTCGAAGCCCGCTGCTGACGGGCGGTGCCGAAGGGGCCGCGCTCGCTGCCGCCGGAGCCGTGGCTCTGGCGTTCGGCGCGCTGATCTTCGCCTTCGCCACCTCCGACTTCTCGGTCGCCAATGTGGCCTCCAACAGCCACACCGACAAGCCGATGCTCTACAAGGTCGCCGCCGCCTGGGGCAGCCACGAGGGGTCGCTGGTCCTCTGGTGCCTGGTCATGACGGTCTTCGGCGCGGCTCTGACGCGCGCGCGCGGCCTGCCGTTCGGGCTGAAGGCCTCGGCCGTCGGCGTGCAGGGTGCGCTCGGCACGCTGTTCCTGTCCTTCGCCGTCTTCACCTCGAACCCCTTTGCCCGGCTGGATCCGGCCCCGGTCCAGGGTGCGTCGCTGAACCCGCTGCTGCAGGACCCGGCGCTCGCCTTCCATCCGCCGCTTCTCTACATGGGCTACGTCGGGTTTTCGGTGACCTTCTCGCTGGCGGTGGCGGCCCTGATCGAGGGCAAGGCCTTCTCCGGCTTCTGGCCCGCCTGGGGCCGCTGGGTGCGACCGTGGGCCCTGGCCAGCTGGGTCTTCCTGACCGGCGGCATCACCCTCGGAGCCTTCTGGGCCTATTACGAACTGGGCTGGGGCGGCTGGTGGTTCTGGGACCCGGTCGAGAACGCCTCCTTCATGCCCTGGCTGGCCGGGGCCGCCTTGCTCCACAGCGCCGTGGTGACCGAGCGGCGCGGGGCGCTGGCGGGCTGGACCGTCTTCCTGGCCCTGCTGGCCTTCAGCTTCTCGATGCTGGGCGCCTTCCTGGTGCGCTCCGGCGTCCTGACGAGCGTTCACGCCTTCGCCGTCGATCCCGAGCGCGGCATGATGCTGCTGGGCATTCTGGGCTTCACGGCCGGGTCCGCCTTTGCCCTGTTCGCCTGGCGGGCACCCCAGCTGAAGGGCGGCGGCCTGTTCGCTCCGGTCAGTCGCGAGGGCGCCCTGGTGCTGAACAACCTGTTCCTGACCGTCGCGGCCGTCACCGTGCTGCTGGGCACGCTCTATCCGCTGATCCTGGAGGCGGCGACCGGCGCGACCATCTCGGTCGGGCCGCCCTATTTCGCCCTGACCTTTACGCCCCTGATGCTGGTCGCCTTCCTGATCCTGCCGGCCGGGCCTCTGCTGGCCTGGAAGCGGGGCGATGCCAAGGGCGCGATCCAGCGCCTGGCCGTCGCCGGAGCCCTGGCCATCGGCGCCGGGTTCGTCGGCTGGCTGGCGTTCGAGCCGAAGAAGGCCCTGACCGCAGGGGGTCTCGCCATCGGGGCCTGGCTGATCTTCGGGGCGCTCGCCGAGGTGATCGAGCGGGTGCGGCTGTTCAGGGTGCCGGTGGCCGAGGCCCTGCGCCGCGCGCGGGGCCTGCCGCTGGGGGCCTGGGGCATGACGCTGGCCCATGCCGGTCTGGGCGTCTTTGTCCTGGGGGCCGTGATCGAGACCGGGTTCAAGGTCGAGGCCGCCGCCCCCGTCTCCATCGGCCAGACCGTGACCGCCGGGCCGTGGCGGGTCACCCTGGACAAGGTCCAGGTCGTCGAGGGCCCCAACTATCTGGCCGAGCGAGGCACGCTGACGGTCGCCCCCGTCGACGCAGGCCCGCAGGCCCGCACGATCACCGCCGAGCGTCGGTTCTTCCCGGCGGGCGGCCAGACGACGACCGAGGTCGGTCTGGATTTCCGGGGTCTGGACGACGTCTATGTCGTCATGGGCGAGCGTCGCGCGGGGGCCCGGGGCCAGAACGCCTGGACGGTGCGGGTCTTCTACAATCCGTGGGCGCGGCTGATCTTCCTCGGGCCGTTCATCATGGCGCTGGGGGGCCTGCTGAGCCTGTTCGACCGGCGGCTGAGGCTGGCCGTCGGGGGGCGCAGGAAGGCGGTGGCGGCATGAGACCCTTGCTGGTCGGTCTTGCGGCCCTGACCCTCCTCGCCAGCCCGGTGTTCGCCGCCGAACCCGCCGCCGCGCCCGACCGGCCCCTGCCCGATGCCGCCCAGGAAGCCCGCGCCCAGGCCCTGTTCAAGGACGTGCGCTGCGTCGTCTGCCAGCATGAGTCCATCGCCGACAGCCCGGCGGGCATCGCCGGCGACATGCGCCAACGCATCCGCGAGGAGATCGCCTCGGGCGATAGCGACGCGGCCGTCCGCGACGACCTGGTCAAGCTGTATGGCGACTACATCCTGTTCACCCCGCCGGTGCGCGAGGGGACCTGGCTGCTGTGGTTCGGGCCGCTGATGCTGGTCGTGCTGGGGGGGCTGGCGCTGATCGCCTTCACGCGCCGCCAGACCGTGGAATCCACACCGCTTTCGCCTGATGAAGAGCGTCGGCTCGCCGATCTTCTCCAAACCGAAACGGTTCGCCCTGATCCTGACGCAAGCGCGCCTCACGACGGGCGCTAGACGGGTAGAAGCGTGAAACGGCGATGGTTGGCGAATGCCGCCATCGTCCTATATCCAAAGGCGAAACGGACGCCCGCAAGGGGTCCATTGAAGGATCGCAAGAGACCGATGCTGAAGCGCAAGGAATTCATCCTGGGGGCCGCCGTTGGCCTGACCTTCGCCGCCGCGGCGACCGCCGGGGGCGTGATCGACTGGCCGGGCGCCAATGCGGCCGAGCGGCCTACTGCCGCCGGACGACTGATCCCTTCGGCCGGTGCGGGCCTCGCCTTCGCCCCGCCCCAGGGCGCGCCGCTCAGCTTTGCCGACATCTTCGAACAGGTCGCCCCCGCCGTGGTCCAGATCGACGTCGAGACGCCGGTCGAACGCCCGCGTGGCGGCATGATCCCCATTCCCGGCCTGCCCGGCTTCGGCTTCCAGGCTCCCGAGACGCAGCAGCCCGACGAGGAAGAGGAGCCCCGGACCGCCCAGGGCGCCGGGTCCGGCTTCTTCATCTCGGCCGACGGTTTCATCGTGACCAACAACCACGTCGTGGCCAATGCGACCAAGATCACGGTCAAGCTGTCCGACGGCCGCGAGCTGGCGGGCCGCCTGGTCGGGCGCGATCAGGACACCGACCTCGCTGTGGTCAAGGTCGAAGGCTCGGACTTCAAATTCGTCAGCTTCGAGGAGGCGGCCGAGCCGCGCGTCGGTGACTGGGTCATCGCCGTCGGCAACCCGTTCGGCCTCGGTGGCACGGCCACGGCGGGGATCGTCTCGGCGCGCGCCCGGGACATCGGCGACGGGTCGACGCCCTACACCGACTATCTGCAGATCGACGCCGCCATCAACCGGGGCAACTCGGGCGGTCCGACGTTCGACATCTACGGCCGGGTGATCGGGGTAAACTCGGCCATCTTCTCGCCGACGGGCGGCTCGGTCGGCATCGGCTTCGCCATCCCCGCCTCCATCGCCAAGTCGGTGACGGATCGGCTGATGAGCGGCCAGACCATCCAGCGCGGCTATCTGGGGGTCCAGATCCAGAACCTGCCCGAAGACTATCGCGAGCCGTTGGGCCTTCCTGCCGATCAGGAAGGTGCCTTCATCGCCGAGGTCACGCCCGGCGGCCCTGCGGCAGAGGCCGGGCTGCGCGAGAGCGACGTCGTGGTGGCCCTGAACGGCCAACCCATCACGAGTTCGACCGAATTGACCCGTCGTGTGGGACAGGCCTCGCCGGGCGACGTCCTGCGGCTTGAGATTTTCCGCGAAGGCCGTCGCCAGACGATCAATGTCCGGTCCGGAACCCGCCCGGCCGACGTCAATGCCCAGGCGAACGGAGCCGATGAGGACCAGACGGTTCGCCCGGATCGCGTGCAGCCTCAGGCAGGAGAAGTCGTCGAAGGGATGACGGTCGCGCCGATCACTGCGGCCCTTCGGTCCCGCTATTCGATCGACGAGGGCGTTCGCGGGCTGGTCGTGACCGCGGTGTCGGAATCCTCCCGCGCGGGAAGAGCCCAGGTGCCGGCCGGTGCCGTCATCATACAGGCCAATGGCAGACCGGTGACCGGCGTCGCCGAACTGCGTGCGGTCGTCGCGGCCGCGCGCACCGCCAACCGCGACAGCGTGCTGCTGCTGTTCCGCATTCCGCAGGGTAACCGGCCGTTCGTGCTGGAACTCGAGGACAAGTGATCGTCCCGACCCTGAACAAGCCGTAACTCCCAAGATCGCCGCCGATGGGCTACCGTCGGCGGCGAATCTGCGTCTGGAGGGCGGTGCCATGAAAATTCTGGTTGTCGAGGACGACGCCGAGGCGGCCCAGGCGATGGTGCGGGGCCTGACCGAGGGCGGCCACACGGTGTCCCACGCCATCGACGGGGCCTATGGCCTGCTCGAGGCGCAGAAGGGCGACTACGACGTCTATGTGGTCGACCGGATGATGCCCCGGCTGGACGGCATCGGCATGGTCGAGACCCTGAGGAAGGACGGCGACCAGACCCCGGTCCTGTTCCTGTCGGCCATGGGCGAGGTCGAGGACCGCGTCGTGGGGCTGAAGGCCGGGGGCGACGACTATCTGGTCAAGCCCTATGCCTTCGCCGAGCTGATCGCCCGGGTCGAGGCCCTGTCGCGCCGCCGCGAGACCGGCGGGGTCCAGACCGTGCTGAAGGTCGGCGACCTGGAGATGAACCTGATCGCCCGCACCGTGCATCGCGGCACCACCGAGATCGACCTGCAACCGCGCGAGTTCCAGCTGCTGGAGTTCCTGATGCGCCACGCCGGCCAGTCGGTGACCCGTACCATGCTGCTGGAGAAGGTCTGGGAATACCATTTCGACCCCCAGACCAATGTCATCGACGTCCACATCAGCCGCCTGCGCTCCAAGATCGACAAGGGCTTCGACCGCGCCATGCTGCAGACGGTCCGGGGCGCGGGGTACCGTCTGGAGGCTTGAGCCAGTGACGAGTGGCGAGTGGCGAGTGGCGAGTTGGTCGCGGCCAGCGATATGGTCTGATTGCGCTTGGGGCCAAGGGTGCGCTGCTGCTCGTTTCCGCTCTCGCCACTCGCCACTCGCCACTCGCCACTAAGCGATGCAGCTCCCCTCCCTCTTTCGTCGCACGCCCTTCCGGCTGACGCTGCTGTTCCTGGCCCTGTTCGCGGCGGCGGCGAGCGCGATCCTGGCCTATGTCTATATCGCCTCGGCGTCGGAGGCGCAGGCCAAGGCGGAGGCGGATGTGGCCGGGGAGCTCCAGGCCCTGCGCGGCATCTATGACACGCGCGGGATCGACGCGCTGAACATGGCGGTCATCGATCGTTCGATCAGCAAGAGCGCCTTCGTCTACAAGCTGATCGACCGAACCGGGATGCCGATCACGGGCAGCCTGAGTGTCAACCCGTTCGAGCCGACGGCGCAGGACGGCGCGTGGATCACCTTCCCCTTCACCGACACCGATGCCGAGGGCAATGTGATCCGGCCCAAGGTGCGGGCGGTCACTTCGCGCCTGTCGGGCGGAGAGACCCTGATCGTCGGCGAGAGCCTGGGCGACACCGAAGCCTATCTGAACCGGCTGACCCAGGCCCTGTGGGCGGCGATGGGCATGGTGCTGCTGCTGGGGCTCAGCGGCGGGCTCCTCATCAGCCGAAATCTCGAACGGTCGATGGCGCGGCTGAACCGTGTCGTCACGGCTGTGGAGGAGGGGGATCTCAAGGCCCGTGTGCCGGTCAAGGCGTCGGGCGACGAGCTGGACGAGCTGGGACGTGGCCTGAACCACATGCTGGACCGGCTGGAGGGGTCGATGGCCTCGATCCGGCATGCGGGCGATGCCATCGCCCATGACCTGCGCTCGCCGCTGACGCGGATGCGGGCCAAGCTGGAGGTTGCCCTGATCGATGCCGACAGCGGCCGGGTGACGGGCGTCGAGGCCCTGGGCATCGCGCTGGACGAGGCCGACACCCTGCTGAAGACCTTCAACACCGTCCTGGCCATCGCCCGGCTGCAGGCGGCGGCAGGGCGGATCCCCGACGCCGCCGTGTTCGACGCCGCTGACCTGGCCGCCGACATGGCCGAGCTGTACGAGCCCGCCGCCGAGGACAAGGGGCTGGAGTTCTCGGCCGAGATCGAGACCGGACTGATGATCGAGGGTGGGCGGCCCTTCCTGGCCCAGGCCCTGGCCAACGTCATCGACAACGCCATCAAATATACCCCGGTCGGGGGTGCGGTGATGCTGCGCGCGCGCAGGCGCTCCTCGGGCGAGATCGAGTATTCGGTCACCGACACCGGACCGGGCGTGCCCGAGGCGGATCGCGGTCGGGTGATCGAGCGCTTCGTGCGGCTGGACAACAGTCGCACCGAAGCCGGGTCGGGGCTGGGCCTGTCGCTGGTGGGCGCCGTGATGGAGGCGCACATGGGCCGCATCCAGCTGGACGAGGGCCCGGGCGAATACGGCGGCTTCGGACCCGGCCTTCGCGTCGCCCTGATCCTGCCGCCCGCGAGCGTGGCGTGAGCGATCTGCCGCTGGGCCGGCGGATCGCGCCGTGCGGTCCGGTGGTCGATGCGAGCGCGGCAGAGCGGGCGCGCGAGCGGCTGGCCCCGCTGGCGGCCGAGGGTGGCTGGGGCGAGGCTCTGGAGGCTGCCTGGCCCGCCCTGGCTCCGGTGTTCGCGGCTTCGCCCTATCTGTTCGGTCTGGCCCGGCGCTGGCCCGACATCCTGCAGGCCGTACTGACCGATCCGGTCGACGACCGGCTGGCCGACGTCATCGCCCGCACCATCGCCCTGACCGGCGGGGCCGACGACATGCGGGCCCCCCTGCGGCACCTGAAGGCCGAGCTGCATCTGCTGACGGCGCTCGCCGATCTGGGCGGTGTCTGGGATCTGGATCAGGTGACGGGCGCGCTCAGCCGGTTCGCGGATGTCGCCAGCCGCGCGGCCCTGTCCGGCGTGGCCGAGGACCTGCGGCGTCGCGGCAAGCTCCTGACCCCCGCCGCCGACACCCGAGGGCCCATCCCCGGCCTGTTCGGCCTTGCCATGGGCAAGCACGGCGCGTTCGAGCTGAACTATTCCTCCGACATCGACCTCAGCCTGTTCTTCGATCCCGAGCGGCTGGCCCCCGTCCTGGCCGGGGGCACGGAGGCGCAGGGCTTGATGAACCGGGTGGCCCAGGGGGTCGCGGCCCTGCTGAGCGAGCGCACCGCAGACGGCTATGTCTTCCGCGTCGATCTGCGTCTGCGGCCCGATCCGTCGTCCACGCCGCCGGTCGTGGCCGTGCCCATGGCGCTCGATTACTACGAGAGCGTCGGCCAGAACTGGGAGCGGGCCGCCTTCATCAAGGCGCGCGCCATCTGCGGGGACTTCGAGGCCGCGACGGCGTTCCTGAAGGAGATGGTCCCCTTCGTCTGGCGACGCAGCCTCGACTATCAGGCCGTGCTCGACATCCAGTCGATCAAGCGACAGATCCATGTCCACAAGACCGGCGAGGGGCTGGAGGCGGCGGGTGCGAACCTGAAGCTGGGGCGCGGCGGCATCCGCGAGATCGAATTCTATGCCCAGACCCAGCAGCTGATCCTGGGCGGGCGGGACGCCGGCCTGCGCAAACCCCGCACCGTCGATGCGCTGGCGGCCCTGGTCGACAGGGGCCATCTGCCCGCCGAGGTCGCCGCCGGGATGACCGACGCCTATATCGAACTGCGTGGTCTGGAACATCGTATCCAGATGCTGGACGACGAACAGACCCACGTCCTGCCCGCCGATCCCGTCCGCCGCGCGGCCGTCGCGGCCCTGGCGGGGGCGGGCGACCTGGCGACCTTCGACGCCGGGGTGGAGGCGGTGCTGCTGGGCGTCAACCGGCGCTACGGGGCCCTGTTCGAGGGGGAGGAGGAACTGTCCTCGCCGTTCGGCAGCCTGGTGTTCACCGGGGTGGACAACGACCCGGAGACCCTGGCGACACTGCAGCGGATGGGGTTTTCGGACCCCTCGAACGTCGCCGACACCATCCGGTCCTGGCACCATGGCCGCATCCCGGCGACGCGGTCGGTCCGGGGGCGAGAGCTGTTCACCCGGCTGGCCCCGCGCCTGCTGACGGCGCTGGCGCGGACGGGCGCGGCGGACGCGGCCTTTCGTCGGTTCTCGGTCTTCTTTTCCGGCCTGTCGGCGGGCGTGCAGATCCAGGCCCTGTTCCTGAACCAGCCCGAGCTGTTCGAGCGCATCGTCGGTGTCATGGCCTTCGCCCCCCGGCTGGCCCGGACCCTGGGACGCTATCCGGCCGCGCTGGATTCCATGCTGGACGTCCGGTTCGAGACCGAGCTGGGCGTCAACACCGGCCTGTTCGACCAGATGGACGAGGAGGCGAAGGCCGCGGGCGACTTCGAGGGGGCCATGAACGCCGTGCGCCGCCTGCACCGCGAACAGGCCTTCCGTATCGGCATGCAGACCCTGACCGGCCGGGTCGGCCCACAGGCGGCGGGGAAGGGTTTCACCAACCTGGCCGACGCTGTCCTGCGCACCCTGTCGGCCGCGGCCCTGACCGAGACGCTACGGCTGGGCGGGACCTTCCCCGGCGCGGTCGCGGTCATCGCGCTGGGCAAGGCGGGGTCTGGCGAGATGACGGCGGGGTCCGATCTGGATCTGATGACCGTATACGATGCGCCCGCCGATGCGGTGTCCGCGACCCGGGGCTGGTCGGCAGACACCTTCTATGTCCGCTTCACCCAGAGGCTGATCTCCGCCCTGTCGGCGCACACGGCCGAGGGCGGGCTGTACGAGGTCGACATGCGGCTGCGGCCGTCCGGCTCCAAGGGACCGGTGTCGGTCAGGCTGTCTGGCTTCAGCGCCTACTATGCCGGGGAGGCCGCGACCTGGGAGTTCATGGCCCTGACCCGCGCCCGCGTCGCCTGGGCCAGCGACCCGGCCTTCGGGTCTCAGGTGACCCAGGCCATCGAGGAGGCCCTGCGCCGGCCGCGTCCGGGCGTCGATGTCGCCGCAGAGGTGCGCGCCATGCGCGACCTGATGGCACGCGAACGCCGCGCCTCGGGGTTCTGGGACCTGAAACTGGTGCCCGGCGGTCTGGTCGACGCCGAATTCGTCGGTCAGTTCCGGCAGTTGCAGGCTGCGGCAAAGGGCGGCGCGCTCGGCGTCTCGACGCTACAGCAACTCGCCTCCGACAAGGCCCTGCAGGAGGCCTGGGCCCTGCAGCAGGGTCTGTCCCAGCTGCTGGCCTGCGCCTTCGACGACCGCGCCGACGTCGAGGCCGAATCCGCCACCTTCCACGCCCGGCTGGCGACAGCGGCCGGCGAGAAGGACTTCAAGGCTCTGGTCCGGCGGCTGGAGCGAACACGCAAGGCGGCGCGCAAGGCCTTCGACAAGGCCCTGCCACCCCTCGGAGGACCTGCGACCTGATGGACGTCGTCATCTATCACAACCCCGCCTGCGGCACGTCCCGCAATACGCTGGCCCTGATCCGTCACGTCGGGATCGAACCCCATGTGATCGAGTATCTGAAGACCCCGCCCAGCCGGGCCATGATCGTCGATCTGGCGGCGCGCGCCGGTGTTCCGATCCGGATGCTGATGCGCGAGAAGGAGGCGGCGTTCGCCGATCTCGGCCTGGGCGATCCCGGGCTGGACGACGACCGGCTGCTGGATGCGATCGAAGCGCACCCGGTCCTGCTCAATCGCCCGATCGTCGTGTCCGTCCTCGGCGTTCGGCTTTGTCGGCCGTCGGAAGCCGTCCTCGACCTGCTGCCGTCCGACGGCCTCAGGCCGTTCATCAAGGAGGACGGAGAGGTGGTCGTCGATGCCTCCGGACAGCGCGTCCTGCCCTGACGACGGCCCCGCGACGGACTCCCGGGCGAGCCGCGTTGAATGTGTCGGTGGGCAACACGGGGCAGCGCACGGCGCACCCCTTTCGGAGACGACATCATGAGAAAGACCCTTCTGGCCGCGGGCGCGGCGAGCGTCCTGGCCATCCTCGCCGGAGCCGCCGTCGCCCAGACGGCGACACCGGCACCGCATGGCATGCGCGCGGATGCCAATGTCGACGGCCGTATCAGCCGTGACGAGTTCGTTCAGGGCCGGGTGGCACGGCTGACGGCCGTGGACGCCAACCGCGACGGCTCGGTCTCGGCCGAGGAAATGCGCTCCGGCTTCGACACCCGCCGCAACCAGCAGGTCTCGGCCCGCTTCGACACGGCCGACACCGACGGCAACGGCATGCTGAGCCGCGAGGAGTTCATCTCTGCTGCGGGTCAGCGCGGCGAGCGCGCCGGGCGTGGCGGCCACGGGCGGGGTGGAGAGCATCGCGGCTGGCGCGGAGCGGGCAGGGGCGGTGCAGAGCGCGGCACGCGCGGACCGGTGGCCATCGCCGATGTCGAGGCCCGCACTGCAGCCGCCTTCGCCCGACTGGACCAGGACGGCGACGGCTATGTGACCGCCGGGGAGCGTCAGGCCGCCCGGGGCGAGATGCGCCAGCACCGCCAGGAGCGTCGGGCGGAGCGGATGGCCCACCGCGCCGCCGGAACCCCGTCGCCATCGACGGCTCCTTCGGAGTAGGGTCCATGTCGGGGTCGACGATGCGCGTCCCACCGTCTCTCTTGTCCGGAAAGGGACCGATTGGCTTCGATCGTCGACCCCGACGAGGACCTGGTGCGCCGCGTGGGTCAGGGCGACCCGGCGGCGATCCAGGCCATGGTGGCCAGGAAGTTGCCGCGCATGCTGGCTCTGGCCCAGCGGATGCTGGGCGATGCCGGCGAGGCCGAGGACGTGGCCCAGGACGCCATGCTGCAGGCCTGGAAGCAGGCACCGCGCTGGCAGCCCGGCAAGGCCAGGTTCGACACCTGGCTGCACCGGGTCGGGCTGAACCTCTGCTACGACCGATTGCGGAAACGGCGCGAGGTCCCGATCGCGACGCCACCGGACCGGCCCGATTTGGGACCGGCGCCGGATCGGGGCCTGCTGGCCGCGCAGCTGGGCGACCGGGTCAACCGGGCGCTGGCGAACCTGCCGGAGCGCCAGCGCGAGGCCATCGTCCTGTGCCACTACCAGGAGCTGGGCAATATAGAGGCCGCCAGCCTGATGGATATCAGCGTCGAGGCGCTGGAGAGCCTTCTGTCGCGGGGCCGCCGGACCCTGCGCCAGACCTTGTCGGACCTGGCACCCGGCGCTGAACCGTGACGGGCATGAGGAGCGAAGAGATGGACGAGGCGAGGCTGCGTGCACTGGCCGATATCTGGGGCGCGGACCTGCGCCGGTGGCCCGTGACCGATGCTGCTGCCGCGCGGGCCTGGTCGGCGGCGAATCGACTCCTGGCCGAGCGGGCCCTGTTCGAGGCACGTCAGCTGGATGCCGCACTGGATACCTCGCCCCGGCCGGCCGTATCGACCGCCTTGCGGGATCGGGTCATCGCCTCGGCGGGCACCGCCGGGCTGAAGGCGCGGGAAGGCCTGTCCGTCGCGCTGAAACGCCTGTTCTGGATCGGCGGGGTTGGCTGGGCCGCCGCCGCCTGCGCGGGCGTCGTGTTCGGTACCGCTCTTGGCAGCCAGATGGCGGCCGACCAGCAAACCGATCTGGTGCTGGAACAGGCGCTCGTCTCCGGCCTGGACGACACGTCGGTGCCGGGATGAAGACTCGAACCCTGACCATCGTCCTCGGCGCGGCCCTGGCCATTTCGGTCGGTGTGAACCTGTTCGCCGCGACCGCCGCCTATTCGGTCCTCTTGCGCCAGGACAGCGGCGAGCACCACCGGGGCGACGCGGATGGCACGGGTCGCCCGTCCAGCCGCGAGATGATCGACAGGCTGAGCCCGGAGGCCCGTGAGCCGGTCCGTCAGGCCCTGCGCGTCGCCGCCCGGCGTGCCCGTCCGGACTTTCAGGCCTCACGCGAGGCCAGGCGTCAGGCGATCGGGGCCGCATCGGCCGAGCCCATGGACGCCGCCCGCGTCGCCGCCCTGCTGGATCAGTCGCGCGCCGCCGAGGTCCGGGGCCGTGAGTCGCTGGAGGTCGACGCCGTCGCCATCCTTCAGACGCTGAAGCCCGCCGACCGGGCGGTGCTGGCCCAGATGCTCAATGCCCGCGGGCGCGGAGGGGGTCATGACCGCCGCGATTTTCCGGCTCCGCGTCCGAACACGCCTTCCGTTTAGGCCGCGCGCGCCTGCTCGACCTCGACCTGGGCGGGGCGACGGATCGGGATGTCGAAGCTGACCGTCGTGCCTTCGCCCGGCGTGCTGGTCATGATCATCTCGCCGCCGTGCAGTTCGATCAGCGACTTGGTCAGGGCCAGGCCCAGCCCCGTGCCTTGCGTCGTCTTGGAATGCTGGCCCTCGACCTGTTCGAACGGTTGGGCCAGACGCGCCAGGTCGGCCTCGGCGATGCCGATGCCGGTGTCGACGACCGCGATCCGCATCCGCCCGATGCTCGCTGGCGCGATCGAGACGGTGATTTTTCCACCTTCCGGCGTGAACTTCACCGCGTTGGAGATCAGGTTCAGCATCACCTGCTTCAGGCCGCGATAGTCGGCCTCGATCTCGGGCACGTCGCCGGCCTCCAGGGTCAGGGTCAGGCCGCAGTCCTGGGCCTTGCCACGCATCAGCCGGATGGCCTCCCCGCAGACCTCGGACAGGGACACCGCCTCATAGTGCAGGGTCATCTTGCCGGCCTCGATCTTGGCCATGTCCAGGATGTCGTTGATCAGACTCAGCAGGTGCTGGCCGGACTTCAGGATGTCCTGGGCATACCCTCTGTATTTCTCGTGCCCCAGCGGGCCGAACATTTCGCCGGCCATGATCTCCGAGAAGCCGTTGATGGCGTTCAGCGGGGTGCGCAGTTCATGGCTCATATTGGCCAGGAACTCGGACTTGGCCTGGTTGGCGGCCTCGGCCCGGGTCATGGCGATCTCGTACTTGCGGGCGAGCAGCGAAAGCTTCGCCTGGCTGGCCTCCAGCTCGTCCACGGTCTTGCGCAGGCTGTCGGCGGCGCGTTGACGCTCCACCTCCTGGCGACGGATGGCGGTCACGTCGGCGGCGGTGATGACGGTGCCGCCGTCCCCGGTGAAGCGCTCGGACAGCTGCAGGACCCGGCCGTCGTGCAGCTCGACCTCGCGAGCGCCGGCGCGGCCCTCGGGCGAGGGCCGGTCGGCCCTGATGGCCAGGGCGGCGATGCGGTTCAGTTCGTCCTTCTGGGCCCCCTTCCTGACCGCCTCGTCGGAGAAATTGAAGGCGTCCTTGAAGGCCTGGTTCCACAGGATCAGCCGGCCGAGCCGGTCGAACAGAACAAAGGCGTCGGACACGCTTTCGATGCCGTCGCGAAGGCGTCCCTCGGCCGCCTGGGCCTGGGCCTTTGCGCGGCGGGCCTCGGTGATGTCCATGGCGACGCCCAGGATCATGCCGTAGCCATCGTCGCCACGACTGCCCTGGGCCTGGCCCCGCGCGTCGATCCAGCGGGCACCTCCGCCCTCCAGGGGAACGGCGAATGTGACCTCGAACGTGCCGAAGGTCGCCGCCTGGCGAAGGGCATGTTCGACCAGATCGCGATAGCGCGGATGGATGCGCTCCATCACCCCGGCCGTCGTCACCGATCCTCCATCCGGCAGTCCGAGCAGGGCGGCCATGTAGTCGGAGACGTCCACGGTTTCGGCCACCAGGTTCCATTCCCAGACCCCGCACCGGGCCGCCTCGACCGCCACGCGGAAGCGCTGTTCGCTCTCGGCCCAGACCCTGGAGGTTCGCGACTGGCGCCAGCGCTGCATCGCGGCCAGGCCCAGCATCAGCACCCCCAGTCCGATCGGGGCGATCACCAGCCACAGATCGCTGATGAAAGCCGCCGCCCCCGTCGATCGGGGACGCCAGGCCACGACGACCAGCCCCGTGTCACCCACCATCGCACCTGCAGCGGTCAGAGGCGTGTCTCCGGTCTGGCCGGGCAGGGGCTTCCGGGCTCCGACGAGCGCGCGCGGGTCCAGGCCCAGCCACGCCTTCAAGGTCGCCGATGTCCCGATGACGCGACCGTCCAGACCGACGAAGACCACACGATCGGCCCGGGGCAGGGTCGTGCGGGCGATCACGGTGCGCCCGTTGACGGCGTGTCGGCGCAGAATGCCCTGGGTCGTCGAGACGAAATCCTCTGGAGCGGCCCCCTTCACCGCCACACGGGCCCCGTCGGGTGCCGTCACCAGAAAGGCCGTCTCGGGGGCCACGGCATGGCCGGCCTCCACGGCATCCATGGGGCGGTCCGGTGCGCTGGCCAGGCGCCCGGCGACGACATCGAGCCCAAGCTGTGCCCGCCCCAGGGCCGCGTCCAGACGGGCAGCCGTCAGCTGGGCTTCGGCCACCAGGGCCTGTTCGCGCAGATTTTCGGCCTCGCGCGCCGGGCGCGTGCTCTCGCGGGCGAACAACAGGACATAGATGGCCAGACCCAGGGTCAGGGCCAGCACAAGCACCCTCGCCCATGCCGGCAGGCCATCGGGTTCGTCCGCGACGCGGCGGCCCGACTGCTGAATGCGGCGCTCTTTGCCCCGCAAGGCGCTCTCCCGGACAGGTCGCGGCCGTGTCCGGCGGGGCCGGGTGCGCGCGTTCTTGACGACGCCCTGGAATCTAAGCTGCGTCGCGGAATCCTGTCGAGGTCTGGTTAACGAAAGATGAGGGCGTGACGCCGAAACGTGTAACGGATTTCCGGACGGGATGACGCTGCGGATCCTGGAGCGCGAATCAGGCTCTCGCTCATCCCCAGAGGCTGATTCACGGCATCGGCGGAAGCGCGAAGCGATGCCACCTCAGCCGATCCGGCGCTAGGCCGCGGCCTGTCCGGGCATCAGCGGCACGACGCCCTGGTCCACATCGTTCGGCGGCGTCGTGATCTGGGTCACGCCTTTCAGGATGTCATGCGCTTCCCGCGCCAGCTCCATGCCTTCGACCGTGGCGTCATCGGGGCTCTCGGACACCGCATCGATCAACCGCTGCGCCAGCTGCATCAGGCGGGGCGCGGCCACGATCAGTCGGCTCTGAAACTCGATCTTCTGTGGGTCGCGGTCGTATTCCGCGCCCGGTACGCGCCAGCCGCCCCAGTCTGCCGCGTCGGTCACGACGACGGGATAGGTGCCGGGGTAGGGATGGTGCGCCACGTCCTCGGCCGTCTGCCACTTGTTGCGGGCGCGCAGCAGACGCCAGTTGCCGAGGTCGGCTCCCGCCTCGTCCTCGACCGGCCGGGTCAGTTCGCTGGCCTGGAATTCGCGCCCCAGGCCGACGTCATAGGTGACGCGCACGGGTTCCTCGAACCCCTTGGCCCAGATAGGCTGAACCTTTTCGATCTGGGCCCATGCACCGACGCACTCGACCCAGACCTTCTGGCCCTTTTGAAACTGCGCGCGTGCCATTCTGGCCACTCCTGATCGTGCCGCCTACCTTGCTCCAAGGCCATTGACGCACGGTGTCCAGACAGGGTGAAGCAGGCATGAAGGCGATCATGCCGACGCCGAGATCGTCTCCAGCGCCACGCCGATGGATGTCGCCTTCACACGCGCCGACAGGTCACCCAGCGACACCACGCCAACGAGCTTCCCGTGCCGGTCCAGTACGGGCAGCCGGCGGATCTGGCCGGAAGCCATCAGGTCCAGTGCGGACTTCAGGTCGTCGCTGTCGAGCACGGTGGTCGCCCCGGCGGTCATCACCTCGCTGACCGGTGCCGCTCCCGGCTTGCCCTGACCCGTTCCGCGCACGGCGATGTCGCGATCGGTGATGGTGCCGATCAGGGTGTCGCCGTCCGACACGGGCAGGAAGCCGAAGTTCCCCGCGCCCATGCGCGCCGCGACCTCCTGGATCGGATCGGCGGAGCGGGCGACCTGCACGTCCCTGCTCATCATATCCTTGATCTTCACGATGCAACTCCGGGTCTGCTGCGGTGATCCCTCTGAACCCGCTGCACCGGCCCGCGTTCCCCGCTCTTCCGGGCCGTGAACGTCGCCGTTCATCAAGCTGTCCGTTTGACAACGGACGGCTCAGACCTGTGTCAGCTTCACCGTGGTTTTCTGGTCCTCGCCGCCCAATCAAGGGCCGGTGAACGAGGAACGAAGATCATGACGACCGCCCTGACGAAGAAAGCCCTGCTTTCGCTGCTGGCGGCGTCGGCGGTCGCGATCGCGACCCCGACGCTGGCCCAATCCTATGGAGGCCACCACGGAGGAGGCCATGGTGGAGGCTATGGGGGAGGCTATGGCCAGGACTACAACGGCGGCTGGAATGGCGGCGGCCTGAACGGCGATCAGGCCCGCCTGTCCCAGCGCATCGACCGCGCCGCCTATTCGGGCCGGATCAGCCGCCGTGAGGCCCGCGACCTGCGCTGGCAGCTGAGCGAGTATCAGCGGGTCGAATGGCAGTACCGCCGCGACGGCCTGAGCCGCTGGGAACGCCGTGACCTGGAGGACCGCCTCGACCGGATCAGCCGCGCCCTGCGCGACGACCGTCGCGACGGCGGCTGGCGCGATCACGACTGATCCATCGATGATCTGAACGAGGGCCGCTTCCGAAAAGGGGGCGGCCCTTTTGCTTTGTCCGACGCAAGGCTAAGCCCGGCCCGAAACCGGAACCGACCATGACCGCCGCCGCTGATGCCCGCCTGATCCTGACCCATCTGGGCGTAGCTGAAACCGCCTTCGCGACCGACGGGCTGCCGACCCGCTCTCCGATCGACGGCTCGACGGGCGCATCGGTGCGCATCGCCAACCCCTCCGACGTCGACACTGCCCTGTCGGCAACCACCGCGGCCTTCGAGGCCTGGCGACGCGTGCCGGCGCCGCGTCGGGGTGAGCTGGTCCGGCTGCTGGGCGAGGAACTTCGCATCGCCAAAGCCGACCTGGCCATGCTGGTCACGCTTGAGGCCGGCAAGATCACCTCCGAGGGTCTGGGCGAGGTGCAGGAGATGATCGACATCTGCGATTTCGCGGTCGGGCTGTCGCGCCAGCTCTATGGTCTGACCCTGCCCAGCGAACGCCCCGGCCACCATATGCGCGAGACCTGGCAGCCGCTGGGTCCGGTCGCGGTGATCTCGGCGTTCAACTTTCCGGTCGCCGTCTGGGCCTGGAACGCGGCGCTCGCCCTGGTCTGCGGGGATCCGGTCATCTGGAAGCCGTCGGAGAAGACGCCGCTGACGGCCCTGGCCGTCCATGCGGTTGCCCGGCGGGCGCTGGCGCGGTTCGGGGACGCACCGGAGGGTCTATTGCAACTGCTGATCGGCGGCCGCGACGTGGGCGAGGCGCTGGTGGCCGATCCGCGCGTGGCCCTGGTGTCCGCGACCGGATCGACCCGGATGGGCCGGGCGGTGGCGACGACGGTGGCGGGACGGCTGGGCCGGTCGCTGCTGGAGCTGGGCGGCAACAACGCCATGATCGTCACCCCGTCCGCCGATATGGACATGGCGGTGCGGGCCATCGCCTTTTCCGCCGTGGGGACCTGCGGCCAGCGTTGCACGACCCTGCGCCGCCTGCTGGTCCACGAGGACGTGGCCGAGGCCCTGATCGCGCGGCTGGCATCCGCCTACGCCAGCCTCCCCATCGGCGACCCGCGCACGCCCGCCACCCTGGTCGGACCCCTGATCGACGAGGAGGCGGCGAAGGGCTTCGACGCGGCCCTGGCCCAGGCGGTCGCCGAGGGCGGCGAGATCGTGGTCGGCGGGACGCGGGTGGAGGGCAGCTACGTCCGCCCCGCCATCGTCCGGATGCCTTCCCAGAGTGCGGTCGTCCGGCACGAGACCTTCGCGCCGATCCTCTATGTCCTGACCTGGCGCGACTTCGGCGAGGCGGTGGCGATGCAGAACGCGGTCCCGCAGGGCCTGTCGAGCTGCGTCTTCACCGACAGTGTCCGCGAGGCCGAGGCCTTCCTGTCGGCCTGGGGCTCGGACTGCGGCATCGCCAACGTCAACATCGGCCCCTCGGGGGCCGAGATCGGCGGGGCCTTCGGCGGGGAGAAGGACACCGGCGGCGGGCGCGAAAGCGGCTCGGACGCCTGGAAATCCTATATGCGCCGCCAGACCCAGACGGTGAATTTCTCGGCCGATCTGCCCCTGGCCCAGGGCGTGACGTTCGAGGTTTGACCGCGACCGCGACAGCACCGCGCCTCGACGCGGGGGCCGAACGTCCCCATTGTTGATCCATGAACCGTCGTGACCTCCTGACCCGGGCTGCGCTGCTCGCCGGTGGGCTGGGCGGGGCCTGGTGGCTGCGCGACAACGTCCTGTGGCGCCATCCGGTCGTGAGCTTCGGCCCCGACGGAACCAGCGGCTGGATGCCCTATGACGCCCCGTATGCCGCGACGCCGACCGCGCTCGTCACCATCGCCGGCCAGACGGTCCGGGCCCTGATCGATTCAGGAGCCCAGTATTCGGTCATCGACAGTGGCCTGTTCGACGCCCTGGGCCTGACCCGGGCCTTCGACCTGCCGCTGGTGGCCTATGGCGTGGGCGGCGGGGCCCAGATGGGCCGGGGCACCACGCTGCAGATCGCGCTCGGCGGCATGCGGATCGCCGACCTGCGGGCGGCCATCCTGGCGCTGGGTCCCCTCGCCATGCGCGAGGGCCTGTCCGCCCCGCTGATCCTCGGTCAGGATGTTCTGGGCGAAACGGTGCTGGAGCTGGACACGGCAGGGCGGCGGCTGCGCTTTCACTCGCGAACCGGTCACGTCCTGCCGACCGATGTCCTGCCCGTCCTTGTGGGCAAGTCGCGCGGGGCCCTGGAGACCGAGGTCACGGTAGAGGGCGCGCGGGTTCAGGCGGTCATCGACACCGGTGCCTCGGCCCTGATCGCGCTGGGACGCGAGACGGCGCAGGACGCGGGCCTGCTGGACGGCCGTCCCGTGCGGCGCGGGTCCAGCATCGTGCTGGGCGGCGCCATCGCCTCACAGCTCGTCCGTGCCCGGACGGTCACCGTCGGCGACCAGCTGTACCGCGATGTGGAGACCGCCATCTATGCCGACGTCGCTCTGCCGGGCTTCCCCAAGGCGCTGATCGGTATGGAGGCGTTCGAGGGGCGACGCCTGGTCATCGACCTCGGCGGCACAGCGCTGCACACCTCCCGGCCCATGGATCTGACAGTTGGCTAGGGCATGATCGTTTGAGGTGGACCCACGGAGTGGGTCCAGCGAAAGCGTGAATCATGCCCTCGCTCATAGCTGGAGCCTGATTCACGGCATCGGCGGAATCGCGAAGCGATTCCACCTCAGCCGATCAGGCTCTAGGCCCGCGTCTGGCCCGTGCCGGTCACCAGATATTTGAAGCTGGTCAGCTGTTCGGCCCCCACCGGCCCCCGCGCGTGCAGGCGAGAGGTCGAGATGCCGATCTCGCCGCCGAAGCCGAACTCTCCGCCGTCGGCGAACTGGGTCGAGGCGTTCCACAGCACGATGGCGCTGTCGACCGCCTGCTGGAAGGCGGCGGCGGCCCAGGCCTCTTCGGCCACGATCGCCTCGGTGTGGCCCGATCCATAGGTGGCGATATGCGCGATGGCCTGATCCAGACCGTCCACGATCCGCACCGACAGCATGGGTGCCAGATACTCCGTCGACCAGTCGGCCTCCTCGGCGGCTTCCATGCCGGGCACCAGGGCCATGGCCTCCGCATCGCCCCGCATGGCACAGCCCGCCGCCGTCAGGGCCCGGGCCACCGGCACCAGAAGCCGCTCCGCCGCCGCGCGGTCGACCAGCAGAGTCTCGGTCGCGCCGCAGACCGAGACGCGCCGCATCTTGGCGTTGACCACGATGTCCACCGCCATCGCCGGATCGGCCGAGGCGTGCAGATAGGTGTGGTTCAGCCCCTCCAGATGCCCCAGCACCGGCACCCGCGCATCCGCCTGCACCCGCGCCACCAGACTCTTGCCACCGCGCGGGATCAGCAGGTCGATATGGCCCTCAAGCCCCGTCAGCAGGGCACCGACGGCGGCGCGGTCCGGCGTATCCACCAGCTGAACCGCATCGACCGGCAGCCCGGCCTCGGCCAGGCCCTCGACCATCGCCCGGTGGATGGCGCGCGAGCTTTCCAGACAGTCGGACCCGCAGCGCAGGATGGCCACATTGCCCGCCCGGATCGACAGGGCGGCGGCGTCGGCCGTCACATTGGGCCGGCTCTCATAGATGATGGCCAGCACGCCGAGCGGTGTCCGCACCCGCTGGAAGGCCAGCCCGTTCGGCCGGGTCCAGCGCTCGGTGACGACGCCCAGCGGATCGGCGAAGGCGGCGACCGCGTCGACGCCGTCGGCCATGGCGGCGATGCGGGCCGGCGTCAGGGCCAGCCGGTCCAGCATGGCCTCGCCCATGCCGTTCGTCCGGGCCCGGTCGATGTCGCGCTGATTGGCGGACAGGATTGCATCGGCACGGGCGCGCAGGGACCGGGCGGCCGCCGACAGGGCGCGGCTGCGCACCTCGGCCGGGGCGGTGCGGACCGCCGCCGCCGCCGCCCGCGCGCGCCGCCCCATGGCCAGCATGTCGGTGTCGATATCGCTCATCCGCTCAGCACCAGATCGTCGCGGTGAATGGCCACGCCGGGACCCTTGTAGCCCACGATGGCTTCGATCTCGCCCGAGTGACGGCCGAGGATCAGGGTCATCTCCTCGGCCGAATAGGCCGCCAGTCCGACGCCGACGGCCGTGCCCGCGCTCAGCACCCGCACGCTGTCGCCGCGGTCGAAGCGTCCCTCGATCCGGCGCACGCCCGAGGCCAGCAGACTGCGTCCCCCTGCCAGGGCACTGGCCGCGCCGGCGTCGATCTCGATTGTGCCTGCGGGTTCCAGACTGCCCGCGATCCATGATTTGTAGGCCTGCATCGGACTGGCTGGCGCGGTGATCAGCGTCGCCCGTGCGCCCCCTGTCACCGCCGCCAACGGACGCGTCACCAGGCCCGAGACGATCAGGGTCGCGCAACCCGCCGACCGCGCGATCCGCGCCGCCTCCAGCTTGGTCGCCATCCCGCCCGTGCCGACGGAGGCCTCCGCATTGGCCCCACCCGCCATGGCCAGGATGTCCGGCGTCAGGGCGTCGATCCGGTCCAGATGGCTGGCATCGGGGTTCCGCCTCGGATCGGCCGTGTACAGACCATCCACATCCGACAGCAGGACCAGCAGATCCGCCCGCGCCAGCTGGGCCGTCCGCGCGGCCAGCCGGTCGTTGTCGCCGTATCGGATTTCCTCGGTGGCGACGGTGTCGTTCTCGTTGACCACGGGCACGACGCCCAGCTTCAGCAGGGCCTCCAGCGTCGCCCGCGCATTGAGCCAGCGGCGGCGGCGTTCGGTGTCGTCGCGCGTCAGCAGGACCTGCGCCGTCGTCATCCCGCGAGAGGCCAGCGCCGCCTCCCACGCCTGCATCAGCAGGGACTGGCCCACCGCCGCCGCGGCCTGCTTCTCATCCAGCCGTGCGTTCTTCTCCAGCCCCAGACGCCCACGCCCCAGCGCCACGGCCCCGGACGAGACGACGATGACGGATCGCTTGCTGGCCCGCAGCGCCGCGATGTCCTCGGCCAGACCCGCCAGCCAGGGCAGGGCGGCCGCGCGGCTTTCTCCATCGACCACCAGCGAGGAGCCGACCTTGACCACCACGCGGCGGGCATGGCGAAGGGCGTCGGCGGCGGTGGCAGGCGGGGAGGCAGTCACGGCGTGACAATGGCGTCACCCCGCGTGCACTGCAACATGCGATCAGATGTCGGTATAGCTGTCGCAGGCTGCCGGATCGCCGGACCTGTATCCGCGCCGCAGGGCGTCGACCCGCTGGGCCGAGGTGCCGTGGGTGAAGCCGTCGGGGTTCACCTGTCCACCCGAACGGCGCTGCAGGGTGTCGTCGCCGATGGCCGAGGCGGTCTTCAGACCCTCTTCCAGATCGCCCTGTTCGACCGCGACCTCCCCGCCGGACACCGACGCGGCATTGGCGGCCCAGACCCCGGCGTAGCAGTCGGCCTGGAGCTCCAGCCCGACCGAATACTGGTTCGCCTCGGCCTCGTCCGAAGCGCGGGCCTGGGCCCGTTCGACGCGCTGCGAGGCCCCGGTCAGGGTCTGGACATGGTGACCGATCTCATGGGCCAGGACATAGGCGCGGGCGAAGTCGGCCCCGGAGGCCCCCAGCTGGGTCTCCATCTCTTCCCAGAACGACAGGTCCAGATAGACCTTGTTGTCCGCCGGGCAGTAGAAGGGCCCCATCGCCGACTGGCCGAAGCCACAGCCCGTCGGGGTACCCTGGGTGTAGATGACGATGTTGTCGGGTGGCGTATAGCCGTCGATCTTCGAGGCCCAGACCTGGTTGATGTTGCCGCCGACGATGTCCACGAACTGCCCGGCCTGATCCTCGGGCGTGCCCTGGGTGCCTTCCTGACTGGCGCTCGCCCCACCGAACTGGCTGGCGACCTGTTGGGTCGTGGACGGATCGATGCCGAAGACGAAATAGCCGATCAGGCTCAGGACGATGACGCCGATCCCTCCGCCCGCGATGGTCCCGCCACCGACACCGCGTCGATCCTCGATATTGCCGCCACCGCGTTCACCACCCCGCCAGCGCATGTTCGCCTCCCGATTTCCAGACCCAAGCTAGGCCGGAACGCGGGGACAGGGGAAGGGATGCCGTCGCCGGTCGCGACCTGTCGCGGCGGGCGGCCTCGGGTGTCTTCGACACCGGTGGCTGCAGACGGATGCAGGGCCAGGGCTTTCGCGCGGCTTGAAGCTCCTGCCGGGTCAGGCCGGCATTCAGCTGATTCTGGTGCGCATCGGTTCCACCGGCGACCGGTAGCGTTCATCTCTTGGCAAGGCGTGAGGCGGTGGTGTGACCGGCGCGGACGGTTTTGTTTCACGGCCGCAATATCTGATGGCCAGCATGGTTTCTGCCTCATTCGGGGACGCGAACTTGCACGGACATCGTCGTCGGGACGTGGCTGAAGGACGCTGCGGGACGCCGATTTCCTTCCAGGGAGCCGAGATGCAGATATCTTCATCCTCATCCTCTGCGGCGACATCCAGCCTTGCGCTGAATGTCCTGCGCGACCTTTTTCAGCCCGCGTCCAGTCAACCCACCGGGCAAAAACCGCCGACCCATGAGCCCCCGGGAGGCACGAAAGGTCGACCACCGGGGCCGCCACCACCAGGAATGAACGGCGGAGGTGTCAAACCTGACACAATGTCGTCCCTGCTGGGGGCCCAGGAACATGGCCACCGCCGGGCCTCGGATGTCATCGACGCGGCGGACACCAATGGTGACGGCACGGTCAGTCTTGACGAACTGGCGGCGTCTCTCCGCGCTGACCCGGCCTCGCTGACCGACGCCTTCGCCCGGGTGGACGGCGACGACGACGGCCAGATCACTGCCGACGAACTGGAAGCGGGACTCCAGGCGGCTCATGGCCACCGTGGGCCGCCACCTCCGCCTCCGCTTTCGGCGTCGGACCTCGCGTCCAGCATCCTGGCCTCGAGCGACACGGACGGCGGCGGATCGTTGAGCCTCAGCGAGATCACCGCGTCGCTGGGCCAGGACGACAGCAAGGGCCTTTCGGACGTCTTTGCCGGGCTGGATACAAACGGCGACGGCGGTCTGGGCGTCGAAGAGCTGACGACGGCGGTCGAGGCCTCCTTCGCCCGGCAAATGGCGGCCTATACAGCCAACGGAACAGGCGAGAGGTCGTCCATCCGGGTCGCAGCCTGAAGCAGAGGGGGGCGGTCAGAAGGCCGCTCCCCTTCCGCTCAGGGCATGGCCCAGACGCTGGAGCGCTTGATAGCGAAATCCTCCAGCTCGCGCGTGGTCGGGACCTGGTACTCGGCCAGCAGGTCGAGCCCGGTCTTCGGAAAATAGGTCCGGTGGGGATCGCCGATCAGGACGCGCGTGCCCTGTCGCCGCGCCCGCCCCAGCCAGTGAAGCACCCGATCGGTCATCGGCTTCTCATAGCAGACGTCGCCCGCGCAAATGACGTCGACCGGCGGCGGATCGGCGTCCAGAAGGTCCGTGTCGGTAAAGGCCACCTCCACGCCATTGGCCCGGGCGTTCAGCGCGACCGCCGCGCCGCAGAACGGATCGATGTCCGCGCACAGGACACGGGCCGCCCCCGCCTTCATCGCCGCGATCCCGACCAGTCCCGATCCGGTGGCGAAATCCAGCACCGACCGCCCCGCGACCTCGGCGGGCGTATCCAGCACCCAGCGGGCCAGCCCCTGTCCGCCCGACCAGGCGAAGGCCCAGAACGGCGGCGGCAGGCCCAGTTCGCCCAGCTCTTCCTCCGTCATGCGCCAGATCGGCGTGATCTCGTCGGCCAGCCACAGCTGGATCTCCGGCGTATGCGGCACGGCCTGCAATCGGGTGTGGGTCAGGATGAAGGTGGATGGATCGGCGATGGCCATGCGCGGCATGTGCGCCTTCCCGCCCTGACCGGCTAGAGCCAGGGTTTCAGGATCGCCCGGACATCGACCCGCGCCTTCAGCCGGGCGGCCAGCAGATAGATGCCGCCCAGCTTCCTCTGGATGAACAGGGTGTCGATCGGAGGGATGTGCCAGACCGCACGGTCCTCGGCGAATGTCATGCCGCGCGTCCGCAGCTGACCGACCACGGCCGTGTCGCCGAAATTGAACGGCGTGGTGGCCTGGAACGGGGCCATGGCCAGGTCGAACATGGCCTCCAGCCCCGCGCGGTCCTTGCTTAGCGCCCGGTCGTCGAAGAAGCCGATCCGCCGCGCTGCCGCGATGGCCCCGTCGCGGTCGTCGTCCAGCGCGGCCTTCAGAAAGATGCGGTAGCCCTCCGCCACCTCGGGCCGGATCTCGCGCGTCGCGCCGAAGTCCAGCAGGACGATGCGACCGGTCGTGGCATCGTGGCGATAGTTGGCGAAGTTGGGATCGGTCTGCATCAGGCCGAACTCGAACAGCTCCCGCAGAAGCAGCTGCATCAGGACGGTCGCGGCCTGGTCGCGTTGCGCCTGCGGCGCGGCGATCAGGTCCTCGACCGGATCGCCGGCCAGATAGGTCATGGCCAGGACGTCCGGCCGGGTCAGCCCGGCGTGCAGGGCGGGCACGACGACGTCCGGATGGTCGGCCAGCAACGCCCCGAACCGCGCCAGATGCTGGCCCTCGCGCTCGTAGTCGGCCTCCTCGTGCAACTGGCGCTTGGCCTCGCCCAGCAGAGGGGTGACGTCCAGCTCCCGGGGCAACAGGCCGGAGACCCGCAGCAGGGTGGCGACGTTGTCCACATCGCTGTCGATGCTGTTCCGGACGCCCGGGTACTGGACCTTGATGGCCAGGTCCTCGCCCTCCTGCGTCAGGGCGCGGTGCACCTGTCCGATGGAGGCCGCGGCGATGGGATCGAAGTCGAACCGCTGAAACCGCGCCTCCCAGCCCCGGCCCCAGCGCCGGTTCAGGGCCGCCCTCAGCTGCACCTGCGGCATCGGCCGCGCGTCGGCCCGCAGGCGCGACAGGATGTCCGACAGTTCGGGCGGCAGCATCTCGCCCGCGTCCATGGAGATCAGCTGGCCCACCTTCATCGCCGCGCCGCGCAGCTGGGCCAGCTGTTCGGTGACCCGCACCGCATTGGCGGGGGTCAGCAGCAGGTCGCCGACGGTCGGTCGCCTGCCCTGGCTGAACTGACGCGCGCCTTCGGCCAGCATGCCGCCCGCCACACCCGAGGCCAGCCCGCCGAAGCGGGCAAGCCGCGACAGCCGTCCGCTGGGGACGGCCATGCCGCGTGGGGATGAAACGGGCGATCGCATACCCGCACAGATGGCCTGTGTATGCTCGATCCGGAATGCGGCATGTCCGCCGGGTCGGTCGGTCCGTCAGAAACCGTCGGCCTAGTCGGGGGGCGCGGCCATTGACCCGGATCAGGCTCCGTGGCGTGATCGTCAAGGCGTCGCAGGGTTTGCCAGACAGCGCGACAGATAAGGAACACGGCCATGCGGACAGCCCTTGCAGCGATCCTCCTGTTTTCCGGCGTCGTGGGGACGGCGACGCTCGTTCCGGTCGGGCCGGGCGCGCAGGCGGCCAGTTTCGACTGCACCCGCGCGCGCAGGGCGGACGAGGTTGCGATTTGCGGCAACCGATCGCTGGAAGACGCGGACGTGAAGATGGCGACCACCTATACCCTGGTCCTCCAGCTGGTCGGCATGGGGATGCGCAGCGACCTGCGCGACAGTCAGACCGCCTGGCTGCGGGAGCGGGGCCAGTGCGGCGGCAACGTCAGCTGCATCGCACAGTCCTATCGCGTCCGGACCCAGCGGCTGGAAGCCGTGTTCCAGACTGTTGTCCGCCAAGGCCCGTTCTGACGTCAGCCTGACCTGACAAAAGTCAGGTTGACATGACATGGGAACGATGTAAGGTAGGCCTTACATCGGAGAGCCATCATGCAACTGCCCAAGGTGTGGGACGCGGCCCACAAGAAGTATTTCATCCGTACCAACGCCTTCATGGCCGGCTATGTCGCCGTGAACGTCGCGGCCATTCTTGGCGCGTTCGACGCGATCATCGGCAAGCCTGCCGGCCTGCTTCTGGGTCTGGCCGTGGCGGCACCCATCGCCGGTCAGGTCTGGGCCACCCTGACGCTGATCAACGAGACGGACGAGTTCGTGCGCGTGCTCACCGCCAAGCGGTTCATCCTGGCGTCGGGCCTGGCCATGGCGCTGTTTTCCGGTTGGGGCTTTATGGAGAGCTATGGCGGTGCGCCCCATGCGCCGGGCTGGATCGTCTATATCCTGTTCTGGGGCCTGTTCGGCCTGGTCTCTCCGTTCGTGCGGGACAGCCGCTGATGCGGAATTCCCTGCGTGACCTGCGCACCGCGCGCGGCTGGACCCAGGAACAGCTGGGTCAGGCGCTGGGTGTCTCGCGACAGGCGGTCAACGCCCTCGAGACCGAGAAACACGACCCGTCCCTCGACCTCGCCTACCGGATTGCCACCGTCTTCGGCCAGCCGGTCGAGGCCATCTTTGAAAACCCCCACGCCTGACACCCGTCAGGCTCAACCCCAGAAGGACATTGCCATGCGTTTCCAGACCGCCTTTCCGCGGTGCCGGCGCCCCCTTGCCTGGTTCCCGATCATCGTCGCCATCGTCGTGGCCTGCACCCTCGGCCAGAGCGATGCCCGGGCAGAGCCGGCCCGTGCCGTTCAGACGGCGCCCTTCACCTCCGACCGCCTGTCGGTCGAGGTGATCGGCTCAGGCCCCGACGTCGTCCTGATCCCGGGCCTCGCCTCCTCGCGCGAGGTCTGGCGGCCCCTCGCCACCCGCCTGGCCGCGACGCACCGGGTGCATCTGGTCCAGCTGGCCGGGTTCGCCGGGGAGCCCTGGAGCCACGGCGACGGCCCGTTCGTCCAGCCGGAAGTCGACGAGCTGGCCCGCTACATCGCCGAGGCGGGCCTCGAACACCCGGCCGTCATCGGCCACTCCATGGGCGGGCTGTCGGGCCTGCTGCTGGCCCAGCAGCATCCGGACCGGGTCGGCCGGCTGATGATCGTCGATGCCCTGCCGTTCTACAGCGCCCTCTTCGGTCCCACCGCAACGCCCGAGTCCGCCCGGCCTTTCGCGGCCCAGTTCGCGGCGGGTATGCTCGCTGCCGACGATGCCACCTTCCGCGCGCAACAGGCCCAGACCGCCATGGGCCTGGCCCGCGATCCGGCCATGCGCCAGACCATGGTCGAATGGTCGATGGCCAGCGATCGCCACGCGGTCGCCGCGGCCCTGACCGACGTCATGACCACCGACGCCCGGCCCGGTCTGGCCGCCATGACCACCCCCGTGACGGCGATCTACGCCACCGATGCGGATGGCGGCCCGCCGCCCGCGATGGCGCAGGGCCTGTGGACGCAGGAGTATGCGAGCCTGCCCGGCGTCACCCTGATCGCCGTCGACGGCAGCCGCCATTTCATCATGGCCGACCAGCCGGCGCGGTTCGATGAGATCGTGGATCAGTTTCTGAAGTAGATCAGTCGGCGGCGGGCTTCGGCTCGCCGCCGAACTCGTCCGCATAGGCCGGGGCGATCAGGCTGCGGAAGGCGCTCTGCGGCACGGTCACCTGATAGCTGCCCTCGGCATAGGGGCCGACCAGATAGGGGGCGATCAGGAAGACCAGTCCGCCCGCCTTGCCCGGCGAGACGCCCTGCGCCAGCACGAAGGGCGTGGTTGCCGCCCGGGGACAGGTCCAGTCGCCCCCGGTCAGGGATACGGTTTGGGCCGCCGGATCGCGCTTCTTCTTTTCGGCATTGATGGCGGCGCACAGGGCGGTGTCGAGCGCCGACAGATCGGCCCCCTTGGTGAACAGGTCGGCCGCCGTGATCTCGCGCTTCAGGGCCTTGTCCCACAGAATCGACAGGAAGGACGCGTTCGGATGCGCCCCGCCGGTGAACTCGCTGTCGGTGCGGATCAGGCTGAACAGCTTGCCGGTCTCGGCCCCCGGGGTGATCGCGATCGACTTGTCATAAGGCCCCATGCCCTCGTCGCCACCGGCTTCGGTGCGATCGGCCTGGGCCCCTTCGGTGAAGTCGCGCAGGTCCGCGACCGTGCGGGCATAGAGGGCGGCGTGCAGGTCGGGCTGGCTCTTGATGGCGACCGGCAGGGTCAGTTTGACCTCGGCATAGGGCGTCTTTGACCCATAGGCCATCGGGGCTGCGGCCTCGGCCGGGGTCACGACGGCCCCGACGGCGGGCGCGGTGGTGGCAGTCTCGGCAGGCTTGTCGCGGTTGCACCCGGCCAGCGTCCCGGCCAGGGCCAGGCTGATGACGAGGCTACGAATGGGGACGGTCATGACGATCTCCGGGTCAGAGCGAAACTGTTAGCCCACCCAGAGCGATCGCCGCCAGCAGGATCAGCCCGGCCTCGCGGTTCGACCTGAACAGCCGCAGGGCCAGCGCCCCGTCCTCGGGCACCAGGGTTCGGACCTGCCAGGCGAGGTGGGCGGCGTAGGCGACCAGCACGACGAAGAAGGCCACGCCCAGCCCTGCCGCGAGGCCCGCCGCTGCCGCGCACAGGGTCGCCAGCCCGTAGAAGATCGCCACGCCGCGCCGCACATCCTTGCCCAGCCGCCGTGCGGTGGACTTCACGCCCACCATGGCGTCGTCCTCGATGTCCTGCAGGGCATAGATGGTGTCGTAGCCGAGCGTCCAGAACACGCCGCCGAGGTAGAGGAGGGCGGCTGCGACCGTCAGCGAACCGTTCACGCCGGGCACGGTGTCGTAGATCGGCCACTGGCCCGTCGCCATCATCAGCTTCGCATAAGCCCAGGCGAAGAACGGCAGGATACCGGCCGCTGCCGCAAACCCCATCAAGGCACCCCAGTTGAAGGTCAGCCCCAGCCACGCCTGCGGCCACCAGGTAATCCGCTTCATGAACGGGTAGGCCGCGACCAGCGCCAGCGACCCGACCCCCAGCATCACCGCCGTCAGGTTCAGCGTCAGCAGGATCAACAGACTGACCAGACTGCAGCCGACCAGAAAGCCCCAGGCCTGTTTCACGCTGATCCGGCCCGACGGGATCGGCCGCGCCGCCGTGCGGGCGACCTGCGCATCGATGTCCCGGTCGACGATGTCGTTGAACGCGCAGCCCGCCGCCCGCATCAGACAGGCCCCGAGGCCGAACCCGACGAACAGCCAGACATCACCGAGGTCCGGTGCGCGCCGGTACTGGGAGATGGCCAGGGCGATCCCCTGCCAGCCCGGAAGCAGCAGCAGCCAGATGCCGATCGGCCTGTCGAACCGGCCCAGCTTCAGCCAGGGCTTCAGCCCCTCGGGCGCGCGGTCATCGACCCAGTTTCGACCGGCATCGGGAAGGGGCGTGGACATGGGACGGGCGATAGCATCCCCGCGCACATTCGTCAGGTCGTCGCCTGTGTCAGTCTTTGTCGCGCATCGAGCGCCAGAAACACGCAGATGGCCAGCAGGCCAATGTCCTTGGCCAGGAACTGACCCGTCCCACCAAGCGCCGGAAAGATATAGCCCGGCTCGACGATGCCCGGGGCGGTGAAGAAGAAGCTCAGCGTCACCAGAAAGGTCGAGGTACCCATTAGCCCGCCGACCAGTCCGGCCAGTGGAAACCGGCCGCCGAGCGCGATCAGCAGCCCGGCCGAGACCTCCAGCACCCCGATCACGTTCGACGCGCTCTGGACGCCCAGCAGAGGATACATCCAGCCGAACAGCCAGTAGTGTTCCGCAATGCCCTGCACGCCCTCGGCCTCATAGGGCAGGAACTTCATGTAGCCGAAGACCAGGAAGATCAGCACGACCCCAAGACGGAGGCCGGCGCGGGCGTCGATGGAAATGGGCTTGGTCATCTGGGCGGCTCCGGACAGGTCAGCCCCGGTTCGCCTCCACCCGCGAAACGGTTACAGCCTCAGCCACGGCGGACCAGCAGGACGCCGGCGATGACCAGGGCGACCCCGGCCACCCGGGTCAGGCTGATCGGGCTCTGCGGTACGCCCAGGGCGCCGAAATGGTCCAGCACAAGACTCAGCAGCAACTGGCCCGCCACCATCAGGGTGATGGTCATGGCAACCCCCAGCCGGGGCACGGCCCAGGCCGCCGCCACGACGAAGATCGCGCCATACAATCCGCCGAACCAGGCATAGGTGGGCAGGGCCTTTGTCGCGACCATGTCCGGCCGCGTGTGCAGGATGGCCGCGATGATCCCCAGCGCGGCCGTCCCGACCGCGAACGAGATGAAGGCCGCATTGACCGGGCTGGCCACGGCGCTGGCCAGCCGCGCATTGGTCGGGGCCTGCAGTGCCGTCGCACCGCCGGCCAGAACGACGGCCAGCATGGCCAGATAGGGGGCGAAGTTCATGGCCGGGCCTCTACCAGTTCGGATCGACCGGCGCGTCCCCGAAGATTTCGGCCAGGCGCGCGACCGTGGATCTGTGCGCGTCGGGCGGCAGGTCCATCGGATCGAACCAGCCGGTCTCGGCGATCTCTCCGTGATGGGTCCGTTCGCCCGGCGTGAATTCATCGAACCGATAAACCGCGACATGGTCGCCGCGAAAGAACCGTTCGTTGGAGTGCAGCGACAGCAGCCGCCCCGGTGCCGTGGCCCTCAGGCCGGTCTCCTCGAACAGCTCGCGCGCGGCGGCGTCCAGACAGGTCTCGCCCCGGTCGACCCCGCCACCGGGCAACCACCAGCCATGCAGGTAGGTGTGCCTGACCAGCATGACCCGGCCCCGGTCATCGACGGCCACGGCCCTGACGCCGAGAGTCATGCCCCGCGTCGCGCGCGAGACGGCGAAGAACAGCGGGCGGGTGAACGGCTCGATTCGGGTGCGCCAGGGCATGGGCCTTACCCTGTCAGACTCTGCCACGAGGGCCAAAGGCATCCGCATGGCGCGGCCGAAAATTCCGTCGTGACAAAGCCGCGTTCGGGGACCAAGCCTTGCCGCCGAGGCTGGAGTACTGCCCTTGACCCATGACACCCGCGAAATCCTGTCCAAGGTGCCTGCGATCACTGCCGGCTTCTGGCTCATCAAGATTCTGGCCACGACGCTGGGCGAGACGGGCGGCGACACGGTCAGCATGACCATGGGGCTGGGCTATCTGACCGGTACGGCGATCTTCGCGACCCTCCTTGTGGGGCTGGTTGCGGCCCAGATCATGGCGAGGCGGTTTCACGCATTCCTGTACTGGGCGACGATCATCGCCTCGACCACAGCAGGCACCACCCTGGCGGACTTCGCCACCCGGTCGATGGGCATCGGCTATACCGGCGGCTCGGCAGTGCTGCTGGCGGCGGTGCTGGCCTCGCTGCTGGCCTGGCGGCTGACGCTGGGGTCGATCGCATCCGATACCGTCAGCACCCCCCGGGCCGAGGTCTTCTACTGGGTCACCATCACCCTGTCACAGACCCTCGGCACGGCGCTGGGCGACTGGACGGCCGATACCGGCGGGCTGGGCTATCTGGGCGCAGCGGTGGTGTTCGGCGGCCTGCTGGTCGTCGTGGCCGGGCTGGCGCTGTGGACGCGGGTCAACCGGGTCCTGCTGTTCTGGGCGGCCTTCATCCTGACCCGGCCGCTGGGTGCGGTCGTCGGCGACTTCCTTGACAAGCCGCTGGACCACGGGGGCCTGGCCTTTAGCCGCCCCATCGCCTCTGCCGTGCTGGCGGTGGTGATCCTGGCGCTGATCCTGCTGTTGCCCCAGCGCGCGGGTCGGCATCCGGGCGAGGGCGACGGAACGCCGCAAGCCGCGTGATCGTTCGGCTTGAACAGGCGGTCCGCCCGCTGTATCGCACGGCCTGAACAGGAGAGTTCCATGATCGCCCTCGGCATCATCATCGGTTTCGTCGTCGTCCTCGCTGCTGTGAACATCTTCGAGTTCGGCCGGGTTGACTGACACGCCCAGGGCGGCGCTACCGGGCGCGGCGCTGGTCACCGGCGGCGCGCGCCGCATCGGTCGTGCCATCGTCCTGGCCCTGGCACGTCGTGGCCATGACGTGGCCATCCATCACCGCGAATCGACAGACGCCGCCGAAGCGGTCGCTTCGGAGGTGCGTGCGCTGGGCCGTCGCGCCGCCGTCATCTCCGCCGACCTGACGGACGAAGCCGCGGTTCGCGCCCTGGTCCCCGCTGCCACCGCTGCGCTGGGCCCGTTGTCGGTGCTGGTGAACAATGCCTCCGTGTTCGAGGACGACCGGGTCGGCGCCTTGTCGCGCGAGATCTGGGACCGGCATATCGAGACCAACCTGCGCGCCCCCGTGGTGCTGGCGGAGGCCTTCGCGGCCCAGGCCCCGGACGGATCGGCCATCGTCAACCTGCTGGACCAGCGGGTGCTGAAGCCCGATCCGCGCTTCGTCTCCTATGCAATCTCCCGAAACGGGCTGTGGTGGGCGACGCGCACCCTGGCCCAGGCGCTGGCCCCGCGCATCCGCGTGAACGGCGTCGGCCCGGGCCCCACCCTGAAGTCCATCCACCAGTCGGACGCGGACTTTCAGGCCGAAGCCGCCGCCGTGCCTCTGGGCCACGGGGCCGCTCCGGACGAGATCGCCGAGGCCGTCCTCTATCTGGTTCAGGCCCGGTCCGTGACGGGCCAGATGATCGCCGTCGACGGCGGCCAGCACCTGGCGTGGCAGACGCCCGATATCCTGCCGGAGTCCTGAAGCCGTGTCCCAGTCCCCCGAGTCCCCGTCCGCGCCCCGCCGCCAGGGCCTGACCATCTTCGTCGAGGGTCTGAAGGTCGAGGCCGGAATCGGCGTCTACGACCATGAACACGGCCGGCTGCAGACCCTGCTGATCGATGTGCGGCTGGAGCTGGGCCCAGTCGAGATCCACGGCCTGGCCGACACCGTCAACTACGAGACCGTCGCCAATGCCTGTCGTCGCATCGTCGCCGAGGGCCATGTCGGGCTGGTAGAGACCTTCGCCGAGCGGCTGGCGCTGGATTGCCTGACCGATGCGCGCGTGCGGGCCGTCACCGTCCGCGTCGACAAGCCGGGTGCCCTCGAGGCCGCCGCCGGGGCCGGGTGCGAGCTCAGCTACAGCCGCTAACCTTGCGTTTCCGGCCCTTTGGCACGACATAGCGGCCTCCCATGCCCCAGGTTCGCTTCACCCGCCGGTTTTCCATGGCCCATCGCCTGCTGGCGGATGCGGGGTCGCGATGCGCCGTGCCGCACGGGCACAACGAATTCGTCACCGTCACCCTGGCGACCGATGCCGCCATCGACTTCGGCGGCTCCAACTATGTCGCCTCGTTCGAGACGCTGAAGACGCGCTGGCACGGCTTCATCGACGGGGCGGTGGACCACGCCTTCCAGATCGGGTCGGCCGATCCGCTGCTGGACTGGTTCCGCACGCACGAGCCGCACCGGCTGGGTCAGCTGATGGTGTTCGAGGGTGACCCGACGACCGAGGCTTTCGCCATCGCCCTGCGCCGCAAGCTGGACGCCATCCTGGCCGACGACGGCTCTCCCTATCGCTGTGTGGAGCTGGCGCTGGAGGAGACGCCCACCAACACCATCGTTGTGGGCGAGCAGCTGAGCGCGGCCGAACGCGCCTGGGCGGCGGGCAGCTGGATGGACCGCCCCGACATGAGCATCAACGACCTTCAGGGCTGACCCGGAAAAGCGCCTGCGGTTTTCCGACAAGGTCAGCGCCCGACCGCCATGCCTTGCCTAGGGGCGGGCGGACCGCCATTGTCGCCGCACCTGAGTTTCGAGGATTCCGATGGCCGAACCCGGCGATCCAGACGCGCCCATGCCGACCGATCCGGCCGTCGATCATGACGATCTGATCGGCTTTTCCTCGGCTGCAGCCCTGCAGGGTCGTTCGCGCGTCGTGCCCGAGCCCGAGCCCGAGCCTGAGCCTGAGCCTGAGCCTGAGCCTGCCCCGTCTGTCGATCCGGAGGAGGACGCGGCCTCGGGGCGGGAAGCCGATCCGGTCACCGCCATCGCACCGGCACCGCCGCCCGTCGAACGCGTCCCGCCTGTGCCGGATTCCCGGCCCGCTCCGCGCTTCGAGGCCCCGCCCCGACGTGAGCCGGCACCGACGTTTACGCCCGCACCGCAGCCCGCTCCGGTGCCCGGCTGGGCGGTCGAATCGCCGCGCGTCTTCGGGTCGGCCCGCGTGGACCGCCGCACCGTCGTCCCGCCGAAGGACGTTACGGGCAGCACGGGTCTGTACACCGTCTATGCCCTGATCCTCTTTTCCGTGCCGACACTGGGCGTTTCGGCCCTGATCGCCCTGCTGGCCGTCACCGGTCGGCCCGGTCCGGGCGGCGCGGTGGCCGACAGCCATTTCGTGTTCCAGCAGCGCACCCTGTGGACGGGCGCTGTCGCAGCCCTTCTGGGGGCCATACTCATCGCAGTGGGTCTGGGCGTCTTCGTCCTGTTCATCGTTGCGGTCTGGTTGATCCTTCGCGGGGCCAGCGGCGTTCTGGCCCTGAAGGCCGGACGGCCGGTCCGCAATCCGCGCGGCTGGTTCCTCGCCTAGGGCATGATCGTTTGAGGTGGACCCACGGAGTGGGTCCAGCCGAAAGCGTGAATCATGCCCTCGCTCATATCCGGAGCCTGATTCACGGCATCGGCGGAATCGCGAAGCGATTCCACCTCAGCCGATCAGGCTATAGGAGCCCTGAATGTCGGACGCACCCCAGCCTCGCCTCACCCCCGGCCATGAGGCCGAGGGCAAGCCCGCCGCCCTGATCGCCTGGGGCCTTTATATCCTGTCGATCCCCAGTGCGAACGTGCTGGTCCTGGTCGGGCTGGTCGTCGCCTATGCGGCGCGCGGCACGGCCACCGGTCTGGCGCGCCAGCATATCGAGGCCCAGATTGCGCTGTTCTGGTCGGTCTTCTGGTGGACCATCGCCACCTGGGTCCTGATCGGCCTCAGCGCGGTTGCCTCGATCGTGCTGATCGGCATCCCGTTCCTGCTGCTGTTCCTGGCCCTGTGGTTCCTTCTGAGCGTCTGGTTCACGGTCAAGAGCGTGCTGGGCCTTCTGTCGCTGCTCGACGATCGGCCGCCGGCCTGAGGCGGAACGACCGCCTCCGGCCAGGCAGACCGGCGAAGCGAAGGCGCGAGCGCCTGTCCTGCGATCCGGTCAGATCGCCCGCGACACGATCGCCTTGATGCTTCCGGCCCTCGACGGCAGGTCCTCGGCCAGGCGGGTCGCGATCTCGCGCGCGCCGACCGGATAGGCGTCGCCGCCCTTCGAGATCTCCTCCGCCACGGTCGCGGCCTCGAGCAGCAGCCGCTCCAGCGCCTCCACCTGTTCGACGGCCAGGGCGCGCGCCTCGGCCTGAAGCCGCTTCACGCGCTCCGCCGTGGTCATCGGCGCGCGCATCAGATCGTAGATTTCCGCCTCGGCCGACACCAGGCGCAGGTCGGGCTTCCCGGGGGTTTTCGTGGTCTTGGGCATCGTCAGTCTCCTGACCCGAAAACGGGCCCGGGACGCCGGGGTTTCACGGTTCCGTCGCCCGGCAGCGCTTCCGGATCAGGCTGTGCCGAAACCGCCACAGGTCAGGGGACCGGCGCTCAGGCCTGCTCCTGCTGTCGCTCCATCTCCTCGGCCGTCATCATCCCGGCCGCCTCCTCGTTCAGGGCGCGACCCTCGCGACGCGGCTTCACATAGGGGGCCGGTTCGGGCGTCGTCGCATTGCCGCGTGTCAGATCCCGACCCGCCTGCAGCCCGCCCGCGACCTGCAGCGTCAGCCGCTCGTAGTCCCGGCGGCGAGCGTCCTCGACGGCTTCGCGCGCATCCTCGTCGGAGAATCCCAGGTCCATCAGCACATGCTCGCTGAAGGCCAGGGCGCTCTCGAAGGTCTCGCGGATATGATACTCCACGCCCGCCTTGATCAGCCGGATCGAGTGTCCCCGGTCATAGGCGCGCACGAACAGCTTGGTCAGGGGGAATTCGGACTGGACCAGTTCGACGATCCGGTCCGCCGTCTCGGCCTTGTCGACGCAGACCAGGATGCTTTCGGCATCGGCCGCGCCCGATGACCTCAGCACGTCCAGCCGCGACCCGTCGCCGTAATAGACCTTGAAGCCGAAATTGCCGGCGGCCTTGATCATGTCCACGTCGATGTCGACGATCGACACGTCCACGTCGCGCGCCAGCAGCGGCTGACAGACGACCTGGGCGAAACGGCCGAAGCCGATCACCAGCACCCGCTCCTGCAGGTTCCGGGCCTCCTCGACGCCTTCCAGAGATACCTTTTCGCGGGACTTCAGCCGGTCGGCGACCAGCATCCGCACCGGTGTCAGCGCCATTGACAGGATCACCACCGCCGAGGCGATGGCCCCGGTGCGCGCATCGAACAGTCCGGCGGCAAGGGCTGCGGCATACAGGACGAAGGCGAACTCGCCGCCCTCGCCCATCAGGGCCGCACGCTTCAGCGCCTCCGGGTGACCGGCCTTCATGAACCGGGCGACCGAATAGACGCCGATCATCTTGGCCCCCATGAAGGCCGCGACCCCGCCCAGCACCAGCGGCCAGTCCCGCGCGACCACGCTGAGGTCCAGCGACATGCCCACACTGAGGAAGAACAGGCCCAGCAGGATGCCGCGGAAGGGCTCGACATCCGCCTCCAGCTGGTTGCGGAAAGTCGATTCCGACAGCAGCACGCCCGCCAGAAACGCCCCCATGGCCATCGACAGCCCGCCCAGATCCATGGCCCAGGCCGCGCCCAGAACGACCAGCAGCGCGCCGGCCGTCATCACCTCGCGCCCCCCGTAACGGGCCAGCAGCCGGAACGCCGGGTTCAGCGCCCAGCGCCCGATCACATAGACTGCCGCCACCGCCGCGATGGCGAACCCGACGGTCATCCAGATCGGCTGGGGATTCTCGATGGTGGTGCCGAACTGGCCGGCCAGGATCGCCACGATGGCCAGCAGCGGCACGATGGCCAGGTCCTCGAACAACAGGATGGAGACCACGCGCTGCCCGTCGTTCTCGTTGTTC
The DNA here is from genome assembly GCF_027271155.1 of Brevundimonas subvibrioides. Classification (NCBI taxonomy): domain Bacteria; kingdom Pseudomonadati; phylum Pseudomonadota; class Alphaproteobacteria; order Caulobacterales; family Caulobacteraceae; genus Brevundimonas; species Brevundimonas subvibrioides. The sequence goes on from NZ_CP114542.1 coordinate 926,051, forward strand.
TCGTTCCGCTCTTCCAGCAGCTGCATGACAATGGCCGTGGACGACAGGGCGAACCCCGAGCCGATGATCAGCCCGGCATACCAGGGCAGGCCGAAGGCGATGGCCGCGCCGGTCAGCAGGCTGGCGCACACCACCACCTGAAGCGCGCCCAGACCGAAGATCTCCTTGCGCAGGCTCCACAGCCGCGCGGGCCGCATCTCCAGCCCGATGATGAACAGGAACATCACGACGCCCAGTTCGGCGACGTGCAGCACCGATTCCGTGTCCTGGATCATGCCGATGCCGAACGGGCCGATGACCAGTCCGGCCGCCAGATAGCCGAGCACGGCCCCCAGGCCGAACCGCTTGAACAGCGGCACGGCGAACACCGTCACGGCCAGCAGCGCCACCGCATGGCCCAGCCCCATTCCCGTCGGTTCCGCCATGACGTCTGCCTCTGCTGCGAACCGCTATAGTGGCGTCACAGCGTCGCGATTGCGAGGGTGATGACGCCAACGTCTCCCTCCCCCTCGGGGGAGGGTGGTCGTAGCGAAGCGGAGACCGGGTGGGGCGGAGGAGGCGATACGGACACGGATGGTCGCCGTGTTGCCTTGCCGCCCCCACCCGGTCGCTTCGCGACCTGCCCTCCCCCGAGGGGGAGGGAGACGACTACCGCGCCAAATCGGCGATCCGCTTCACCAGCGGACTGTCCGGGTCGGTCAGGGGCTCCAGCACGGTGAAGTGGTTCAGGCCGGGCAGGGCCTCGAACCGGGTCTCCACGCCCTTGGCGCCCCAGTGATCGGCCATGTCGCGCGACTGGCGGATGAACTCGGACGTCTCGTCCCCGCCGACGACGCAGTCCAGCACCGTGCCGCCGGGCGTCGATCCGTCCGGCGCGGGCCAGTGGATCGGCGACAGCGCCGCCGCGTCGCGCGCATCCAGCCTCAGCGCCGCATTGATCGAGGTCGGGATCAGCGGGGCCAGGTCGAACACGCCCGAGATCGCGACCGCCGCCGAGGCGCGTCCCTGGCTGAGCAGGCAGGCCGCCAGATGCCCTCCGGCCGAATGTCCGAACACCACCGGGCGACGTCCCGACCGCGCGCGCAGCTGATCGGCCACGGTCTCCATCTGCCGCACGATCGCGCCCAGCCGCACGGTCGGACACAGGTCATAGGACGGAATGGCCAGGCTGATTCCGTGAGCCAGCAGGGCCGGGGCGATCCCGCTGAACCAGTCCTTGTCCAGCGCCTGCCAGTAGCCGCCATGGATGAAGACGACGATGGGGGCGTCCGGCCCGGCCTCGAACAGGTCCATGACCTGGCGCTCGCCAGAGCCATAGGCGATCGGGGTCGGGGGGTGGGCCGCACGGACCTCCGCCGCCGACGCCTTCCAGCGGCTCATCAGCACGGGGTGGTCCGGCACCGCCGCACGATTGTTGTATTCGGCCTCCAGCCATTCGGGAGAGGGCCGGGCGGCCGGGGACATGGGGGGCTTATCGGTCACGCCTGCATCCGCTACGACACCCGCGAACAGCCGGGAGCTTGCCGCCATGATGACCGCCATCTTCGTCTTCATCAAATGCGAGCTGGGCCACGCCAACGACGTCGCCGCCGACATGGTCGACAATGTCGAGAACGTCTCGGAGGTCTATTCGACCTCCGGCCAGTACGACCTGCTGGCCAAGTTCCAGCTGCCAAAGGAGATGGACATCGGCACCTTCGTCACGAAGTCGGTCCAGACGCGGCCGCACATCCGCGACACCTTCACCGTCATCACCTTCTCGCCCTTCCTGCCGACGGCGCGCTGACACTCTCCCTCCCCCTCGGGGGAGGGACAACGCTGACGCTACGTCACCCGATTTTCTTTGCTAACCTGACCGTCTGAGACGCACCCGAAGACGTCAGGGAGACGACCATGGCCGATCTGGACACCTTCCGCAGCGAAACGCGCGCCTGGCTGGAGGCGAACTGCCCCGCCGAATGCCGCGGCCCGCTCGACAATGACGAGGACCGCGTCTGGGGCGGTCGCAATGCGACCTTCAAGACCCCGGCGCACAAGGCCTGGATGGAGGCCATGGGCGAGCGCGGCTGGACCGCGCCGGAATGGCCGACCGAATATGGCGGCGGGGGCCTGTCGCGCGAGGAGGCCAAGGTGCTGGCCTCGGAGATGCGCCGCATCGACGCCCAGTCGCCGCTGTCGTCCTTCGGCATCTGGATGCTGGGCCCGGCGCTGCTGCAGTTCGGCACCGAGGAACAGAAGAAGCGCTTCCTGCCCGAGATCGTGCGCGGCGAGATCCGCTGGTGCCAGGGCTATTCGGAGCCCGGCGCGGGCTCCGACCTCGCGGGCCTGCAGACCCGGGCCGAGGATCGCGGCGACCACTGGATCGTCAATGGCCAGAAAGTCTGGACCTCCTATGCCGACAAGGCCGACTGGATCTTCTGCCTCGTCCGCACCGACCCGGACGCGCCCAAGCACCTGGGCATCAGCTTCGTCCTGTTCGACATGGCGACGCCCGGCGTGTCGACCAGGCCGATCACTCTGATCAGCGGCAAGTCCCCCTTCTGCGAGACCTTCTTCGACGACGTGCGGGTGGAAAAGGAAAACCTGGTCGGGACCCTGAACCGGGGCTGGGACGTGGCCAAGGCGCTCTTGGCCCACGAACGCACCATGATCGGCGGCATGGGCGACATGGGCCGCCCCATGGGTCACGTCGCCGTCGATTCTATCGGGCTGGACGAGGCGGGCCGGCTGGACGAGCCGATGCTGCGCACGAAGATCGCCGAACTGGACATCGACGTCGCCGCCTTCCGCCTGTCGATGGAGCGGGTCGGCGATCAGGTGAAGGCCAGACAGGTCTCGCCCGCCATCGCCTCGATGCTGAAATACTATGGCTCGGAGCTCAACAAGCGCCGCCACGAACTGGCCATGGCGGCCGGGGGCTCTGATGCGCTGGAATGGGAGAGCGACCGGTCGCGGAAGGGCACGGCGGCGCGGGACTGGCTGCGCACCAAGGCCAACTCCATCGAGGGCGGGACCAGCGAAGTGCAGCTGAACATCATCGCAAAGCATCTGCTTCAGCTGCCGGGGGCTTGACGGTGGAGACACGGCCCCAACGCCCCATTTTGATCGGTGCAGCGCTGGTCGGCTTGGGTGCGAGCTTCTTCCTCAGCTGGATTCTGCTGACCCCTCTCGGTTTCGGTGCGGACTGGGAGGGTATCGCTCCAACCTGGACGGCCAAACTGGTCTTCCTGGCACCGCCGATCGCTTTAGTAACGGGGGGTGTCGTTTGGCTGGTGACACGATCCTCACTGCGGGCGAGCGCGATCTTCTTGAGCGCTCCAGTCTATCAGGCCGCCAACATCGCCTTCGCCACTTTTGTTCTGCGCTAGGATTTCAAGAACCATGCCCCTGATCCTGACCGAAGAGCAGACCATGCTGAAGGAGGCCACCGATGGCTTCCTGTCCGAGAACGCGCCCATCGCCCACCTGCGGCAGCTGCGGGACTCGAGGGACGCGGACGGCGTCTCGCGCGACCTGTGGAAGGCGTTCGGAGAGATGGGCTTCGCCGGCGTCATCATCCCGGAGGACCACGGCGGCTCCGGGCTCGGCGCGGTCGAGGCGGGGATCGTAGCCGAGGGGCTGGGCCGGACCCTGACGCCGTCGCCCTTCTTCGGGTCGTCGATCCTGGCCGCCCGCATCCTGATCGATGCGGCATCGGCCGATCAGCAGGCCGCCTGGCTGCCGAGGATCGCGGCGGGCGAGGCCATTCTGTCGCTGGCGCTGGACGAAGGCCCCAAGCACCAGCCGTCCCGCATCGCCACCACCGCCGAGCGCAGCGGCAACGGCTTCAAACTGAACGGGGCCAAGGGCTTCGTGCTGGACGGCCATATCGCCGACGCCCTGATCGTGGCGGCCAGGACCGGGGCGGGCACGACCCTGTTCCTCGTCGATCCCAGGACGGCGGGCGTGGAGATCGAGCGCACCGTCATGGTCGACGCCCACAACGCCGCCCGGATCGTCCTGACCGACGTCCAGGTCGACGCCGACGCCGTGATCGGTGAGGTCGATGGCGGGGACAAGGCGCTCGAGGGTGCCCTGAACCTCGGCCGCGCCTGCGCCGCCGCCTGCCTGACCGGCGCCGGGGATCAGGCCTTCCTCTCGACCGTCGAATACCTGCGCGGACGCAAGCAGTTCGGCAAGGCGATCGGCGAGTTCCAGGCCCTTCAGCACCGCGCTGCCCATCTGTTCACCGAGCTGGAACTGGCCAAGGCGGCCGTGCTGGGGGCCCTGCAGCGGATCGACGCCGGGGCCGACAAGGCCGACCTCGCTGTCTCGGTCGCCAAGGCCAAGGCCGGCAAGGTCGCCGAACTGGCCGTCCAGGAAGCCGTCCAGATGCACGGCGGCGTCGGCATGACCGATGAATACGACGTCGGCCTCTATATGAAGCGGGTCCGTGTACTGAACGAACTGCTCGGCGACGCCGGGTTCCACGCCGAAAAACTGGCGAGGGCGGGAGGGTACTGATCCCGCTTCCTTCTCCCCTTGCGGGAGAAGGTGGCCGAGCGGAGCGAGGTCGGATGAGGGGTGACTGTGGATTCACCGGTGAGCCGCCTGGCCCGCCCATCTCGTCCGCATCCTCGTACCCCTCATCCGCTCCTCCGGGGCACCTTCTCCCGCAAGGGGAGAAGGGCTAAGTCCCGGTTCAGGGAGACCTTGCATGACGCTGAACAGCGCGACCTACCTGACCGGCTTCGGCAATCATTTCGCGACCGAGGCGGTCCCCGGTGCCCTGCCGGTCGGCCGCAACTCGCCGCAGAAGACGCCGATGGGCCTGTATGCGGAGCAGCTCAGCGGCACCGCCTTCACGGCGCCGAGGGCCGAGAACCGCCGCAGCTGGCTCTATCGCCTTCGCCCCTCGGCCCAGCATCCGGCCTATCGGCCCTTCGATCGGGGCCTGATCCGCTCCGGCCCCTTCCACGACGCCCCGCCCAGCCCCAACCGCATGCGCTGGGACCCCCTGCCGATCCCGACCGCCCCCACCGACTGGGTGGAGGGCCTCGTCACCTATGGCGGCAACGGCGACGCGGAGGCCCAGACCGGCGTGGGCATTCACCTCTATGCTGCCAACCGCTCGATGGTGGACCGGGTCTTCTATTGTGCCGACGGCGAGCTGCTGATCGTCCCGCAGGAGGGATCCCAGACCTTCGTCACCGAGTTCGGCCGCATCGATGCGGACCCCGGCCACATCGTCGTCATCCCGCGCGGCGTCCGCTTCCGCGTCGAGGTGAGCGGGCCGGTGCGCGGCTATGTCTGCGAGACCTATGGCGCGCCCTTCCGCCTGCCGGATCTCGGCCCCATCGGTTCCAACGGCCTGGCCAATCCGCGCGATTTCGAGACGCCCGTCGCCGCCTTCGAGGATGTCGATCGCCCGACCGAATGCATCCAGAAGTTCGCCGGGCGTCTGTGGACCACGACCTTCGCCCACAGCCCGCTGGACGTCGTCGCCTGGCACGGCAACAACGCGCCGTATCGCTGGGACACCGCCCGGTTCAACACCATCAACACGGTCAGCTTCGACCACCCGGATCCGTCGATCTTCACCGTCCTGACCAGCCCCTCGGATACGCCCGGCACCGCCAACTGCGATTTCGTGATCTTCCCGCCGCGCTGGATGGTGGCCGAGGACACCTTCCGCCCGCCGTGGTTCCACCGGAACGTCATGAGCGAGTTCATGGGCCTGGTGACCGGGGCCTATGACGCCAAGGAGGGCGGCTTCGCCCCCGGCGGCGCCTCGCTGCACAACGCCATGAGCGGCCACGGCCCCGATCAGGCCAGCTATGACAAGGCGGTCGCCGCCGAGCTCAGGCCGCACAGGCTGGAAAACACCCTGGCCTTCATGTTCGAGACACGGCTTCCGATCCGCACCACGGAATGGGCGCAAACGACCCCGACGATGCAGCTCGACTACGACGACGTCTGGACCGGGTTCGCGAAGGGCGACGTCTCGCACAAGGGATAACCATGCGCCTCCTGATCGCCGCCCTCGCCCTGTTGGCCTCCGCCTGTTCGCCAATGGCGGCCCCGACCCCGGAGACGGCCACGCCGACCCGGACGGCGGAACAGGCCTGCGCGGCCCGGGGCGGCGCCCTGATGCGGGTGGGCCGGTTGCAGACCGAGCAGTGCATCATTCCCTTCGCGGACGGCGGCAAGGTCTGTCGCGACGGCGATGACTGCCGGGGCAATTGCTACACGGAGACAGCAGGCAACCAGCCTCCCGGCCCGGTGACCGGGCGCTGTGCCGTCAACGACCTGCCGTTCGGCTGCCGCACGCCGGTCGAGGACGGGCAGGCCGGCCCGACCCTCTGCGTGGACTGATGGCCGTCTAGCAGTCCGGGCAGTCCGGCATCACGTCGGTTTCCAGCTGCAGGGTCGTGTGGCCGATGCCGAAGCGGCTGCGCGCCAGGGTCTGGGCTTCCAGCAGCAGGGCCCGCGGATCACCCCGGTCGTGGACCAGATGCGCCGTCAGCGCCGTCCGGGTCGTCGACATCCCCCAGATGTGCAGGTCGTGCACAGCCGTGACGCCCGGCAGCCCGGCCAGGGCCGACCGGACCGCGGCCACATCCACCGAGGCGGGGGCCGCGTCCATCGCCAGGCCGACAGAATCCTTCAGCAGGCCCCAGGTGCCCCACAGGATCACCGCCACGATGACGATGGATACCAGCGGATCCAGGATCGACCATCCGGTCATCATGATGACCCCGCCTGCGATCACCACCCCGATCGACACCGCCGCGTCCGACAGCATGTGCAGATAGGCCCCGCGCGCATTCAGGTCCGAATGCTGGTCCCGCATGAACAGCAGCGCCGTGGCCAGGTTGATGACGAAACCGATGCCTGCCACGATCATGACGACGCCCGACTGGACCGGCGCGGGCTCTGACAGTCGCTGCACCGCCTCGAAGGCGATGGCCCCGCAGGCGAAGATCAGCAGCAGGGCATTGGCCAGCGCCGCCAGGATGGTCGCCTTGCCGAAGCCATAGGTCAGCTGGCTGCCCGCCGCGCGCCTCGCCAGCACCGCCGCCCCGCCTGCCATGGCCAGACCCAGCACGTCCGACAGATTGTGCCCCGCGTCCGCCAGCAGCGCCGTCGAGCCGCTGAACAGCCCGGCCCCGAACTCGCACGCCACAAAGGCCAGATTGATGATCAGCCCGACGCCATAGCGCCAGTCGCCCGTGTCGACCGGACCGTGCGCATGTCCATGTCCGCCGTGGGCGTGCCCCGCGTGCCCATGGGTGTGACCACTGTGGTCGTGGTCGTGGTCGTGGTGAGGGTGCGCGTGGTCGTGAGCCATGGGGGATGGGTAGGCCGGGGAGTGGCGAGTGGCTAGTGGCGAGTGGCGAGGGATCGCCGCACGGTCAATTCTCTCCATACCGGATACCCTGGGGCCGTGGACAACGCGCGCGGTTCAAGCTGAACCACTCGTCACTCGTCACTCGCCACTGCCTAGTGCCGATGCATCACGACAAGAAGTCCGATCGCGATCAGGGCGACACCCAGGATGGCCCCCTCATATCGCGCCCACCGCTCCAGCCTCAGCACCGAAGCGCCCGCGCGGGCCAGGGTCGTGAAGGTCGCCATGCCCAGGATCGTCCCGACGGCGAAGACGATCGTCAGCAGCGCCAGCGCCATCGTGCCCTCCTGGGCCGAGGACATGTAGATCGGCAACAGGACCTCCCCCGGCGACAGGGCCATGACCGCCACCAGCCCCCAGAAGGCGGCCGAATGCGACACCGCGGGTTCGGCCAGATCCAGCAGCGGCCCGCCCGCCGTCGCCGGCCTGCGGACCATCGATTTGATCAGATAGAAGCCGCCGAAGCCGAACAGCAGCACCGCCGACAGATGCGGCAGCAACCCGGCGACCACCTCGTCCAGCGCCATGCCGGCCGCGACGATCAGACTGCCGACCACGGCCGTCGTGGCGATATGGGCCAGCCCCGCCGCCGTGACCGCCAGAAGGCTCCGCGTCAGGCTCCATCGCTGGGCCCGGCCGACCAGCACGAATGGCAGCCAGTGCGTCGGCAGGGCCGCGTGCAGAAAGGCCGCCGCGAACCCGCCGCCCAGAAGCGACCACAGGACCGGCTGTTCAAGGGCGGACGGGGACATCGTCCGCCCTATAGCGTGTTACTTTGTAACGGTCGAGCGCGATTCGTCCTTGATCGCCAGCGGAGGGGCGTCGACGATGGTCCAAACCTCGGGTTCGACCAGAGGCTGGTTGCAGCTCGCTTCCAGGACGCGGCCGTCGCGCGTGCCGTAGCGGATCGGCAGGTTGTCGGCGCAGCGAGCCTGGATGGCTTCGAACATGGGACGGCTGGCGCGGTGCGGGTCATGGCCCTCGACCGTGTCTATGATCGGCTCGCCAGACAGGACGCCGCAGTTGGCCCCGTCCAGCGTCAACTCGCCTGGAGTGTCGTAGAAGCCGTAAGACCCGCCCGGGCAGTTGATCCGGGCGACGTGCATCAGGGCGGCACCGCGCAGGTCCTGATCGCCCGGGTGGTTCTCGATCGTGACATCCAGATCGGCGAGGCGGGCCTTGATCGTGGCCCAGCGGGTAGCGCTGGGTCCGTCGAGCAGAACGGCAACAGCGCTGCCGGTGCCGGTCAGAGCGCGGAATTCGCTGACGCCATAGCCTGTCGGAGACGTACGAGCGGCTGCCAGCATTGTTTTCCACAGCATGAAGACATCGCCGGATCCGGCTTTCCGGGCCTCGAGGTCTACCAGCCACTGGATCAGGACACCGCAATCATAGGGGCCGTTGCCGGACTGGAGACGAACGGGGTCCAGGTCGTCCGCGCCCAGGAGGCGGTGACACCCATTGAGACGGCGTGCGATGCTCGATCTCGCCGATGCCTCGTCCATCGCGCCCGTCGAGACCGCGCCGACGACAGCGGCGTATTCGGCACCACCCTCGTGCAACCACGGGGCGTCTTCCGCGTCCGGCGTCTCCACGCTGTGACTGTTCCACAGGTGGAAGGTCTCATGCCAGACGAACGGGTCGACGGCTTCGATCGCGTCGCGCCATGCATTGCCCTGGAAACGCACCGAGATCACGCCTGTTTCGGTGACGTCGCCGCGGAAGCTCGCCGGGCCGGGGCTGTCGACACTGCCGATCAGTACCGGGCGGAACGGCAGGCCCGCATTCAGGCGAGCCGCGTAGAAGGCCATGGAGTCAAAGAAGCTGTGCCTTAGTGCTTCGCTCAGTTCGGGGGCGATGTTCGTCCCGGTGACGACGTCACCACGTGGGTCGATCGCAATATCGGTCGATGGTCCGACATAGGCATAGCCGTCGATCAGATGGGCGTCCGGCAGGCTGGTCTCGCCCATGGTCAGGGCGAACGACAGTTCGGTGCGGATGCCCTCCAGCATAAAGCCGGGGCCGAAGACGACGCGGCCTTCGCCCGCGAGGCTCAAGCCCATGTAGACGCGATCGACCTCGGCCGCATCAGGGCGGAGGTGCAGCTCGAACGCGTCGAACGGCCTTTCACTGCTGATCACGTCGTCGTCCAGCGTCAGGCCGGGCGTGGTGACGGCCCAGAGCGTACGGATCGTGTCGTGGTCGGAAAAGGCGACGCGGGTGACCGGCTCGGGCAGGGTGTAGCGGACGGTGACGCCAGCGGCGTCCCGCGATGCGACGGCCTGGGCTGTCTGGATATCCTGAGCAGCGGTCGAACGGCCGATGCTCGCGAAAGCGAGTGCGACGACTAGGACGAGTAGCTTCGGCATGGAGCGGTCCCGGCGAGCGAAACTATGCCTGACAATGCCCGACACTCGGGAGTCAGGTCCAGTGTGGCCTGCGTCACCGATACAAACTGGCCCGGTCCAGTGGCAGGCCACTGGGTCCGGGACGGCGTTTCTGGGCGACGGTCTGGTAGACCAGGACCGAGCCGCGCTCGAAGCCCTTCTTGAACAGGGCGAAATAGATCAGCCACAGCCGGGTGCGGGCCTCGCCGACCAGGGCATAGGCCTCCTCGCGCCGGGCATACAGCCGGTCTTCCCAATGCTTCAGCGTCAGCTCGAAATGCTCGCGCATGTCCTCGACATCCAGGGTCTCGAATCCGAGACGGCCCAGGTTGGTCACCGTCATGCCGATGGTGTCCAGCTCGCCGCCCGGAAAGATGAAGCGGGTGATGACCTTGGTGGTGTCGGTCGGCCTGATCGGATCCTGGCCGCCGCGCCGCACCGACGCCTGGTGGAAATACAGGCCGCCGGGCTTCAGCAGCCGCTTCATCTCCAGGAAGTGGCGTTCGTGGTTGGCGAAGCCGACGTGCTCGAACATCTCGACCTGGCTGATGGCGTCGTACTCGCCCTCGACGTTGCGATAGTCCTTCAGCTCCAGGGTGATTCTGTCCGACAGCCCCTCCCGCTCGACCTTGGCCCGGCCGAAATCCAGTTGCGCCTGCGACAGGGTCACGCCGTGAACGGTGACCCCGTAATGCTTCGCGGCCCAGCAGGACAGACCGGCCCAGCCGCAGCCGACATCCAGAAGGCGTTGCCCGGGCTGGAGCCGCAGCTTCCTGCAGATGCGGTGCAGCTTCTCTTCCTGCGCCGCCTCAAGCGTCGCGTCGTGGCGGGTGAAATAGGCGCTGGAATAGACCATCTCCGGGTCCAGGAAGAGCGCATAGAAGTCGTTGCCGACGTCATAGTGGAATTGGATGAAGTCCTGGTCGCTGCGTCCGGCCTTCTCGGCCCCGATGCCGTCGTTGCCGGTCGTGTCCCAGGCCGGAAGCTGCGTCGCCTCCGCGTCCGATCCTCCCAGCAGGAAGGGCAGGGCCTCCTTCGCCATCAGGACCTTGTCGAGCCGTGAGGCCAGATGGATGGCGCGACCGTGGTCCCAGCGGTCGGCGGCATCCAGCGGACTGCCCCCCTCGACCCGCAGGTCGCCGGTGCCGAACATCTCGAACAGCGTCATCAGGCCGGGCTTCAGCAGCAGGCGACGCACCGCCGACGGGCGCGCAACCACGATCTGGATGTCGTCGCGGGCTTTCGGTCCCAGCGGCAGGACCTCGCCGGTCCACAGCCGCAGCGACAGGTCGGCCTGAAGATGTTCGGCCACATGGGCGACGATCCGGCGGGCGGCGGTCACGCGGCGGTCGGTCGCGCCGCCGGCTTCAGTCTGGGTCATCGAGGGCCTCTGTCTGGAAGGTCGTCCCGTCTTTGCACAGCCGGTTGGGACAGGGCTAGATCAGCGTCGCAAATCAGCACCCGGCGGCATTTCCGGTGCGTTTCGCGTTGACTCGCAGGGCACCATCCGTATATGTCGCCGCTCTTCGCCCGCGGGGTCTCCCGGCGGGCGCATTCTTTTTTGCGTTAGCCAAGGCTTCAAGATGTACGCGGTGATCAAGACCGGCGGCAAGCAGTACCGGGTCCAACCGGGCGACACGATCGTCGTTGAAAAGCTCGACGGCGCGGCCGGCGATGTCCTCAGCCTGGGCTCGGTCCTGATGCTGGGCGGCGACAAGGGCGTGACCCTGGGCGCTCCCCTGATCGAGGGCGCGACCGTCGCCGCCACCCTGATCGAGACCCGCAAGGGTGAGAAGGTCAAGATCTTCAAGAAGACCCGCCGTCAGGGCTATCGCCGTACCAATGGCCACCGCCAGATGGAATCGGTCCTGCGCATCACCGGCATCGACGGTGCCGGCGAGACCGCAAAGTGGGACGGCAAGGTCGATCTGATGACCAAGGCCGAGATCAACCTGCGTGCCCGTGGCCTGGCGCCCCGTGTGGAAGCCGCCACTCCGGTGGAAGCCGAAGCGCCCGCCGCCGCCGCCAAGCCTGCGAAGGCTCCGGCGAAGAAGGCCGCGCCCAAGACCGAAACCGCCGCTTCGACCGACGAAGCCTAAGCAGGACTCGCGCTCAGCCAGGCCGAACGGCCGCTGGCGCAACAAGGAAGCAGGAGCGCCCAGATGGCTCACAAGAAATCCGGTGGTTCGTCGCGTAACGGTCGCGACTCTCACTCCAAGCGCCTCGGCGTGAAGAAATACGGCAGCGAGAACGTGCTGGCCGGCAACATCCTGGTGCGTCAGCGCGGCACGACCTTCCACCCCGGCGACAACGTCGGCATGGGCCGTGACCACACCCTGTTCGCTCTCGAGCACGGCGCGGTGAAATTCACCAAGAAAGCCAACGGCCGCTGTTACGTGTCGATCCTTCCGGCGAACGACGACGCCTCCCTTGCCCAGAATGGGGCGATCGCCGCCGAGTAGCGCGAAACCGGATTTCGGATCGCGCTGCTTCCTCGAAAAAGCAGCCGATCCGGACCAGGGAAATATTTCCGCGGGGAGTCTGGATCACCAGGCTCCCCGTTTGCGTTCCCCGCCTCGAAGTCCGCCCGAGCCCTCAAAGGAGGTGGACCGAAGACAAGGCTGGAAACATGTGCGTCATCGAAACCTCTCCGGTCATCGAGACCCGGCGCCTGCTGCTGCGCGCGCCTGCGCCCCGGGACGTGTCGGCCATTGCGCAATTGGCCAATGACGAGGCCATCACCCGCAACACATTGCGGATGCCCTATCCCTATGGCCATCGGGAAGCCGAGGCGTTCGTGACCGATGTCGCGGCCCAGAACCCGGCCAAGGCCAACACCTTCCTGATCGAGCACGAGGATCTGGGACCCGTCGGGGTCATCGGACTGTTCGAGGACGCCGACCTGGCCCCCGAGATCGGCTACTGGATCGGTCGGCCCTTCTGGGGCCGGGGCTTTGCCACAGAGGCCCTGGAAGGCGCCCTGGTCTGGGCCGGCAAGCGCTGGCGCAGGCGGGCCCTGATGTCCGGCCATTTCGCCGACAACCCGGCCTCGGGTCGCGTTCTGGAAAAGGCGGGCTTCCTCTACACCGGCGAGGTCCGGCGTCAGTTCAGCAAGGCGCGGGGCGCGCCGGTCGACACCCGCCGGATGGTCTGGCTGGCCTAACCGCCGGCCAGGCCCGGTCCGAAGGCCAGGACGGCGGCGACCACGCCGCCAACCAGGGCGGCGGCCGCTCCGGCCACGAAAGCGAAGGCCGTGCGGGTCTGGCGGCGACGCATGCCGCCCGTCCGCACGCTGCGGATGATGACGAAGGGCGATCGGTTGAACGCTTCCGAACCGACGATGTTGTGCTGGGACATGAACGCGCTCCCTGAACTGAGACCGGCCCGGGACGGGCCTGGCACAGGTAAGGCGATCCCGCTGCGTCCGAAAGATGGCGAACGCGGGTTACCCACTGTCTCGTGATCGGCCGGGAGGCCCGGCGTCACCCGCAGAACACCAGACGGCCGGAATAGGCGCGGTAGTAGCCACTGCCGGGATCGTAGGAGCGGTAGCGCGCGGCGCACCAGGACGACCGGCTGCCGACCTGACCGCCGTAACCGCTGCCAGGATACACCTGGTCCGGGCGGCCGTATGCTCCGTAGTACTGGGTGCCCTGGCTGTAGGGCTGGTAGACATAGCCGCCGCCCTGCCCATGGCCGTAGGACGTGTAGCGTCGATGGTCATAGTCCGGACCACGGGTCTGGCTGCTGTCGCGCCGCTGGTCGCGCCAGGAGGCTCCGCAGTCGTCCCGCCCCCGATCCCAATAGGCGTCGCAGCGGTAATCGCCCGGCCGGTCGGCCTGACCGCTGAAGTCGTCTCCATACCGGCCGTCGCTCGAATAGGTCCGGGCCGGATCGGGATGGGGCCCGCTCTGCGCCGAGGCGGGGCCTGCGACGGTCAGGACAAGGGCGGCGAGGGCGAAGGCTTTCATCGAAGGGACGCCTCGGGCTGGGGCGGGACCGGCCCGCGCGGATGGGGGTAAGCCTTACAGGGTGACGTTGGCGGTCGTGCCGGCGCGGGTGACGACGTGGCGCATCAGGATGATCCGGTCCGCCCCGGCGCTGACCGGCGTGATCAGGAACCAGCCGCCCTCGGGCAGGGCGTCGAACCGGAACCGGCCGTTGGTGCAGGTCTGGGACCGGACGTAGGAGCGGTAGTCGGCATTGGGGTCGGGCACGGTGCGGGCGCGGACCACCACCTCGGGCACGGCGGCCTGTTCGGTCGAGCCATACAGGGTCTGGAACCGCTGGCGGGTATAGGGGGTGTCCGGCGTCAGGCCGACCGAGCCGGTGCAGGCGAAGCTCTGGCCGTCGCGCCCGAAGGCCACGCGCCCCTCGATGGCGGCGTTCCCGATCCGGGCGGAGGGTGCGAAGTCGGCGGCGTTGAAGGCGGCGGGGGGACCATAGCCGCCACCGGCCGTTCCCATGGTCGGGGCGCAGGCCCCCAGACCGGCCGCGACGGCCGCAACGGCGACGAAGGTACGGATCGACATCGGCAGGCTCCCTTCAAGACACGCGGAATCGCCCGTCAGGCGACCGCCACAAGACCCCTAACGCAGGCGTAAGGTCAAGGTTGCGAGACCTGACGGCGGGCGCCACAACCGCCCCATGAGCGTCACCTTCGAAGACATCCAGGCCGCGCAGTCGCGCATCGCCGGCCAGGTCGACCGCACCCCCGTCCGCCACTCCCGCCGCCTGTCGCAGGCCACGGGGGCCGAGGTCTGGGTCAAGTTCGACAACCTGCATTTCACCGGCTCCTTCAAGGAGCGCGGTGCGCTGAATCGCCTCCTGTCCCTGACCCCCGACGAGCGGCGGCGCGGCGTGGTGGCGGCCAGCGCGGGCAACCATGCCCAGGCCCTGGCCTATCACGGCGGCCGGCTGGGCATCCCCGTGACCATCGTCATGCCCGAGGGCACGCCCTTCACCAAGGTCGACGGCACCCGCGGCCACGGCGCCCATGTGGTCATCCACGGCCTGGACTTCACCGCCTCCACCACCGAGGCCCACCGGCTGAGGGACACCGAGGGCTTCGTCTTCATCTCCGCCTTCGACGATGCGGGCATCGTGGCGGGGCAGGGGGTCTGCGGCCTGGAGTTCCTCGAGGACGCCCCCGATCTGGACGCCCTGGTCATCCCCATCGGCGGCGGGGGCCTGATCGCGGGCTGCGCCATTGCGGCGAAGGCGATGAAGCCCGACATCCGCATCTTCGGCGTCGAGGCGGCCATGTATCCCTCCTTCAGCGCCCGGCGGGCGGGCCTGCCGCCCGTCTGCGGCGGGGCGACGATCGCCGAGGGCATCGCCATCAAGGCCGTCGGCGACATCCCCTTCGCCCTGGCCGACCCCCTGGTCGAGGACGTCGTGGTCTGCGCCGAGGAGGATTTCGAGCGCGCCGTCTCCCTGTTCGCCACCCTCGAAAAGACCGTCGCGGAGGGGGCCGGGGCCGGGGGTCTGGCCGCCCTGCTGGCCCAACCGGAGCGGTTCCGGGGGATGAAGGTCGGCCTCGTTCTCTGCGGCGGCAACATCGACGCCCGGATGCTGGCCGTGGTCCTGAACCGCGAGATGGTCAGGGAGCGCCGCCTGATCGTCTATCGCATCCTGTCCGACGACCGGCCGGGCATCCTGTCGGCCATGGCCCGGGTCATCGGCGACGTCGGCGGCAACATCATCGACGTCGTCCACAACCGTCTGGCGCTGGACGTGCCGGCCAAGGGGGCGGAGTTCGACATCATGGTCGAAACGCGCGATAGCGCCCACGCCGACGAGATCGGACAGGCTTTGAGGGACCAGGGTTATGCGCTTCGGATGGGTTAGGCCTTTCGTTCTGGTCGCGGTCCTGGCCGTGTCCGCCTGCAACAGGGGCGACGCCGCGCCGGGCGCCGATGCGGAGGCGGACCTGAAGGCCGCCGAGTTCTTCCTGACCTCCAACGCCCGCGCCGAGGGCATCCGCACCACGGCCAGCGGCCTGCAGTACAAGGTCCTGAACAGCGGCCCGTCCGGCGCCCCCAGCCCCGACCGCAACGACCTGGTCCGCGTGGACTATGAGGGGGCGCTGACGGACGGCACGGTGTTCGACTCCTCCTTCGCCCGGGGCATCCCCTATGCCACCCATGTGGACGCGGTCGTGCCCGGCTGGACCGAGGCCCTGCAGATGATGAAGGCCGGCGACGAGTGGATGCTCTACCTCCCGCCCGACCTCGGCTATGGCGACCAGGGCCAGGGCGACATCCCGCCCAATTCGGTGCTGGTGTTCCGGGTCAAGCTGCTCGACGTCGCCCCCGTCCCGGGCGGCGGACGGGGTGTCGGGCTGGCGACGGGCTGACCCTCTAGGGCCACCTCTCCGCCACCCCGTCCGGCAGCCCGACTTCCTCACGCCAGGTCCGCGCGTGCAGTTGCAGGATCAGGATGTCCAGCTCCCACTGCGGCTTCAACCGCCCCTCGGCATCCCACAGCACTTCGCCCCAGGCATAGCCGCGCGCCTTCTCCCGATCCGCCACCGCCACCTCGGCCCCCAGAAGCCGCGCCCGCTCGCTATAGATGAAGCCCAGGTGCCACAGCGGCGCGTCCCCGATCGGCCCACCCTTCAGGATGCGCATCAGATCGAGCGCCAGCTCTCGCACGCTCTCCAGATCGTTCAGGAACCGCTCTCGCTTCCGTTCCGCAAAGCTGTCCCATCCCTCCACCGGCTCGACCGGTCCCGACTGCGGTTCGGGCCGCGTCCACCCCTCGGCTTCCCTCCGTTTCCACAGGGCGGGCACGCCGACGTCATAACGTCTGGCCACCGACCGCGCCGTCTCCCCGCTCTCCCAGGCCTTGCGCACCTCGGCCCAGACGGAATCGGGACGGATCTTGCGCCGCGTCGGCCGGACCTCGTCCTCCGCCGCCCCTTCCGCCGCCGTCACGCCGTCTCCCGCTCCAGGGTCTCGATCTGACGATCCACCTCGGCCTTCAGTGTACGCCGGACCCGCCCCTCGGGCAGGGTCGCCACCAGCTTGATCAGCCCCACGATCCGTATCGCTTCCGACGCGACCCGACTGGCCTTGGCCAGCCGCGCGTCATCCCCCATCCCCGCCCACTTCGCCTTCACCCTCGCCATCCCGTCCTCCGCATCTGGCCCGACTCTCATCATCGCACGGCCCGATATGCGGGCGCGTTCGGGGGGCCGGTCGCGTGATCGGGTGTTGAAAGGACGGGGGAAATCGGAGCGAGCGCGGACAGTTGGGGGTGGTGGACCGGACATTTCCCTCGTCATTCCGGCCCTTCCTCCCCTTCGTCATTCCGGGCGCAGCGGAGCGGAGACCCGGAACGTGGCGGCGCCGCAGCGAAGCGAAGGCGATCTTCCAGCAACACTGTCCGCGACAGCTTAGCGCTCCCGCGCGCCGCCTCGTTGGCTGCTACGCGCCGCCCTTCGGGTCCGGGTCTTCCCCCGCTTGCGCCGGGGTTCGCCCGGAATGACGAAAGGGGGGTGGCTCAGTCCGCCTCGGACGGCGGCACCCAGGCCGGATCGTTCACCGGATACCAGTCCGCCGCCAGGTCCAGCCAGTCGGGGTTCGCATCCTCGATCAGCTTCAGCTTCCAGTCGCGTTTCCAGCCCTTGATCCGCTTCTCGCGCCGGATCGCCTCGACCACCCATTGGTGCTGTTCGTACCAGACCAGCGACGTGCAGCCCTTGTCCATCGAATAGCCGTCATAGGTCCCGTTCTTGTGCTTCCACACCCGCGCGTGGAGGTTGGACGTCATCCCGACATTGGTCGCCCCATTGCGCCCGTTCGCCATGATGTAGGTGGCGATGAAGGGACGGCGGATGGACATGATTGCAATCTAAACGCGCTTTTCCTCTCCGTCATTCCCGTTCTTTTTCTTCATTCGTCATTCCGGGCGCAGCGCAGCGGAGACCCGGAACCAGGCGGCGCCGCAGCGAAGCGCAGGCGATCTGTCAGCCGCCAGTGTCCGCGACAGCTTCGCGCTCCCGCGCGCCGCCTTGTTCCGGGTCTCCGGCGCAAGCGCGCCTGCGCCCGGAATGACGAAGGAGAAGAGTGCATCCCATCTCATCATTCCAGCCCTTCCTCCCCTTCGTCATTCCGGGCAAAGCGCAGCGGAGACCCGGAACCAGGCGGCGCCGCAGCGAAGCGCAGGCGATCTGTCAGCCGCCGGTGTCCGCGACAGCTTCGCGCTCCCGCGCGCCGCCTTGTTGGCTGCTACGCGCCGCCCTTCGGGACCGGGTCTCCCCCCGGCTTGCGCCGGGGTCCGCCCGGAATGACGAAAGAGGGGCGGGGGTTTAGGTCGTCCGCCGGTACGACCCCCGCCTGTTGAACGCCAGCCACCCCCGGTCCCGCAGCCCCTGCAACGGCTGCCTGATCCAGGGCCGGACGTTGTGGTTGCCGGGGTAGAGGGCCGCCAGCCGCGCCTCGAACCCATAGACCTCCGCCAGGGTGAACCCGGGTCGTCTCCTCCCTCTCCCGGCGGGAGAGGGCTTGAGCGCACGGCGGCCTCAGCCGTCGTCCTGGCGCGAAAGGGTGAGGGGTTAAGGTGCCAGCCGGTGAGTGCGTAACCCCTCACCCTTTGGCTGCTACGCGCCGCCCTTCGGGTCGGCTGATGCGCATCGCTTCGCTCTGCGAGCCTCAAGCCCTCTCCCTATGGGAGAGGGAGTGGCCGGGCGCAGTTGAACCGCGTCCTCGACCCGAATGCCTCGAATGTGACGCTGGACATCCTGAACCGCGCGGCGCGGGTGCTGGGGCATTCGCTGAAGGTGGAGTTGGTTTAGGGCGAGCCGCCCCGTCCCCCTTTCGTCATCCTCCGGCGAAGCGCAGCGGAGACCGGGTGACGCAGCGGCGCGCGAGAGCGCGAAATTGCCGCACACACTGACTGCAAAGAGATCGTGCCTGAACAGATCGCCTTCGGCGCCGCTGTGTCCCCCGGTCTGCGCCGCGAAGGCGCGGCTTGCCGGAGGATGACGAAAGATCAGGTCGTCCGCCTGTACGTCCCCCGCCCGTTGAACGCCAGCCAGCCCCGGTCCCGCAGCACCTGCAACTGCTGCCTGATCTTCGGTCGCACATTGTGGTTGCCGGGGTAGATCGCCTTGTCCCGGCGATGGAATCCGATGCATCGTGCCGCGATGAACGATGACGAGACATTCGAGGACGAAGTATCGCGAGACGAGGTCGCGCTTTCTCCCAACGAGGCCGCTGACCCTCAGGAGATCGTCGCGCGGATGATACCCCCGGACCTACTCGCGAAGTATGAAGTTCACAGCTATCGCAGCGCGGCGACGATCCTGGCTCTGAGCCACGAAGGTCTGTTCGAGGAACTGTGTGACGCCCTGAGAGACTTCGCGATTACGGAGACGATGATCCGGACCGCAGGCGGCAACGAGTCCGAAATCCCCAAGCTTCTGTCCGCCAGTCTTCGCCCCAAGGAATGGCGCGAAACCATCATTCGAGGCGACCTGAAGGTCGAGAAGATCGCCAAGCGTTACGTGACGACAAGCAAACGCGGGAAGCCGCTTGCGAAGCCCAGATACGAGAAGATGGAGCCGGAGATTATCACGAGGGCAAAATACCTCGACGGGCATAAGGTCGACTACGTGAAGGGCAAGGTTGCCTTCGACCTCGAATGGAACAGCAAGGATCAGACCTTTGACCGGGACCTATACGCCTTCTCGGCGTTCGCCCAGACCGGGGTCGTGGATGTGGGCGTTCTGGTGACTAGAGGCGTCGAGATGACCGAGTTCATCAAGGGGCTCGGCCCCGCGCTGACGAAAAGCGGCAAGATAGAAATGAAAGACGGGACGCCGCGTACAACGGCAGCCAAATACGGGGCCAGCACCACATGGATGGGGAAGTTGCTTTATCGCCTAAATGCCGGCCGCAACGGTGCCTGTCCCGTCCTCGTATTCGGGATCACGCCCCGCTGCGTCGTGGAACGCTAACGCCGTCGTGGACACCCGGTCTACTTTTTGTAGACAAATCGTCCAGAACAAACGATGAACTAGGTATGCGGAGCGCACACCTTGCCGTTACCGTCGGTTACGCGCGCCACTGATTCTGTCCGCAGCGCGGGGGTGAGTGAATGGCCTACGATGCAGAGCAGCCCGATGCAGGCCGTGATCTCCTTACCTTCGCGAAGGGGAAGAAGTTCCGCACGATCCTGGCCGATCCACCTTGGCAATTTCAGAACCGCACGGGGAAAGTCGCGCCGGAGCACAAGCGGCTGAACCGCTATCCGACCATGGACCTGCAAGGCATCTGCGACCTGCCGGTTGCCGAGGTCGCTCAGGACACGGCGCATCTCTACATGTGGGTGCCCAACGCCCTGCTGCCCGAGGGGCTGGAGGTCATGAAGGCCTGGGGCTTCAACTACAAATCCAACCTGATCTGGCACAAGATCCGTAAGGACGGCGGTTCGGACGGTCGGGGCGTCGGCTTTTATTTCCGCAATGTGACCGAGATCATCCTGTTCGGAACGCGCGGCAAGAATGCGCGCACCGAGGCTCCGGGGCGGCGGCAGGTCAATATGATCGAGACGCGCAAGCGGGAACACAGCCGCAAGCCCGACGAGCAGTACGAACTGATCGAGGCGTGCAGTCCAGGGCCGTATCTGGAACTGTTTGCGCGCGGCGAGCGGCCGAAATGGGCCGTCTGGGGCAATCAGGCGGATGAGACCTATGCGCCGACGTGGAAGACGTATTCGTACAACTCTTCGGTAGCCGCCGAGTAACTCTCACGCCGCGCGGTCGGCGAACCCGGCTTCGACCTCGGCCTCGATCTCGTCGAGGAAGGCCCGGATGTCGGTGACCTCGATGACTTCGCCGCGCTCGATCTCGTCGAGCCCCACCTGAACCAGGCCATTGAAGCGTTCCACGCGGAAGGCGTCGGCCTCGGCGCGGGGCATCATCCGCAGGATGGCTTCATGGATCAGGGTGTCGGTGTCGGGATATTCCCCGGCAGCGACCTGATCCCGGACGAACCGGTCGAGCGCGGGCGGCAGGGTGACATTGAGCACGGCCATGGGGAGAGGATAGCACAGATGGCGGCGGTGCGGAATGTGGGACCCTCTCCCCTTGGGGGAGAGGGGACCGACTACAACCGCCCCTTCCGGAACGCCTCCGCCTTCTCCGCCGCCGCCTCCGCGCGCCACTTCTTCGGCGCGGTCTTGTCGACCGCTTCCCCCGCCCCGGTCATGATCTCGTTGGCGAACTCCAGGTCCAGCAGCTTCAGTTTCTTGATCTCGTCGCGCAGGCGGCCGGCCTCCTCGAACTCGAGGTTGGAGGCGGCCTCGCGCATCTTGCCTTCGAGGTCCTTCAGCGTGGCCTGGAAATTGTTGCCGATGAAGGGGCGGGTGTCTTCCTTCACGCCCGTGGTCGGGATCAGGACGCGGTCCTTCTCATAAGGGCTGTCGAGGATCTCCTTGATGTCGCGCTTGACGCTCTCGGGCGTGATGCCGTGTTCCAGATTGTAGGCGGTCTGGCGCTCTCGCCGGCGATTCGTCTCGGCCATGGCGCGCTCCATCGAGCCGGTGACGCGGTCGGCATAGAGGATGACGCGGCCGTCGACATTGCGGGCCGCGCGGCCGATGGTCTGGATCAGGGAGGTCTCCGAGCGCAGGAAGCCCTCCTTGTCCGCATCGAGGATGGCAACCAGGCCGCATTCGGGGATGTCGAGCCCCTCGCGCAAAAGGTTGATGCCGATCAGGACGTCGAAGGTGCCCAGGCGCAGGTCACGGATGATCTCGATCCGCTCCATGGTGTCGACGTCAGAGTGCATGTAGCGGACGCGCACGCCCTGTTCGTGCATATATTCGGTCAGGTCCTCGGCCATCTTCTTGGTCAGGACGGTGACCAGGGAGCGGTAGCCGGCGCGGGCCACGGCCTTGACCTCGTCGATGACGTCGTCGACCTGGTTGCGGGTGGCGCCGCTGACGGGGCGGATCTCGACCGGGGGGTCGATCAGGCCGGTGGGGCGGATGACCTGTTCGACGAAGACGCCGCCGGTCTGTTCCATCTCCCACGGGCCGGGGGTGGCCGAGACGTGGACCGTCTGGGGCCGCATCGCCTCCCATTCGTCGAACTTCAGCGGGCGGTTGTCGATGCAGGAGGGCAGGCGGAAGCCGTATTCGGCCAATGTGGATTTGCGGCGGTAGTCGCCCCGGAACATGCCGTTGATCTGGCCGATGGTGACGTGGCTCTCGTCCACGAACAGCAGGGCGTTGTCGGGGATGTATTCGAAGAAGGTGGGCGGGGGCTCGCCCGGCGCGCGGCCGGTCAGCCAGCGGGAATAGTTCTCGATCCCGGCGCAGGAGCCGGTGGCCTCCATCATCTCCAGATCGAAGCGCACGCGCTGTTCCAGCCGCTGGGCCTCCAGCAGCTTGCCGTTCTCGATCATCCAGTCGAGCGTCTCCTTCAGCTCGGCCTTGATGCCGCCGAGCGCCTGGTTGAGCGTCGGCCGGGGGGTGACGTAGTGGCTGGCGGCATAGACGGTGACCTCCTTCAGATCGGCGGTCTTCCGGCCGGTCAGGGGGTCGAACTCGGCGATCGCCTCGATCTCGTCGCCGAACAGGCTGACGCGCCAGGCCCGGTCGTCGAGGTGGACGGGGAAGATCTCGACGGTGTCGCCGCGTTTCCTGAACATGCCGCGGTCGAAGGCGACGTCGTTCCTCTTGTACTGAAGCGCGATCAGGTCGGCCCGCAGCTTCGACTCGTCGATCTGGTCGCCGACCTTCAGGTCGAAGGTCATGGCCGTATAGGTCTCCACCGACCCGATGCCGTAGATGCAGGAGACCGAGGCCACGACGATGACGTCGTCCCGCTCCAGAATCGACCGCGTCGCCGAGTGCCGCATCCGGTCGATCTGCTCGTTTATGCTTGAGTCCTTCTCGATATATGTATCAGTTCTAGGTACATATGCTTCCGGCTGGTAGTAGTCGTAGTAGCTGACGAAGTATTCGACCGCATTGTCGGGGAAGAAGGCCTTGAACTCGCTGTATAGCTGGGCCGCCAGGGTCTTGTTCGGCGCGAGGATCAGGGCCGGGCGCTGGGTCGCCTCGATGACCTTGGCCATGGTGAAGGTCTTGCCCGAGCCAGTGACGCCCAGCAGGACCTGGTCGCGGTCGCCCTGGGCCGCCTGGGACACCAGTTCGGCGATGGCGGCGGGCTGGTCGCCGGCGGGGGTGTAGGTGGTCTCCAGCCGGAAGCGGTGCTTCTGGCGGCCGGTCAGGGATTTGGCGGGGCGGTCGGGGCGGTGCGGGGTCCACTCGCCCGCATTGACCGGCGGCTCCTCCGGCGTCAGGCGCGGTCCGGTGACGGGGGCGAACATGGGCAGGTTCGACGTGGCCCGCCCTCCGGTCGAGCCGGAGGAGGACGGGATATCGCCGTCGCGGAGGAAGGCCGACGGGGCCTCGGCCACGCCCCTGTTCGGAACGTGGACCGGCTTCCTGGTAACGGGGGCCGAGCCCTTCGGGGTCGAGGAACGGTTCATGAACGCAACCTAGTGCGCCGGGGACGATGTCGCCAGTCACTGCGCGGTCGCGTCGTCGGGTCCGGGAGGCTGTGTCGCTGACCTCAACCCGGCGCGGGGTCGTGGCGGGCGGCGTCGGCATCGATGCGGATGTTGGCGACGTGGCGCAGCGACAGGCCGTCGTCCCGCCCCGTGAAGACCAGGGTCATGCGGTTGGTCTCCGCCACGATCCGGTCCCCCGACGGCGTGGTGTAGTCGCCGAGCACCCAGCGGGCGACGCAGATCCGGACGTCCGGCGCGATCTGGACCACGCTGTCCACGCCCAGAAGGGTCAGGGGCACGTCGCGGAACATGATGGCAAAGAACACCTCATGCGCATGGATCACGGCGGGCAGGCCCCGCCAGTGCATGCCGACCACATTGACCCAGTGCAGGTCGGGCGCGGCGCGGGTGTACATGCCGGGAACGTCGTTGGCGTTCCAGGCGGCGGCGTGCTGATCCAGCCAGGCGTGGATATCGGCGTGGCCGTCGGTGGAGGGCTGGGCGAGGGCGGTCATGGCGGTGCCTGCGAGAGGAAGGGAAACAAGGCCGAGAACGGCGTGACGGCGGTGCATGGGTCGGTCTCCGTCCGGACGGACCCGCAGTCAGCCACGCCGGACCCCCGACCGATAGGACGGATCGGTCATGCCCGGACGACCGGAAGCGGCGAGGCGAACCCGCCGGGCGCGGTTCCGGCGAAGGCGTGGAAGTCGCGCTGGAGATGGGACTGGTCGAAATAGCCGTGGTCCTGGGCCAGGGCGGTCCAGGGGCGCGACGGGTCCCGGCCCCGGTCCGCCAGCATGGCGTCGAAGCGGACGATGCGGGCATAGAGTTTCGGCGCGACTCCGACCTGGGCGGTGAACCGCCGGTGGAACTGGCGTTCGCCCAGGCCCGCGCGGTCGGCCAGGGCGTCGATCCGCACCGCCCCCCGCATCCGGCGCAGGACATCCGCCGCCTGGTCGACCGCGTCGCGCGGGCGTGCGGCCTGCATCCGCCGCGACAGCCAGGCCTCGGCCGCGGCGACCCGCCCCTCGAAGCCCGCCGCCGACTGCACCGCGGCGCGCAGGTCGACCAGGGCCGCCCCGCCGACGTTGTCCGCCGCATGGGCGGCATCCGCCATCTCGTCCATCGGCAGTCCCAGAAGCCGGTTGAGGCCCCCCGCCTGGAACTGGATGTTGAAGCTGCAGATCTCGCCGCGCATCAAAAGGTCCGTATGCCGCCGGGTCTGGGGCCCCACGATCACGGCGTCCGGCACCGCCGCGAACCCCGACCCCACATCGGCCCAGTAGGGGGTGGCGGCATAGATCTCGATGAAGGCATTCGGCCGCGCGGTCAGCGGCAGCACCACCCCCGGCCCGGACAGGCGACCGGTCCGCTCCTGATAGCCGCGCACGACACCCCGAAGGCGGGCGGCGGCGGGCTGGCGACGATAGACGAGCATGGCCTCAGCCTAGCCGAAGCGCGGCACCCCGATCTACCGGCCCTGAGCTCGGCTCGGCTGCCGACACGCGCAGGCGGAGCCGGGGCGATTGTGGCGGAGGGCGCGGGGGGTGCCGAACAGGTCGGGTTGCAACTCAGTCCTTGCCGTCGCGGCCGTCGGGTTCCCTGGCGACGCCCTTGAAGGGGCCTTCGCTGGACTTGCGCTCCATGAACTGGCCCGTGCGCTCGTCGCGCTTCTGCCAGTCGCCGTTGGGTTGCTGAAACTGGGTGCGGCCGGTGACGGCCCCGCGGCGAAAGTCGTTACCCGTGTTCTTGGCCATCACAGCCTCCGTGGGAACAGATCGGGAACGTATACCGATTCTCGCCTTTGTCATCCGCACCCGTGCGCGAGCCACGACCTCGACGGCGCGCGACAGGGCGACCGCGCCGTCCAGCCTGGCATCGGCGAGATAGGCGGCAATGGCTTCCTCGGTGTCGAGGTAGTCCGCCGGATCGAAAGGCAGGGTTTTGAGGGGCATCATAATTCTCGTTCGAGCGCCTTGGCCCTGGCGATGTCTCGCGATTGAGAACTCCTGTCTCCGCCCCACAATAGCACAATCACTGTTTCTCCGGGAGAAGGAAAACGGTAAAGTTGTGCGATGAGAAAGATCTCGCAGGCGCGGGCGCTGCGACAATCCTCCGGCCTCGCCGAGGACAGGATGTGGGCCAGGCTGCGCGGGGGCCGGGTCGATGGACACAAATTCCGGCGGCAGCACCCGATCGGCCGTTTCATCGCCGACTTCGCCTGCGAGCCACTGAGGCTGGTAATCGAGTTGGATGGCGGCGTGCACGGGCTGGAGGCGGTGGCGGAACGGGACCGGGCGCGTCAGACGCAGATCGAGGCCATCGGCTGGACCGTGATCCGGTTCGACAATGCCGTAGCGCTGGGCGAGCCGCGCCGGATCGACGAGGCGGTGCGGGAGCATGCGAGGGCGTTAAGGCTGTGATCCCTCTCCCGGCGGGAGAGGGCTTGAGGCTCGCAGAGCGCAGCGATGCGCAAGCCGAAAGGGTGAGGGGTCGGTGCGTGACGGGTGGCGGGGTGCCCCTCACCCTTTCGCACAAGACTGATCGCTACGCTCTCAGGTGCTCAAGCCCTCTCCCGCCGGGAGAGGGAGTTCCCGCGCCCCCGGCGGCAATCCCGCCATGGCGTCGGTGATCGCCACTGTCTCGACGCTGACCGTCACCACACGGGCAAGCAGGTCCACGACCGTCTCCTTGTAGTCGGCGAAGCGGTAGGTGTTGAACTTCGCGGCGATGGTCGGGTCTTTCGGCTTCTTTTCCTTGTGCTGGTCCAGCACCCAGTCGATGGCCGAACGGTTGCCGAGGCGATAGCGCCAGGCCTCGGTCGGAATGCCCGACAGCTGGGTGTCGGCGTCCAGCACGACGATACCGGCGTCGGGATCGGACTTCAGCTTGACCACCGGGGTCGTGTCCGGCGCGCGTTTCGGGTCAGGGGTGTCGGTGCGGGTGAGGGGCGCGGGGGCTTTGGTCTCATAGCCGATGTGCAGGTCCAGCAGGGCCTGACCCCAGTCACGCCATTTCTTGAAGTCGGGATACAGCGGGATGCGCGGGAACTCGCGCTTCAGATTCAGGGCATAGGTCTCGCGGTACACCGGGTCGTGCAGCACGGCATAGACATAGGCGAAGATGTCGTCCTTCGATATCGCGGCGGCCTTGCCGTAGCGTTCGGTGAACTGTTTCAGCGCCCATTCGGTGATGTTGTCGAGACGGTCGCCTTCCTTGTTGTAGCGGAAGCGGGAAACGCTCTGGGTGCCACCATTGCCCTGCTTCAGGAGGCAGAGGTCGAAAACCTGTTGCACCGCTAGAGTCGACAAGTGATTCTGGGACGCGATACCCAAAAACGTGAGCGCCGTATTTGGCCCGCGACCGAACATCGATGGCTGCTGATAGGTCATGCCGTTGAAGTGTTGGTCGAAGTAAAGCCAGCGCTTAACAAACGGTCGGTAGGCTGCCTTTATGACGGCAGCGTCGCTGAATTCCTTTGTTACGCCGCTGCCGAGGTAGCGTGCCAACTCGCGGTCCCACTTGATCGTAGCCCTGCCTGTAAAAGTCGGCTCGCGGCGAGTGGCCTCATAGACCTCGACCATCTGCTTAGCTTTTGATTCCACGTTCGATTTGTCAGCATCATATACCCACTCGTCGCGCTGAGTTTTAAGGCCGTTTGAGCTCAGTCGGAAAATGGCATTGTGCTGATTGGTCATCCGCGTAGCCGAAATGTTTGGATCGACTAGGGGCAGCAGCTTATCCCAGTCATTATCGCTCAGGTTCAACCAGTCGTTCTTCCTGTCCGGCTGGATCGTCTCGACGGCTAGATTGCCCAGTCCGCCGATCGCGGAGATCGCCGCCAGCTTGTCCTCCGCCGTCTCCATTTCCGGTCGTCGCGCATAGCGGATCACCGCCCCGCCGGACTTGCCCTTCTTCTTGACCAGAAACACCATCGCCACGCCGGTCTGGATGCCGAAGACGTTGTGCTTGGTGCCCGACAGTTTCGGGTTGTCACGCACGTCACCACCCAGATCGACGACCCAGATTTCCGCGAACTCGCGCGCGATGACCTTTCGGAATCCGTCATAGGCGGCCTTGGCGAAGGGCTTTCGCCCGATGATGAAGGCGATGACGCCTTCGTCCTTCACCCGGTCCGAGGCCCAGCGGATGAAGCGGGTGTACATGTCATAGACGCTGTTCTTGTTCTGGGCCGTGCCTTCCTTGATGTAAGTCGCGCCGATCCGCTGATCGACGCGCGCATAGGGCCGGTTGGCGTTGTTCTGATTGTAGTTTTCCTGCCAGGCATTGTAGGGCGGATTGCCGATCACGACGCTGATCTTGCGGCTGTTCTGGCGCTTCACCCGGTCGGCGTTCTCGTCCGACATGCCGCCCAGCAGATCGTACTGGTGGCCGGAATAGATGCCGAGCGCGGCGACATTATCCAGCGTGTCCACGAAGCACAGGCCGGGGAACTCGGCATAGCCGCCGGTGATGGCGTTGTAGGTCGCCTCGATGTTCAGGTTTGCGACGTAATAGGGCAGGATCGCCACCTCATTGGCGTGCAGCTCCTCGGCGTATTTGTGCTTCAGCTTTTCGGGCTGGCCGCTGAAATGTTCCAGCAGTTCGACGATGAAGGTGCCGGTGCCCGTGGCGGGGTCGAGGATTTCGACGTCGCGGTCGATCAGGTTCTTCTTGAAATGCTTCTCGCACAGCCAGTCGGCGGACTCGACCATGAAGCGGACGATCTCGTTCGGGGTATAGACGACCCCCAGCCGGTCGGCGGCCTTGGCGTTATAGACCTTGTAGAACCCCTCATAGATCGCCTTGAGGAACCCCTGCTTTTCGCTGTGGGATTTGATCAGGGCGGCGGCGGATTCGATGGCGGCGTAGTAGGTCGAGAGTTTGGACAGGGTGCGGCGGCGCACGTCGCCGGAGAAGAAGGTGTCCTCCAGCGCATACAGGGCCTGGGCGACGTTGTTCTTGCGGTGGAACTCGTCGTCGCCGAACACCTTGGCGAAGATGTTTTCGGTCAGGATGTGCTGGATCAGCATTTCCCGAACGTCGTCGGCGGTCACCGAGGGATTGATCGTCTCCTTGGCCTGTTTCAGGAAGGCGGCGGCGGCGGTCTGGAACGCCGGGACGTTCGCCTGGGCCGCGTCGATCTGTTCGCGCAGGATGTCGAGGACGGGGGGCAGGTCGACCTTGAACTGGGCCACGGCCCTTTTGAAATTGGTCGTCTCCTCGCGCTCGTAGCCGAAGAAGATATCGAGCAGCTTGCCCAGTTCCGGGCCGTCGGTGACGGCGCAGTCCATGACGAACTTGCCGTGCTGCCACAGGACCGCGCGGTGGGTGTCCTCGAAGATGATGTTGGTCTTGGGATAGCCGCGCCGGAACTTCTTCTCGATCTCGACGTCGAGGTCGTCGTCCTCGTCCTTGGCCTCCCAATATCCGATGGGAAACCGCTCCAGCATGATCGCGCCGTCGACGCGATTGTTGACCTTGGCCGTCGTGGTGAAGGCGTGCTGGGGGATGAAGGTGAAGCCCAGCGGGCGGGCCCAGGCCTTCAGCAGGTCCTTGAACGCCTCGGAGGTCACGCCCTCGGTCGTGCCGCCGATGCGGCGAAGGGTGGCGAGTTCCTTCAGATAGGCGTTGATCAGTTGCTGGCTCATGCGGTCCCCTGCGCCGGGAGACTTTCGCCCGGTTCGCGGGAGACGTGCAACGCAAAAACCCTCTCCCGGCGGGAGAGGGTTTGAGCCCCCGATCAGGTCGGGGGGAGCGATGTGTCTTGAGCCGAAAGGGTGAGGAGTTGGTGCGAAGGGGTGAGGGGGTGCCCCTCACCCTTTCGCGTGGCCGATCGCTTCGCTCCCGGACGCTCAAGCTCTCTCCCGACGGGAGAGGGAAGGGACAGGCCTAGCGCCGCACTCTCGCCTGGACCTCCAGCTCGCCGAGGCGGCGGTCCAGATAGGCGCGGTCGTCGGGGGAGGGTTGGGTGCGGCTGTAGGCGGCCTCGAGGCGGGTGAGGTCGTCGAGCGGGACGCGGATGGCGTCCTGCTGGCCGCGCGGCAGGGTGTAGAGGGCGCGTTCGATGGCGGTCAGGCGGTCGCGGGGGCTCGGGGCATAGCCGCCGCCGTTGCTGCCGTTGCCGTAGCCGGTGTCGCCGACGCGGGCGTCCAGGGCGTCGAGGCGGGTCTCGATGTCGGCGCGCTCGCGGGCGGTCAGGCCGTCCCGCTGATAGCCGGCCTCGACCTGGACCAGGGCGGCATAGTCGGAGCGCAGACGCGTGGCCTCAGTGCGGGTCAGGCGGCGGGTGCCGACGGCGGCGTCGACGCGGGCCTCGAACTCACGGCGGCCGTCGGCGACCGATTGATAGCCGCCGACGTCGTCGCCATAGCCGCCATCTTCCACCGCCAGGGTCAGGGCGTTGTAGCGGGTGGTCAGGTCCTGACGTTCCTGGGTCGTGAAGCGGCCGTCGCGGGCGTAGGAGGCCTCCAGCTGGACCAGGGCGTCATAGTCGGCGCGGATGCGGTCGCCGCTGTACGACTGGATGGCACCGGAGCGGACCTGGGCGTCCAGCCGGCTGTCGAAGGTGGCCTGTTGCGACGCCAGCGGGCGACGGCCGCGGCTCCATTCCGCATCGACGGTGCCGGAGGTCTGGCCGCCCAGAAGCTGCTGCAGGATCTGGCCGAAGACCTGCTGGCCGGTCGAGGGCTGGCCGTATGGCGACGGGGTCTGGGCGGTGGCGACCGATGCGGTGGCGAGCGCGAGGGTTCCGGCCGCGAGGGCGGTGAAGGTCTTCAGCGATGTCATGGGGGTCTCTCCGGGTCTGGCCCTGTTCGGATGAGAGAACGGCGTCGGCTGGTTATGGTTGCCGCCGGGGCCGGTTCGTCGTGCTAGGATCACGGCATGACCGACGAAGCGAACGACCCGGAAACGCCCGCCGAGACCCCGGCCCGCAAGGCCCTGAGGCTGAAGCAGGCGCGGCTGGAGGCGCGGCCCAAACCGCCCCGGGGCGGGAAGTTCCAGAAGGATCAGGCGGCGGGCGTCAATCCGGGCGCCAACCGGCCTTGGACGCATAAGTAGGCGATGCCCCGTCCCCCGTCGGGGGGGGGGGAGGGGCGGTTCTAACGGGTGGAGTGACAGGCCTCGCTTGACTCCCTCACACAGTATGCGGCATACACTGTGCGTCACACACTATGTGACGTGAAGGGCCGAACGCGTGACCGTCGACGCTGACCTGTTTGAATCGATGCGGCTGGAGCTGCGGCGCGGGTCGCTGGTGCTGGCGGTGCTGGCCTGCCTGCGGACCGAGCGGTACGGCTATACGCTGCGTCAGGCCCTGGCCGCCGACGGGCTGGAGATGGAGGAATCGACCCTCTATCCGCTGCTGCGCCGGCTGGAGAGCCAGGGCCTGCTGAACAGCGAATGGCGCGAGGAAGAGAAGCGGAAAAAGCGCTTCTATGTGCTGTCGCCCCTGGGCGTGCAGCTGCTGGCCCGTCTGGGCGACGAGTGGCGGGCGATCAACGCCTCGCTCGACAGGATTCTCTGACATTTCGGATTTGAGGGGAGCGTCATGAACGCCAGGACCGAAGACATGATCGACCGCTATCTGGAGGCCGTCGCCGCCCAGCTTCCGGTCGAGGAACGCGACGACATCATCGCCGAGCTGAAGGACCTGATCCTGAGCCGCGTCGAGGCGGGCGAGGCGGAGAAGGCGCGGCCGCTGACCGACGACGAGCGCGAGGCGATCCTGAAGGAGATCGGCCATCCGCTGGTGGTCGCCGCGCGCTACCGGAAGGGTCCGGACAGTCTGATCGGGCCGGAGCTGTTTCCCTACTGGCTGTACGGCGCCAAGGCGGGACTGATGATCCTGGCGACGGTGTTCGCGCTCGGTCTGTTGATCCGGCTGATCGGCGGGTCCGCGAACTTCGGTCAGGACATCGCCCAGGCCTTCCACGGCTTCTTCGGTGCGGCCCTGACCCTGATCGGGGCGCTGACACTCGCGGGGGCGGTGATGGAGCATTACGCCATCCGTCCGAAATGGCTGACCGACTGGCGGGTCAAGGACCTGGGTGCCTTCGGCCTGTCGGACCCCTCGACCTGGGGCATGGCGGCCAAGTCTGCGGGCGAGCGGATGAAGGCCGAGGCGAGCGGGCGACCGCTGTCTGTGCGACCCCTGCGGATCCGTCAGCGCAACGTCGTGGGCGACGCCGCCTTCAGCTTCATCGCCCTGGGCATGTTCGTGCTGTGGTGGGTGGGCGTGGTCCATTTTCCCGGCGTCGGCATGCTGTCGCTGGACGGCGAGACCGCGCGGCTGAGCGCGGCGCCGATCTGGACCGTGCTGTTCCTGCCGATCCTGGCCTATGCGCTGGGCCAGATGGGGGTCGCCATCTTCACTGTCGTCCAGCCGCAGGCGGCTCGGTTGCGGGCGCTGCTGAACCTCCTGGTCGCCGGGTTCGGTGTGTGGCTGACCTGGACGATCTTTCAGGCTGGCGACTGGTTCACCCTGTCGGCCGGAGCCGAGACGGCCCGGATCGCGGGCGATGTGACGATGCTGGACTTCGACCTCGTGAGGACCTTGGGCGACGGGCCGCGTGACCTCGCGGGCATTGCCTCGACGCTGTCGATCGCGGGGACCTGGATGCTGGCCTTCATGGGATTGAGCCTGGTCTGGAAGGCGGTCGCGAGCCTTGGGCGGTTGCTCCAGTCCTCCCCCGAGTAGGGAAGGAGACGGGGGAAGATAAGTCCGAAAACCGCGAGACATCGGCGGTGTCCCGGGTCATCTTCGCGGCATGGACATGCGCGCCGAACCGCTGGATCAGGAGGCCTGCTATCGTGCGGCCCTGACGCGGGATGCGCGGTTCGACGGGCGGTTCTTCGGCTGTGTGAAGACGACGGGCATCTATTGTCGGCCGGTCTGTCCGGCGCGGACCCCGAACCGCCAGAACATGATCTTCGTGGTCACGGCGGCGGCGGCGGAGGAGGCGGGGTTCCGCGCCTGTCTGCGCTGCCGGCCGGAGACGGCCCCGGATATGGGGGCCTGGCGTGGCACCTCCAACACCGTCAGCCGGGCGCTGACCCTGATCGAACAGGGGGCGCTGGATGAGGGCGATGTGGATGCCCTGGCCGGGCGGCTGGGGGTCGGTGAGCGGCAGCTAAGGCGGCTGTTCCGTCAGCATCTGGGGGCTGCGCCGGTCAGCGTGGCCCAGACGCGGCGCGTGCTGCTGGCCAAGGCCCTTATCCAGGAGAGTGATCTGTCGATGGCGCAGGTGGCGCTGGCGTCCGGCTTCGGATCAGTGCGGCGGTTCAACGAGACGTTTCAGGCGCTGTACGGGCGGGCACCGTCGGCCCTGCGGCGCGGCAAGGACCGGGTGTCGGACGGGGGCGTGAAGCTCAGCCTCAGCTATCGGCCGCCCTATGACTGGGACGCGATGTTCGAGGCGCTGAAGGCGCGGGCCCCGGATCAGGTCCGGGGTGACAGGCCGGGACGCCGGGTGTGGTCGCGCGAGCTGGATGCGGCGATCGACGGGGCGACGGGGCGGGTGACGGCGACGCCCGGCCCGCCGGGGCGGCTGGAGGTGCGCGTGGAGGCCTCGGACCTGAAGGCCCTGCCCGGTGTGCTGGCGCGGGTGCGCCGGGTGTTCGACCTGTCGGCGGACCCCGAGGCGATCGCGCGCGACCTGTCGGCCGATCCGGTGCTGAGGCCCCTGATCGAGGCGCGGCCGGGGCTGCGGTTGCCGGGCGACTGGGTGGATGCGGGCGAGGATGCGCCGTCGGACCGACTGACGGATGCGACGCTCGAGGCACGGGCCGAGCGGTGGCGGCCCTGGCGGGCCTATGGGGCGCTGTATCTCGGCCTGGCCGGGATCACGGGCGCGGACCTGATGGAGAGAGACGATGAAAAACGCGCAGCCTGAGACCCTGACGCTGGACCGGATCGCGACGCCGGTGGGCGAGGTGCTGCTGGTCACCGATGCGGACGGTGCCGTGCGGGCGCTGGACTTCGTCGACTATGAGCCCCGGATGATGCGGCTGTTGGCACGGCACGCGCCGGGCGCGATGCTGAAAGGCGGCCGCGCGCCGGAGACGGTGCGGGGGGCGGTCGAGGCCTATTTCGCGGGTGATGCGAAGGCACTGGACGGGCTGACGGTCCGGACGGCGGGAACGGCCTTCCAGTCGGCGGTCTGGGCCGCGCTGCGCGCCATCCCGGCGGGCGAGACCCGCAGCTATGGCCAGCTGGCGGCGGCGGTGGGGTCGCCGAAGGCGGTGCGGGCGGCCGGGCTGGCGAACGGACAGAACCCCGTCGCGGTGATCGTGCCGTGCCACCGGGTGATCGGGGCCAACGGGACGCTGACAGGCTATGCCGGCGGGCTGGAGCGCAAGCGGTGGCTGCTGGCGCATGAGGGGGTGGTCCTGGGTTAATCCTTCCCCGCCGAGGGGGAGGATGGCTACACTGCCTCCAGGAACAGTTTCGTCGCCGGGTTGTCGGTCTCGTCGACATAGGGATAGCCCAGCTCGGCCAGGGCGGTGGTCAGGGCGGGCTGTTCGGCGGGCGGGACCGAAATGCCCGCCAGCACCCGGCCGACGTCGTCGCCGTGGTTGCGGTAGTGGAACAGGGTCAGGGCCCAGGCGGGCTTCAGACTGTTCAGGAACCGCAGGAAGGCCCCGGGCCGTTCGGGGAATTCGAAGCGCAGGATACGTTCGTGCGGCACGCCGGTGGCGCGTCCCCCCACCATGTGGCGGACATGCAGCTTGGCGGTCTCGTTGTCGCTCATGTCCTCGATGTCAAAGCCGTCAGCAGTCAGGGTCGAAATCAGGTCGTCCTTCTCGTGCGGCCCCTGTTTCAACGCCACGCCGACGAAGATGTGGGCCCGTCCCGCGCCGGCCCAGCGGTAGTTGAACTCGGTGACCGACCGGCCGTCCAGGGCGGAGATGAACCGGCTGTAGACCCCCCGGTCCTCGTCCATGGCGACGGCCAGAAGGGCTTCGGTGCCCTCCCCGATCTCGGCGCGTTCGGCGATGTGGCGCAGGCGGTCGAAATTGACGTTGGCCCCGGAGTTGACCGCGATCAGGGCACCTTGATCTGCTTCCGGATGGGCGGCGGCCCAGGTCTTCAGGCCCGCAAGCGCCAGGGCCCCCGACGGCTCGGCCACGGCGCGGCTGTCGTCGAAGATGTCCTTGATCGCGGCGCAGATGGCGTCGTTATCGACGGTGACGATCTCGTCCAGCAGGTCCCTGCACAGGCGGAAGGTCTCGGTGCCCGCCTGGCGCACCGCCACCCCGTCGCAGAACAGGCCGACCTGGTTCAGGGTGACGACCTCGCCCGCCGCGATGGCGGCCTGCATACAGGCGGCGTCGACCGGCTCCACGCCGATGACCTTGGTCTCGGGCCGCAGGAATTTGACGATGGCCGCGACCCCGGCGGCCAGGCCCCCGCCGCCGATGGGCACGAAGATGGCCTCGATCGGCCCGGAGTGCTGGCGCATGATCTCCAGCCCCACCGTGCCCTGGCCCGCGATCACATCGGGGTCGTCGAACGGGTGGATGAAGACCGCGCCGTCGGCCTCGGCCATGCGGCTGGCCTCGGCGAAGGCCTCGTCGAAGGCGTCGCCGTGCAGGATGACGTGGCCCCCCAGGGCGCGCACAGCCGCGACCTTGATGGGCGGGGTTGTGACCGGCATGACGATGGTAGCGGTCGCGCCCCGCTTCCGGGCGGCGAAGGCCACGCCCTGGGCATGATTGCCGGCCGAGGCACAGATGACGCCCCGCGCCAGCTCCGGGCCGGTCAGACCGGCGATCTTGTTGTAGGCTCCGCGGATCTTGAACGAGAAGATCGGCTGCAGGTCCTCGCGTTTCTGCAGCACGGCGCGGCCGAGACGGCGGGTCAGGCCGGGCAAGGGATCGAGCGGCGTCTGGATCGCCACGTCATAGACCCGGGCGGTCAGGATGCGACGGAGGGTTTCTTGCATGGGAGGGCGATCAGGTAGCGGTTCCGTGGAGGAACTATCTCGCTTACGCGATATTTGCGAACGGATTTCCCTCGAATGACCGCATTTCGCGCGGACGGCGGTCGGCGATAGCGCACACGATCGGTCGTTCACCTGCCCTTGCACCCGTCCGTCATCGGCCTATATTGCTCCCAGTTATGCTAACTTTGAGCATAAGGGTCGGGAGGCCGCATTGGTCGTCAGTCTGCAGCTGGATCGCAGGATCGCCGAGGAGACCGCACCGGTCTGGGCCAAGGTCAAGGACTTCGTCACGCCGATGGAGTGGCCGGATCAGGCGCGACTGATCTCCGAGATCAATGCGCTCAAGAAGGAACGCGACGCGGTCATTCTGGCGCACAACTACATGACGCCGGAGATCTTCCACGGGGTCGGCGACTATGTCGGGGACAGCCTGGGCCTGGCCAAGGAGGCGGCGAAGTCCAGCGCGAAGGTGATCGTGCAGGCGGGCGTGCACTTCATGGCCGAGACGTCGAAGATCCTGAGCCCCGACAAGACCGTGCTGATCCCCGACCTGAAGGCCGGCTGCTCGCTGGCCGAGGCGATCACGGGGGCGGACGTGCGGCTGATCAAGCAACGCTATCCCGGTATTCCCGTCGTCACCTATGTGAACACCACGGCCGACGTGAAGGCCGAGACCGACATCTGCTGCACATCCGCCAACGCCGTTCAGGTGGTGGAATGGGCGGCGAAGGAATGGGGTGTCGACAAGGTCATCCTGATCCCCGACGAGTTTCTGGCGCGCAATGTCGCCGCCCAGACGACGGTCGGCATCATCGCCTGGAAGGGGCGTTGCATCGTCCACGAGCGGTTCCGCGCCGCCGACATCGAGGAGATGCGTCAGGCCTGGCCGGGTGCCGAGATCCTGGCCCACCCGGAATGCCCGGAGGACGTGCTGGCCGCCGCCGACTTCGCCGGATCGACCGCGGCGATGACGGACTACATCACCGCGAGAAAGCCGCGCCAGGTGGTGCTGATCACCGAATGCTCGATGGCGGCCAACATCAAGGGCGACGTGCCCGAGGTCCAGTTCATCGGGCCGTGCAACCTGTGCCCCTATATGAAGCGGATCACCCTGACGAATATCCGCGACTGCCTGCGGGACATGCGGTTCGAGGTGACGGTGCCTGACGCGCTGATCGCCCCGGCCGCCCTGGCCGTGCAGCGGATGATCGACCTGCCGCCGCCGTCGGTGCCGGCGCGCTATGACATGATCAAGGCCCGGCACCCTGTGTCGGTGGAGCTGATCTGATGGCGGACGAAGAGCGTCCCCGCGGCCCGTGGGATCCGAAGCCTGAAGATCAGGCGCCACCGTCCTCGGCCCCGGGCAAGACCTACACCCTTGGGCCCGTCGGCGTGCGGTTCGAGAAGACCGTGGGCGCGCCGCCGGTCGACAAGGGGCAGAGCCTGCCCTGGGCGATCGCCTCGACCCTGCTGCTGGGCGGGTTCATCTGGTGGTCGACAGGCAGCTGGGTCGTCGCGATAGCGGCGATCTTCGGCCTGTTCGTGCACGAATACGGACACGTTCTGGCGATGAACCGGCTGGGGATGGGCCCGGCGAAAATCTACATCATCCCCTTCCTCGGCGGGCTGGCGCGGGGGCAGCGGAACCCGGACAGCGAGTGGCACGGGGTTCTGGTGGCGCTGGCGGGGCCGGCGTTCGGCCTGTTGGCCATCCTGCCGGTGGTCGGGATTTGGCTGGCGACTGGCGACGATGCCTGGATGCTGGGGGCCTTCCTTATCGCCATGATCAATCTGGTGAACCTGGCCCCCGCGCCGCCGCTGGATGGATCGAAGGCGCTTGGCCCCGTGCTGGCCCGGATCGACCCGATGGTCGAGAAGGCCGCGCTGATCGCCATCGGCGGGCTGGCGGTCTGGTGGGGTGTGTCCACCGGGCGGTGGTTTCTGGCGATCTTTCTGGCCATCGCGGTGTTCGGTTCGCTTCAGCGAGGGGCCTGGCGGCCGGGCGAGAGGACGCTGACCTGGCCCGAGGCGGCGAGGTCCCTGGGCCTGTTCCTGCTGACCGGTGCGGCCTGTCTGGGCGCGGCGATCGGCGTGCTGCTGCCGATCGCGGATGGCTCTCCGGGCAAGGCCCTGTCGATCGCCGCCCGCTTCATCGGTTTCGACCAATGAGCCGGATCGTGCATGACGGCCCGTTGATCATCGGCGGCGGGCTGGCCGGGCTGTCTGCCGCCCTGGCCGCAGCCCCGCGACCGGTTCTGGTCATCAGTCCGGCCCCCCTGCTGGAAGCCGCATCGAGCGCCTGGGCCCAGGGCGGCGTGGCGGCGGCCCTGTCCAGGGACGACGCACCTGCGCTGCACCTGAAGGACACCGAGGCGGCCGGGGCCGGTCTGGTCGACCACCACGCGGCCGAGGTCCTGACGGACGAGGGGCGTTCGACAGTCGAGTGGCTGGCGTCTCTGGGCGCGCCGTTCGACCGGGATGCGGATGGCGAATTCTCCGTCAGCCTGGAGGCGGCCCATTCGAAGGCACGGGTGGCGCGGGTCGGCGGCGACGGCGCCGGGCGGGCGATCCTGTCGGCCCTGGTCGCCTCGGTGCGGGCCGCCGAACACATCACCGTCCGGGAGGATGCGCGGCTGCGGTCGCTGATCCAGGACGAGACCGGCCGGGTGCGCGGCGCAGTGATCGAGCATCCGGGCGGAACCCTGGTCGAGGTGCTGGCCCCGGCCGTCGTGCTGGCGACCGGCGGCGCGGGCGGGCTGTTCGGGGCGACGACAACCCCGACCGCGCTGAAGGGCGAGGGCATGGCCCTGGCCTGGGCGGCGGGGGCGGAAATCCTCGATCCGGAGTTCGTGCAGTTCCACCCCACGGCGATCGATGTCGGCCTGGACCCCATGCCGCTGGCGACCGAGGCACTGCGCGGCGAGGGCGCGCGGCTGATCGATCGGGAGGGGCGTTTCCTTCTGGGAGAGGCACCGGATGCGGATCTGAAGGCGCGCGACATCGTGGCCCGCGCGGTCCATGCCGCGCGGGCGTCGGGGCGCGGGGCCTTGCTGGATGCGACCCGGGCGATCGGCGCGCATTTCCCGACCGAATTCCCGGCCGTCTTCGCCGCCTGTATGAAGGCCGGGCTGGACCCGCGCACGACACCGATCCCGGTGGCGGCGGCGGCCCACTATCACATGGGCGGGATCGGCGCGGACCCGGACGGACGTACCAGCCTGCCGGGCCTGTTCGCCGTCGGCGAATGCGCGGCAACGGGGGTTCATGGAGCCAACCGTCTGGCGTCGAACTCCCTGCTTGAGGCGGCCGCATTCGGGCGCCGGACGGGGCGGCTGGCGGCGACGATGACGGCCGGGACCGGGCCGGTCGTGGTCGGGTCAGTGATCGACGACCTGCCGGCGCCGGTCATGCTGGAACTCCGCGCGGGCATGAGCGCGAACTGCGGCGTGGTCCGCGACGGTGACGGTCTGCGGCGTCAGATCGCCGTGATCGACCGGCTGGAGGCGACCTGCGGGGCGGCACCGGCCCTGGTTGCGGCCCGGCTGATCGTCGAGGCGGCCCTGGCCCGGCACGAGAGCCGCGGCGGGCACTACCGCAGCGACTATCCGGACACGGCGTCCGTGGCGCGACACACGCGCTTGCGTCGGTCGGAGATCGAGGCGATGGCGGCGGAATGATCCCGTCGCTTCCCGACATCCTGATCCTGCCCATCGTGCGGGCCGCCCTGGCCGAAGACCTGGGCCGGGCCGGCGATGTGACGGCGGCGGCCTGTATTCCGGGCGGCGCGCGGATGCGGGCGGTCTTCGCGGCGAGGAAGCCCGGCGTGCTGGCGGGAATCGATGGCGTGCGGCTGACCGTGCTGGAGATGGACCCCGAAGCGTCCGTGGACCTGCGGATGCGGGACGGGGACGCGTTCGAGGCGGGAGCCGTGCTGGCCGAGGTCGAGGCGGACGCGCGGGCCTTCCTGTCGGCGGAGCGCTCGGCGCTGAACCTGCTGGGACGGCTGTGCGGGATCGCGACCCTGACGCGGGCCTATGTGGAGGCGGTGGCCGGCACGGGGGCGCGGATTGCGGATACGCGCAAGACCACGCCCGGCCTGCGCGCGCTGGAGAAACACGCGGTGCGCTGTGGCGGGGGAATCAATCACCGCTTCGGTCTGGATGACGCCATCCTGATCAAGGACAACCACATCGCCGTCTGCGGCGGCGTGGAGGCGGCCGTCACGGCTGCGCGCGCCCGGGTCGGTCACCTGATGAAGATCGAGGTCGAGGTGGACGGACTGGATCAGCTGGACGTCGCCCTGGGACTGGTCGCAGCAGGCCGGGGGCCGGACGTCGTCATGCTGGACAATTTCGACCTGGCGATGCTGGTGGAGGCGGTGCGGCGGACGCGAGAGGGTGGACACCGGGTGGTGCTGGAGGCGTCAGGCGGCGTGAACCTGTCGACGGTGCGGGGCATCGCGGAGACGGGGGTCGACGTCATCTCGGTGGGCGCGCTCACCCATTCGGCATCGATTCTGGATATCGGTCTGGACGCGGTCTGACGTCGGCGCTGTGCCTTGCAATGGCACGTTCCGGACCGGCAGGCGCGCGACCGATCAGGCCGTCGGCGTGCTCGCGGGCTGGACCTGGGCCGGTGTCCTGGCCGGGGCGGTCGGAGCCTGAACCGGGGGCGATGCGGGCTGATTGGTCGGGGCCTCTGAGTCCGGGGCCGATGTCGTGCCGGACGCCAGGTTCTCCTGTGCCACCAGCGCCGTGTAGGCGATCGCCTCGCCCGCCTGACGCAGGCTGGTCGAAGGGTCGATACCGGCATAGACGGTGCGTTGCATCTCGGTGCCGCTCGATGGCTGCGTCTGATAGGCGAAGGCGCTGGTGGTGCCTGAGCGACCGCCGAAGCGGTAGAAGACGTGGTTGCCGACCTGGCCGACGCGCATCAGCGCGTTCCGCCATGACGGTGAGACGCCGGTGGTGTGGAAGTGAGTCGCATTGCCGACCCCAGCATAGACCGAGCCGGACAGGGCTGCCGAGGCGATGGAGCGCGCCCGGTTCCAGGCGACACGGTTGACGGCACCACGCATCGAGCCGTCGCAAGTGAAGCTGAACTGGCAGCCGACCCGACGGCCGGCACCCTGGAACACGACGCCGCAGATGCTGTGCGGGAAGGCCGGGTGGCGGGCGCGGTTCAGCACGACCTGGGTCACGGCGCGCATGCCGTCGGCACCCTCGCCGCGCGCCTCGTAGTAAGCCGCCTGGGTCAGGCATTCGAGGTCACGGCTGTCATCGAGGGCGTTGCCGAGATGGAAGGGCCGCGGGGCATCCGACAGACTGGCGCGTCGCAGACCGGCATCCAGACGCTGCGGACGAAGCTGCTCCAGGCGGGCGGTCAGCAGTTCGGCCTGGCGGTCACGCTGGGCGGAGCCGGCGACGGTATAGGGATCGTGACGACGGGCGATGGCCAGGGCACTGGCGTCGAGACCGCCGGCGGCTGCGGCCAGGGCCTCTTCGGTGAAGCCGGCAGAGGTGGCACCCTCGAGCCGTTCGGCCTGGGCGCGCACGGTGGTCGCCCTGGCAACGGTGCCGCCCAGATAGGCGCAGCCGATTCCCAGCCCCAGCACTGCGCCGAACACCGCTGCCGCCGTCATGGGCCGAATCCGGGCCACACGATCGGCGTGCGGATTCGCACGCGTCTGCGAGGGATGGATCAAAGGCGTCGTCCTATTCAGCAGGGCGGGAAGCTGCCCCTTGGTCGTCTGCAGAACCGGGCGACATGGTGGGTCGCGGGCCGGTTTGCGAATCGAGGCTCGGTGAACGCAAAGCCATCGAAGAAA
This sequence comes from Brevundimonas subvibrioides, assembly GCF_027271155.1. Taxonomy (NCBI): domain Bacteria; kingdom Pseudomonadati; phylum Pseudomonadota; class Alphaproteobacteria; order Caulobacterales; family Caulobacteraceae; genus Brevundimonas; species Brevundimonas subvibrioides. Next base: position 967,132 of record NZ_CP114542.1, read on the forward strand.
GCGCCTTAAGCCACCCGTTTATGGCACCAATGTGTTTGATTCGCAACTCCGTGCTGCAGCGCAGCATCCGGCCCCCTGTGTTCACTCAAGGTGAGGTGAATCGGCACAGCCTTGTGAACAGGCTAATGGCTTTCGTTTTCAAATCTGTATCGTGATGCACAGAGCTTTCATGGAGCGAGGGCCCGAAGTGAAAAAATCACTCTGATGTCTGTCCTTTATTGTATTTGTTGACTGTCGCTCGCTCATGCGAACTGGAGCCCGGTCCGGTGCGTGGAACCCGGGCGATCATCCTGCGTTTCGGAACCGTCATTCCCGGAAGGACCGAAACCATGCGCCACGCCATCCTCGCCTCCCTGGCGCTCTCCGCCCTGGCGCTCACCGCCTGTGGCCAGACGATCGAACAGCGCGCGGCCACGGGCGCCGTGGCCGGAGCGGTCGTGGCGGGACCTGTGGGCGCGGCGGTCGGTGGCGCGGCCGGAACCGCTGTCGGTCAGGCCGGCAAGCCGGACTGACCTGGTCGCGCGCCCGGCACTGGATAAGGACCAGCGGCGCCCCCGATGCGTCGGCCCGTCTGCGACACCGGTGCGACGGTCGACCATGAACCGTGCCCAAAGCGGTTCCGGAAATGGCTGCGCGCTTGATTTTTGCCGCCGTTTCGGGTTTGCCGACCGCCAGGTGCCGTGACGCACCCTGTTCGCGTCGTCCGGCTGATCCGGACGGGCGACCCAAACCCCCGAAGGACGACCGACCGCCCGCATGAGAGATCTGAAACAGACCGGCTTCAACGACCGCATCACGGCCCAGCAGGAAGCCAAGAAGGCGCTGCTCGCCAAGTTCAAGCCCAAGCCGACCGTGACCGACCCCGAGTTCGACCGCCTGGCCGAAAAGCGTGCGGCGGAGAAGGAAGCCCTGCGCCTGCAGCACGAGGCCGCCAAGGCCGAGGAACGCCGCATCAAGCAGGAGCGTGAAGAAGCCCGTCTGGCCGCCATGCGCGAGACCGAGGAGGCCAAGGAGGCCGAGAAGCGCGCCGCTCGCAAGGAGCGCAAGCAACTCACCAAGGAAGAACAGAAGGCCGCACGCGACGCCCGCTACGCCGCCCGCAAGGCGCGTCGCTAGGGGACCATCGGTCGAGACAGAACCGCGCCGCGGGTCCGGCTTTCCCGCGCTTGCGGCCGTTCGCCCACGCATTCGCCCGATATGCGGCAACGCTGGGGAAGTCCGTGCGTTCTTCGTCCCTGCGCGCCCCTCCGGCGCGTTGATGAGGCCCGGGATAAGGGTTGGGCAGACGCGTTCGGTCGTCTGCCCGCTGTCCCGGGGTCGCCAGAGGGACAAGGATTTCGCATGACCGCCGCCACGATCGACACAGGCCTGACCAGGGCCGAACGCACCCATGTGACCGGGGAGCTGAGCAAGGTCCTCGCGGACAGCTTCGCGATCTATCTGAAAACCCACGGCTATCACTGGAACGTGCGCGGGCCGGAGTTCTTCACCTATCACACCCTGCTCGAGCAGCAGTACCGCGACATCTGGACCGCCCTGGACGAGATCGCCGAGCGGATCCGGGCTCTGGGAGAGTTCGCGCCGCAATCCCATTCCGCCCTGGGCAACCTGACCTCCATCAGGGACGGCGACTCGGAAAAGGACGCCTCGGCCATGCTGAAGGAGCTGATGACGGACCACGAGACGGTCATCGCCACCTGCCGCACGGCTCTTACGGCTGCCGATGACGACGGGGACGATGTGTCGGTCGACCTGCTGACCCGGCGCCTGGCCGCGCACGAAAAGTTTGCCTGGATGCTGCGATCGACCCTGGGCGGGCGCTAGGGTAGGCTGACCGAACCGTAGTCAACGGCCCGAAAAGCGCCGTGAAGGGCGGTTAAGGCCCCGTCCTCGCGGCGCTCGCGCCCCAGCCCGAAAGCGTCATGACGCCATCCTTCGCCTCGCCGATCGACTGGAACCGGGTGAACACCCGTGCCCGTCGTTACGCGGCGGCGCTGCCGGCCGCACTGGCGGCGCTGGGTGTGGCCATGGCGGCGGGATCGACGGCGCGTTCCGATGCGGACCGGACGGCCGAGGCGGTGGCGCGGGTCACCGAGGGCGATCTGTCCTCGCGTGGTCTGGCCGCGCTGTCGGCGCGGATGGATCCGGCGCAGCTGGCCCTGGCCATCCGTTTCGACCCCAATGACCGCCACCCGGCGTTGCTGGGTCTGACACCCGGCTGGGAAAGCCTGACGCTGGCGGGCAAGCCGTCGCTGGAGCTGGGCACCAACGGGCTGCAGGCACAGCGCCTGAATGCGGCGATGCCGTCCGACACGGGCGCGCTGCGCGAGGCCAAACCGTTCGTGTTCAGTCCCGCGAGCGAGGCGGACCGCCAGCGCGCGCTGCGCTGCCTGACGCAGGGCGTCTATTACGAGGCGGCCCTGGAAAGCACCGAGGGCCAGGAGGCGGTGGCGCAGGTCATCCTGAACCGCGTACGCGACCCCAACTATCCCAACACCATCTGCGGAGTCGTGTTCGAGGGTGCCGAGCGGACGACGGGCTGCCAGTTCAGCTTCACCTGCGACGGTGCCCTCGCACAGGCCCCTGTCGGCTGGGCCTGGAACCGGGCCCGTTCGGTGGCGGAGCGGGCGCTGGCCGGGCACGTTGCTGAAAAGGTCGGCACCGCGACCCACTATCACGCCGACTATGTCCATCCCTGGTGGTCGCCGACCCTGGCCAAGATCACCCAGATCGGCGCGCACATCTTCTATCGCTGGAAGGGCATCTACGGCGAGACCGCCGCCTTCCGGCAGCGCTATGCCGGGCATGAGCCGGTGATCGACGAGGCGCGCTTTTCGCGTCCCCGCTTTGCTGCCCCGCCGACGCTGCTGGCCGGGGGCGATCTCGATGCCGCGGATGCGGCGGTGCTGGCCAGGGGCGGTGCCAATCTGCGCACCGTGGAGATCGACGGCCATACGCGCGTCGTCGGCGTAGCCAGCCTGGGCGGACGGCGCCCCGGCACGGCCGAGGAGATCGCGGCCATCAACGCGCGCCTGGCGGCCTTCGAGGCTCCGTCCATCGCGCCCGCGCCGCTGGACCCCCCACCGGCCGGCGTGACCCGGATGGAAGTCGAGGAAGTCGGCAAGCCCGTCGGCTGAATGGTCGCGTCTGCAACCGGTGCGGGGTTCAGGCATTTGACGGCCTGGCCATTCGTGGCGCCGCCAGAGAGACCGCTTGACCGCCCGAGAGACAGACCGTCCCCGCTGGACCGAAGCCGAGCGCCTTCAGGCCCTGCAGGACTACGGCATTCTGGACACGGCGCGCGAGGCCGCCTTCGACGACATCGTGTCCCTGCTGGCGACCGTGTTCGACGCGCCCATCGCCCTGGTCAATCTGATCGACGAGGATCGGGCCTGGTTCAAGGCCGAGGTCGGGACCGGCATGACGGGCAGTCCGCTGGGCGTGTCCTTCTGTGCCCGGGCGATCGAGGACGACACCGACCGGCTGGTCGTGGCCGATGCGACCCGGGATGTGCGCTTTGCCGACAATCCGCTGGTGACGGGGGCACCGCATCTGCGCTTCTATGCCGGACAGGTGCTGCGCACGCCGGAAGGTCTGCCGCTGGGGGCGCTGTGCGTCCACGACGTCAGGCCGCGGCCCGAGGGCCTGACACCGGCCCAGGACAAGGCGCTGGAGGTTCTGGCCGGTCAGGTCATGGCCCAGATCGAGTTGAAGCGGGCCGTGCGCGAGCGCGATCAGGGCATTGCCGATCTGGCGGAAAGCGAGTCGAAATTCCGGGCCATCGCCGACTCCATGCCCCAGATGGTGTGGTCGACCCGACCGGACGGCTTCCACGACTACTACAATGCCCGCTGGTACGAGTTCACCGGCGTGCCTGCCGGTTCGACCGACGGCGAGGGATGGAGCGGCATGTTCCACCCCGAGGACCAGGATCGCGCCCGGGCGGCCTGGCGGCACTCGCTGGAGACCGGCGACCTTTACGAGATCGAATATCGGCTGCGGCGCGCGGACGGGGTGTATCGCTGGGCGCTGGGTCGGGCGACGCCGATCCGGAACGCGGAGCGTCAGGTCGTCCGCTGGTTCGGCACCTGCACCGACATCGACGAGCTGAAGCGGATGGAGCAGGGCAAGGACCTGCTGAGCCAGGAACTGAGCCACCGCATCAAGAACATCTTCGCCGTCATCTCGGCCCTGATCGCCCTGTCGGCCCGGGAACACCCGGAGGCCAGGGCGTTCGCCGCCGCCGTCCGGAACCGCATCGGGGCGCTGGCCCGCGCCCATGAGTTCGTGCGGCCGCACTCGGAGGTGTCCCGGCCCACGGTGGGCAACACCACCCTTCACACCTTCCTGAATGCCCTGTTCGTGCCCTATGCGGACAACAGCGGCAGGCCCCGCGTGCTGATCCAGGGCGACGACGCCGTGTTCGACGACCAGTCGGCGACCTCGGTGGCTCTGCTGTTCCACGAACTGGCGACCAATGCGGCGAAATACGGGGCCCTGTCGAGGCCGGACGGGCGGGTCCTTCTGACCACGCGCGCCGAGGACGACCGCTTCATCCTGAGCTGGAGGGAAATCGGCGGGCCGGCGGTGACGGGCGAGCCTGTCCGTTCCGGCTTTGGATCGTCGCTGGCCACCCTGTCGGTCGAGGGTCAATTGGGTGGACGGCTGGAACGAAGCTGGCGGCCGGAGGGTTTGATCGTGGAAGCCGACCTTCCTGCCACTGCGCTCTCACGACGCAGGGCGGCCCTGAAACGTTCCTGAAACCGATAACCGCGTTTTGCGTTTGCTGGCGGAAGCGGGACGAACTGACACAGAGACTGAAACGAAAAGACCCATGACTGCGCGTATCCTGATCATCGAGGACGAGGCCCTTGTGGCTATGGAACTCCGCTTCGTGCTGGAGGACCTCGGGCATGACGTGATCGGGACCGTGGCGGACGCCCGCGCGGCGCGCGTCATGGCCTCCAGAGCCGACATCGACCTGGCTCTGGTGGACATCCACCTTCAGGACGGGCCGACGGGAATCGAACTGGGTCGCGAGCTGGGCCAGGACAGGGGTGTGACCGTGCTGTTCATGACCGCCAACCCGGGTATGGTGCGCGATGGTGTCGCCGGCACGATCGGGGTCCTGACCAAACCGACCGACGAGCGCGCGGTCCAGACCGCCGTCGACTATGCCCTTCGCCGTCGCATGGGCCGCCCGGTCGAATATGCGCCGCCGGAGTTGCAGCTGTTCGCGTAACGCCGGATCTGAAGCGGCCGCCCACCCCGGGGCGGGCAGGCAGAAGGTCAGATCACCAGACCCCGATCTTTTCGGCCTCATGGTGGGAGATCGGATGATGGGCGCGGGCGTGGTCTTCCTCGGCGAGGAAGCGGACGGCCTCCAGCGCGGCCATACAGCCCATGCCCGCCGCGGTCACGGCCTGGCGATAGACATCGTCGGTGACGTCGCCGGCGGCGTAGCAGCCCTCGACATTCGTCGAGGTGGTGCCCGGCTTCACGACCAGATAGCCGCCCTGCTTGGTCTCAAGCTGACCCAGGAACAGTTCCGATGACGGCGCGTGACCGATGGCGATGAAGACCCCGTCGCAGGACCGCTCGTGCGTCTCGCCGGATTTGGCATTCTTCAGTCGTACGCCGGTGACGTTGGAGGCGACCCCGTCATTGTGGCCCAGGATCTCGTCGACCTGGTGGTCCCAGACCACCTCGACCTTCGGGTTGGCGAACAGCCGGTCCTGCAGGATCTTTTCGGCGCGGAACTCGTCCTTCCTGTGCACCACGGTCACCCCGGCGGCGAAATTGGTCAGGAACAGCGCCTCTTCGACGGCCGTATTGCCACCGCCGACCACCACGACCTGCTTGCCGCGATAGAAGAAGCCGTCGCAGGTGGCGCAGGCGCTGACGCCGAAGCCCTGGTATTTCGCTTCGGATTCCAGACCCAGCCACTTGGCCTGGGCCCCGGTGGAGATGATGACCGTCTCGGCCAGAATTTCGGTGCCACTGTCCAGCTTCAGTCGGAAGGGGCGCTGCGACAGGTCGCAGGACACCACGATGTCCTCGATGATCTCGGTACCGACGTGAAGGGCCTGGGCCTTCATCTGCTCCATCAGCCAGGGGCCCTGGATGACCTCGGCGAAGCCCGGGTAGTTCTCCACGTCGGTCGTGATGGTCAGCTGACCGCCCGGCTGGATGCCGGCGATGACGATGGGGTTCAGGCTGGCCCGCGCCGCATAGATGGCGGCGGTCCATCCGGCGGGGCCGGAACCGATGATGGCGACACGGGTGGTTATGGGATGGCTCATGAGTGCTATCTAGTCGCTGATTCCGCCGGGCGCGATGCCCGCAGGTGTGGATAAGGATCGTCTCATGCAGGGTCGCAGTTACATCGGGATCTTCATCGCCCTGGGCGCGGCGGTCGGGGCCGGCATCGGCTATGTCGTCGGCAGCATTCTGATCGGTCTGATCATCGGGTTCACCCTGGGGATCGCCGCGGGCCTGGCGCTGGATGCGCGGGGTAGCAAACGAAGCGCAACCCGCCGCAGTGACGATGGCGGAGACGCCGCGATCTTTCCCCTGATCATGGGCACCGGGAGCGACGGCCACGGTCACGGCCACGGTCACGGCCACGGCCACGGCCACGGCTCGCACGGCGACGGGGGATCTGACGGGGGTGGAGACGGCGGCGGCGGAGGCGGAGGCGGAGGCGGAGGCGACTGAGCCTTACCGCGACTGCGGCCCAGGAAAGTTGCGCCTGTCCATCGCCTTCAGCACCGCCCGCGCGGCCCGGTCGGTCTCGGCCAGTGGCGGATAGGTCCAGGTCTCCAGCACGTCGTCGAAGGGTCGCGCCGCGCCGCGTTTGGCAAGGTCGGCGTGCAGCCGGGCGAACTTGCCGGGCGGCTTCCGTGCAATCATGGGCAGGATGTGGACGGGCTTGCCGGTCGAGGCGGCCTCGGCGGCCATATTGGCGCTGTCCTCGGTGACCAGGATGTGGTCGGCCGTCTCCAGGAAGGCGAACATCGGATTGGGTCCGCTCCCGTCCCAGATCCAGCCGGGCAGATCGGAAAGCCGCGTCGTCATCGCCGCGCGCGCCAGAGCCGGGGTGCGTCGCGAGAAGCTCAGCAACAGGGCGCCGCCGACGGCGCGCACCGCCGCCTCGATCCGGTCGGCCAGGGCCAGGGCGTGGTCCTCGGTCAGGTCGAAGGCCTTCGAGCGGCCGCCGATCAGGACCGTCACGCGCGGTCGGGACAGGGCATCCAGCCGGTCGGCGAAGGCGGGCGCGGCGGCGGCCAGGGCCCCGGGCGTGATCCGGTGCGGCGAGCCGGTGATGGAGACGACATTCGGAGCGGTCAGGCCGTCATGGGCCGGGGCCACGATCAGGTCGAATCCGGCCGGGTCGATGCGCGGGTCCTGGGTCTGGACGACGAAGGTGCGGCCGCCACTCAGACGACGGGCCGCCAGCGACAGGGGCAGGGTCGCGCGGCCGGTAGCGATCCACAGATCGGGCCAGGGCTGGCCCTCGGTCGGAAAAGGCGCGTCACCGGCCGGGTCCAGCATCCCGGGCGACTTGAGGCCGACCGGCAGCCAGTCGAACGCCCGCCGCCAGCGAACGCGCTTCACGGTGATCTCTGCAGGCGTCAGCCGCGCGATGGCCTCCGCCAGACCGAGTGCCTGATTTTCCATGCCGACCCGGCCGTCGGAGACGACCTGGATGCGAAGAGGGCCGGAGCCTATTTCCACTCGACCTTGAGGATTTCGTAGGCCTTCACGCCGCCGGGGGTGTTCACCTCGACCGTGTCGCCGACCGACTTGGAGATCATGGCGCGTGCGATGGGCGACGAGATCGAGATCTTGCCCTTCTTCACATCGGCCTCATGCTCGCCGACGATCTGGTAACGGCCCTCTTCCTCGGTGTCCTCGTCGACCACGGTGACGGTCGCGCCGAACTTGACCTGGTCGCCGCTCAGCTTGGATACGTCGATGACCTGGGCGCGGCTGATCTTGTCCTCGATCTCGGCGATCGACCCTTCGATCCAGCCCTGACGCTCTTTCGCAGCGTGATATTCAGCGTTTTCCGACAGGTCGCCGTGTTCGCGCGCCTCGGAAATGGCGGCGATCACGCTGGGCCGTTCCACCGACTTCAATTGCTTAAGCTGATCGTCGAGGGAGCGGTATCCCTCGGCCGTCATCGGCACTTTTTCCATGTGGTCGTGATTTTTCTGGGTTGTCGCCCGGTAAACCGGAGAGGGGACTGAAGAGAAACTCTGGCGAAAGCACTGGGTCGCTGGGCGCGCGCGACCGGCCGAAGACACTAGGGCAGGCCAACCGAAAACTCAAGGTGGGGGTCAGGTGGCAGGCGGGGGCACCGCCCGGGGCGGGCTTTCGGCGGCGACCCGGCCCGCCCGGTCGCGGGTCAGGGCGTTGCGCGCCACGCGGTAGGCGATCCAGGCCACCAAGCCCGCAGCGAGCAGGGCGGCGAGACCGGACATCACGGCGATGCCCATGGCGATGAAGGCCAGAAACAGGGCGACGGCAGCGGCCAGGGCCGCACAGATGTGGATCATTCGAAGACGCATGGGCCGCTTAACGCCCGCACGCCGCCATGGTTGCCGGGGCGGCGACCGTCAGGCGTAGGCGTAGGGTCCGCCGCGTTCCAGCGCCTGCTGATAGGCCGGGCGTGCATGGATGGCGGTCAGGAAGGCCTTCAGCCGGGGCTTGTCCTTGCCATAGGGCGCGCGGCTGGCCCCGGCCTCCAGCGGGAAGCTCATCATGATGTCGGCGGCGCTGAAGGTCTCGCCTGCGAACCAGGCGGATTTGGTCAGTTCGGCCTCCCAGTAGGCCGTGTGGCTGGCGATCTGGGGGTCGATGAAGCCGGTCTGGGCCTTGTTCGAGATCGCCTTGACCAGTGGCCTGACCAGACCCGGTGACCGGGTCGGCAACTGGCCGAAGATCAGTTTCAGCAGCAGGGGCGTCATGGCAGACCCCTCGGCATAGTGCAGCCAGTAGGTGAAGCGGCGCCCTTCCGGCGAGCCCGGCTGGGGTTTCAGCCCCCGCCCGGGATAGGCCTCCAGCAGATATTCGACGATGGCGCCGGTCTCGGCGACCACGATATCGCCGTCCTGGATCACCGGCGACTTGCCCAGCGGGTGGATGGCGCGCAGCTCGGGCGGGGCCAGCATGGTCTTTGCGTCGCGCCCGTAGCGCTTCACCTCATAGGGCAGGCCCATCTCTTCCAGCAGCCACAGCACGCGCTGCGAGCGGGAGTTGTTCAGGTGATGGACGACGATCATGGTGCGGCTCCGCTGACGACGCGTCACCTTAGCGGAGTTGACGCCACGGAGCGCAAGCCCGGCGTCAGCCGGTCCGCCCGCTCCGGACGCGCGCCTCGACCCCGGCTCACCGGCGTTGAAACCCTGCTCGGTTTCGCCCACACCTTAACGCATGACCACGCCCGAACCGCGCCTGACCAGTCTCGCCCACGGCGGGGGATGCGGCTGCAAGCTGTCGCCCGGCGTGCTGCGCGACATCCTGTCCGGAATGCCCCAGGCGGCGGCCTTCGCCAGCCTGATGGTCGGCACCGAGACCAGCGATGACGCGGCGGTCTGGCGGCTGAACGACACCCAGGCGCTGGTGGCGACCACGGACTTCTTCATGCCGGTGGTGGACGATCCGTTCGACTTCGGCCGGATCGCCGCGACCAATGCCCTGTCCGACGTCTATGCCATGGGCGGGCGACCGATCCTGGCGCTGGCCCTGGTCGGGATGCCGGTGAACGTGCTGTCGACCGGGACGATCGGACAGATCCTGGCGGGCGGGGCCAGCGTCTGCGCCGAGGCGGGAATCCCGATTGCCGGGGGCCATTCGATCGACAGCGTGGAGCCGATCTACGGGCTGGTCGCCCTGGGGCTGGTGCATCCCGACCGGGTGCGGACCAACCGGGGTGCACAGGCCGGCGACGTCCTGATCCTGACCAAGGGGCTGGGCGTGGGCGTGCTCAGCGCGGCGCTGAAACAGGGGCGGCTGGATCAGGCGGGCTATGCGACGATGCTGGCCTCGACGACGGAGCTGAACGCGGTCGGGGCCGATCTGGCGGACGTCGATGCGGTCCACGCCATGACCGATGTGACCGGCTTCGGTCTTCTGGGCCATGCGCTGGAGATGGCGCGGGGGTCCGGACGGGCGGTCGAGATCGAGGCGGCGGCCGTGCCGCTGCTGGACGGGGTCGAGACCCTGGCGCGCGATGGCGTGCGGACCGGGGCCTCAGGGCGGAACTGGGACAGCTATGGCGCGGGCGTATCCTTGTCGGACGGATTCGACGGCTGGCGACGCGACCTGCTGACGGATCCGCAGACCTCGGGCGGCCTGCTGATCGCAGTGGCTCCCGACGCAGCTCCTGGCGTTCTCGCCCGGGTCCGTGCGGCAGGCTTCGAGCGGGCCGCCATCGTCGGCCGGATGATCGAGGGCACCGGAGTGCAGGTCGTTTGATCCGGCGCACGACCGATCTGTCGGCCGCGGCCCGCGCGGGCTTCCACGCCATCATCGATGTGCGCAGCCCCTCCGAGTTCGCCCTGGATCACATTCCGGGGGCCATCAACCTGCCGGTGCTGGACGATACGGAGCGGGCGGAGATCGGGACCCTCTATGTCCAGTCGTCCAAATTCCTCGCCCGGCGCATCGGGGCGGCAAAGGTAGCGCGCAACATCGCCGCCCATCTGGACGGCGCGCTGAAGGACCGGGACGGCAGCTTTCGCCCCTTGGTCCACTGCTGGCGCGGCGGACAGCGCTCGGGGGCCATGGCGGCGGTGATGGACCAGATCGGCTGGCCGGTCACGGTGCTGGACGGTGGCTACATGACCTGGCGGCGCAGGGTCCAGGCGGCCCTGTATGGCGACGGCGCGGACCGGCAGGTCGTGCTGCTGGATGGCGGCACCGGTTCGGGCAAGACGGCGCTGCTGGCCCGGCTGGCGGAGCGCGGGGTTCAGGTCATCGATCTGGAGGGACTGGCTGCGCATCGCGGCTCCCTGTTCGGGGCGCTGAAGGACTGTCCGCAGCCGTCGCAGAAGCTGTTCGAAAGCCGTCTGTTCGTGGCGCTCGAAGGGCTGGACCCGGGCCGCCCGCTGGTCGTCGAGGCCGAAAGCAGCCGCATCGGGGCTCGCACCGTCCCGCCCGCCCTGTGGGCCGCCATGGGCCGGGCCCCGGTGGTCGAACTGTCCGCTCCCGTGGCCGCCCGCGCCGCCTTCTCGGCGCGGGTCTATGCCGATATCGCGGCGGACCCGGCCGCGCTGGAGACCGCCCTGACCCGCCTGCCGCCGCATCATTCCAAAGAGACCGTCGCGGGCTGGAAAACCCTGGCGCGCGAGGGCGCGTTCGAGGCTCTCGCCGCCGCCCTCATCGCCGAACACTACGACCCCGCCTATCGGCGCACGTCGGCCCGGCGGGACCGGCCGGTACTGGGCCGGGTGGAGATGGCGGACCTTTCCGACGGGGCGCTGGACCGGGCGGCGGATCGTTTGGTTGCAACCCTCTCCCCACAGACCGGCGAAGGCACTAGCGTCTCCTCATGACCTCATCCCGCACGCGCTCCATCCTGACCTCCCTCAGCCTGTGGGTGCTGATCGCCCTGGTCGGGGGTGTGGCGGCGGGGGCGGCGGCGCAGGCGTATGGCATTCCGGGCGGGACGGGGACGATCGCGGTGGTCGATGCCCTGGGCCAGCTGTGGCTCAATGCGCTCAGGATGACGATCATCCCGCTGGTCTTCAGCCTTCTGGTCACCGGCATCGCCTCCATCGCCGATGCGGCGGCCTCGGGGCGGCTAGCCTTGAAGGCGGTGCTGGTGTTCGCGGCCCTGCTGGTTGTCGCCACGGTCTGGGCCGTCGCCTCGTCGCTGGGGCTGCATATGCTGTGGCCGATCGACCCGGCAGGGGCCCGGGCCCTGATCGCCGGAGCGCCACCGGAGGCCTCCCGCGAAGTGGCTGGCAATGTCACCGGCGGCGGGTTCGAGGCCTTCCTGACGGGCCTGGCCCCGTCCAATCCGATCCGGGCGGCCGCCGACGACGCCATCCTGGCCATCGTCGTCTTCGCCATCGCATTCGGCTTCGCCACGACCAAACTGCCCGAGCGCCTGCGCCAGGCTGTCGCCGTCTTCTTCGAGGCGGTGGCCCAGACCATGATCGTCATCGTCCAGTGGGTGCTGGCGGTCGCCCCGCTGGGCGTGTTCGCCCTCGCCATGGGTGTGGGCCTGCGCGCCGGGCTGGGAGCCGCCGGCGTGCTGGGGCACTACATCGCCCTGGTGGTGCTCAGCCTGATCGGCCTGATCCTGCTGACCTATGGGATCGCCGTCGTGTTCGGCCGGATCAGCCTGTCGCGGTTCGCCTCGGCCGTCGCCCCGGCCCAGGTGGTGGCCTTCTCGACCCAGTCGTCCCTGGCCTGCCTGCCGGTGATGGTGGAGCGGGCGACGACGCGGCTGGGGGTCTCAGCCCCGACGGCGGGTCTCGTTCTGCCACTGGCGGTGGCGGTGTTCCGCATCACCTCGACCGTCGCCAACCTGGCCGTCGCCATCTATTGCGCCAGGCTGTTCGGCGTCGCCCTGTCACCGCAGGTCTTGCTGGCCGGCAGCGTGGCGGCACTCGCCATCAGCGTCGGCACCGTCGGCCTGCCCGGACAGGTCAGCTTCTTCGCCTCCATCGGCCCCATCTGCCTTGCCATGGGCATCCCGCTGCAGGTCCTGCCCCTGCTGCTGGCGGTCGAGGTCGTGCCCGACATCTTCCGCACGGTCGGCAATGTCACCGCCGATCTGGCGGCGGCGCGGATCGTGGAGGGGCAGGGGGCGGATGCGGCCGACGGCTGAGCGGAGGTCTGGAGTCAGTGGGCGTGGTTGCATCCACTGCACCGACCCGTTCCTCACCTCCCCGACCGCCTCAGCCTGTCCAGCGATGTCGCGGCACGCAGCAGGGCGTTGGCGGCGTCTGTCTTGTCCTGGCTCAACAGGGCGGCCAGCCCTCAATCCACTGGCCCGTGAGACCCCCCATCCGTCAGCCTTCGGCTGCCACCTTCTCCCGCAAGGGGCGAAGGAAAAGGACCTCAGTGCGCAAAATCCTGGATCGGCCTTACGTCCAGCGCATCCGCCTGGATCGCCCCGATCCCCTGCGCCGCCGCCAGCGCCCCGGCCGCGGTCGTATAGTAGGGGATCTTCATCATCAGGGCGGTGCGGCGAAGGCTGAAGCTGTCCTGAAGCGACTGCTTGCCCTCGGTGGTGTTGATGACCAGCTGGACGTCGCCGTTCTTCATCGCGTCGACGATGTTGGGGCGGCCCTCCAGCACCTTCTTGACGTAGCCGACCTCCAGACCGTGCTCGACCAGCCAGGCGTGGGTGCCGCCGGTGGCGATGACCTCGAAGCCCTGTTTCAGCAGCAGGGCGACGGCGTCGGCGACATAGGGTTTGTCGGCATCCTTGACCGACACGAAGGCGCAGCCGGTCGTGGGCAGGGTGGTGCCGCCGCCGATCTGGGACTTGGCGAAGGCGCGGGCGAAGGCGGGGGCCATGTCGGTCTCGCCCGGGCGTTTGAAGTCCAGGCCCATGACCTCGCCGGTCGAGCGCATCTCCGGGCCCAGGATGGTGTCCACCCCGGCGAAGCGGGCGAACGGGAAGACCGCCTCCTTGACCGCGATATGGTCATAGGGGACGTCCTTCAGGCCGAAGGAGGCCAGGGGAACGCCGGCCATCACCTTGGCGGCGATGGCGGCGACCGGCTGGCCGATGGTCTTGGCCACGAAGGGCGCGGTGCGGGACGCGCGGGGGTTCACCTCCAGCACGAAGATGCGGGGGGTCTCGCTGTGCGGCTCCTCGATGGCGAACTGGACGTTCATCAGGCCGCGCACCTTCAGCGCCCGCGCCATGGCCTCGGTCTGGCGCTTCAGCTCGGCGACGATCGCGGGCGACAGGGAGAAGGGCGGCATCGAACAGGCGCTGTCGCCCGAGTGCACGCCGGCCTCCTCGATATGTTCCAGCACCCCGGCCACGAAGACCGTCCCGTCGTCGCACAGGGCGTCGACGTCCACCTCGGTGGCGCGGTTCAGATAGTGGTCGATCAGGACCGGATCGTCGCCCGAGACGCGCATCGCCTCGCCGACATAACGGTCCAGCTGCTCGCGATCGTGGACGATCATCATGCCGCGTCCGCCCAGAACGTAGGACGGGCGCAGGACGACGGGATAGCCGACCTCGTCCGCCTTTTCCGCGGCTTCCCGGGCGCTGCGGGCCAGGCCGTTGGGCGGCTGCATCAGGCCGATGTCGTTCAGCATGACCTGGAACCGCTCGCGGTCCTCGGCCAGGTCGATGGAGTCGAGCGACGTGCCCAGGATCGGAATGCCGTCCTCGTGCAGGGCATGGGCCAGCTTCAGCGGCGTCTGGCCGCCGAACTGGACGACGACGCCGATCAGCTCGCCCTTCGACCGCTCGACCTCGATCAGCTCCAGCACGTCCTCGGCCGTCAGCGGCTCGAAATACAGCCGGTCGGAGGTGTCGTAGTCGGTGGAGACGGTCTCCGGGTTGCAGTTGACCATGATCGACTCGACGCCGATGTCGGCGAAGGCAAAGGCCGCGTGGCAGCAGCAGTAATCGAACTCGATCCCTTGCCCGATCCGGTTCGGACCCCCGCCCAGAATGATCGCCTTCTTCCTGTCGGTGGGCTCGGATTCGCAGAGTGGAATCTGGCCCAGGGCGCCGGTCTCATAGGTCGAATACATATAGGCGGTGGCCGATTTGAACTCGGCCGCGCAGGTGTCGATGCGCTTGAACACGGGCCGCACGGACAGGGCGCGACGGGCGTGACGGACCTCGCGTTCGGTCGAGCCGGTCAGCTGGGCCAGGCGGGCGTCGGAGAAGCCCTTGGCCTTCAGCGCGCGCAGCTCTGTCGGGTCGGTGGGCAGTCCCTGGACGCGGACATGGCCTTCGGTCCGCACGATGTCGGCGATCTGGCGCAGGAACCAGGGCTCATAGGAACAGGCGGCATGGACCTCCTCGACCGACAGGCCGTGACGGAAGGCCTGGGCGATGACGCGGATCCGGTCGGGCGTCGGCTGTCCGAGCGCGCGCACGACGGCGGCGCGGGCGCTGGCATCGTCCTCCACATCGACCGTGCCCTCGATCTCGATCTCGTCGAAGCCCGACAGGCCCGTTTCCAGCCCGCGCAGGGCCTTCTGCATCGATTCCTGGAAGGTCCGGCCTATGGCCATGACCTCCCCGACCGACTTCATCGAGGTGCTCAGCGTCGCCTCGGCACCGGGATATTTCTCGAAGGCGAAACGGGGGATCTTGGTGACGACATAGTCGATCGACGGCTCGAAGCTGGCCGGGGTGACCATGGTGATGTCATTGGTCAGCTCATCGAGGGTGTAGCCGACCGCCAGACGCGCCGCGACCTTGGCGATGGGGAAGCCTGTGGCCTTGGACGCCAGGGCCGAGGACCGCGACACGCGCGGGTTCATCTCGATCACCACCATCCGGCCGTCGGCGGGATTGATGGCCCACTGGACGTTGGACCCGCCCGTCTCGACGCCGATCTCGCGCAGGACGTTGATGGAGCCCGTGCGCATCCGCTGATATTCCTTGTCGGTCAGCGTCAGGGCGGGGGCGACGGTGATGGAATCGCCCGTGTGGACGCCCATCGGGTCGATGTTCTCGATGGAGCAGATGATGATGCAGTTGTCCGCCTTGTCGCGGACGACCTCCATCTCGTACTCCTTCCAGCCCAGCACGCTTTCCTCGATCAGCACCTCGGTGGTCGGGGACAAGTCGAGGCCGCGCAGGACGATCTCCTCGAACTCCTCGCGGTTGTAGGCGATGCCGCCGCCGGTGCCGGCCAGGGTGAAGCTGGGGCGGACGATGGCGGGCAGGCCGACGAACTCCAGACCCTCCAGCGCCTCTTCCATCGAATGCGCGGCCTTGGAGCGGGGCGATTCCAGGCCCAGCTTGTCCATCGCGTCGCGGAATTTCTGGCGGTCCTCGGCCTTGTCAATGACCTCGGCCCGGGCCCCGATCATCTCGACGCCGTACTTCTCCAGCGCGCCCGACGCGTCCAGCGCCAGCGCCGTGTTCAGCGCCGTCTGCCCGCCCATGGTCGGCAAGAGGGCGTCGGGGCGCTCCCGGGCGATGATCCGCTCGACGAACTCGGGCGTGATCGGCTCGATATAGGTCGCATCGGCCATGTCCGGATCGGTCATGATCGTGGCCGGGTTGGAGTTGACCAGGATGACCCGGTACCCCTCCGCCTTCAGCGCCTTGCACGCCTGCACGCCCGAGTAATCGAACTCGCACGCCTGACCGATCACGATCGGCCCGGCCCCGATGATCAGGATGGATTTGATGTCCGTACGTTTGGGCATCTCAGCCTCCTCTAGTTCGTCACGACCGCGCACTCCCAGCCGTCGTAATCGAGCTGGAAGGCCGCGGCCCAGGATTGCATCATGGCGGAAACCGGCGTGAAGGACGCCTCGTCCACCGCCATGGTCGTTTCAAGAATGGTGGTGTCGTCCTGGCCCCGGGTGAGGAAGCCGGCGCGGCGTGCGACCTCGTTCAGATCGTCGTGGTCGCCCTCGCCATGGAAGTAGAACAGGGTGTGGCGCGGCGTGATTCCGCTGTCGCCATGCTCGGCCAGCGAGGCGCGCACCATGGCATCGCGTTCGTCGTGGGGGATGGCGTCGTCGTCCAGTGCGGTCTCTCGCTCGCGCGCAAGCAACCGGCGACGCCATCCCCACAAGGGTTCGGCGCGCCGGTGGCGGTAGGGGTATCGGCTAAGCGGCCCGTCTAAAGACGGGGGGGGCGGGGGGCAAGCCCCTTGGTTCCGCTTCAGGTCCGGCCGGCGATCCAGGCGGGCAGGGCGGTGATCGTGTCCAGAGCCCCGTATCGTGCATGACCCTCCGGCGCATCGGCCAGTTCATGCGCCCAGGTGACGGGATAGGGGATGTGGACGGCGAAGGACCCGGCCTGCAGCGCGGGCAGGATGTCTGACTTCATGGAGTTGCCGACCATCACCGCCTCGTCCGCGCCGGTGCCGTGGCGGGCGAAGACGCGATCATAGGTGCCGCGGTCCTTCTCCGAGACGATCTCGACGGCAGCGAACAACTCGCCGAGGCCCGAAGCCGCCAGTTTGCGTTCCTGATCCAGCAGATCGCCCTTGGTGATCAGCACCAGGCGAAAGGTTTCGGCCAGCAGCGCCACGGTCTCGTCGACGCCGGGCAGGGTTTCGACCGGATGGGCGATCATCTCGCGCCCGGCGGCCAGGATTTCGCGCACGACGGAGGCGGGGGCGTCGCCTTCGCACAGCTCCATGGCCGTCTCGATCATCGACAGGGTGAAGCCCTTGATGCCGTAGCCGTAGAGCCGAAGGTTGCGCCGCTCGACCTCGGCCAGTCGGGCTTCGGTCGTGTCCGTATCGGCATAGGCGCCCAGCAGCTCGCGGAACCGCGCCTGGGTCAGCCGAAAGATCGTCTCGTTGTGCCAGAGGGTGTCGTCAGCATCGAGACCGATCGTGGTGATGGGCATGGGGAGGGCTCCGGCCGGGACGGGTGATCTGGCGCGCGCCCGATGCGGGGTCAACCGGTCGCGTTGCGCCCCGGGCCGGAGCGCGGCATGGCCTTCACATGGACCCGAGCGACATGAAGACATCGGCCGTGGTGATCGGAGCCTCCGGCGGGATCGGGGGCGCCGTCGCCGATGCGCTCGAGGCCGGGGGCGCGTTCGGTGTCGTGCATCGCTTCGCGCGGTCGACGCCGGGCGAGAACCACATCGACCTGGAAGATGAGGATTCCATCGCCGCCGCCGCTGCGCGGGTGGCGCAGGGGCCCGTTCCCACCCTGGTCTTCGTCGCCACCGGCGTGCTGCATCACGGTCAGGAACCGGAGCGGTCCTACAGGGCGATGACGGCCGGGCATCTGTTGCGCGATTACAGGGTCAACACCGTCGGTCCTGCGCTGATCGCCAGGTATTTCGTCCCGCTGATGCCGCGCGACCGGCGGGCGGTCTTCGCGGCCCTGTCGGCGCGGGTCGGCTCTATCGGGGACAACCGGCTGGGCGGCTGGCACAGCTATCGGGCGTCCAAGGCGGCGCTGAACATGATCCTGACCAATCTTGCCATCGAGCTGGGGCGGTCGCATCCGCAAGCCATCGTGGCGGGCCTTCATCCCGGCACGGTCGACACCGGACTGAGCGCGCCCTTCCAGCGCGGGGTAAGGCCGGAAAAGCTCTTCACGCCCGCAGCCTCGGCCGCGCGGCTGCTGACGGTGCTGGACGGTCTGACGCCGGCCGACAGCGGTGGCGTTTTCGCATGGGACGGCACACGAATTCCGG
This sequence comes from Brevundimonas subvibrioides, assembly GCF_027271155.1. Lineage (NCBI taxonomy): Bacteria > Pseudomonadati > Pseudomonadota > Alphaproteobacteria > Caulobacterales > Caulobacteraceae > Brevundimonas > Brevundimonas subvibrioides. Next base: position 985,475 of record NZ_CP114542.1, read on the forward strand.
CATAGCGTTTTGCCATGAGCCAGACCGAAACGATTCCACTGGCGGCCCGGCACGGCGGCCGCAAGCTCGGCTGGGGCCTGGCTGCGCTGGTGGTGGCCGGCAACATGATCGGCTCGGGCGTCTATCTGGCACCCGTGGCCCTGGCCGCAACCGGGTCGTCCAGCCTGATCGGCTGGCTGATCTGCGGGGCGGGAGCCATGGTGCTGGCGGCGGTGTTCGCGGGGCTGGGCCGGCTCCAGCCGGACGCGGACGGGCTGACCGACTTCACGCGCCGGGGTCTGGGGCGGTTCGTGGGGTACCAGACCGCCATCGCCTACTGGGGCGTCTGCCTGACCGGCAATGTGGCGGTTGCCCTGGCGGGAACCGGGTATCTGGCCTTCTTCCTGCCGTCGCTGGCCGAGCCCGTTCCGGCGATGCTGTGCAATCTCGCCCTGATCGGGATCACGACGGCGGCCTATGCGGCCGGAGCGCGCGTCGCGGCGCGCCTGGGGGCGGTTACCCTGGTGATCGGGCTGTTGCCGCTCGTGCTGGCCATGGGGGCGGGGGTCGTGGCCTTCAGCGGGACGACGTTCGCGGCGTCCTGGTCGCCACAGGGCCTGCCGCTGGCCCAAAGCGTGCCGGCGTCCCTCGTGGTGATCTTCTGGTCCTTCCTCGGGCTGGAGAGCGCCGCAGCCCTGTCACGGCTGGTGCGGAACCCGGCAAAGGACGTTGGCCGCGCCAGCGTCGCGGGGGTGGGACTGGCTCTGGTCGTCTACGTCGCCGCCAGCGTGGCGGTTTTCGGCGTCATACCGGCCGGACAGCTGGCCAGTTCGACCAGCCCGTTCGCCGATCTGGCGGCCCGGGTGTTCGGGGCCTCGGTCGCCGGGTTCGTGGCGGCCTGCGCCGTCATCAAGGCGCTTGGCACCATTGCCGGCTGGACCATTCTGGGCGGCGAGACAGCGAGGAGCGCCGGCGAGGCCGGCTATCTGCCGCGCTGGTTCGGATCCGCCGCGACGCCGGGGCGGTTGCCGCTGGCCAATCCCCTGATCAACGGGGCGATCATGGCCGCCCTGATCGTCATGACCTCCCAGCCGACGCTGGCCGGACAGTTCGCCCTGCTGATCGGGGCCTGCACGGTTCTGACCATCTGTCTGTATGCCCTGTGCTGCGTCAGCCTGTTCCGGGCCAGCCGGGCACCGGGCTGGAGAGCCCTGGCCGTTGTCGGGCTGGTGTTTTCGGTGGGGGCCGTGGTGGCGGCGGCACCGGGGAATATCGTGCCGGCCATCGTCCTGTTCCTCGTAGCGTCGATCGGATGGCTTTTCGTCAGACGTCATCAGGCCTGAGAGACTTGCGTGGCGACCGGTGGCCCCTCACGGTGACGCCTCATCAAGGGGGACATCATGAACGACTTCATCCAGCCGTATCGGAAATACGCGCAGTTCAGCGGTCGGTCAGACCGCAAGGAGTTCTGGTATTTCATCCTGTTCTACATCGTTGTGGCCGGTGTGCTGTCGATCGTCGACGGCATCGTTTTCGCGGGCCAGATGGCGGGGTCTGACGATGGCTTTTCGTCCTCGTCGTCCGGCCCGCTTCAGGCCATCTTTATCCTGGGGTCCTTTATCCCCCTGCTTGCGGTGACGTTCCGCCGGCTGCACGACATCGGCAAGACCGCATGGTGGATTTTCCTCGGCCTGATCCCGGTGGTCGGCACGATCGTCCTCATCATCTGGTATGCCCGCAAGGGTGAGCCGGTGCCGAACGCCTACGGCGAGGTTCCGGCCGGCAGTCTGCCAGCCTGAACGGTTTCGCGGTCGGGTTTGACCCGGCCGCGACGGCTCTGTAGCAAGCCAGCCGTTTGTTCGCCGGGATTCGGTGTAAGGGAACGGCCATGACCACTCAGCTTCTGCCCGGCTGCACCGGCGTTCTGGCCCTCGCCGACGGCACCGTCTTTCAGGGGATCGGCGTCGGCGCGACCGGCTCCGCGCTCGGCGAGGTGGTCTTTAACACCGCGATGACCGGGTATCAGGAAATCCTGACCGACCCCAGCTACATGAGCCAGATCCTGGCCTTCACCTTCCCGCACGTCGGCAATACCGGGACGAACGTCGAGGACATCGAGCAGATGGGTGGCGGGTCGGACACCTCGGCGCGCGGCGCGATCTTCCGCGACCTGCCGACCGATCCGGCCAATTGGCGCTCGGACGCCAGTCTGGACGCCTGGATGAAGCGTCGTGACGTCGTGGGTCTGTCGGGTATCGACACCCGCGCCCTGACCCAGCGCATCCGTGACCACGGCGCGCCCCATGCGGTCATCGCCCACGATCCGGAAGGCCGCTTCGATCTGGAGGCACTGGTCGAGCAGGCCAGGGCCTGGACCGGTCTGGTCGGCCTCGATCTGGCTAGACCCGCCTCGACGCTGCAGGCGTTCGAGTGGGACGAAGGGCTGTGGGAATGGCCGGAAGGGCATCCGAAGACGATCGGCAGGAAGTCGGTCGTGGTTCTGGACTATGGGGTGAAGCGCAACATCCTGCGGGCCCTGGCCTCGACCGGCGCGAAGATCACGGTGGTCCCGGCGACGACGACGGCGGAAGAGGTCCTGGCGCGCCATCCGGACGGCATCGTCCTGTCGAACGGCCCGGGCGATCCGGCGGCGACCGGCGACTATGCCGTGCCGGAGATCCGCAAGCTGGTCGACAGCGGCAAGCCGGTCTTCGGGATCTGCCTCGGCCACCAGATGCTGGCTCTCGCCCTGGGCGCCAGGACGGTGAAGATGGATCAGGGGCACCACGGGGCCAACCATCCGGTCAAGGATCTGACCACCGGCAAGGTCGAGATCGTGTCGATGAACCACGGCTTCACGGTCGACCGCGACAGCCTGCCCGAGGCGGTGGTGGAGACGCACGTTTCGCTGTTCGACGGCACCAACTGCGGTATCCAGCTGAAGGGCCGGCCGGTGTTCAGCGTCCAGCATCACCCCGAGGCCTCGCCCGGGCCTACGGACAGCCTGTATCTGTTCGACAGGTTCCAGGCCCTGATGGACGCCTAGGTTGGCATCCTCGCCCAGCGTCCGGTCGGACTATCTGCACTGGCTGTCCCAGGCGCTGGGATCCGCGCGGGTGGAGGCGGTGTCGGGTTCGGGCACCGTCGATGTCGTGGCCGGCTATGCCACCGGCTATGACGCCCACCATATCGCACCCTTCGTCCGCTCGCTGCGCAGCGTCTTCGATGGCGAGATCACACTTGCCGCCGACGCGCGGCCCGACGTCGAGGCCCTGTTCGCCGAACACGACGTGCGGTTCCTGGCGCAGCCGCAGACGCAGGGCTGGCGGCCCCATCCGGTCATGGCCCGGTTCGCGGCGGTGGATGCCTGTCTGTCCGGGCGGCCCGATGTCCGCAACATCCTGCTGACCGACGTGCGCGACGTGATCTTCCAGAAGGCCCCGTTCGACCCCGCGCCAGAGGGGCTGGAGGTGTTCCTGGAAGGCGACCGGCTGGCCGACCACGCCTTCGACATGAAGTATCTGCGGGCCCTGGCCGGAGACGCGATCGCCGACGACCTGGCTCGGGCACCCGCGATCTGCGTCGGCACGATCCTGGGGCCACGCGCCGACATGATGCGGTTCTGCCGAACGGTGCTGATGCTGGCGGCCGTGCCCCGCTCGGAGATGGGCGGCAGCTTCGGGGCCGATCAGGCCGCCTGCAACCTGGCGATCCACATGGGGCTGGTGGAGGCTGAGGTGCGCGAGAACTACGGCCGGGTCGCCACCATCGGTCTGGCGGCGGCGGAGGGGTTTGCCTTTCGTGACGGGCAGGTGGTCAATCCCGACGGCACGATCAGCGCCATCGTTCACCAGCACGATCGCCACCCGATGCTGGCCGAAGCGGTGCGCGGGCGCTGGGCCGTCGGGCTGGAAGCGCGTGAGCGGGTGACGCCCAGGAGCCTGATGTCCCGGCTCCAGCGGCTCAGGCAGTCCCTCGCGCGACGGCTGCCCGAGGCACGCTAGATTCCCTTCAGGGCAGGGGCGCGAAGCTGCGTTCCTCGCGCAGGGCGCAGGCCTTGCGGACCGCCACGGGCGCGGCGTGAAGCCAGTATTCCGCATCCTCGAGCCGGTCGGCCCGCTTTCGCTCCATGCCGCGCAGCCGCCGTTGGGCGGCATTCTCCAGAAGACGCGCATGCAGGGCGCGCGGGGTCAGATCGTGGATGGCGGGGGAACCGGGGACGGCGACGGCGTCGGGGCCGAGGGGTTCCACCGCCGGGCGGGCGATGGCGATGAACATGGTGGACAGATCCGAAGACTGAGGCCGCCCGTGGCGCATCGCGTCCGGTGTGGCGAGGGCGCTCCCCTTCTGGGAGCGTTCGACAGGGTTAATCCACAAACCCTGTGGATTGTTCCGGGTGTCCCACAGAAATATGCCCGAAATCAGATGTTTACGGACACGCTTTGGCCCGGGTGGTTAATCAGAGGTTAATGGGGCAAGCCGGGATCGCGGGTCCATGCCGTGCCGCTGAGGGCCGCCGCCCGGCCCTGATCGAACAGTCCCTGCATCCACGCCCGATCGAAGCGCAGGTTGTTCTCGCTGGACCCCACGGGGGCCATGGCGACCGACAGCGACAGGCCGCGCAGCCGGGCGAACTGGTCGGCGGCCACCACGCTCATGCGGGTGGAGGCCTTCATCATGGCGTCCAGGCCCCGGGCCGCGACACCCACGCCACTGTAGGATGCCACGCTGAACCGCGCGTCGGGCCGCCCGTTGATGGCGACCCACAGCCGGCCGCCGGCGGCGTTCGCCAGCAGGTCGGGGTCCAGCATCAGACGTTCCGGCGCGATGAAGAAGTTGGCGGTGGTCCGGCCGTCGGCGTGCAGCTCCCGCACCGTGTGTCCGTCGTGCGCCAGCGCCACGAAGACCGGAGGGAAGACGCCGGGGATGCTGGCCGAGGCCGTCAGGATGTCGATGAAGACCTGGCGTCGATCCGGGCGATCCGATGCCGCTAGGGCCCCCATGTCCCAGACGACCTGACCCTGGGTGTCCAGGCTCGTCGTGGCGACATACAGTCTGCGTCCGGCCCGGTGACCCGCCGCGATCCGGTCCAGCAGATCGTCGGTGACCGAGGCGGCGACAAGGTCGCGCAAGGGGCGCTGACGAAACAGGCCCGGACCCACCAGCGACATGGCCCAGCGCGCCTGCAGCAGACGGTCGGAGCGGCCATCGGTGAAGGCGGCCTCCAGCGCGGCGTCCTCATCCAGGCCGACGAAGGCGAAGGGCGCGATCAGGGCCCCGGTCGAGACGCCGGTGACGACCTCGAACTCCGGTCGGTCGCCATGCTGGCTCCAGCCGACCAGCAGGCCCGCGCCATAGGCCCCGACCGCGCCCCCGCCGGACAGGGCCAGCAGGTCGAAATGTCCGTCTCGTGAGCTCAGGGCGGCCGCGTTGGCGTCGGCCACATAATGGTCGCGGTCTGCCGGTCTCTGGAAGTCCAGCCGGATGTCCGGACTGGCTGCGGCGATATCGTCATAGGTAAAGGCTGTGCGCGACATCGTCTGGCAGCCGCCCAGCAGCAGCGCGCTGATCAGCCCCGCGATCGCGACGGCACGACGTATGATGGCGGACCCCATGCCAACGCCCATATCAGGGGTCTGTGACGCTATCCACCGCCATGACGTCGTCCTTGCTTCGCGTCGGGACGCAATGGCGTTAAGGATTGCGGGTGCGTTTCGATGACCGCTTCCTGGAAGAACTGAAGGCCCGCCTTCGCCCGTCCGACGTGATCGGCCGGTCGGTGAAGCTCAAGCGTCAGGGACGCGAGTGGGTGGGGCTGAGCCCCTTCTCGAAAGAGAAGTCGCCGTCCTTCTTCGTCAACGACGACAAGGGGTTCTTCCACGACTTCTCCTCCGGCAAGCACGGCGACGTCATCAGCTTCCTGCAGGAAACCGAGCGGCTGAGTTTCCCTGAGGCGGTCGAGCGGCTGGCGGCCGAGGCGGGGATGCAACTGCCGGCCGAGGACCCGCAGGCCGCCGAGCGTGAGGCGAGGAAGCAGGGCCTGTCGGACTGGATGGACCTGGCGCAGAAATGGTTCGCGGCCAACCTGCGCCGGTCGGTCGGCAAGGCGGCGCGGGAGTATCTGGAGCGGCGCGGCCTGCCCGAGGATCAGTGGGACCGGTTCGGACTGGGCTATGCCCCGAACGACCGCGAGGGGCTGAAGACGGCGCTGGTCCAGCGGGGCGCGAAGCCGGGCGACCTGGTCGAGATGGGCATGCTGATCGCGCCGGAGGGCGGCGGCGCGCCCTATGACCGGTTCCGCGACCGGCTGATGTTCCCGATCCTGGATGCACGCGGGCGGCTGGTCAGCTTCGGTGGCCGGGCGATGAACCCCGACGACCGGGCCAAATATCTGAACGGGCCGGAGAGCCCGCTGTTTCACAAGGGGGCCACCCTCTATGGCCTGCCCGAGGCGCGGCGCATCCTGGGGGCGGAATCGAAGTCGACCCAGAGCGTGATCGTGGTCGAGGGCTATATGGACGTCATCGCCTGCCAGCGCGCGGGCCTGCCGGCCGTGGCTCCGATGGGCACGGCCCTGACCGAGGAGCAGATGGCCCTGCTGTGGCGGGTCTCTTCCGAGCCGATCCTGTGTTTTGACGGCGACGGGGCCGGGCAGAGGGCGGCCTATCGCGCCATCGAGCGGGCCTTGCCGCTGCTCAAGTCCGGCCGGTCGTTCCGGTTCGCCTTGCTGGAGGGCGGCCAGGACCCCGACGATATCCTGCGCGACAAGGGGGCACCGGCGCTGCGTCAGGCCATGACCGAGACACGGCCGTTCGCCGAGGTCCTGTTCAGGCGCGAGGCCGAGGTCGAGCCGCTGGACACGCCCGAGCGCCGCGCGGGGCTGAAGGGCCGGCTGCGCACGGCCGCTGCGGCCATCGCCGACAAGGATCTGGCCGAACAGTATCGCAGGGAACTTTTCGACCGGTTCGACGCCCTGTTCCCCGCGCGGGCGCAGCCCCCGCAGCGCGCCCGACAGACCGGCGGACGCTGGCGACCCGGCCCGCCACCAAAGCTGGGCCAGACGGCCGAGGGGGCTCAGGCCATGCGGGCGCTGAACCGATCCATCGAGCCCGTTGCAGCCGCTCTGGCCCACGGGGCAATCGAAGACCCCGAACGTATTGATGATCATCTGGAAGAGATATCGTCGCATGGATTTGGCGACCCGGCCCTGGACGGGCTGGCGCAGGAGCTGGTGCGATTGCGGTTCTCCAGCAGAGCCGTTGATGGTGCATCTGCGCGGCGAGAGCTTGCCGGTGCTGGATTGGATGCCCTTCTGGTCGAGGTCGACAAGGCGGCTGGAAAATCCGGTGCTCCTTTCCTCCTGTCGAGTCTGTCAAGAGAGGAAGCCACTTCGCTTTGGTCCCGCACTCTTGAACTCGTCATCCGTTTGGGAGCCCTCGACAAGGCAACCGAGATGGCAAAACAGGAACTGGGGTTGCGGTCCGGCAGCGACACTTTTGCGCGCCTGAAAGCGGAGCGGGACGCGCTGCGACGTGCGGTCAATGCGGAGACGGATTGGCGCGGGGGGCGAGCTTGATTTCCTTGGCCTATGCCTCGACCTATGCTAGTCAGAGCCGTGCAGAATTCGCGTTCAGTCAAATTGTTCAGAAACGGCCGGAACCAGGCCGTAAGAATTCCCCGCGAGTTCGAACTTCCGGGCGAGGACGCCGTCATGAGGCGGGAGGGGGATCGTCTGATCATCGAACTGCCGGAACGGATCGGTTTGTTGGCCTTGCTTTCGACTCTCGACCCGATTGACGAGGATTTCGCCCTGATCGAAGACGCCCGGCCCGAGGACGTCGATTTTTGATCCGGTATCTTCTCGACACCAACATGCTTTCGGATCTCGTTCGCCGGCCGCTCGGAGGCGTTCGACAAAGGGTCGCCCTGGTCGGTGAGGCGGCCGTGGGGACCAGTATCGTTGTCGCCGCCGAGGCTCGCTTCGGTGCCGCCAGGGCGTCGTCCGCGCGCTTGACAGATCAGCTTGAAAGAATCCTGTCCGAGCTCGTGGTCCTGCCTTTCGAGGCCCCGGCCGACCGCCATTACGCGGATGTGCGCTCCGCCCTGACACGTGCAGGCACCCCTATCGGTGCTAACGACACGCTGATCGCGGCCCATGCCTTGGCGCTGAATTGTATTCTGGTAACCGACAACGAGCGTGAATTTGGTCGGGTTTCCGGCCTGAGCATCGAGAATTGGTTGCGGGCGTGAACTCCGTCCAGACGCTTGACAGCGCGGCCCTGCGTCGCCATCTCGCGTCCTCCGGACACGACGCTTTAGTGCGCGAGGTCGAGAAGGCGGCGGCAAAGTCCGGCGCGCCTTTCCTGGCCGCGAATGCGCCCCTCGCCGAGGCAAGGGTCCGGTGGTCGCAAGGCTTCGATGCCCTGACCCGCGTGGCGGGTCTGGACGCGGCGCTGGCGTCAGCGAAATCGGGGGCGGATCACGCCTTCGATGCCTCGGCCTTCAGTCGCCTGAAGGCGGAGCGCGATGCGTTGCGACGAGCCATCAAGACCGGGACGATCTGGGACGACGCGGCGGTTTCGTAACGAACTGCGCGTCCAGGTGTTCTGTTTTGGAACGGATGTTGCATTATTGCCAGGGGGCCTGATCCTCCCCTGTGGCCGGAGAAGAAGACGTAATGAGCGATACGCAGGAAGCGCCCGAGGCCACCACCGACGGGCCGCTGCTCGACCTCACCGATGCCGGGGTCAAGAAGTTCATCAAACAGGCCAAGGCGCGCGGCTATGTGACGATGGAGGAGCTGAACAAGGTCCTGCCGTCCGAAGAGGTCACGCCGGACGCGATCGAGGACACTCTGGCGATGCTGTCCGAAATGGGCGTCAACGTCGTGGAGGCCGAGGAAGACGCAGCGGAGTCCACCGGCGGGGAGCTGGCCGAGAAGGCCGAGACCTCGGTCACCGAGGGCGACGCCAAGCCGACCTATGACCGCACCGACGACCCCGTGCGGATGTATCTGCGCGAGATGGGCTCGGTCGAGCTGCTGAGCCGCGAGGGCGAGATCGCCATCGCCAAGCGGATCGAGGCCGGACGCGACGCGATGATTTCGGGCCTGTGCGAAAGCGCACTGACGTTCGAGGCCATCATGGTGTGGCGCGACGAGCTGGCGAACAATCGCATCCTGCTGCGCGAGGTCATCGACCTGGACGCCACCTACGGCGTGCTGAACCCGTCTTCGCTTCCGCACAACCAGCCGCAGCCACCGATCCCGGGCCAGCCGATCCCGCCCAAGCCCGAGCCCGAGCCCGAGCCCGGCGCGGAGGCCGAGGCTGAAAAGCCAGAGGGCGACGACGAAGACGAGGATTTCGACGACGGTGGCGGGATGTCCATCTCGGCGCTGGAAGCCGAATTGCGCGAAGGGGTCATGGAGACCCTGGACGCGATCGCCGGCGACTTCGACGCCTTCAGGAAGCTGCAGGAGAAGCTGGTCGAAAGCCGGCTGAAGGGCGAGGAGCTGAGCGCCAAGGATCGCAAGGCCTATGACACCCTGTCGGCCGCCATCTCGGGCCGCTTGAAGACACTGAAGCTGAACAACAACCGCATCGAAGCCCTGGTCGAGCAGCTGTATGCGATCAACAAGCGCCTGATCGGTCTGGAAGGCCGCCTGCTGCGCCTGGCCGACAGCTATGGCATCAGCCGCCCCGAGTTCCTGAAGGCCTATTTCACGGCCGAGCTGGACCCGACCTGGTCCACGCGCGTCAAGGACATGGGCGTGCGCTGGACCAAATTCAGCGACAACGAGGCGACCCAGATCGCCACGATCCGGAACGACGTCGCCGCCGTCGCGGTCGAGGCCGGCCTGCCGATCGACGACTATCGCCGCATCGTCCAGACCGTGCAGAAGGGCGAGCGCGAGGCCCGTCAGGCCAAGAAGGAAATGGTCGAGGCCAACCTGCGCCTCGTGATCTCCATCGCCAAGAAATACACGAACCGCGGCCTGCAGTTCCTGGACCTGATCCAGGAGGGCAACATCGGCCTGATGAAGGCGGTCGACAAGTTCGAGTACCGCCGCGGCTACAAGTTCTCGACCTATGCCACCTGGTGGATCCGCCAGGCGATCACGCGCTCGATCGCCGATCAGGCCCGGACCATCCGCATCCCGGTCCACATGATCGAGACGATCAACAAGATCGTCAGGACATCACGCCAGATGCTGCACGAGATCGGCCGCGAGCCGACCCCGGAAGAACTGGCCGAGAAGCTGGCCATGCCGCTGGAGAAGGTCAGGAAGGTCCTGAAGATCGCCAAGGAGCCCATCAGCCTCGAGACGCCCATTGGCGACGAGGAGGACAGCCACCTGGGCGACTTCATCGAGGACAAGAACGCCATCCTGCCCATCGATGCGGCCATCCAGTCGAACCTGCGGGAAACCACGACCCGCGTGCTGGCGTCGCTGACGCCGCGCGAGGAGCGGGTGCTGCGCATGCGCTTCGGCATCGGCATGAACACCGACCACACCCTGGAAGAGGTCGGTCAGCAGTTCAGCGTGACCCGCGAACGCATCCGCCAGATCGAGGCCAAGGCGCTGAGGAAGCTGAAACACCCCAGCCGGTCTCGGAAGCTGCGGAGCTTCCTGGACAGTTGATCGATCTACGGAGGCCCGGGAGCGATCGCGGGCCTTTCGTCTATCGGCCGTCGAAGATCACCTCGAAGCCGCCCCACATCATGCGCTTGCCGTCGAAGGGCATGTCCAGGTCCTTCCAGGCGGGGTCGGTTTCCATGGTGGCGAAACAGGCCTCGGCCGTGGCCTTGTCGGGCCATTTCAGCCACGAGAAGACGACGACCTCGTCCGGCTCCAGCTTCACCGCCAGGTCGAAGCCGGTCAGCTTGCCGGGGGGCACGTCCACGCCCCAGGTCTCGACCTGTTCGAGGCAGCCGTATTTCTGGAAGATCGGCCAGCTGGTCTGCGCCGAGGCGATGTAGCGGTCCCTGTTCTCCGCCTTCACCGGGGACAGGAAGCCGGAAACGTAGGGCATGAGGGTGCTCCTTCGAATGGAGCCTCACGGTGCGACCGTTACGCCAGCATGTCCAGCAGGGTTCCGGTCATGTCGTCGGCCGTGCGCAGGACGGCGACGTTGGCGGACAGGGCGACCTTCGCCTGCATCCTTTCGACGGTCTCGGCGGCGAGGTCGTCCAGAGGCGCGGCGGCGGTGCGCGCCGCGCTCTGGTCGAACCGGGCCACGGCCGAGGCGATGCCGGCCGTAGCGATGGAGGCCGCGATCATCGGCTGATCCGCAGTTTTTCGATGGCACCTGCGATGCGGTCGAAGGCGTCCCCGATGCCGGAGGCGCTGCTGACCGGGAAATAGTGGTTGCCGTCAGTGGCGCAGCGCCGCAGCAGGGCCTGGGCCGAGGCACCGACCTGGACGGCCACAGTGTAAACCTCGACGTTCTTGTCCTTCATGTTTCCGCACATATCCTCGGTGCCGGGGGTGGCGCTGTCGAAACGGGCGTCCATTTTTGCCCGGCGGTCCGCGTCGCTGCCCGAGGTGATGCCCAGCCGGTTCTGCCAGATGTAGCCGTTGCCGTTGTAGGTGCTCTCGTTGGGGGTGTTGGCCACGCTCATCACGTTTTCGCCGTCCGTCATGATGATGATGATCTTCTTCAGCCCCTCTGTGTTGTAGGCAAGGCCGTCACCGAACGGGGCGTTGGGCGACAGGGTGTGCCAGCCCCACATCGTACCGAGGGGGACATTGGTGTTGCCGGACGCGATCATGTCGTTCACCCCCGCGCGCAGGGCGTCGAAGTTGTCCGTCAGACGGACGATCGGCCCGAGGGTACAGCCGTCATTGGGACCATAGGAGGCGTGCAACCTGCTGCGCGGGGCGTTGGAATATCGGCTGGTATTTCGGACCCGGGTCCACCAGGCCCTGTCCCGGGCCGTGTCCGCCGCCGCCCCGGAACCGAACGGATTGTTGCCGGTGATGGCCGGGATGCCGTCATCCACATAGTCGTTGCCCTGGTAGCCATAGTTTCTCCAGGTCGAGTCCCTGGGATAATCGTCCCTGTCCGGCTCGTCCGGGGCGAAATAGGGCACGAACCAGCTGGCCTTGGTCCCCGCGACCGGAGGCGTGTCGCGAATGTCGTAGGGCGCCCCGCGCGCCTCCACGCAGCCGCCCCAGGTGGTGTTCAGGCGACCGAACAGGGTGAACCGGCCCGTCGCATTGGCGTCGAACACGCTGTATTTATTGGACGGATCCGCATAGACCCCGCCGCCGGTGTGATCCGTGGCATTTGTCATCCAGCTGGGCGGAGTGTTGGTGCCGCCCGCTGTGACCCGAACCGTCATGGAGAAGGGCACCAGCGCGATCTTGATCGCGTCCGGCTCGAGCGAGCGACCGTCGGCGGCCTCCAGCCGGTTGATCAGGTCGATGGCGGCGGCCTTGGTGTTGGACAGTTTGGCACCGGCCATCGATCCGGTGTTGTCGATCACCAGGGCGACCTCGATCCGGTTGTTGGCCCGCAGCACCTCGGAATGGGCATTGGCCGGCAGCTCGTCGTTGAAGAACTGGCCATAGGGCGGCAGGAAGATGTTGGCGACCATGGCCTTGACGCTGACCCTGGCGTCGGCCACGACCGCGCCGGTGGTCGGGTTCAGGACGAAACTCGTGTTGGCCGTGTCCAGGGTGACGTCGTCGTAGGGGGCCAGATTGGCCCTCAGGGCGGCCATGCCGACCTGATTGATGCGGGAATCATCAGTGTACTGCGAGCGGGCGGCGGCCAGGGTGGCGGCATCCAGGGCGTCCTGGACGTTCACGCGCACGGTGGAAACACGGGCGATATCGACCCCGCCAAGGGTCATCAGCAGCAACGGCGGCAGGGCCAAAGCGAAGATCATGGCGACGTTGCCGCGCCGGTCGCCGACGAACCGGGCCCCGAATGTCCTGAGTGCAGACACTGTCCTTTTCACGATCCGCATAGCCCACCGTCTGGTCTGTCACGAGCGGGCCGCAGGGTCCGCAATCGACCTGATCTAACAAGGCGCGGTTAAGGGATCGGTGAAGCCGAGGGTTAACGGGCCGCAATCGACCGACGTTCGATCAGAGCACGCAGGCGGCCAGACCCTCGTTGCGGACCACCCGGGCCGAAGCCTGGATGCGTGCGGCCCGCCGGCGGACATAGGGGCCGGGGGTTCCGGCATTGTAGCGGCGCGGACTGGGCAGGATGGCGGCGATGCGGGCGGCCTCGCGGGGGCTGAGGTCCGCGGCCGATTTGCCGAACCAGTGGCGGGCGGCGGCCTCGGCACCAAAGATGCCAGGGCCCATCTCGGCGACGTTCAGATAGACTTCCATGATGCGGCGTTTGCCCCAGCCCGTCTCGATCAGGACGGTGTAGCCCGCCTCCAGTCCCTTGCGGACCCAGTCGCGGCCGGGCCACAGGAAGACGTTCTTGGCCGTCTGCTGGCTGATGGTTGAGCCGCCGCGCATCCTGCGACCGCTCTCGTTGTCCTTCATTGCCTTTTCGATGGCCTCCAGGTCGAAGCCCCTGTGGCTGCAGAAGCGCGCGTCCTCTGCCGCAATGGCCGAGACGACCAGGTGGGGGGAGATGTCGCCAAGCGGCTTCCAGCGATAGTCCATCCCGTGTCCGGCCAGACCCTCCCGGAGCATCAGCAGGGTAAGGGGCACCGGGGCAAAGCGGTGGATCAGCACCCCGCCGAACGGCAGCAGGGCCAGGACCATGAGGAGGGTCAGGATCGGGCGGGCCTTGCGGCGCGGGCGCTCTGACGGGATCGGTGTGTCGCTCATTTCGGCAGGTTCACGTCCCACAAGAAGACCACGAGCCAGGCGCCGACCGCGACGACCAGGATCACGATCACGGCCAGGCACCCGAAGGCCATGCGCGGCGACCCGCCTCGCCCTTTCCGGTTTCGCATCAGAACCCCCGTTCCCTTCAACGATAGGCGCGGGCGGCGCGGCCTGTCGAGGGTCAGTCGATCACGACGTCCGCGACCCCGGCCCGGCCGTCCTCGTCGGCCCAGGCGACGCGCGTGGTATCGGGGCTGAGGGCCAGGGCGACGATGGGCGCGCCCTTTTCGGCCTTGACGAAGTTCAGGCCCTGACCCGCCGGATCGGCGACCCAGACGCGGCCGTCGGCGAGACCTGCCGCCAGCCGGCCGTGCGGATTGGAGGCGGCGACCAGGGTGACGGTGGTGGCGTCGTCGAAGCCGATCTCCGACGCCTCGCGCCCCATCGGGCCGTTTGAGCCGGTGAAGGGCCACAGCACCGCCCCCTGCGCGCCCGAGGTGGCCAGCAGCGACCCCTTCGACAGGAAGGCCATGGCGCGAATCTTCGATGGATAGCCGCCCATGCGCATGTTCTTCGAATCCTTCAGCCGCCAGCCATGCAGCTGCATGTCCTGCATGGTGGTGACGACGAAGGCCCCGTCCGGCGAGAAGGTCACGCCGGTGTGCGATCCGGCCCAGACCAGCTTCGTCGGCTTCTGGTCGGCGATACGGGCGAACCAAAGGCAGGCTCCGCCATAGGTCGAGGTGGCGACGCGGCGGCCTTTGGGATCGAAAGCGACGCCGGACACCGTGCGCTCGTGCTGGAAATCGCGCCGGAAACCAGCGTCTGTGGCGTCAATGACCGATAGCGTCTTTCCGGACGAAAAGGCGATCAGCTTCGTCTCTGGCGATGCGGCGATCGCATCGATCCAGCCGCCTGTGCCGGGGCCCGGTGCGGTGGCCAGGACACCGGCCTCGCCCTTGCGGCTCCAGATCACCCGCCCGTCGTCGCCCCCGGTGACCAGACCTTCTCCGGAGGGGTGGACGGTGGCGCACAGGACCGCGCCATCGTGCACGGCATCGAACACACCGTCCTCGAACCGGACCGAGCCGTCGCCCAGGGCGAAGACCGCGCCGGACCTGTCGAAATGCGCTGAGGTGACCTGGGCGTCGAAGGAGAAGGTGGTCATTTACGAGAACACTTTTCTGCGTCTTTCAAGACTCGTTGAGGAACGCCGGAACTCCGGATCAGGGTCATTTCGCCAAGGCGCCCGGCAGTCTCGCTGCCAAACCCGATTGAGTCAGTCGACGGATCGCCTTGCGATCGAACGAAACAAAGCTTTGGCTGCCGAGCGCCAGCCCTTCCGCTGCGATGATTGCATCGGTGAAGTCACCGCCTTCGTTCAGATGCGCCAGTCCGTGTTCGACCGTCGGTCTGTCCACGATCACGGACGGAATCGACAGGAACACTCCGATCGCGCTCCCAATTTCAGCGCGACCAAAGCCGTATCGGCTTTTCAGGACCCATACCGCTTCGCACAGGGCGACCAGGGTCACCACCACCCGTTCCGCCGCGAGAACTTCGGTGCGAGCCGACCGGGTCTGGTCCGCATCGTCGCCGACGATCAGACGGACGAGGACGTTGGTGTCAATCGTGATCGTCAAGTTCGCCTGCCCACCCGCTGGCGATGGTCTCGTTCATCTCTTCGATCGACACGGGTGGCGTCCCCGGAGGCGGTTTCAGGATGCCGATGAGATCGTCCCAGGTTTTGGTGGCCGGCCTTACGGGAGGAATCACGAGGCCCCCGTCGGGCCGCACTTCGACGCGCAGCTTCTGTCCGGGTTTGGCACCCAGCCCGTCGCGCAGGGTCTTGTTGATCGTAATCTGACCCTTGGATGTCATCGTCAGTTCCATCATCGGAACGTAATGTAAAACTGCCTTACATTCAAGCGGCGCACCCCTCGAACCCCGCCTTCAACGCCGCCTCGTCGAGGTCGCGGCCGATGAAGACGGCGCGGCTCCAGCGGCGTTCGGCGGGTCCCCATTCGCGCTGGAGGTCGCCCTCCAGGATCATGTGGACGGCCTGGAAGACCAGGCGGCGGTCCTCGCCCTGGACGTCGATGATCCCCTTGGCGCGGAGGATGTTCTGGCCCTGCTGGCCCAGCAGCGTGTCCAGCCACTGGGTGAACTTCACGCCGTTCATGGGCCGGTCGAGGCTGAGGGAGATGCCGCGGATGTCGTCGCCGTGGCTGTGGCCGCGCGGGCCGTGGGCCGAATGTGCACTGTCCGGATTCGCGTGTACTTCGTGCACTTCGTCATGGTGGTGGTCGTGGCCGTGATGGTCATGGCCGCAGTGTTCGTCGTGGACGTGGCCGGCCTCACCGTGGGCCGGATTGGCGAACTCGGGGTGGAGATCGAGGATGCGCTCCAGATCGAAGCCATGCAGCCCCAGGACCTGGTCCAGCGGCACGTTCGCGCGTTCGGCGCGGGTGATCGGCGCCAGCGGGTTCAGGGCGCGCAGGCGGGCCTCGACGGCGGTCAGTTCAGCGGGCGTCGCCAGGTCGGTCTTGTTGAGGATGATGCGGTCGGCAAAGGCGACCTGTTCGCGGGCCTCCTTCGAGTCATCCAGGCGGGCCATGACGTGTCTGGCGTCGACCAGGGTGGTGACGCTGTCCAGTTTCGTCTTCGCCTTGACGTCCTCGTCCACGAAGAAGGTCTGGGCGACCGGGCCGGGATCGGCGAGGCCCGTGGTCTCGACGATGATGGCATCGAATGCGGGGGCGCCGGGCTTCTGGCGTTTCATCAGGCCGGCGACGACGCGGATCAGGTCGCCGCGCACGGTGCAGCAGACGCAGCCGTTGTTCATCTCGAACACATCCTCGTCGGCACCGACGACCAGGTCGTTGTCGATGCCGATCTCGCCGAACTCATTGACGATGACGGCATAGCGCTTGCCGTGGTCCTCGGTGAGGATGCGGTTCAGAAGGGTGGTCTTGCCTGCGCCGAGGTAGCCGGTGAGGACGGTGACGGGAATGCGTGTGTCGGTCATGCGCGCTAGATGGCGGCTGCGGCGGCGAAGGGGAAGGGGTCGACGCCATGACATATGTCCGGGCTTGCGTCCGGGCGGGCGATAGGCTCGTTAGGGTCCCATGACGCTGATCGAACTCGCCGGCCTGCTGGGCCTGAACCTGGTGCTTGTCGTCGCCGTGATGCTGGGTCTGTGGACCCTGGCGCTTCGGCTGAAGGACGTCAGCTTCATCGACGGGGTCTGGCCGCTGGGGATGCTGTTCCTGGCGCTGATCACCTTTCCCCGGACGGACGGCGATCCGGTGCGGAAGGGGCTGCTGCTGTGGTTATGCGCGGTCTGGGCGATCCGGCTGGGCTGGCACCTGCTGCACCGCTGGCGCGGGCACGGGGCGGACGGGCGCTATACCGACATCGTCGAGCATCAGGAAAAGACCCACGGCTGGAGCTTTGCGAAAACGGCTCTGCTGTTCGTCTTCCTGCCGCAGGGTTTCCTGGCCTGGCTGACCTGTCTGCCGGTGCAACTGGGGCAGGTCGAGCCGATGCCCCCGATGGGGTCGATCGGCTGGATCGGGGCGGTGATCGTGGTCGTCGGCATCGCCTTCGAAAGCATCGGCGACGCCCAGCTGGCGGCGTTTCGCAAGGACCCCGGGAACAGGGGCAAGGTGCTGGACACCGGCCTGTGGCGCTATACGCGACACCCGAACTATTTCGGCGACGCCTGCGTCTGGTGGGGGCTGTGGCTGATCGCGGCAGAGACGGGCTGGATCGGGTTCGCCTCGATCCTGGGGCCGATCTTCCTGACCTTCACCCTGACCAAGTGGTCGGGCATCGGCATCACCGAGAAATCGACGGCCCGGACCAAGCCGCAGTATGCCGACTACATCCGCCGGACCAGCGCCTTCATCCCGATGCCGCCCAGGAAGGACTGAAGTCTTCCTTCGTCATTCCGGGCGCGGTTATCCCGCCTCGTCGAACGCGACCCGCGCTGAGCCCAGAAGGGCGGCGTGTTTGTGGGTGATCACCCAGGTCGGGATGTCGGCCATATAGTCCCTGAACCGGCCCTTCCTCTCGAACCGCTGGCGGAAGGGGCTGGCCTTCAGGAAGGGCAGGATGCGCGGCGCGATACCCCCTGCGATATAGACCCCGCCGCGGGCCCCGGTGGTCAGGGCGATGTCGCCGGCGACGGCGCCCAGAATGGCGCAGAACCGGGCGAGCGTCGCGCCGCAGGGGCTGTCGGGGTCGGCCAGGGCGGTTTTCGTGATCTCGGCCGGGTCCTCGATATGGGTCTCGCGTCCGTCGATCTCGGCCAGGGCCCGGTGCATGTTCAGCAGGCCCGGGCCACAGATCAGCCGCTCGATCGAGACGCGGTCGTAGCGGCGGCGCAGGATGCGCAGGATCTCGTCCTCGACGGGATCGCCGGGGGGGAAACAGGCGTGCCCCCCCTCGGACGGCATGGCCATCTCGCCGCCGTGGGCGTCGCGGATCAGGGCCGAGACGCCGAAGCCGGTGCCGGGCCCGAGGACCGCGATGGTCGAATGGGGATCGCCGGCGTCGGGACCGCCCAGCTTTTCCAGGTTTTCGGACGGAATGACCGGCGCGCCCCAGGCCAGGGCCTCGAAGTCGTTGATCAGCTTGACGGGGTTGAGGCCCAGCGTCGCCAGTTCCGTCTCCGACACCGCCCAGGGCGAGTTGGTCAGGTCGATGGCCCCGTCCTCGACCGGCCCGGCCACGGCGATGACCCCGCCGGACGGCTTGGTCCCGCAGCCGTCGATGAAGGCCTTCACCCCGGAAAGAAAGGTCGGATACTGTTCGGCCGGGAAGCTCTCGTGATGGTCCAGAACGATCTGGCCACCCTCCATCCGGGCCAGGGCGAAGCGGGCGTTGGTCCCGCCGACGTCGCCTACGAGGAGCGTCTTGCTGTCACTCATGCGTCCACTGCCCTGTTCTGTACATTCGCGTCCGCTACATCGCGGATCTCTGGTTGCTGGCTTGTCGGCTCGGCGACGAAACAGACCGAGGCCCCCTGTTCGGCGGAGGAGACCACCGACCGGAAGGCGCCGAACAGCTCGCGACCATAGCCCCAGCTCTGGACCGACCCCGGACGGGCACGGTCGCGGGTCGTCAGGTCGGCGGCGATGGCCAGGGTGCCCGCCTCGGCGTCCAGGCGGACGATGTCGCCGTCCTGGACATAGGCCAGCGGGCCGCCGTCCAGCGCCTCGGGTGTGACGTGGATGGCGGCGGGGGTCTTGCCGGAGGCTCCGGACATGCGGCCGTCGGTGACCAGGGCGATGGGCACGCCGCGGTCCTGGAGCACGCTCATCAAGGGCGACAGGGAATGCAGTTCGGGCATGCCGTTGGCCCTGGGGCCCTGGAAGCGCAAGACGATGACGCCGCCGGTGTCGAGCTCGCCGCGCTGGAAGGCGGCCAGGACGTCTTCCTGGGCGTCGAACACCCGGGCGGGGCCCTCGACGATGCGGTGCTGCGGCTTGACCGCCGAGATCTTGATCACGGCCCGGCCGAGGTTGCCCTTCACCAGACGCAGGCCGCCCTCGGTGTCGAAGGGGTCGGAGGCGGGGCGCAGGATGTCGCGGTCCAGACTCTCGGTCACGCCGTCCTTCCAGACGAGTTCGCCGTCGATCAGCGCCGGTTCCCGGAAATAGTGATGGATGCCCCGGCCCATGATGGTGGTGACGTCGGAATGGATGTGACCGGCCTCGGCCAGTTCACGCGCAACGAAGGCCACGCCGCCGGCGGCCTGGAAGGCGTTCACATCGGCCGTGCCGTTGGGATAGATGCGCGCCAGAAGAGGCGTCACGGCCGACAGCTCGTCCATGTCGGTCCAGTCGATCAGCACCCCCGCCGCCCGCGCCATGGCGACCAGGTGGATGGCGTGGTTGGTCGATCCGCCGGTAGCCAGCAGGGCCACGATCATGTTGACGACGGACTTCTCGTCGATGACGTCGGCCATGCGGCCCTCGCCGGACTGCGCCAGCTCGACGGCGCGTTTCGCCGCCGCCGCCGTCAGGGCATCTCTCAGGCCCGTCTCCGGGTGGACGAAGGCGGTGGAGGGCATGTGCAGGCCGCCCAGCTCCATCATCATCTGGTTGGAATTCGCCGTGCCGTAGAAGGTGCAGGTGCCCGGCGAGTGGTAGGAGCCGATCTCGCTGGCCAGCAGCACGTCGCGGCCGACCTTGCCTTGCGCATATTCGGCCCGGACGCGGGCCTTCTCGGCATTGGGGATGCCGCTGGGCATGGGACCGGCGGGGGCGAAGACGACGGGCAGGTGGCCGAAGGCGAGCGCGCCCATGAACAGTCCGGGCACGATCTTGTCGCAGACCCCCAGCATCATGGCCGCGTCGAAGGCGTCGTGGGTCAGGGCGACCCCGACCGACATGGCGATGACGTCGCGGCTGAACAGCGACAGTTCCATGCCGGGCCGCCCTTGGGTGACCCCGTCGCACATGGCCGGGGTGCCGCCCGCGACCTGGGCGGTCGCGCCGACTTCGCGGGTCGCCCTGCGGATCACCTCGGGGAAGCGCTCGAACGGCTGGTGGGCCGACAGCATGTCGTTGTAGGCGGTGACGATGCCGACGTTGGGCGTCTTGCCCGTCATGGCGGTCAGCTTGTCGGCGATGGTCTGGCCCGCGAAGGCGTGGGCCCAGTTGGCGCAGGAAAGCTTGGCGCGGCCGACGCCGCTGTCGCGGGCGGCGTCCATGCGGCGGACGTAGTCGGCGCGGGTGTCTTTCGAGCGTTCGATGATGCGGGCGGTGACGTCCGCGACCACGGGGTGCAGGGCCATCAGGCAGCCTCCGTCCAGACGACTTCGAGGGGAACCTTCGCCGCGATCATCGCCGCGACGGGTTGCGTGGCCGGGTCGCCGCCTGCCTCGCGCTCGAACACCGAACGCTTGGCGGTGCCTTTGAGGGCCAGGACGACGCGACGGGCCGACATCAGATATGGCAGATTGATCGACAGGCGCTCGAGGCTGGGCGCGGCCCCGTCGCGTCCGTGGGGCACGCCGTAGATTGCGGGCTTCAGGGTGGGGGTGAGCAGGGTCTTCAGCGTCGGGCTGTTCGGGAACATCGAGCAGATATGACCGTCTTCCCCCATGCCCAGCAGGACCGCGTCGAAGCGGCCGCCGGCCTCAGCGACAGCATGGGCTGCCTTCGCCGCCGCGCGGTCGACAGTGACCTCCGGGTGATATAGCGGGACAAAGGTCGCCGCCGCGGCGGGTCCCTGCAGGAGGACTTCCCTGATCAGCCGGGCGTTCGACTCCATTGAGGTCTCGGGCACGTAGCGTTCGTCCACGAGGGTGACGGCGATGTTGGACCACGCGAGGTCGGCCCGGGCCAGACGGCCGTAGACGGGCGAGGGTGTCGACCCGCCGGGCCCGGCGAACAGGGCGCGACCGTTGGCGAGGATGGCGGCGGCGAGGGTTTCCTCGAGCCGGTCGGCAATGGTGGCGGCCCAGGCATCGGCGGTGGGAACGGTCTCAAGCATCGCTCGTGTTCCAGTCACGGCCCGTTCGCACCATCAGCATGTCGGCGGCGTCGGGGCCCCAGGTGCCGGCGCGGTAGGGCTGGGGCTTCACATGGCCGTCGACCCAGGCCTGGGACACGCCGTCGACCCATTCCCAGGCCTTTTCGGCCTCGTCGCGGCGGACGAACAGGGTGGAATCGCCGTTCAGCGCGTCGAGCAGCAGGCGTTCGTAGGCGATCCGGCGGCGCGGCGGCCGGGCGTCCTTGCCGCCGACGCCCCAGGACAGGCTCATCTTGATCGGCTGCAGCTGCATGCGCTGATCCAGCCCCGGCCTCTTGTTCATGACCGTCAGGGAGATGTCTTCCTCGGGCTGCAGCTCGATGATCATCCGGTTGGCGCTGTCCTCGTCGCGCGCGTCCTGGCCGAAGATGGAGTGGGGCACCGGCTTGAACTGGATGACGATCTCGGTCCGCTTCTCGGGCAGCCGTTTCCCGGTGCGCAGGAAGAAGGGCACGCCGGCCCAGCGCCAGTTGTCGATGTCGGCGCGGATGGCGACGAAGGTCTCGGTGTCGGAATCCGATCCGCGTTCCTCGTCATAGCCGGGGACGCGCTTTCCATCGACCGTGCCGGAGACGTACTGGCCGCGCACGGTCGTGCGTTCGGCGTCCTCGTCGGTGATCGGGCGAAGCGAGCGGATCACCTTGACCTTTTCGTTGCGGACCGAGTCCGGATCGAGGTCCGACGGCGGTTCCATGGCGACCAGACACAGGAGCTGCAGCATGTGGTTCTGCAGCATGTCCCGCAGGGCGCCGTATTCGTCGTAATAGGGCCAGCGATCGCCGACGCCGACGGTCTCGCCCACCGTGATCTGGACGTGGTCGATCGACAGATTGTTCCACAGCGGCTCGAAGATCACATTGCCGAAACGCAGGGCGATCAGGTTCTGGACCGTCTCCTTGCCCAGATAGTGGTCGATGCGGAACACCTGGCTCTCGCTGAAGGCATCGGCCACGGCGTCGTCGATGGCGCGGAAACTCTCCAGATCGCGGCCGACCGGCTTTTCCAGCACGACGCGGTCTTCCGGCTCGGCCAGGCCTGCCGCTCGCATGGCCGTGACGATCCTGGCGTAGAGGGACGGGGAGACCGCCAGGAAGCTGGTGCAGGAGCCGTCGCCGACCTTGTCCTTCAGCGGCTTCAGGCTCTCGGCCGAGGTGGCATCGACGGCGAGATAGTCGAGGCGGGCTTCCAGCCGGCCCCAGGCGTCGTCGGACCAGTGACCGTCAGCCTTGGACTCGACCGCGGTGCGGACCTTGGCGACATATTCCTCGCGGGTCTCTTCGGACCGGGCCGCGCCGATGATCTTCAGGCCGTCGGGCAGCAGGCCGTCGTGCTCGAGGAAATAGAGCGAGGGCAGCAGCATCCGCATCGCTAGATCACCGCCGCCGCCGAACAGGACCAGAGCCGTCATGCCTATTCCTCAAATCGCGAGGGCAGGCCCTCGACAGTCAGTCCGCGTGTGTGGCCGGTCGCGCGCGTGAGGCCAACACGTCCAGCACGTCCTGAAACGACATTTGACGCGCCCGTAACAGAACCAGCAGATGATAGACCAGATCGGCGGCCTCGGATGCGACTTCCTCGTCCGGGCCGGCGGCCCCGGCCAGGGCGGTCTCCACGCCCTCCTCGCCGACCTTCTGGGCGACCCGCTTCGGCCCCTCGGCGAGCAGGCGGGCGGTCCAGCTGGTGGCCGGATCGGCGGCGGCGCGTTCGGCGATGGTGGCTTCCAGACGGGCGATGCGGCCAAGGCCGGGCGCATCCCCGGTGCCGAAACAGCTGGTGGTGCCCAGGTGACAGGCGGGACCCATCGGTCGGACAGCCAGCACCAGGGCGTCGCCGTCGCAGTCGGGCGTGATGGAGACGACCTTCAGCCGGTTGCCGCTGGTCTCGCCCTTTCGCCACCGTCCGCCGCGCGAGCGGGAGAAGAAGGTGGCCTCTCCGCTCTCGATCGTCTCGTCGAGCGCGGCCCGGTCCATATAGGCGAGGGTCAGCACCTGCAGGGTGTCGGCATCCTGCACCACGGCGGGGATCAGGCCGCCGCCCTTGGCGAAGTCGAGGGTGGAGGGGTCGAGGGTCACTGTCCTTCTCCCCTTGCGGGAGAAGGTGGCCGAGTGGAGCGAGGTCGGATGAGGGGTGACTCCCGGTCTGGCCGGTTGGCGTCTGTTCCAATCATCGCGTTTGCATCCTCGAACCCCTCATCCGGCCCTCCGGGCCACCTTCTCCCGCAGGGGGAGAAGGGAAAGCAATGTGTCACAACCTCACCTCAACACCCGCGCCTGCCAGGAAGGCCTTCAGGTCCGGGACCGCGATCTGGCCGGAGTGGAAGACGCTGGCCGCCAGGGCACCGGACACATTCGCCCGATCAAAGACGTCGAGGAAATGCGACTTCGCCCCGGCCCCGCCGGACGCCACCAGCGGAATCGTCAGGCGGCTGCGGGCGTCGGCCAGCTGGGCGGTGTCATAGCCCTTTCGCACCCCGTCCTGATCGATGCAGTTCAGCACGATCTCGCCCGCGCCGCGGTCCTGGGCCTCGACGATCCAGTCCATGGTGAGGCGTCCGGCCAGACGGCGGCTGTCCGGGTCGCCGGTGTATTTGTGCACGACATAGTCGCCGTCCTCGCGCCGGGAATCGACGCCGACGACCACGCACTGGCTGCCCAGCCGCTCTGCCATCTCGGAGATCAGTTCGGGCCGTTCCAGGGCGGGGGAGTTGATCGAGACCTTGTCGGCCCCGTTGTCGAGGCAGGCCGCCGCCTGATCCACGGTGCGGATGCCGCCCGCGACGCAGAAGGGGATGTCCAGCAGCCGGGCGATGTCGCGGACCCAGCCGTAGTCCAGCGTCCGGCCTTCGGGCGAGGCGGTGATGTCGTAGAAGACCAGTTCGTCGGCCCCCTCGTCGCGATAGCGCACGGCCAGCTCGGCGGCGTCGCCCATGTCGACGTGGCCCTCGAAGCGCACGCCCTTGACGACGCGACCGTCCTTCACGTCCAGGCAGGGAATGATCCGGCGCGCGGTCATGCGCAGGCCTCTATGGCGTCGCGGGCCGTGAAGCGACCCTCGTAGATCGCGCGGCCGACGATGGCCCCGTCGCAGCCGATGGCCTTCGCCGCTGTCAGGTCGTCGAGGGAGGAGACGCCGCCGGACGCCTGGACCTTCAGGTCGGGACGACGCCGGATGACCTCGGCCAGCAGGTCGAGGTTCGGACCCGTCAGGGCGCCGTCGCGACCGACGTCGGTGATCAGGACGTGCTCCAGCGTGCCCGGCGGATAGCGGTCGAGCGCGGTCCACAGGTCTATCGGCGCGGCCTCGGTCCAGCCCTTCAGCGACGGGATGGGGACGCCGTCCTCGCCCACCCGGACGTCGAAGGCGAGGGTCAGGCGCTGATGGCCGAACTTGCCCAGCCAGGCCGACACCTCGGCCGGTGCCGTCACGGCCTGCGACCCGACCACCACGCGGCTGACGCCCGCGTCCAGCAGGTTGCGGACGTCGGACAGGGTGCGGACGCCACCGCCGGACTGGATGCTCACATCCAGGCTGCCGGCCAGGTCGCCGATCAGCCGGTGCTGGACCGCACGGCCCGCCTCGGCGCCGTCCAGGTCGACGATATGGACCCAGGTCGCGCCCTCGGCGACGAAGGCGGTCAGGCGCGCAGCGGGGACGGTGTCGTATTCGGTCACCTGGTCGAAGCGGCCGTGCATCAGCCGCACGCAGACCCCGTTTCGCAGGTCGATGGCGGGATAGACGATCATGCGGGTAGCTCGAGGAAGTTCTTCAAAATCCGCGCGCCGGCCCCGGCCGACCGCTCCGGGTGGAACTGGCAGCCCCAGCGGTTTCCGATGCGGACCATGGCCGGGACCTCGGCTCCGTACGCCGCGCAGGCGATGGTCGCCTCGGTGTCGGGACAGACATAGGAGTGGACGAAATAGGCGTAGTCGCCCTCGCTCACCCCCTGCAATAAGGGGTCGTCCTTCAGGTTATGCAGCTGCGACCAGCCCATGTGCGGGACCGGCAGGTCATCGCGGACCGGCATGCGCCGGACCGTCCCCGATATGAAGCCCAGCATGGCGGCACCGCCGTTCTCCTCGCTTTCGGCGAACAGCAGCTGCTGGCCGAGGCACAGGCCCAGCAGGGGGCGTTCGAAGGCCTTGATAACTTCGGTCAGGCCAAGCGCCGCCATCCGCTCCATGGCATAGCCGGCGGCACCGACGCCGGGCAGGACCAGGCGTTCGGCCTCGGCGATCTCGACGGGATCGGCGGTGATACGGGCGTCGGCGCCCAGCCGCTCCAGCGCGAACTGGACCGAGGCGGTATTGCCGGCCCCCAGGTGGACGATGGCAACGGTCATCGGCCCCTCTTCCACAGGGAGAGGGATTGAGCGCGCGAGAGCCGAAGAGCGGCCATCACAGCACCCCCTTGGTGCTCGGCACGGCGTCGCCCTCGACCCGGATCGCCTGACGCAGCGCGCGGCCGAAGCCCTTGTAGACGGCCTCGGTCTTGTGATGGTCGTCGTCGCCCTTGACCGAGATCTGGATCGCGGCCCCGAGGTGCTCGGCGAGCGAGCGGAAGACGTGGGCGGTCAGGTCGGTGCGGTATTCGCCGATGAAGGGGGTCGAGAAGCTGCCCTCGAACACCGGATAGGGACGGCCCGACAGGTCGATGGCGACATTGGCCTGGGCCTCGTCCATGGCCAGGACGAAGCCGTAGCGCTGGATGCCGCGCCGTTCGCCCAAGGCCTGTTTCAGGGCCTGACCGAGCGCGATGGCCGAGTCCTCGATCGTGTGGTGCGGGTCGGTGTGCAGGTCGCCTTCGCACTGGAGACGCAGCGAGAATCCGCCGTGAGCCGCGACCTGTTCCAGCATGTGGTCGAAGAAGCCGACGCCGGTCGCGATCCGGATGGGGCCGACGGCGTCCAGGTCCACGGCGCAGACGATGCGCGTCTCCTTCGTATCGCGGACGGCCTGTCCGACGCGGTGGGTGCGGGACTTCGCGGGCGTCAGGCCGAGCGCGGTCAGCAGCCGGTCGTTGACCTCGGCCTTGATCGAGACGGGCAGACGGACGCGGTCTCCGGAGCGGTCCGCGGCGATGCCGTATTTCGACAGGTCGGCCAGGGTCGCCGCGATGTCCAAAGGGCGCGCCATCAGTATGGGGCCGACGCCGGTCTCCACCACCATGACCCGCCCGATCTGGCGGACCAGCCGCTCGCGTTCGCGGCGGACGGCGGCGATGCGTTCGGCGGTTTCGATCATGCGCGACGGATCGAGCGCCTGCATGGCGAGGCGGACCAGCGGCTCGGGCAGGGCATAGGGTTCGACGACCTCGGCCAGGGTGGCCAGGGTGCCGGGCTGGGCCAGGGCCGCGCCGACGCGGGCGCCGGCCAGCCCATAGGCCAGCGACAGGCTGCGCAGGACGACGAGGTTGGCGTGGTCGCCGATCAGGGTGGCGGCGGAAGGCCCGTCGGCGAACTCGACCAGGCCCTCGTCCACGACCAGCAGGGCGGGGGCGACGCGTTCCGCCATCTCGGCCACGGCCTCGGGCGAGCCGAGGGCGCGGATGACCACGGCGGCGCGGTCGCCGTCCGCCGCACGATAGATGCGGGCCAGACCGGCATAGGGCTCGGCGTCGGGCCCCTCGACCGAGCGGCCATCACGGGCCGCCAGACGGAAGACCAGCTCCAGCCCGTGGGTCAGACCCCGGACGGGCAGGACGTGGTCGGGGGCGACGCCGTAGACCTGGGCCATGCGGGCGGCGAGGGCGGAGGTGTCGCCGGGATAGGCGTCGAGGCCCTCGCCACCAGCGACCAGGGGCGGATAGGGGGCGGGAAGGGTCATGTCGGGTCTCCTTCTCCCCTTGCGGGAGAAGGTGGCAGCCGAAGGCTGACGGATGAGGGGTACGAGGACGCAGATGGGATAAGGCGAGCCGTCCCCGACCGGCGAGACCGGGAGTCACCCCTCATCCGACCTCGCGTTCGCTCGGCCACCTTCTCCCGCAAGGGGAGAAGGGAAAGGCTGAAGGCCCTCATCCCACACTCCTCAGATCGGCGGCCCGGGCGTGGGCTTCCAGACCCTCCAGCCGGGCCAGACGGGCGGCGATGGGGCCGAGGCGTTCGGCCCCGGCCTCGGTCACGGTCTGGACCGACATGGAGGTCATGAAGCTGGCGGTGGTGATGCCGCCGAGCGTCCGGGCTCCGCCGTCGGTGGGCAGGACGTGGCTGGGGCCGGCGGCGTAGTCGCCCAGGGTCTCTGCGGCCCAGCGACCGACGAAGACCGCTCCGGCAGCGCGGATGGAGGCGACCAGGGCGTCCGCGTCCTCGGCCTGCAGGGCCAGGTGTTCGGGGCCGTAGAGGTTGGACACCGCGCAGGCCTCGGCCATGTCGGAGACCAGGATGGCGCGGGCCTCGGACAGGGAGGCGCGGGCGATGTCGGCGCGGGGCAGGGTGGTCAGCTGTTCCTCGACCTCTGCGAGAATGGCGTCGATGGTGGCGGCGCGTTCGCAGACCAGGATAACCTGGGCGTCCGCGTCGTGCTCGGCCTGGCTCAGCAGGTCCGCGGCGGCGATCTCCGGGTCGCAGAAACGGTCGGCGATGACCAGCAGCTCCGACGGTCCGGCGGGCATGTCGACCGAGGGGCCGTTCGGCAAGGCGGCGGCATAACGCTTGGCCTCGGCGACATAGGCATTGCCCGGGCCGAACAGCTTGTCGCAGGCCGGGATCTCGCCGTCGTCCAGCACGGCGCCATAGGTCAGGGCCGCGATGGCCTGGGCCCCGCCGATCAGCCAGATGGCGTCCAGGTTCGCCTCGGCCGCGGCCAGGATCATGGCCGGGTGGACGCTGCCGTCCTTCGCCGGCGGGGTGACCACGACGCGGGTCGTGACGCCCGCGACCTCGGCCGGGATGGCCTGCATCAGAAGCGACGAGAACAGGGGCGCCGTGCCGCCGGGGACATAGATCCCGGCCGCGCCAATGGGCCGCCAGACCAGTTTCGATTTCACGCCGGGGGTGGTCTCGACGAAGGCGGTGTCCTCCGGCTTCGTCGCCTGGTGGAAGACGCGGACGTTCTCGGCGGCGACCCGGAGCGCGCGGGTGTCGGCGGGGGGCAGGGCGTCGCGGGCGGCGGCGACGGCCCCGGGCGTGATGGCGATACGACGGGGCCTGAAGCCGTCGATCCGCTCGGCAAACTGGCTGACGGCCGGGCCGCCCGAGACGGCGACCTGTTCGAAGATGCCGCTGACGACGTTCTGCACGTCGCGTTCGCTGCGGCGCGAGGGGCGGGCCAGAGCGTCGAGGCGACCCTGTCGGTCCAGGCCCGACCAGTCGATGCGCTTGATGGAGAGCGTGCCCATCACATCATCTTCTCGATCGGCAGGACCAGGATGGCCGAGGCCCCGGCCGCCTTGAGCTTCTCCAGCGTTTCCCAGAAGACGGCCTCCTGGCACACGGCGTGGACGGCGACCGCGTCGTCGCGGCCCATCAGCGGCATGACGGTGGGGGCACCGGCGCCGGGCAGAATGGCGGTGATGGCGTCCAGTGCCGAGCGGGGGGCGTTCAGCATCACATATTTGGCGCCTTGCGAGGACACGACGCCGGCCATCCGCTCGATGATCGACTCCAGCAGATGCTGCAGGCCGGGCTCGGGCGCGACGGGCGACTGGATCAGGACGGCCTGGCTTTCGAACACGGTCTCTTTGGCCACGAGGCCATTGGCCTCCAGCGTCGCGCCGGTGGAGACGAGGTCGCAGATGGCGGAGGCGAGCTTCAGCCGGGGAGCGACCTCGACTGCGCCGCGCATGACGACGATGTCGGCCCCGACGCCCTGCTCGTCCAGATAGCGGCGCAGGATCTTCGGATAGGAGGTGGCGATGCGCAGGCCCTGCAGCGAGGCGGGCCCGGCATAGTCCAGCATGGGCGGGCAGGCGAGCTTCAGCGTGCATCGGCCGAAGCCCAGCGGCATGACGACGGAGGCGTTCGATCCGCCGTTCTTGCCCTCTTCCAGCACGTTCTCGCCGACGATGCCGAGATCGCAGACGCCGTCGGCGACGAAGGTCGGGATGTCGTCGTCGCGCACCCGCAGCAGGTCGATCGGATAGTTCTCGACCTTGTAGAGCAGATCATTGGCCCCCTTCACGACGCGCAGGCCCGCATCCCGGACGAGATCGAGGCTGCGGTCGGCCAGACGGCCGGATTTCTGCACGGCGATGCGAAGTCGCCCCTGGACGGTACTCATGGTGTTGGACTCAGGCTGATCTGTGGGTTCTGTCCAGCACCAGGCGATAGCCCTGATGCGGCATCTCGCGCAGGAAACGCGCGACGCGGACGACGGTCGTGGGACTGGCCCCGGCCTCGATCGCGATCTCTCGATAGGATTTCGACTTCTGGTCCAGCAGCCGGGCGACGGCCCAGCGTTCGGCGAAGGCGCGGATCTCGGCCGGGGTGCACAAGTCCGACAGGAAGGCCTCCATCTCCGCGCGCGTCTTCAGCGACAGGAAGGCGTCGCAGAGCGCATCCTTGTCGTCTGCGGCTCTGGCCGGGGCGGTGCTGGGGAGGGTATCGGTCATTGAGCGCGTTCCACTATGCTGTAACAGTGGAACGGTCAAGGGCGATCGACGCAGGGTCTAGCTGACCACCGTCATCGAGGGCCGCTGAGCGGGCGCGTCGGCCATCCACGGCGGGTCGGGCATGGCGCGGTGGGCGTTGGCCAGAGCCTCTGACCAGCGGCGACCCAGGTCCTTGAAATAGGGATCGTCGGTTTCGATCCGGCGCTGGTCGCCGTGCAGGCTGTCGCGCGGGATAACGATCATGTCGAATGGCGGACCCACGGCGATGTTCGACCGGATGGTGGAATCGAAGCTGATGAGGCCCAGCTTGACCGCCTCTGACATCGGGGTGTCGGGGCGCAGCGCGCGGTCCAGAATGGGCTTGCCGTACTTCAGCTCGCCGATCTGCAGGTAGGGCGTATCGGTGCCGCACTCGATGAAGTTGCCCTGGGCGTAGATGAGATACAGCCCCATCTTGCCGCCCCGGACCTGGCCGCCCAGCAGCATGGAGGCGGTGATTTTCAGCGCATCGGCCTCCACCGTCGGCTGCAGGTCCTGACGGACCTGGTTCAGGCAGTAGCCGACCAGCTGGGCCGCGCGGAACAGGGTCGGGCAGGTCTCCAGCGTTTCGGGCACATCGTGGCCCGGCATCCGCACGCCCTCGGCGACCATGGCCAGGGCCGTCTGGGTCACCGACAGGTTTCCGGCCGTGGCGATGCCGATGACCCGGTCGCCCGGCACCTCGGTCACATGCAGCTTGCGGTAGGACGAGATGTTGTCGACGCCTGCGTTCGTCCGGGTGTCGGCGATCATCGCCAACCCCTCATCCACCAGCATGCCGACGCAGTAGGTCATATCAGAAGACTCGGCCCGAACCGGACCGCCACCCATCAGAAGGGGCGACGCTAACAGATTCGAACAACAGGACGACCCCTGAACGGATCATGACCAGCCCTGGCTTTGCTGTTGCTGCTGGGTCTGTTGCATCTGGCGCACACGCAGGGCCACGGTCATCGTCTCGCGCCCGCCGCCATAGCTGGTCCCGCGAATGGGCGAGGCCCCCAGGGCGTCCAGGCCGCAGGCGACGCGGACATAGTGTTCGGTCGGACAGATGCCGTTGGCCGCATCGAACCCGACCCAGCCGAGGTCCTCGATCCAGGCCTCGGCCCAGGCGTGGGCAGCGTCCTGGTTTTCGACCCCGTCGGACCGGTGCAGATGGCCCGATACATAGCGCGCCGGGATGCCCATGCGCCGGGCGGCGGCGATGAAGATCTGCGCGTGGTCCTGGCACACACCCTGTTTCTGGGCATAGGCGTCGGCGGCGGTGTGATCGACCGTGGTCGACCCGACCATGAAGGCCACCGTGCCATGGATCGTGGACATCAGCCGGTGCAGCCTCGTCAGGGTGTCGCCGTCCTCGCCCACCCCGGCCGCCAGGGCCCGGAGCGCCGCATCGGCGTGGGTCAGGGGGGTGTCGCGCAGGAAGACCAGCGGCGACAGACGCTCCGGCGTCCCGCGCAGAACGCCGCCGGTGTCGACGGTCGCGACCTCGCCCGTCACCCGCACCATCAGACCGTTGGTGGGGCGCTCGGTATAAAGGGTGTGGACGATGTTGCCGAAGGAGTCCTCGGAGCGGCGCAGATGGGCGTCGACGTCGGTCTCGATGCGCCAGTCGCGCACCTGCTGGCCCTCGGTCGAGCGCGGCGTCAGGCGCAGGACCTGGACGATGAACCGCGCGGCGCGGTCGTAGGCGTAACGGGTTTCGTGGTCGATCCGGATGCGCATCCTACACCAGGTACTGATCGTGGACGGCGGCAGCCAGGGCGTTGTTCTCGCTCAGGAAGGCCAGGATGTATTCGTGCAGGCCGGACTGGAAGATCTCTTCGATATTCGTCTCGTTGAACCGCGTCAGGCGGGCCGAGGCGATGCGCTGGGCCGGGCCTCGACGGCCGTAGTCGGTGGCCAGACGGTCCAGATAGCTGACGATCATCCCCTGGCAACTGGCCAGCGAGCGCGGCATCTGGCGGTTCAGCACCATCAGATCCGCGACCAGCCAGGGTCGCACGCTCTCGCGATAGACCCAGCGATAGGCGGTCAGGGCCGAGACCTCGCGCAGCAGGGTCGTCCACTGGAAATAGTCGAGCTGGCCGCCGACGCGTTCCCCGGCCGGGAGCAGCAGGTGATATTTCACGTCCAGCAGGCGCGCGGTGTTGTCGGCCCGCTCGATCGCCCCGCCCAGCCGCAGGAACCAGTAGGCATCGTTCCTCAGCATCGTCCGCGACGACGCCCCCTCGACGGCCAGCGAGACGCCCTTCACCCACTCCAGATAGCGCACGAAGTCGTCGCGTTTCGACGGCTCGCCGAACTCGTTCAGCCCGTTCCAGGCCCCGTTGATGGCTTCCCACAGCTCGATGGTCAGGGCGGTGCGCACCGAGCGGGCATTGGTGCGCGCGGCGGTGATGCAGGCGCGGATCGACGAGGGATTGTCGGGCGAGAAGGCCAGGAATTCGCGCACCGACTTCTCGGACGGCGTGCGGCCGGAGGCGGCGAACTGGCGCGAAACCCCCGCCGAGGCGATGGCGCTGGCCCAGGCCGTGGCGGCGGCCCCGTCGCGGGCCGGAAGCGCGGCCAGACGCACGGCCGCCTCCAGGATGCGCGCCAGGAAGTCAGCACGCTCCATGTAGCGGCCGGTCCAGTAGAGGGATTCAGCGGTGCGGCTCAGCATAAGGTATTCAATCATCCCTCGACGGATTTGCCCGTCGACGGCTGGCCCAGATCGTGACGGCGATCAGCGATACCGTAAGCACACCAAAGATCGGGCCCGACTCTCCGGGTTCCAATCGGCCTGTGGCTTGCGCCCAGAAAATCGCCACGCCCCCCGTCGATGCGAGCGCGCTTACGACAAGCAAGACGACATTCTTCAATCTAGTCATCCAGCACCCAGGTGTCTTTCGTTCCGCCGCCCTGGCTGGAGTTGACCACCAGCGATCCGGCCTTCAGCGCCACGCGGGTCAGCCCGCCCGGCGCGACACGGACGCCCGCGGGGCTGGAGAGCACGAACGGGCGCAGGTCGACGTGGCGGGGCGACAGGCTGCCGCCGTCCAGCGTCGGGGCGGTGGACAGGGCCAGGGTCGGCTGGGCGATGAAGTCGTCGGGATCGGCGATCAGCTTCTTGCGGAAATCCTCGATCTCGGCCCTGGTCGAGGCCGGGCCGACCAGCATGCCGTAGCCGCCGGAGCCGCCGACTTCCTTGACCACCAGTTCGGGCAGTTTTTCGAGCACTTCCTTCAGCGCGGCTGGCTCGCGGCAGCGCCAGGTGGGGACATTGCCCAGGATCGGGTCGCCGCCGCTGAAGAAGCGGATGATCTCCGGCATATAGGTATAGACGGCCTTGTCATCGGCGACGCCGGTGCCCACGGCGTTCGACAGGGTCACGTTCCCGGCCGTGTAGGCGGCCATCAGGCCGGGCACCCCCACGGTCGAATCCGGGCGGAAGGTCAAAGGGTCGATCCAGTCGTCGTCGACGCGGCGATAGATGACGTCGACGCGTTTCGGACCCTCGGTCGTGCGCATGAAGACGATGTCGTCGTTGACGAACAGATCGCCCCCCTCGACCAGCTCGACCCCCAGCTTGTCGGCCAGGAAGCTGTGCTCGTAGTAGGCCGAGTTGTAGGGACCGGGCGTCAGGACGACGATGTTGGGATCGGCCCCGGCATGTTCCGGCGCGCTCGCGCGGAGGCTGGCCAGCAGCATGTCGGTATAGGTCTCGACCGGGCGGATGCGGTGCTCGGCGAACAGGTCCGGGAACAGCCGCATCATCATCTCGCGGTTCTCCAGCATGTAGGAGACACCGGAGGGCGTGCGGCAGTTGTCCTCCAGCACCACGAACCCGTCCTCGCCCGTGCGGACCAGATCGACGCCGCAGATGTGGGTCCAGATGTCGCCGGGTGGACGGCGACCCTGCATCTCGGGCCGATAGTGGGGATTGGTGAAGATCAGCTCGGCCGGGACGATACCGGCCTTGATGCACTCCTGGGGGCCGTAGATGTCCTTCAGGAAGGCGTTGATGGCGGTGACCCGCTGTTTCAGGCCCTTTTCCAGCTGCTCCCACTCGGCCGCGCCGATGATGCGGGGCACCACGTCGAAGGGGATCAGCCGCTCGTTGGATTCGACGTCGCCATAGACGGCGAAGGTCACGCCCATGCGGCGAAAGAACAACTCCGCCTGGCGCGAGCGGGCCTGCAGAAGGTCGGCCGGCGCGGCCTCGAGCCACCGGGCCAGGGTCCGGTAGCTGGGGCGAACCTGATCCGAGCCGGCATGGCCTGACATTTCGTCGAACGTGACGGTCGCTCCCGCGCGCTAGGGTGGAAGTCCAGCGTGGACCGGCGGCGCGCCGATGCGCAACAGTTTTGTTGCGGTGCGGGACGGAAGATGCACCGGCTGTGGGATCAGACGTCCAGATCGACCGTGATCGGGCAGTGGTCGCTGGGCTGTTCCCAGGCGCGGACCGGCTCGTGGATGGTGGCCGATCCGGGGATGACGGCAGGGGTCAGACCGGGCGAGGTCCAGATGTGGTCCAGACGCAGGCCGCGCGCGGACTTGCGGAAATCCTGCGCGCGATAGCTCCACCAGCTGGCCAGCTTCTGCGGTTCGGGAAACGCCTCGCGGACCACGTCGGTGAACGCGCCCGCGGCCTGCAGCCGGTTCAGGGTCTCGACCTCGACCGGCGTGTGGCTGACGATCTTCGACATATAGCGGTGGTTCCAGACGTCGAACTCCGATGGCGCGATGTTGAAATCGCCGCACATCAACAGAGGCCGGGACCGGTCATGCGCCGCGACGGTGGCCGTCAGCTGTTCGTAGAAGTCCATCTTGTGATCGAACTTGGGGTTCAGTTCGCGGTCGGGCACGTCGCCGCCGGCGGGGATGTAGAAGTTCTGGATGTCGACGCCCGCGACCTGAACGGACACGCAGCGCGCATGGCCCAGCCTGCAGGACTGGAACGTCTCGCTGGGCGCGATCGGGTGGCGGCTGGCGATGGCCACGCCGTGCCAGCCCTTCTGACCGGCGATCTTCAGGTGCGGCAGGCCCATTTCGGCGAAGGCATTTCTGGGGAACTGGTCCTCCAGGCATTTGATCTCCTGGAGACACAGGACATCGGTGCCGCTCATCGTCACGAAGCGCGCGACCTGGTCGATGCGCAGGCGGACGGAGTTGATGTTCCAGGTGGCGATGCGAAGCATCGGGTGCGTCTAGCCTATCCCCGCGCCAAAAAATAACCCCCGGCGGGGGGCGCCGGGGGCCAAGGGGTCTCTCTCGCAGCCATCGGGAGGGGATGACGTCCGAAGGCAGAAGGGCGGTCAAAACCGTCCTGTGCCCAAAGTGTCACGCCTGTCGAAAATAGTCAAATGACGATCGGGATGATTTGCCTGTGTTCGTCCGAACACGGTTCAGGATTCGCCGAACTGTCAGTTGCGGCCGGGGCGACGGGTCGGATCGGTCAGGCGGAACAGGCTGGCGGCCAGGCCGGACGCCGGCGTCAGGGTGGTCAGCTGTGTCCGCGTGCGCGCGCCCGAGGCATCGGTGATGGTCCACTCCTGCAGGCGCATCGGGCTGCCGGCGAAGGCCAGGATGACCGACCCGTCGTCGGGCCGGTTGGAGTCCCGGGCGGTGATAGCGAAGGCTCCGGACTGCATGCGGGTCACGCGATCGATGCGCACGCCCTGGTCCAGCCGGACGTTCCTGGCCAGAAAGGTCGACAGGGGCGTGGCCCCCAGCGGCACCTGGCGGAAGACGTTCAGGCGCGGGTCGTAGCGTTTGACGTTGTCGCCGTCCGAGACGACCAGCAGGCCTGCCGGGTTGGTGTATTCGAACCGCATCCTGCCCGGGCGCTGCAGGTAGAAGCGACCCTCGCGCCGCTGGCCGCCCGCGCCGGTCTCGACGAAGGTCCCTTGGGCCGACGTCAGGTTCTGGAGATAGGTCTGGGCGGTCGCCAGCGTCGCGCGGTCCTCGGCCGACAGGCCCGATTGCGCGGCGGCCGGCAAGGCGGCCAAGGCAGCGATGGAGGTCAGGCCGAAGCCAAGATCGCGACGTGAAAGGGTCATGGGTCGTCTCCCGTTCGGGATGGTTGGCGAGGACGCCGTTGTGGACATACGACTTGGCGTCACGATGACCCAAGCCTGACCATATTCCGGCGTCGCGATGAAGTCCCGTTCATCGCGACCGACGAGAACGCCGCCACCACCGGGCGGTTGCGCGGCCGATTGACAGCCCGGGCGGCGGACCGCAGCGTGACGCCAAGCGGGTGGACCAAAGCCATGACCAGACTTCTGATCCTCATCGCGTTTGCCTTCGTGATTGCGTCGGCGACTCTCGGCTGGATGCTGCGCGAATACTTGCCGGGCGCGACGCTGGCGGACATCTTTTTCGGGATGACGCCCGTCCTGAAGCTGCTGGCGCTGGCCATTCTGGTCCTGGCGGGCGTCGGAGCAGTTGGAGGCTTAATGCGCAACGTCGAGCGCGTGCATAAGGTCACGATCCTGACCGTGGCCCTCGGCGCGCTGGGCGCCGCCTACGGAGAACTAAACACCCAACTTGGGACGCTGGACAGCAACCCAGTGACCTTCGCGACGATGGCCCCGGGGCGGATCGACAGTCTGGCTATACTAGCCCTGGGCCTGTTCGGCGCGCTCCTGGGGCTGGGCATCCTTCAGCTGAGGCGCGGGCCGGTATGACCGCAGCCCCCTGTCAGCCTCACACCATCGGCGGCGGGCCGGCGAGGATGTCGCGTTTGCCGGCGTGGTTGGCGGCCGAGACGACGCCTTCCTGTTCCATCCGCTCGATCAGGGAGGCGGCGCGGTTGTAGCCGATCTGCAGCCGGCGCTGGACGTAGCTGGTCGAGGCCTTGCGGTCGCGGGTCACCACGGCCACGGCCCGGTCATAGAGGTCGTCGCCCGAGGAGGCCCCACCGCCTTCTTCCATCGCCCCGTCACCGTCCCCGTCCGGATCGTCGGTAATCAGGTCGAGGTAGTCCGGCTCGCCCTGGCTGCGCAGGTGTTTGCAGACCTCCTCGACCTCCTGGTCCGTCACGAACGGGCCGTGCAGTCGGGTGATGCGGCCGCCGCCCGCCATGTAGAGCATGTCGCCCTGGCCCAGCAGCTGTTCGCCGCCCTGTTCGCCCAGGATGGTGCGGCTGTCGATCTTGGAGGTGACCTGGAAGGAGATCCGGGTCGGGAAGTTGGCCTTGATGGTGCCGGTGATCACATCGACCGAGGGCCGCTGGGTGGCCATGATCAGGTGGATGCCGGCGGCGCGCGCCATCTGGGCCAGGCGCTGGACGGCGCCCTCGACGTCCTTGCCGGCGACCAGCATCAGGTCGGCCATCTCGTCCATGACCACGACCAGATAGGGCATGGGCTCGGGCCGTATCTTCTCGGATTCATAGACCGGACGGCCCTGTTCGTCGAAGCCGGTCTGGACGGTGCGTTCGAAATGCTCGCCCCTGGCCTGGGCCTCCTTGGCCCGCTCGTTGTAGCTGGCGACGTTGCGCACGCCGAGCTTGGACATCCGGCGATAGCGGTCCTCCATCTCGCGGACGGTCCACTTCAGAGCGACGACGGCCTTCTTCGGATCGGTGACGACCGGGGCCAGCAGGTGCGGAATGCCGTCATAGACCGACAGCTCCAGCATCTTGGGGTCGATCATGATGAAGCGGCATTCGGCAGGGCTGAGCCGGTACAGGATCGACAGGATCATGGCATTGACCCCCACCGACTTGCCCGAGCCGGTGGTGCCCGCGATCAGCAGGTGGGGCATGCGCGCCAGGTCGGCGACATAGGGCTCGCCGCCGATGGTCTCGCCCAGCGCGAGCGGCAGCAGGTGCGCGGGCTTGCCGTATTCGGCGCTGGCCAGCAGGTCGCGCAGATAGACGGTCTCGCGCTTCAGGTTCGGCAGTTCGATGCCGATGGCGTTCCTGTTCGGCACCACCGAGATGCGGCAGGCGCGGGCGGACATGCTGCGGGCGATGTCGTCCGACAGGGCCACGACGCGGCCGTGCTTGACGCCGGGCGCAGGCACCAGTTCGTACAGGGTGACCACGGGGCCGGGGCGGATCTGGTCGATGACGCCCTTGACCCCGAACTCGGCCAGCACGCCTTCCAGCATCTTGGCGTTCTGCTTCAGGGCCGTCTCGTCGACCGTGCCGACGCGGGCCCGGGGCTTGGCCAGCATGGCCAGGGGCGGCAGGTCGAAGTCGCCCTGGGGCCGGACGAAATCGAAGGTGACCTGACCGTCGTCGATGGTCTTTTTCGAGGCCTTGGCCGGCTTGGGCGCGGCGACACGGGGCTCGGTGGCCGTGCGGGCAGTCGGCAGGGCGGGTTCAGGCACCGGCTCGTCCCAGGGCAGGGGCGCGACGGCGTCCTCGTCCTCGGGCAGTTCGAGACGGGCGGCACGACGCACCGCCCGGGATGCGGCGATCCCGGCCTCGGCCACCGGCCGGGGACGGTCGGGCCGGGACACCGGCGTGCGGCGCAGGCCGGATCCCCAGGCGATCGCCTCTCCGAAATCCGACGTCCGCAGGCCCACGGCGTAACCGCAGGCCCACAGGCCGAAGGCCAGGAACAGCACGCCGCTGATGATCCCGCCGCCCGGTATGCCCAGGGCATGGGCCCCGTCGCCGAACAGGCCGATCACCGCATCGCCCCACAGACCGCCGAGGCCCGCCGCCAGCGGCCAGGCACCGGGGGCCGCCAGGGCGGACAGGGCGGCGGACAGGGCCAGGACGCCGCCCGTGGCCGACAGGGCCTTCAGGGGTGTGGGCTTCAGGCGCTGCCGGATTGCATCGCCGATGGCGGCGGCCAGTCCGAAGGCGATGGTCAGGGCGGCGGCAGGCCAGGCGGCCAGGCCCAGGCTCTGCATGAACAGGTCCGCGAAGATCGCGCCGCTGGTGCCCAGCCAGTTGGTCGCGGGGCTGGACGAGGCGGCGTTCAGGCTGGGATCCGCTGCGTTCCAGGACACCAGGGCCACCACCAGCAATGTGGCCAGAAGCGCTTGCAGCACGCCGCGAAACCGCACCACGAAGGGCGCATCCCACAGGACGAGGACGCTCAGAAAGGCGCGCTGGCTGATGGCAAGGGCGGCGGACATCGACGGCTCCGATCGGACTGGCCGACAGTGTCGCAGGTGCAGGGTTAAGAGGCTGTTTACCTCGTGACCGCGCCGCAGCCGCCGTCGGAGTGATATTGCGACGAATTCGCAAATAGCCTTGCCACAGGTCTCCGATCTGATATTGCGAGCCAGTCGCATTTCAGTACCGGATCTTGCCAGTGTCCCCGCCCAACGCCTCTGCCTTCAGCGCCCTTCTCGCATCCACAGCGCTTGCGCTGACATGGCCGACGATGGCGCTCGCGCAGCATCAGGCGACGGATCTTGAGCCCATCATCGTGACGGGTGCCAAACGCGGCTATATCGCCGTGAACTCGGTGACAGCGACCAAGACCGACACCGCCCTGATCGACGTTCCGCAAAGCGTGACGGTGGTGACGCGAGCCCAGTTGAACGACCAGGCGATGTACAGTCTGGGAGACGTGCTCCGGTATGTTCCAGGCGTCACCGTGGGGCAGGGTGAGGGCAATCGTGACCAGGTAACGCTGCGCGGTCAGAACACCACGGCCGATTTCTTCATCGACGGGGTGCGCGACGACGTTCAGTACTATCGTGGCCTCTACAATCTGGAGCGGGTGGAGGTCCTGAAAGGACCCTATGCGCTCATCTTCGGACGGGGCGGCGGTGGCGGGATCTTCAATCGTGTTCAGAAGGCCCCCAGCGCTGCGGGGGGAATGTTCGGGACGCGGACAAGCGTCAACAGCTTCGGTGCCTATGATCTGTCGCTGGACCTGAACGTTCCGACGGGAGAAATGTCGGCGTTCCGGCTCAATGCCGCCTATGAGGAACTCGCCAATCATCGCGATGTCTATGAGGGACAGCGGTCTGCGATAAACCCTCATTTCGCGGCGGATCTCGGCTACGGCTGGAAGGCCGGCATCTCCTATGAGCATATCGACGACGACCGCGTAGCCGATCGAGGCGTCCCTTCGCTGGCCGGTGTCCCGATCCGGGGTTATCGGGATCAGTTTTTCGGTGTCCCCGGTGTGAACCGCACGACCCTGGACGCTGACATCGTCAAGGTCCGGGTCGATGGTGTCCTGACGCCTGACCTGTCTTTCTCGACGACGGCGCTCTACGGCGACTACGACAAGGTCTATACGAACGTCTTTCCGAGCGGTGTCGCGACGGCGCAGGCCGGAACGGTGGCGCTGGACGCCTACGCTGACGCGACCACGCGCCAGAACCTTCTGGTCCAGAGCAACCTCGTCTGGAGCTTGCACACCGCCAGAGTCGATCATCAGGTGCTCTTCGGTCTTGAGTACGGCGATCAGGACTCGACCAACCGACGGTCCAACGGTGTTTTGTCGAGCAGGACCTTCAACCTTGCGAACCCCGTGTTTCCCACGGTCAGTTTTTCGGCTCCGGCCCGGGACACGGTTTCAAACGTCGAAACCGTATCGGCCTATGTGCAGGACCAGATCCGGTTTGGCGATCGGCTGGAGGCAATCGTCGGCATCAGGTACGACAGGTTCGACATCGACGGGCTGGACCTGCAGCCGAACCCTGATCGGCCCTTCACCCGGACCGACGAAAAGGCGTCGCCCCGTCTGGGTCTGATCTTCAAGCCCGGACCCGGGATTTCGCTCTTCGCCAGCTACAGCCAGTCGTTCCTGCCGCGGTCGGGCGACCAGTTCCTGACCCTTTCGACGACCCAGCAGAACCTGGAGCCCGAGGCCTTCGTCAATCACGAGGTCGGCCTCAAGTGGGACGTCCGGCCGGGTCTGAACCTGACTGCGGCCGTGTTTCAACTGGACCGCTCGAACGCGACGACCCCTGATCCCTTAAACCCGCTGGTGACCATCAATGTCGGGAAGACGCGGACCCGCGGGATCGAGCTGGGCCTGACAGGTCGCATAACATCAGCCTGGCAGGTCAGCGGTGGATACGCCTGGCAGGAGGCGACGTTGCAGGGGAACGAAGCCGTCCGGCTGGGGCAGGTCCCGGAGCATCAGGTTTCGCTCTGGAACCGCTACAGCGTGAACGAAAGACTGGGCCTGGGGCTCGGGATCATCCATCAGTCCGAACAGTTCGCCAGCATTCGAACGTCGGCCGCCACGACGCGCCTTCCGTCCTTCACGCGGGTCGACGCCGCCGTCTTCTACGAAATCACCCCGTCCGTGCAGGTCCAGCTCAACGTCGAGAACGTGATGGACGAGACCTATTTCGCCGACGCCCACAACAACTTCAACATCTCGCCTGGTGCTCCCCGGAACGCCCGCCTGACCCTGATGACCCGGTTCTGAAGCAGGGTCTGACCTACCAGCTCAGGCTCAGCCCCGCCCGGAGCGTGCGCGGCGGGCCATAGCCCTCGACCCCGTCGCCGCTTTCGGCCACCGCCACCCCGGCGTCGAACAGGTTGTCGGCGGCGGCGTACAGGGTCACGCCGTCGCGCACGGTCCATTCCGCCCGGGCGTCGGCGGTGATCGCCCCGTCCAGCACGCGGCTGTTCAGGTCGTCCTCGAACCGGCGGCTCTCGTAGCGGGCGCGGACGATCAGGCTCAGTCGATCGGTCGCGCGCCAGTCCGCCCCGGCCGAGGCGCTCCAGACCGGGGCCTGGGCCGGGCGCAGGCCTGTCAGTTGGGGCGCGGCGGTGCCGCCATCGACCTCCGCATCGGTCACCGACAGGGCGGCGTCCAGCGCCAGGGTCTCGCCGAGACGGTGCCCGGCAGTCAGCTCCAGACCGGTGGCGTCGATGGTGCCCGCGTTCTGGCGCTGGCGCAGCACGCCGCCTGCCGGCACGAAGCCCGCGCGGGGGAAGGTGCCGGGGCCGGTGCCGAGGGTGACATTGACGATGGCGTCCTCGATCCGGTTCCAGAACACGGTGCCCGTCAGGGTCGTCGCGGAACCCTGCCACGCCAGGCCGGTCTCGACCCCCTGAAGCGTCTCGGGCACCAGCGCGGCATTGGCCTCGGTCAGGTCGTTGCCGACCCGGAAGGACCGGTGCAGCTCGTTCAGGGTCGCGGGCCGGAACCCGGAATAGGCGGCGGCGCGGGCGGCCAGGCCCGGGGCCAGCGCGCGGCGGACGGCCAGACGCGCACTGAGGACCTCGCCCGACCGGTCGGGATCAGTCTCATCCAGCGTCGCCAGCCCGGTCGCGCGGTCGCGCTCCAGCCGCCGCCCGTCCGCGTTGCTCCAGCCGTCGATCCGCAGACCCCCGGCGACCAGCCACGGCCCGGTGGTCCACGATCCTTCGCCATAGGCCCCGATGACGGATGTCCGGCCGCCCGCGACCCGGTCGCGGGTGAAGGCTCCGGCCATGAACCGGAACCGTTCGCGCGTCTCGCCCTCGGTGAAGCGGGCGTCGGTGCCCAGCTCCCACTCCAGCGACCCGCCGCCGAACGATACCGCCGTGCGTCGGACCGCGAGGTTGGCGCCCCAGCCCTCGGCCGGCGTGGCGAACTGGTTGTTGGCGGGGGTGGTCGTGGCCCGGTCGGCGGCCACGGCGACCGAGGTATTGGCGAAATCGCTCTCGCGCCGCCAGACCTGGGCGCGCCAGCCCGGGCGGTCGGCGGACGGGGTGTGCGACAGGGTGGCCGAATAGCTCTGGCCCGTCGCCGACGACCGTGCACCCAGAAGACCCGCGCCGCGATCCTCCTCATAGGCCGAGGCGCGCAGGGACAGGGCGGTCGCGTCGGTCAGGGCGACATCGGCCCGGATCGCGCCGGACAGGGTGGCGAGGTCCAGCGGCACGTCCGCCGCGCCCGCCCGGGCACCCCGCACGGGTATGTAGCCGTCCGACTGCTCGCGCTGCACCGTGCCGGTCAGGGCGAGGCGCCCGGTGCTCAGGGTGGTCGCGGCCGCCAGTCTCCGGCCGCCGTATTCGCCGCTGGATAGGTCCAGCGATCCGCCGACCCCGTCGCGCTCGCGCAGGGCGATGACCCCGGTCAGGGCTCCGGCACCATAGGGGCCTGCGCCCGCGCCCCGGACGATGTCGAGGCCGGACAGGCTCTCAGGTGCCACCTGGGACCAGATGACCCACCCGCCGAACGGATCGTTCAGCGGCACCCCGTCCAGCGTCACCAGCGTCCGCCCGGCCCCCGACGGGGCGATGGCGCGCAGCGAGATGCCCTGCGTCGTCGGATTGGCGGCGAGGCTGGAG
The DNA here is from genome assembly GCF_027271155.1 of Brevundimonas subvibrioides. Lineage (NCBI taxonomy): Bacteria > Pseudomonadati > Pseudomonadota > Alphaproteobacteria > Caulobacterales > Caulobacteraceae > Brevundimonas > Brevundimonas subvibrioides. Next base: position 1,028,587 of record NZ_CP114542.1, read on the forward strand.
GTGCGGCGGAACAGGCTGACGGCCGGAATCGTGGCCAGGGCCTCGTCCAGCCGGGTGGCGCGGTCCAGCCGGTCCGGGTCCAGCCGGATGACGGAGAAGGCGGCCTCTCCCGCGGCCGGCGGCAGGCGCGCGGCGGTGACGACGACGTCGGGGAGGGGGGCAGCGGCGTCCTGAAGCATCCGGCCTAAGCGCCCAACCGGTCCAGAAGCTCCGTTGCGAACGACGACAGGGTGTCGTCCCGCGCGCCCATGACGATGATCCGGTCGCCGGGCCGGGCCAGATCGACCAGCCGGTCGCCGCAGGCCGCGCGGTCATGCAGCGCCTCGGCCTGGCCACCGGCTGCGCGCACACCCGAGGCGATATCCTCCGACCCCACGCTGCGGTCCGTCGTGCCGCCGTAATAGACCGGCTCGGGCATCAGCAGTACGTCGTCGGGACGCATCAGCCCGGCGAAGGTGTCGATGAACTCGGCCTTCATCAGCTTCAGCGGACCGAAGCCGTGGGGCTGGAACAGGATCAGCAGCCGCCCGTCGAAGGCGTGCAGGGTCTTGACCGTGGCGGCGATCTTATCGGGGTTGTGGGCGAAGTCGTCGATGACGGTGATGCCGTTGGCCGTCCCGACCACCTCCATCCGCCGCCTGATCCCGGCGAAGGTCGCCAGCGCCGCGCCCGCCGCGCCCAATGGCACGCCCAAGGCCCGGACGGCCCCCAGTGCGGCCAGGGCATTGGCGACGTTGTGCGCGCCGGGCACGTTCAGGGTCGCGGCGATCCGCGCGCCGCTGGCCCGCTCGGTCAGGTCGAAGGTCATGCCGGTGGGCAGGGGGACCAGGTCGTGGGCCGACAGGTCCGCCGCGTCATTGCCCAGGGCGAAGGTCAGGACAGCCTCGCCCCGGCCATCGTCCACCATCGCCTCGGCCAGGGCCGCCGTCTCGGGGTTGTCGAGGTTCAGAACCGCCGTCCGCGCCTTGCCGGTGAAGCCTCCGAACAGGTCGCGCAGCTCCTCCATCGACTTGTGGTCCAGCGAGATATTGGACACCACGGCGACGGTCGGATCATAGCGGGCGATGGAGCCGTCCGACTCGTCCACCTCGGCCACGAACAGGTCGGCCCCACCGACGAGGGCGCTGGCGAACGGATGGTCGGCGTCGGCAAAGTTGCGCATCACCGCCCCGTTCATGACGGTGGGGTCGCGGCCGGTCTGGCTCAGGATCCAGGCGATCATGCCGGTGATGGTCGACTTGCCGCTGGTGCCCGCGACCCCGACCGAGGTCGGCGCGGCGTTGAAGATCCGGCTCAGCAGTTCGGGCCGGGTGACGATCGTCGCGCCCAGCCGTTTCGCCGCCCCGATGTCGGGCACCGTGTCCTCGACGGCCCCGGTCGCGACGACGGTCATGTCCGCCCGGACGCCCGATCCGTCCTGCGGATGCAGGGTCACGCCGTGCGCGCGCAGCCAGTCGAACTTCTCGGGCGTCCGGCCCTGGTCCAGCGCCCGGTCCGATCCCTCGATCGCGGCCCCGCGCGCCCGGACGATCATCGCCAGCGGCAGCATGCCCGACCCGCCGATGCCGCAGAAGAAACAGGATGGTTCGCTCATGATGGCGTGACTAAAGTGGAGACGAGCGGGAGGCTACAGCAGAATGAAGATCGGTATCGTCGCGGTCTCGTCGCGGTTCTCCCGCGAGCGGGCCGAAGCCATCGAGGCCTGGATGGAGTTGAACTTCCCGGCCCGCAAGGTGGCGGTGGTGATCCACCCCTCATCGCTGGAGAAGTCCGGCCATTTCAGCGGCGATGACGCGACGCGGGCCCAGGCCTTCGTCGACTATGCCAACGACCCCCGCATCGACGCCGTCTGGTTCGCCCGCGGCGGCTATGGCTCCTGTCGCATCGCCGAGGCGGTGCTGCCGCGGCTGACCGAGAGGGCGCGGGCGAAGCGCTACCTCGGCTATTCCGACGTCGGATCGTTGCTGGCCATCCTCTACAAGGCAGGCTTTCCGCACCTGGCCCACGGGCCCATGGCGTCGGATGCGGTCCGCCACGACGACACCGCCTTTCGCGCCCTGAACTGGCTGAGGAAGGGTGCGGTCTCGTCGTGGGAGCCGTCACTGCACGACGATCCGCGCCCGGCCGTGGCCTTCAACCTGACTGTTCTGGACCAGCTGCTGGGCACGCCGCTGGAGCCGGACCTGACCGACCACGTCCTGATGCTGGAGGACGTGTCCGAGGCCGCCTACCGCATCGACCGGATGATGTTCCACCTGACCTCGACGCCGTCGATCCGGCGCGTGGCGGGCATCCGCGCCGGGCGGTTCACCGACGTCACGCCGAACGAGCCGGACTTCGGCATGACCGGCGAACAGATCGTGGAATACTGGTGCGAGCGGTCGGGGATTCCGTATCTGGGGCCCGCCGACATCGCCCATGACAGCGACAACAAGGTCGTCCCGTTCGGGGTGAGATGATCCTTTCCCGATGCTGGAGGATCAGTGCCGTTCGGGACACGGGGCAAGGCCTTCGTTCTCCCGTCCGGCGAACCCTGTCGACAGCGAACGACGGTCGGGGCCAGATGTCCGGTGATGGGGCGTAACGGTCTGACAACCCTGCCGGCATGGACACGGGCGGCCATGGTCGGCGTGATGGGCGTGACCGTTCTCGCAAGCGCGACGACCGTGTCGGGGGGCACGGTCGCGGCGGCGGAGAGCCGCAGCTTCATCACTTCCGACGGGGCCCGCCTTCATTATCTGGAGGCGGGTCCTGCGGAAGCCCGGACCGTGCTGTTCGTGCCCGGATGGACCATGCCGGGCTGGATTTTCCAGGCCCAGATCGACGCCCTGTCGGACCGCTTCCATGTCCTGGCGCTGGACCCGCGCGGGCAGGGCGACAGCGAGGTCACCCGTTTCGGCTACACCTATGAACGACGCGGACGCGACATCGGCGAACTGATCGACCATGCGGCGAACGGCCGGGTCGTTCTGGTCGGCTGGTCTCTGGGGGTGCTCGACAGCCTGGCCTGGGTCGCCGCCGCGGGTGATGCGCGGATCGCCGGCCTGGTGCTGATCGACAACTCCATCGGCGAGGAACCGGTGCCGCGCGCTGCGGCCGGCGGGCGCGCCGCCGAACCGCCGGTCCTGACCGAGGCCGAACGCCGCGACCGCCGCGCCGCCTTCGTGGCCTCCATGTTCGCCCGTGATCCGGGCACGGACTATCGCGCGCGACTGACAGATCAGGCGTTGCGGATGGCCCCGGAGGACGAGCGGCGCCTGCTGGCCTACGATGTGTCGCGCGATTATTGGCGCGCGGCCGTGCATTCGACCGACCGGCCGGTGCTCTATGCCGTGCGGCCCCGCTGGCGCGCGCAGGGAGAGACTCTGGTCCGGACCCACGCCGATGCGCGGATGGTGGTATTCGAGGACGCGGGTCATGCCCTGTTCGTCGACGAGGCCGACCGCTTTAGTCGCCTGCTGATCGACTTCCTCGACGGTCCGGTCGCGGCGCGGGACACGGTCCATTGACCGCGCGCGCCGCCCGCGGCCGCGCGGCCCTGATCCCCCTGTTCCTGGTCGCCCTGGGCGTCGTCGGGATCGAGAACGCCCTGACCCGCTATTTCGCCGTCGCGAAATGGTCCGAGTACGGATACTGGATCATCTCCATTGTCCTCGCCGGATTTGCCCTGTCCGGCGTGGTCGTGGCCCTGCTGAGGGACACCGTCCAGCGCCACGGCGTGCTGCTGCGGGCGATCCTGCCGGGCGCCATGACGCTGGCGGCGGCGCTCGGCTATCAGTGGGTGACGCAGAACCCGTTCAATCCTCTGCAGCTGCAGAACCCGACGACCTGGCCCGACCAGGTGCGCAACATCGGCCTGTATTACGCGGCGCTTCTGCCCTTCTTCTTTCTGGCCGGGCTCTACATCAGCCTGATCTTCGTGCTGAACCCGAGGGAGATCGGGCGGGTCTATGGCTATGACCTGATCGGGGCCGGGGTCGGGTCGGCGGTGGCGCTGGGGCTGATGTTTTTGGTCCATCCCTTCCTGCTGGCTCCCGTGCTGCTGATCCCGCTGGCGCTGTCGACCCTGTTCCAGCCCGGGCGGTTCAGATGGCTCGGCGGCGGTCTGGCCGGGGCGGCCCTGGTGGCGGGCGAGGCGATCCTGTTCCTGGGCGCCCCGCCGGCCTTCAGCGAGTTCAAGGCCATCTATGCGCCGCTGAACACGCCGGGCGCGGCTGTGGTGGCCGAGATCCGCCAGCCGCGCGGCCACTATCTGCTGCTCGACGACTTCACCGAGCGGGTCGACGTCGATGTGTCCAACAACGCCGGGATGATGGGCGTAGCCGGGCCGCCCAAGACCTATGGCCTGTACCGGGACGGCAACCGCATCGCCTCCCTGCCGATGGCGGGTCCTCTGCAGGCCGCCTATGCGTCCAGCGCGCTGTCGGCCGCGCCCTATGCCCTCCGTCCGGGCGCGGACGTTCTGCTGGTCGGCCTGTCCGGCGGTTATCGCGTGGCCGAGGCCCTGACGCTGGGCGCGACCCATATCGACGGGGTCGAGAGCGAGCCCGTGCTGCGCGACGCCCTGGTGCGCGGGCTCGGCCCGTCGCCCGCCCTGGCCCGCGATCCGCGCGTCCGTCTGCTCGAGGGTGGTCCGATCAATGCGGCCTGGCGCGCCGGCCGCGGCCGCTACGACATCGTCGACGTCTCGGCCGACTTCGTCGACGCCGCACCGGCCAACGTCACCGGCGTGACGGTGGAGGCGATGGAGGCCTATCTGGCGGCGCTGAAGCCGGGCGGGGCGGTGTCGATCTCCGTCTCCATCCGCGACTTCCCCGTCTATGCGCTCCGGGTGCTGGCCACGGCGCGACAGGCCCTGCTGGAACAGGGTGTCGGCGATCCATCCACCCATGTCATGGTCTATCGCTCGGCCTGGAATGCGCGGATCCTGATCAGCCCGACGCCGTGGTCGGCGGCTGACGTCGCCGCGCTCCAGGCCTTCTGCGCGGCCCGATCGTTCGATGTCTCGTGGCATCCCGGCATGGACGTCGCCGCCGCCCGCGCCCGCCTGTTCAACGACCTGCCCGGCGTCTCGTTCGAGAGCGGGGAGATGACGTCGACCGGGCCCGATGACGCCATCGCCAATGAGGTGGCCGCCGTGCTGGCGGGCCGCGCCTCGCCGTCATCCGAAGCCTTCCATATCCGGCCCGCGACGCTGGACCGCCCGGCCTTCTATGCCTCGCTGAGGCTGGAGCATCCCGGCACCCTGATCCGCCGTCTGGAGGTCCTGCCCCAGGCCGAGATCGGCGCTCTGGTGAACCTGGCCGTCCTGGCCCAGGCCATGGTGATCGCCCTGCTGGTCCTGGCCACGCCCGCCCTGTTCCGGCGGCGGTCCGGCGGGGTGAAGGAGCCGAAGCGTCTGTGGCCCGCGTTCTATTTCCCCGCCCTCGGGCTGGGCTTTCTGTTCATCGAAATCCTGCTGATCGACCGGGCGGCCTTCTATCTGAACGACTACTCCTCGGCCTTCGCCATCGTCCTGACGTCGATGCTGATCTTCTCCGGCCTCGGCAGCATGATCGCGGGGCGATGCGCGGCCATGCCCAAGGCGGCCTCGGCCATCGCCCTGATCGTCGTCCTGGCCTGGATCGGTGCGATGCTGATGGGTGCCGAAGATTTCATGATGCGGACGCTGGATCAGTCCTGGGCCATCAGGGCGGGGCTGGTGGCGCTGGCCGCCGCGCCGGTCTCGCTGGCGCTGGGCCTGCCGTTTCCTCTGGGTCTGATCCAGGTCGGCAGCGGCCGGGCCCTGCCCTGGGCCTGGGGCCTGAACGGCGCCTTCTCGGTCGTCGCCACGCCCCTGGCCAATCTGATGAGCCGCGACATCGGCTTTTCGTCCCTGCTGATCGTGGCGGCCGGTCTCTATGCCCTGGCCTTCCTCGTGCTGCCGGTCGCCGCGCCCCGTGCCCGTACCGCTCCCCTGTTCGAGCCGGCCCTGCCGGACGATCCCTTTGCCGACCTGCCCGAGCCCGTTCCCGCCCGCCTCGATCCTTTTCCGGACGCTGATCGTCCCAGCCAGCCGAGCCCCGCATGACCCGTTTGAATCGCCGCACCCTGCTGACCGCTGCCGCCGGCACCGCGCTCACGGGCCTCGCCGCCTGCGACGAGAACACGATGAAGTCGGTGCAGGCCCGGCTGAATCCGACCCAGGCTGCGGGGGGCGGCGGTGTCGCCAGCGCGCCCACGCAGGCAGCAGCCGCCGCGGCCTCGGCCGTGTCGCAGACGGTCCGGATGCCGGGCGAAACCTGGACTTTCGCGCGCTTCAATGCCGCGATGGAGGCCTCGAAACGCCCCCATACCATCACCGAGGCCCAATTCACCGAGATCCAGGCCCGCAAGCCCGCCGCCATCGAGCGCATCAAGGCCTATCTGGACGGCCGGTTCGGCGCGGCCGATCCGAACGTCCTGAAGGCCTTCGAAAGCGTGCCGCGCGACTATTTCCACTATGCCTATGCCAGCCAGGATTCGACCGCCTGGCAGGCCTATGAGGCCAATCCCAAGCCCTGGGCCATCGGCCATGGCAGCGTGCTGTCGGACTATCTGGGGCAGGCCTATATGACCCAGCTGGCGGCGCCGAAGCCGACCGATGTGACGCTGGAGATCGGGACCGGCTCGGGCTTCCAGTCGAGCCTGCTCAGCCGCATCGTGCGCGACGCCTATACGATCGAGATCATCGAACCGATCGGGCGGGCGGTGGACCAGATCTTCGCCCCGCTCGGCTATGACAACGTCCACGGCAAGGTCGGCGACGGCTATTTCGGCTGGCCCGAGGTGACCGAGGGCTTCGATACCATCATGCTGACCTGCGTCGCCCAGTACGCCCCGCCCGAGCTGTTCCGACAGCTCAAGCCCGGGGGCAAGCTGATCATCCCGATCGGCCAGCCGTTCCGCCGCGGACAGGTCCTGTACGTCTATACCAAGGATGCCGACGGCCGGGTCCGCAGCCGCCGTGACGTGGGGGTGTTCTTCATCCCGATGACCGGGGCGATGCAGACGCAGGCGAAGCCGGCCTGATCTCGCTGGCGGCGGGGGGTGGGAAGGGCTACGGCTCGGCTTCACCCTGGAGCCTCCCATGCCTGCCGCCCGCCCCATTCCCTGGTCGATGTATCTGCGCCAGGCGCACACCCTGCTGGGCATGCTGATCGCGCCCAGCGTGCTGCTGTTCGCCGTGACCGGTGGCTTCCAGATCTTTCGCCTGAACGAGGACAAGGGCAGCTACACGCCGCCCGCCCTGCTGGCCGATCTGGCGCGGGTGCACAAGAACCAGGTCCTGAAGGCCGCGCCCCGCGCGCCGCGCGTCGAGGCACCCGACAAGGCCGTGGCGGCCCGTGCCCCGGTGAAGGCCGAACCCGAGCGCGAGAAACGGGCCCGTCCCGCCCCGTCGCTGTCGAAGATCCTGCTCCAGTGGTTCTTCGTCGTCGTCTCGGTCGGCCTGTTTCTGTCGACGTCCGTCGGCATCTGGATGGGCGTGACCATGGGCCGGCTGAAGGTCGCCGCGCGCTGGACCCTGCTGGCCGGAACGCTGATCCCGGTCCTGATCCTGCTGATCCCTTAAGCGGCCGCCTCGGCCTCCGCGACGACCAGAGCATCCAGCGCCTGAACCAGATCGGCGATCAGGTCGTCCTCATGCTCCAGACCGACCGACAGGCGCAGCAGGCCGTCGGTGATCCCGGCGACGACGCGCGCTTCGGGCGTCATGGCGGCGTGGGTCATGGTGGCCGGGTGGGCGATCAGGCTTTCGACCCCGCCCAGCGATTCCGCCAGGGTGAAGGTCTCCAGGGTCTCCACCAGCCGGCGCACGGCCTCGACGCCACCCGCCAGCTCGAACGACAGCATGGCCCCCGGCCCCTGCTGCTGGCGCGCGGCGAGGGCGTGGTTAGGATGGGACGTCAGGCCCGGGTAGTGGACCGCCGAAACGGCCGGGTGGCCTTCCAGCAGGGCGGCGACCTTGCCCGCGGTGGTTTGCTGGCGTTCGATGCGGGCGAACAGGGTGCGTACGCCGCGCAGGGTCAGATAGGCGTCGAACGGCGAGCCCGTCACGCCCAGACAGTTGGCCCACCAGGCCAGCTCCGCATGATCCGCCGGATCGGCCGCGATCACCGCCCCGCCGACCACGTCGGAGTGGCCGTTGATGTATTTCGTCGTGGAGTGGACGACGATGTCGGTGCCCAGCTCGATCGGGCGCTGCAGGGCAGGGGACAGGAAGGTGTTGTCGGCGACCACCCTGGCCCCGACCCGGTGGGCGCGGGTGCAGATGTCGGCGATGTCGACGACGCGCAGCAGGGGGTTGGACGGGGTCTCGACCAGCACCAGTTTCGGGTTCAGGGCCAGCGCCTGTTCCAGCGCGACGGGGTCGCCCTGATCCACCCACAGCACCTCGAAATGCCCCTTCCGGGCCCGGGCGCAAAGCAGGCGATGCGTGCCGCCGTAGCAGTCGTGCGGCGCGATCAGCAGGTCGCCCGGCTCCAGCAGGGACAGGGGCAGGTCGACCGCCGCCATGCCGGTCGCCGTGACCACGCATCCCGCCCCGCCTTCCAGCTCGGCCAGGGTCTCGGCCAGCACGTCGCGCGTGGGATTGCCCGAGCGGGAGTAGTCGTATTTCCGCTTCTGCTCGAAGCCTGCGAACGAATAGTTCGACGACAGGTACAGCGGCGGCATGACCGAACCGTGGGCCGTGTCGGTGTCGACGCCCGAGCGGGCGCAGGTGGTGCGGACGTCGTGGGGGCGCTTGCCGGTCGAGTGGCTCATTGGTCGATATCCTTCAAGGCGGCGCGGAGGATGGCGGCGACCGCCTCGTCCTCCTTCAGAAAGGCGTCATGGCCATACAGCGAAGGGGCCTCGACCAGCCGGAACAGCCGGGGCAGGCGCGCGGCCAGTTCGCGGATGTCGTCGATCGGCACCAGCCGGTCGGAGGTGAACCCGACCAGGGTCACGGGCGTGCGGATCGCCTCGGGCGTCACCGTATGGCGGTCGATCGAGTCCGACAGCGACAGCCAGCGATCCGGCGTGGTGTGGGCGCGATAGGCCTTGCCCCGCGCCGTCAGATATTCGCAGACCGGATAGGCCTGGCCCGCGGACGTGGGGGCCGTGGTCTCGAACCGGTCGGCGAATTCCTCGGCGGTGCGATAGGTGGTCATGGCCAGTTCGCGGGCCAGGGCGACCCCGTCCTCAGGCCGACCGGCCGCCTGGGCCAGCTGCAGGATGCGGCGCTGGATGCCGCGCCAGGCGGTGGCCTGCGGATGGGCGCGATGGGCGGCGGAGACGACGACCAGCTGATCGATCCGGTCGGGGAACAGCTCGGCGAAGGCCAGGCCGATCATGCCGCCATAGGAACAGCCGACGAAGGCCGAGACCACCGGATCGCCGATCCGGTCCAGGATCAGACCCAGCAGCCGGGCCTGGTCGTGGGTGGTGATGGTGACGGGCTTCGACCCTTCCGCCGCCTCGGGGGCGTAGTCGAAGGCCAGGACCTGGAAGCGGCTCAGATCGATGGGGCCCCGGATCGACACCGCGCCCGACCACCAGCCCAGGCCGTTGGTCTCGGTGCGGTGCACGAAACGTCCCGCCGAGATGCCGCCGGCCACGACGATCAGCGGCGCGCCGACCCGGCCATGCAGGCGACCGACGATCTGGCGCTGGCCCAGCCGCTCGCCCGACGCCAGCCGGAAGTCGGCGGGGATCGCGACCGTGACGTCGGCGGCCTCGTTGCCGCGCCCGGCCAGGTGCGCCGTGCGGCGACAGAGGGGATCGGCGCTTTGTGTCCGGGAAAGGGTCTCAGTGTCGAAAGCCATGGTGTCGTCTGCATCGTCCCGCCCAACAAGGCTCCGGATGCGATGACAGACCGTGGAGACGTCGCCTCGTCGACGCTCCACTCATCTCTCGCGGAAGGTCCGAGAACCGCCCTCGCAGGAGTTGGCACCGTTCGGCTGGAAACCGGTGGTTGCCCCGACGTCAAAGGGCCTATCCCTCGGTCGGTCTTGATGAGTGAGATTACGTTGCGACCGCGAGGCGCGCCGGTCAAGAGAAAAAATCTACCTCAATGAATCCGTAACCATCCTTCAATGGGTCAAAAGCGCCACGCTTTGAGTTTAAGCGCAAGAAAGATGCGCGAACCGGCTTGACGCGGGCGTCTCATCCCGACACCCTGCGACCAACGTTCTTCCGTAAGGTCCCGCTCGTGTCCCGTTCCGGCCACATCGCCGTTTCGACCTCCACCGCTGCCCTCGGGGCGCGGTCGATGACGCTTGCGACCCTCATTTCGACCACCACCGGTATGACCATCACCGGCCCCTCGCGGGCGGGAACAGGTTAGCGCACGGGGATCGAAAGACCTTCAGCCAACCCAGACCCGCCCGGCCCCGGCCAGGCGGGTTTTTTCTTGCCCGATCACCCCGATTTCAGAACCCCCGAACGGATCCACCGCAATGCCCAACGCTCCCCACCTCGTCGTCGTCGAGAAACCGAAGGCCGAACCCGCGCCCGCCACCGAGGTGGTGGTGCTGAAGTTCGGCTCCTCCATCCTGCAGGACCGGTCGTGCGCCCCGGCCGTGGCGTCCGAAGTCTATGGCCACGTCCGCGCAGGGCGAAAGGTCATTGCCGTGGTCTCGGCGCTCGGCGGCCACACCGACCGGCTGCTGGCCGAGGCGCGGGAACTGGGGCTGGATCACGAAAACGACCTGCTGCCCGCCTATGTCGCCCTGGGCGAGGAGAAGGCGGCGGCCCTGGTCGCCATCGCCTGCGACCGGATCGGTCTGGACGCCTCGGCCCTGTCCGTCCGCGAACTGGGGATCGTGGCCGAGGGACCGTCCGAGCACGCCCACCCCGTCTCCCTGCGCAGCGAGGCGCTGCGAAAGGCGCTGGCGGATCATCAGGTGGTCGTGGTCCCGGGGTTCGGCGCGGTGGGGTCCAGCGGCAAGGTCGTGCTGCTGGGGCGTGGCGGATCAGACCTGACGGCCGTCTTCCTGGCCGCCGAACTGGGCCTGAAGCGCGTGCGTCTGGTGAAGGATGTGGACGGACTTTACGACCGCGACCCCGCCTCGGCCTCGGGCAAGCCGCTGCGCTATCGCCGTGCCAGCTGGGACGACGCGCGCCGCCACGGCGGGGCCCTGGTCCAGCACGACGCCATCGATCTGGGTCAGTCCCGGTCTGTCGATATCGAGGTCGCTGCCCTCGGCCGCGCCGACTGCACGGTGGTTGGTGACGCCTCGGCGCCCCCCGGACCGTCCGTGCCCGATGCCCCGCTCAGGGTCGTCATCGCCGGCTGCGGCGTGGTCGGCGGTGGTTTGCTGGCCCGGCTGCAGCAGGACGCGCGGTTCGAGGTCGTGGGCGTGCTGGTCCGCGATCCGAAGAAGCCCCGCGACGTCGAGGCCCCGGCCGGACTGTTCACGTCCGACCGTGAGGCCCTGCTGGCCCTGAAGCCCGACATCCTGCTGGAAGCCCTGTCCGAGGGCGGGGCCGGCCACGACCTGATCCGCGCCGCCCTGGAACGCGGCATCGATGTCGCCAGCGCCAACAAACAGGCGATCAGCCGCGACCCCCAGGGCCTGGCCGACGCCGCCCGCGCCCACGGTTCGCGCCTGGCCTATTCCGCCGCTGTCGGCGGGGGCGCACCGATGATCGAGACCCTCCGCGCCGCGAAGGCGGCTGGTCCGGTCAAGGGCTTCGAGGCGGTGCTGAACGGCACGGTCAACTTCATGCTGACGCGGCTGCAGGCCGGGGCCGATTTTGCCGATGCCCTGGCCGACGCCCGCGTCGCCGGCTTTGCCGAGGAGGATCCCTCGTCGGATCTGGAGGGACGGGACTCGGCCGCCAAGGTCCGTCTGCTGGCCTTCGAGGCGTTCGGCCGGACGCCTGACGACGCCGACGTTCCGTGCGCCGTCCTGTCCGACGCCTTTCAGCCTTCCGGGCCGGTGCGCCAGATCGGGGCCTGTTTCCGGGACGGCGACGGACTGAAGGCGTCGGTTTCGCTTGACGCCGGTCTGGATGATCCGTTCTTCCAGGCCCTGAACGGGGAGCGCAACGGCTTGAAGGTTTACGGCGAGGACGGGCGGGTCTGGTCCTGCAAGGGACGCGGCGCGGGCCGCTGGCCGACAACCGAGAGCGTGCTGGCCGACCTCGCCGACATCGTGCGGGCGCGGCATGCGTCGCTGGGGCATCATTAGCGGGTGGCCGTCTTCACTCCGGTTTCGGACGATCAGGCCCGTGCGTTCCTCGAAACCTACGACCTCGGGGCTTTTCGCGCGCTCCACCCCATCGCCGAGGGGGTGGAGAACACCAACTATCGCCTCGAAACCGAAGGGGCCCTCTACGTCCTGACACTGTTCGAGGCGCGCATCGATGCGGCGTCCCTGCCGTTCTGCCTCGGCCTGACCGACCATCTGGCCGGGCGGGGCTTTCCGGCTCCCCGCCCGGTGCGCAATCGCGACGGCGTCTGGGTCGGGACGCTGAACGGGCGACCGGCAGCGGTGATCGAATGGCTGTCCGGGGCGTGGTTGCGGGACCCGTCACCCTCCGAGGTCGAGGCGGCCGGGGCCATGCTGGGGCGGCTGCATCTGGAGGCCGGGCGCTTCGCCGTTGCACGCGTCAATCCGGTCGGGCCGGTGGCCTGGCGCGCCCTGGCCGACCGGTGTCAGACGGCGGCGACCGGAGAGGACCGCTCGATCCTGGACGGGGTCGAGGCGGCCCTGATCCGTCTCGGCGATCCGTGGACGGACGATCTTCCGCGCGGCCCGATCCACGCCGACTATTTCCCCGACAATGTGCTGTTCGACGAAGGCGCGGTCTCCGGCGTCATCGACTTCTATTTCGGGTGCACGGACCTGCTGGCCTATGACCTCGCCATCGCCCTCAGCGCCTGGGGTTTCGACGGCACGGGCACGCCTATTCCAGGCGCGGTCGAGGCCTTCCGTCGGGGCTACGAACGCTTGCGCCCCCTGACCCCGGCCGAGGCCGCCGCCCTGCCGCGTCTGGGCGAAGCCGCCGCGATCCGCTTCACCCTGACCCGCCTGCACGACCGCATCTTCCACGACCCCACCAAGCTGGTGACCCCCAAGGACCCGGGGGCCTTCTTCCGGCGCGCGGCGTGGTGGCGGGAGACGGCGTAGGCACAGCGTCTCCTCCCCGTTCGCCACTTTGCGAATGGGGAGGGGGACCGCCCGCCGCTTGGCGGGGGGTGGAGGGGCTCTTAACCGCGCACTCGGTCTTCGGCGTTCGTCCTGATCCAGCCCAGCACGCCCTCAAGATCGGTGCGCACCCGCTCCGCCGCGATGCGCAGCACCGCGATGTCTTGCTTGGCTAGCCACGCCGTCCGGGCCTCATCCTTCTCGAACTGCTCCGGATCGGCATGATGTTGGCCATCCACCTCGACCGCCAGCCGAGCCTCAGGACAATAGAAGTCGAGGACGTACGGCCCCACCGGGTGCTGGCGGCGAAACTTCAGGCCTCCCAGCGCCCGCCGCCGCAAGTAAATCCACAGCCGCGCCTCCGGCGGCGTCAGCGTCCGCCGTAGCACCCGCGCCCGGCTCACGGCGCCCTGCGTCGTCAAGAGCCCCTCCGTCTCTCCGCTTCGCTCCGAGCCACCTCCCCACCGCTGGGCGTCGGGGAGGAGACAGATTAATATCGGGCCTTTCGAAATGTCGGCCAAGCCCAAAGCCGATCCCGGCCGCATCCGAAGCAGGTCCGGCTAGGAAGTTCGAACCTCGGTTTGCCGCGACCCCAACTCGCCATCCTTGAAGCAAACTCTTCGTTCTCAAGCAGCCTCTTGCCGCACGTCCGGTGACGCACTTCGCTGGCAAAGACACCGCTCAACAGGAACGCCGCCATCCCGACGAACCGGGCCCAGACCGGGATGTCCGAAGCCCAGAGGCCGGCTAGGCCCAGCCCTATACCAATGAGCCAGACCGCGCAGGCGACGATCATCCAAACCCCCGCACCGCCGCCAGCGCCTCTGCGGCCTCCGCCCCGATCACCTCGAACCGCTCCGCCCGGTCGCCGAGGTCGCGGATGACCCGGGGCGGGTCGGGGTCGAAGCCGAGGACGGGTGCAACGTCCTTGCCGAACTTGGCCGGGTGGGCGGTAGCGAGGACGATCACCGGTCCCTGCGTCCGGTCCACGCCGCGCGCGGCCGACAGGCCGACGGCGGTGTGGGGGCAGACGACCTGGCCCCAGGTGGCGTGGGCGTGGGCGATTTCGGCCCGCGTCGTCGGCTCATCGACCGAGACGGCCGAAACCTCGGCGCGGAGGGCGGCCAGCAGGTCGGCGGGCAGGGTGACCTCGCCCTTCCGGGCAAAGTCTGCGAACAGGCCGGCGGTCAGGGCGGCGTCGCGGCCAGAGGCCTCGTACGCCAGCCGCTCGAAGTTCGACGGAGCCTGCACATCCATGCTGACGCTGGCGGTCTCGACGGCGGCCTTGCGCGCATAGACGCCCTCATTGATCGCCCGGGCCAAGGCGTCGTTCGAGTTCACCGCCGCCACGAAGCCGGCGACCGGCAGACCCATCTTCCGGGCCGCGATCCCGGCGAAGGCGTCGCCGAAGTTACCCGTCGGCACGACGAACACCGGGGCCCGCTTCTCCCCCATCGCCGCCGCCTGAGCCACCGCCGAGATATAGTAGGGGATCTGTCCGGCCAGCCGCGCCCAGTTGATCGAATTGACCGAGCTGAACCGGCCGTGCGCGCGCAGGGTCTCGTCGGCCAGCAGCCCCTTCACCAGACGCTGGCAGTCGTCGAAATCGCCCCGGACGGCCAGGTTCAGCACATTACCGGCCTGGACCGTGGTCATCTGGCGGCGCTGGACGGGCGACACCCGCTCGTGCGGATGCAGCACGATCAGGCGGATGCGCGGCTGATCGGCGAAGGCGGCGACGGCGGCGGCCCCCGTGTCGCCGCTGGTCGCCGTGACCAGGGTCAGGGTCTCGCCCGAGGCCGCCAGGGCTTCCGACGCCAGGGACGCGGCCAGCTGCATGGCCAGGTCCTTGAACGCGGCCGTCGGCCCGTGGAACAGCTCCAGCAGATAGAGGCCGTCCTCCAGCCGGACCAGTGGCGTGACCTCAGGCGGCGTGAAGCCCGCGATCAGTCGCGCCAGCGCCCGGTCCAGCGATCCGGCGGGCAGGGCATCGCCGATGAAGGGGGTCATGGCCGCGGTGGCGATGTCCGCGTAGCCTTGCCCGGCGGCCCAGGCCCCGGCGGTCAGCGTCGGCCAGGTGGCCGGCATGTAGAGGCCGCCGTCGGGGGCCATGCCGCGCAACAGCGCCTCGGCGAAATTCGTCGCGGGTGCGCCGCCGCGCGTGGAGACATAGGTATCGGAACGCTGGGCCATCGCCGTTCTGGTTAGCCAGCGGGGTTGCAGGCGTCAAAGCCCTTTCGGCCGAACGTGAAACACCCGATCGCCCGGACGTCCGCGAATGTCGCCCGGACGTGCTAGAGAGCCTTTCGTCCGGTGGGCAAAGTGCAGGAAGTGCACAAAGTCCACCCTGTTTTCGCCCGTCCTCGCACCCAGATCGCCGACCATGACTCCCGTACCCGCCCACCGCCTGTCGGTGGCCCCCATGATGGACTGGACCGACCGGCACTGCCGCGCGTTTCACCGCGCGCTGAGCAGGCGGGCCTTGCTCTATACCGAGATGGTCACGGCCCCGGCGGTGATCCACGGCGACCGTGAGCGGCTGCTGGGGTTCGATGCGGTCGAACATCCGGTCGCCCTGCAGCTGGGCGGATCGGACCCGGATCAGCTCGCCGAGGCCGCCCGCATCGGGGCCGCCATGGGCTATGACGAGATCAATCTGAACGTCGGCTGCCCGTCCGACCGGGTCCAGTCCGGGCGGTTCGGGGCCTGTCTGATGAAGGAACCGGAGCTGGTCGCGGACTGTATGGCGGCGATCCGGGGGGCGGTCGATCTGCCTGCCACGGTGAAATGCCGGATCGGGGTCGACGATCAGGACCCGGCGGTCAGCCTGTTCGCGACCGTCGATGCCAGCGCCGCCGTCGGCGTGACCACCTTCATCGTCCATGCGCGAAAGGCCTGGCTGAGCGGTCTGTCGCCCAAAGAGAACCGCGACGTGCCCCCGCTCGACTACGCCCTGGTCCGGCGGCTGAAGGCCGAGCGTCCGCATCTGACGATCTGCATCAATGGCGGCATCGCCTCGCTGGATGCGGCCGAGGCGCATCTGGACAGCACGGACGGCGTAGTCCTGGACGGCGTCATGCTGGGCCGCGCCGCCTATCACGAGCCTGCCCTGCTGGGTCAGGTGGACCGGCGTCTGTTCGGCGAGGGGGACGGGGATGTCGATCCCTTCACGGCCATCGATCGCTACAAACCCTATCTGGCCGCCCGTCTGGCCGAAGGCTGGGGCCTGCACGCCATGACCCGCCACATGCTGGGCCTGATGCATGGACGTCCGGGCGCACGGGCCTTCCGCCGCATCCTGACCGTCGAGGCGATCCGGCCGGGGGCGGGGCTGGAGGTCGTGGACCGGGCCGTCGAGGCGGTCCGCGAGGCCGGGGCCCGCCGCGAGCGGATGGGCGAGGCGGCCTGACCGCGCATCAGGGTAAACCCGGCATTAAGCCTGTTTCGGCTATCCGGGCGCATGACCCGTGCTCTCCTGATCGCCCTGTCCGTGTCGTCAGCCCTGACCGCGCTCGCCGCCGGATCTGCCGAGGCGCAAGGCCGGGCCCGCTCTCCGACCACCGCCGCCCTGAACATGGGCACGCCCGGCGTGGGGGTGGAAGCGCAGCTCTCGCTGGGGCCGGTGTTCGTACTGCGCGGCGGCCTCGACACCCTGGGCGTCCAGTTCGACCAGAGCTACAGCGATGTGGACTACAAGGGTCGGTTCGACTTCGACACAGTCTCGGCCTTCGTCGACCTGCACCCCTTCGCCAACGCCTTCCTGATCTCCGGCGGGGTCTATGTCGGAGACCGGACCATCGACCTGAACACCACGCCGGACGCGCCGGTCGAGCTTGGCGGCGTGACCTTTACCCCGGCCCAGGTCGGCACCCTGAGCGGCCGCGTCAAGCTGTCGGACACCGCGCCCTTCGTCGGTCTGGGCTATGACGACAGCTTCTATCGCGACCGGCGCTGGGGCTTTCGCGGGATCGTCGGCGTCGCCTACAGCGCGGAGCCGCAAGTGGCGCTGGACTCGACCGGCGGCACCCTGTCCAACGATCCGACGCTCCGCGCCCGCCTCGATCAGGAAGCCGCCGAAATCCGGGAAGACGCCAGGGACAGGGGCCTGTTTCCGGTCGTCCAGCTGGGGGCGACCGTCCGTTTCTGACGGGGCGGATTTGATCGGTCGGGCCGCTCGAGCCTCGGTCGGTCCTGGTGTGCATTGCCAAGTCGACGTCCCGGCCATAGCGTTCGTCCATGTCCAGGATGGCCGATGACCCTGACACGCCGTTCGATCGGTTGTCGGATATCGACAGGATTCTGCTGCGCGGAGCCGCGATCGGGCTCAGCTCCAAGCAGATGGCCCCCATGGTCTCGCGGTCTCCGCACACGATCGACGACCGTCTCAAGGCGCTGAAAAACAAGCTCGGCGCTATCGATCGATTTCACGCGGGGCGTATGCTGCTGGCGCATGAGGCCGGCCATGACCCCCTCAAGGATTGGGGGGCCCAAGCGTTGGGTCTGGGCGACCAAACCAGGCCGTCGGAATCTTCCTCCAAAAGAGGAACTGTCCATGGACTCGCCGAAGACGACCCATCCTTCGACCGATACGTCGCTGCCCGACATCTATCCCAGACGGACGCGCCCCGCGATCCCGCCCCTGGACGTGCCGCCCTTGCGAGACCCGCAGGTCCGGCAGCTGACCGAGGAGCAACGCCTTTTCGAAGCGGCCTTTCCGCCGATCCAGGCATCGGACAGCGAGCGTCTGATCCTGAACTGGGACGAGATCGAACGGCAGTACCTGGACCTGGCCGCGCCGTGGGATCTGCAGAACGCGATGTTCCGTATCCGGGAAGCCCGCAAGATGGCCGCGCTGGAATCGCCGGAGAAGACCTTCAGGTGGTTGCTGGTTCTGGCGCAGTCCTGCCCGGGCCTGGACGCCGAGGAGCCACCCTCTGGGACCGGGAAATATCTCCCGATGCCATAGATGCCGCCCGGCTGGCCCGTGAAGTCCTGCTCGCCGCACTGGTGTGTGCCGCCATCATCGCCCTGATTTCGTTCGCGATGCGGCAAATCTGAAGGTCGGTCGGCTTCCAGCGAAGGGCCGGAGTCTCAGGGTCTCAGAGTCAGGCCCGTCGGGCGGGCCTCGAAGGCCGACAGGCGACCCAGATAGCTCATGCCCAGCAGGGAATGCGGTAGCCCCTTCTCGACCACGAGGGCCTCTACCCGCTCGACGCGCGCGCCGGCGACAGCGACATGGCCCAGCTGGATCGAGGCGGCCTTCGCAGGGCCGGAGGCGGTTTCGACCGTCAGGGTGAAATCGGCGGATGTCAGGCGCAGGCCCAGTCGCAGGGCGTCCTCGCGGGTCAGGGCGACCACGCTGGCACCGGTGTCGACCAGCACGCGAATGGCGTGTCCGTCGATGTTCGCCTCGGCCCAGAAGTGACCGTCGGCGCTCTTGGCGATCTGGGCGGGCTGACCGGTGACGGCAACGACGACGGGCTGACGGGTTGGAACGCTCGGGGTCGCGGCCTCGGCCTCGCGCGGGGTCTGATGGCTCAGCACCCAGGCGACGCCCAGCGAGGACACGGTCGCCATGCCCATGACGATCGCGGATTGCAGGTCAAAACGCACCAGGAGGACACCTACGCCAACTGGCTGCTTCTGCAGCCGGTCCATATCCTGCACGACCGGTGTTGGGATGCGGTGAATCGAGATGGCTGATGGCGGGTTAACGCCTCATGCCCCGCGCAGGGCAGGATCGATCCGGTCCCGGCGGGCCGGAAGTTCGCCCATGATGACCGTGCGTTCGTCGTCGCTCAGCCGGCTCCATCCGGCGATCTCGGACAGGGTCCGATAGCAGCCCAGGCAGAGGCTGGAGGCCCCGTCGACGACGCAGACCTTGATGCAGGGGGTGGCCACGGGCCGGGGCGGCTGTGCGACAGTCAGCGACATCTTTACGAAATATACTCCGAGACCGGACTAAAAACTTGCATTCTTCACCGCATGTGCGAGGGTGTCATCGACGCGAAACGACTAAGAGGGTGAGAGCCCCTGCAAGCACGACGCGTCTCTTTTCATCGTTCAGCGAAAGGAGACGCCACCATGAACGACCGAGACAAGAACCTGCAACATGCCATGATGTCCTTTGCCCTGTGGGGCGGGATGCTGGTGAACACGAGGACCCCGCGTGCCAACGATCGCGTGGTCAGTCACCCGTCGAACTTCGTGCCTTTCCGGTTCGACAAGAAGGTCTGAGAACAGCGCCTGAATGCAAAAAGCCCCGGCCATCGGCCGGGGCTTTCGCTTGTCGGGATCTCGCGATCAGGCCGCCGGGTCGGGGGCCTGCATCGAGCGGTTGGCCGGGACACCGATGTTGGGGGCGCGCGGCGCACCGGCCGTCTGGCCGGGCTTCATGAACTTGACCAGGACCCGCTGGCCGATCAGCAAGGGCGCGTCGTTGGCCGAGACAACGACCTCGACCACGCGTTCGTCCGAGCGCTGGGACGGATCGTCCGACGCCAGCTTCCTCGCCCCGAACACGGCCGCGCGGCGCAGGACTGACCCGACATAGACCTTGGTCGGATCGCCCTCGGGGGTGATCTCGACGGCCTGACCGACGCTGACGTTTGGGATGTCGCTCTCGACGATTTCGGCGCGGGCGATACGGGGGGCGACGGGCTCCAGGTCGAACATGTTGGACACGTTAAGGGTCGAGGCCCCGGCGCCGGGATTGGCGTAACGACGCACGATCCGACCGTCGGCTGGCGAGCGGATGACCGTCAGTTCGACGTTATAGGCGGCCTGGTCGCGGCGGGCGCGGGCGGTCTGCACGGAGGCCTGCTGGGCCCCCAGCTGGGCCTGGGCGGTGGCGACCGCGTCGCGGGCCTGGTCCACGCGCTGGGCGGCCACGAAGTTGGTCGCGACCAGGGCCTGGAGCCGTTCCAGCTCGCGCTGCGCGGTGCGGATGTTGACCTGGATCAGTCGCAGCTGACTTTCGGCGGCGGCCAGATCGGCAGAGGCCGTCTGCAGCGCCAGCCGCGGTTCGTCGTCTTCCTGACGGGCCAGGATCTGCCCGGCGACCACGGTGTCGCCTTCCTGGACCAGAACCTCCCGCACGATACCGCCACGACGGGCCGCGATCTGGATGATGCCGCCCTCGACGTCCACCTTGCCGTTGGCAATGGCGGCATAGGGGCTTTCGACCTTGGTCGCCTCGGCCTTTTCCGTTTCCGCCTTCTTGGCCGCGCCCGCGCCCTGCAGGGCCATGAAGCCGACGATGATGACGATGATCAGCAGGATGCCGATCCAGAGCCATTTGTTCTTGAGGAATGCGGGCATGCGGATGGATCCTTCGAAAGGCGTCTAGTGCGAGCCGAGCGTGGCGTTGGGATTGGGCGTCCGACGCTCGTCGGAGATGATGATGCCGTCCTCGATCTTGATGACCCGGTCGGCCCACTCCTCAAGGCGCGGGTCGTGGGTCACGCAGATGACGGCGGCGCCGTGTTCGGTGGCGGCACGGCGGAGCAGGCGGATGACCACCTGGCCGTTCTCGCCGTCCAGGGCGGATGTGGGTTCGTCGGCAAACAGGATCTGCGGATCCTTGGCCAGGGCCCGGGCGATGGCGACCCGCTGCTTTTCCCCACCGGACAGGGCGGACGGGCGCTGGTGCAGCCGCTTGCCCAGACCGACTTCCTCCAGCGCCAGGGTGGCTCGCTTCCTGGCCTGACCGGGCGTCAGGCCCTGGAATTTCAGGACGACCTCGACCTGCTGCAGCGCGGTCAGGGCGGGGAACAGGTTGAAACCCTGGAAGATGAAGCCGCAGTGATCCAGTCGGAACCTGTCGATCCTGCCCGACGACAGCTTCCACAGATCGTCGACGTCCAGGGTATCGACCCGGCCCTGCTCCGGACGCAGCAGGCCGCTGAGGGCCGCGATCAGGGTGGACTTGCCGGAGCCGGACGGGCCCATGACCATGGTCAGGTCGCCGTGCCGCGCGTCGAAATCGACGCCTTTCAGCACCTCTACGAAGGCTTTGCCCGACTTGAAGCGCTTGACCAGACCCCTGGCCTCGATCGCATAGTCGCCATGCTTGCCGTGGGCGGTGGTGTGGATGACAGGCTTGGGGTCGGGCGTGAAATCCATCATCGTAGCAGATCCGCCGGCTGGCTATTCTTCAGGACGCCGAGCGACAGCAGGCCCGACACCATCGCGATGGTTATAAGCCCGCCGCCGACCATGATCAGGGCGAAGGGTTGAAGGGCGATAAGCACGCCTTGCGAAGCAGCGAAAAGGGCCACCAGCCAGGTCAGGCCGATCGCGGCTGCGACGCCGACCACGCCGACCCAGAAACTCAGCTCAACCACGATCCGGCGTAGCGAGCCCATGCCGACGCCCAGCGCCCGCAGCGATGCGAACTCCTTGATATTGGCCATGATGGCCCCGCGCAGGGTCTGCCAGGTGATGGCGACACCGATGATGATGCCGACGAAGGTGACCCCGCCCAGGATGATGATCAGCGGCCCCTCTTCGAACATGGCGCTCTGATTGGCATCGGCCAGGGCCTGACGGGTCCAGGCCCTCCACTGCCCGTTGCCCATCTGGTTCAGCTGCGCGGCGACGATGGCGGCACGCGAGGGATCGCGCAGCTTGATCATAAGGGGGCCGACGCGCGGACCGGTGTCGGCCTGACCGACCATACGCAGGGTGTCGCGCGACATCACGACGGTGGACTGCATCATGTTGGGATAGCCGCGCAGGATGGCCGCGACCGTCACCGTCTGGCCATTGTACAGCGCCTTGTCGCCCAGCTTGACGCCCAGCGCCTTCAGCGCGGTTTCGTCGATGGCGACGGTGTAGGGCTGGCGCAGGGCCTCGACCAGCTCGGGCGAATAGTCGGTGGGGATGGTCACCGCACCGGGCGTCGTGTCGATGATCGAGGCCTGGACGAAGTTCAGCTTCGGGGCATTTTCGCGCGCACGGTCGGCGGCCGACTTGGTTGGGTCGACGTCCTTGATCGACTGGAAGCTGCCGCCTGCACCGTCGAGGGGCTGTACCTCCACAACCTCGGGATGGTTGTAGGCCAGGGGGATGAAGCGGCGCGGCACGCCCGACGGTCCGCCGATCAGCGACTTGGCCCCCGGCTGCATGATGATGACGTCGGCGCTCGACCGCTCGATCGTGGCGGTGAATCCCTTGCCGATGCCGATGAAGACGCCGGCCATGCCCAGAACCAGCAGGCCGGACAGGGCCAGGGCCATGACGGCGGCCATGTAGCGGCGCCACTCGTAGAGCAGCGTTGAAAGCGCGAGCGACATTGTGTCCCGAGAGTCCCTGACTTGCGCCCTGTGTGAGGCCGAGCGCTGTTCGCTCCAAGTTAAATCGGGGTAAGGCAACGGTCGAGATGTGGTCACGCTTGCGGGCGCCACGCGCCGGGGCCTAGCTAATAGCCGAATGACGACAGCCGGCGACCCGGTCGGCGAACGGGAAACGATCCATGAGCCTGCGTATCCTCAGTGCCGCGACCTCTGGCCTCGCCCTGGCCCTCGCCGTCATCGGTTTCCAGCCGACCCCCGCCCGCGCCGAGGAGGGCATGTGGACCTTCGACAACTTCCCGATCGCGCGGGCCAATGCAACGCTGGGCACCTCCATCGACCAGGACTGGCTGGACCGGGTGCGGCTGAGCTCCGTGCGGTTCGGCGGGTGTTCGGCCGGGATCGTGTCAGGCCAGGGTCTGGTCATGACCAACAACCACTGCGTCGCGACCTGTGTGGCCAATCTGTCGACCCAGGCCCGGAACTATGCCGAGACCGGCTTCACGCCCCGCAACCGCGAGGAAGAGGCGAAATGCCCCGGCGGCACGGCCGAGGTCCTGACCGACATCACCGACGTCACCGACCGGATGCACGCGGTCGGTACCGGCCTGACCGGCCAGGCCTTTACCCAGGCGCGCGACGCCGAGGCAGGCCGGATCGAGCAGGAGGCCTGCGGCGCGGCGACCGACAAACGGTGTCAGGTCGTCAGCCTGTACCGGGGCGGTCAGTTCAAGCTCTACACCTACAAGAAATACACCGACGTCCGTCTGGCCTTCGCGCCCGAGGATCGCGCCGCAACCTTTGGCGGCGACCTGGACAATTTCAGCTTCCCGCGCTTCGCCATCGATGCGGCCTTCATCCGGCTGTACGAGAACGATGCCCCGGCCCGGACCCCCATCCATTTCGCCTGGAATGCCGACAAGCCGGTCGAGGGCACGCCTGTGTTCGTCTCGGGCTCGCCCGGCGCGACCCAGCGGCTGCTGACCATGGACCAGCTGGCGACGGTGCGCGACGTGGTCCTGCCGATGGATCAGCTGA
This sequence comes from Brevundimonas subvibrioides, assembly GCF_027271155.1. NCBI lineage: Bacteria > Pseudomonadati > Pseudomonadota > Alphaproteobacteria > Caulobacterales > Caulobacteraceae > Brevundimonas > Brevundimonas subvibrioides. Next base: position 1,052,075 of record NZ_CP114542.1, read on the forward strand.
TCGCGTCGGAGCTGCGCGGGCGGCTGATCCGGTTCAGCGAGGAGAGCGAGGAGAACGCCTTCATCGCCATGGACCCGATCGTCGGGCTGGAGAACACCTACAAGCGCGGCCTGGGCCGGATGCGGGCGCTGACGGACCCCGCGTTCATGGCGACGCGGGCCGAGAGTGAGGCGGACTTCCGTGATCGTGTCGCGTCCAACCCGGCGCTGACCCAAAGGGCGGCCGATCCCTGGGGTGCCCTGTCCACCGTGCAGCCGGTCGCGCGCGAGCTCTATCCCGCCATGGCCCTGCTGGAAGGCGGCACCGGCATCGGTACGACATCGGTCGCCGGTGGGTCGCAGCTGTTCGCCTGGGCGCGGACGCTGGTGCGGGGTGCTCAGGAGCGGGCGAAGCCTTCCACCGAACGCCTGCCGGAGTATGGCGACGCCCGCCTGTCGTCGGTGCAGTCGGCCCTGTTCGCCGAACGGCCGACCTATCCGGCGCTGGAGCAGCTGCGGATGGAATGGTGGCTGTCCAAGACGCGCGAGTGGCTGACGGTCGATCATCCGGCGGTTCGCGGTCTGCTGGGCCGTGAGTCGCCCGAACAGCTGTCGGCCCGCCTGGTCGAAGGGACGACGCTGGCCGACCCGGCCGTGCGGCGCGCGCTCTGGGAAGGCGGTCTGGCGGCGGTGGAGGCCTCCGACGATCCGATGATCCAGTATCTGCTGTCGATCCAGGACGAGACCCGCGCCATCCGCGCCGACTGGGAAACCCGGGTCCAGGCCCCGACCGACCAGGCGTCCGAGCGGCTGGCCACGGCGCGGTTCGAGGCCTATGGCGACAGCGTCTATCCCGACGCGACCGGCACCCTGCGGCTGACCTACGGCAAGATCGAAGGCTCGGACGTGCCCGGCCAGCGGTGGGGGCCTTTCACCACCTTCGCCGGCCTGTGGGACCGGGCGACGGGGGCCGCGCCGTTCGATGTCGCGCCGAAACTGCTGGCCGCCAGGGATCGCATCCCGGCCGACACCGTGCTGGACATGACTGTGTCGTCCGACACCATCGGCGGTTCGTCCGGGTCACCGGTGGTCAATGCGGCGGGCGAGATGGTGGGGGCGAACTTCGACTCCACTGTCCTGACCCAGCGGAATGCCTATGGCTATGACCGCAACGTCAATCGCAGTGTGATCGTGACCACCGGCGCGGTCACCGTGGCGCTGCGCGACGTCTATGACATGGGTCGTCTGGTCGAGGAGCTGGGCGCGCGTTGAGCGGACCGACGACCCGGATTGCGACCCTCGACGACCTGCCGGCCCTGCACCGGCTGATCGAGCGCGCCTATCGCGGCGAGACGGCCAAGGTGGGCTGGACCAATGAGGCCGATCTGCTGGACGGCCAGCGCACCGATGTCGAGGAACTGACCGAAATCCTGACCGACCCGGCGCGCATCATGCTGCTGGCCGAGGCTGAAGGCGCAGTGGTCGCCTGTCTCCAGCTGGTGGATGAGGGCGGCGGTACGGCCTATCTCGGCATGCTGTCGGTGGAGCCCGAGTTGCAGGCGGGGGGGCTTGGCCGCCTCATGATCGCAGCAGCCGAAGCGGAGGCCGTCGCCCGTTTCGGCGCGGCCACCATGCGCATGACCGTCATCCGCCAGCGCCCTGAACTGATCGCCTGGTACGAACGCCGGGGCTATGTCCGGACCGGCGAGACCGAGCCCTTTCCATTGAGCGACGAACGCTTCGGTCTGCCGAGGCGGCAGGATCTGGAGTTCGTGGTGCTGGCGAAGGGGCTTTAATCCTTCTCCGCCAGAGACCGCCGCGCCGTCTCGAAATACTGCCAGCCGGTCCAGACGGTAGCGATGGCGGCGAACCAGATCAGGCTGTCGGCGACCAGCTGGAACTCGTCCAGATACTCGAAGTCGAGGCCGAAGCTGTCCCAGTTGCGGGCGAACAGCTGGCAGCCCAGGGCGACCAGCTGGACCGTGGTCTTCCATTTGGCCAGCAGGGTGACTTCCAGCTTGACCCTGCCTGCCATGGATTCGCGCAGGGCCGACACCGCGAATTCCCGGAACAGGATCAGACCGCAGGGAATGGCGATCTGGGGCACCGATCCGGAGGTCAGGACGCCCAGGATGGCCCCGGTGACCAGCACCTTGTCGGCTATGGGGTCCAGGATCGCGCCCCAGCGCGTCTCCGCATGCCAGCGCCGCGCCAGATAGCCGTCGATCCAGTCGGTCGAGGCGGCGACGACGAAGATGTAGAAGGCCACGCGGTACAGGCCGAACTGGTCCTCGGGGCTCAGATAGGCCGACAGCGGGCCGAAGCCCCCCGTCGCTCCCGCCAGGATCAGGAACATCACGACCCCTGCCGCCAGTCGAAGGCCGGTCAGGATGTTGGGGATCGGATTGGCGTGGTGGGTGTGGGTCATGGGGCGCTCCGATACCTCAAACGCGATCTGCCATGCTTTGCGCTCCGAAGCGAGACGTCTGAGTTCGCAGACCTAGCCCAAGGCCTCGAACCGACCCGGCCCCTCAAGGGACCGCAGGACCCCGTCGGCGATGCCGAAATGAAGACCGCTCAGGGCCAGGGTTCCCGCAGCCTCGCGTTCGGCGATCCACGGAAAGGTGCGCAGGTTTTGCAGGGACAGGCGCACGACGGCTTCCTCTGAGGCCTGCTCGATCTCGGCCGGATCGACGGCCTCGGCGACCTGACTGACGACGGGTGTGCCTTGCGCGATCCAGGGCGCGACGAAGTCCCTGACGCTGTCCGGCGCACCGTCGCGCATGGCGGCCACGCCGCCGCAATGGGCGTGGCCCATGACGACGATCCGGCCGACGTTCAGCATCTTGACCCCGAACTCCAGCGCCGCCGACACGCCGTGCAGCTGGCCGTCCGGCTCATAGGGCGGGACCAGGTTGGCGACATTCCTGACCACGAACAACTGCCCCGGGGCGGCGTCGAAGATCAGGGCCGGATCGGCGCGGCTGTCCGAACAGGCCACGATCAATGTGTGCGGGGTCTGGCCATCGGCGGCGAGCGCCTCGTATTCGGCCCTGGCAGCAGGCCAGGTCTCCGCCCGGAAGCGGCGGTAGCCGGAGATCAGGGGGTCGGCGGAATCGTCGGACATGGCGAGGGTATAGGCAATCCACGTCGGGCTGGGGAGGGGCAGGGTGCAGCCCTCAGCCTTGCGGCCGCCGCCTTGCATCGATCAGCACCGCCTGCTGCCAGCGGCCGGGGGCCTTGTCGGTTCGGTGGATGCAGCCGGCCCAGCAACACGGCCGCCCCTTGCCTTCGCGCAGTTCCTCGAGGGTCCGCCCGATGCGGCGCTCGCGTGTCTTCGGCTGTTTTGCGTCTTCCACCCAGCAGATGAACTCGTTCCGCCCCAATGGCGTCAGCCCTTGCCACCGGGCGAAGACCTCCGGGTCCGATCGCAGGGCCGATTCAAGATCCGGACCGACGCGATGCACGGTGCCCTGGGCAAGATCGCTCATTGAGAACCCCCGTCGAACGGATGTCTGGCGTTGCTCTGGCGCCGTCCGGGAGGGACGCCGGACCCATCGATCAAGGCTGCAGCTCTGGATGACGCTCCAGGACGATGCGGTAGTCATCGGCAACATCGGCATCCAGCAGCAGGGCGCGGGCCGAGTCCTGGCTCGCCTCGGCGTCACCCAGAGCCTTTCGGGCAAGGGCGCGACCGAACAGCGATGACGCCAGGTCGGGCTGGCCTTCCAGCGCCTGATCGTAGGCCGCCCTGGCTTCGGCATAGCGCTCCATCTGCAGAAGGACCATGGCGCGGCTGTCGATGAACCCCGCGACGGGCGCGGCCGCGATGGCGGCGTCACAGTCGGCCAGCGCGGCGTCCAGATCGAAGCCACTGATCGCCTGGGCCCAGCACACATTGTTCAGATTGGTGGGTTCGCCTTCGCCCCGCGCACGCACGAAGGCGAAATCCTCGCGCGCCAATCCGGTCTGGCCCGCCAGGGCCCGGATCTGACCCCGCCAGCTTCTCAGGGTGACGTCATCCGGCTCCTGGGCGAGCGCGCTGTCGAGCGCCGGCAGGATCGCTTCCGGAGCCCCGCGTCGAAGCGCCAGTGTCACGCCCGTGTTCAGGGCGACCCGGTCGCCGGGTGCGTCCTGAAGTCGCTCGTCGATCAGGGTGCGAACCTCCCCATCGCGCTCGAGGCGCATCAGTGACCTCAGCTCTCCGGCCGCACCGGAATTGCTGTCAGGTGCCGCGAGCTTGAGGGCGCGATAGTCGTCCAGTGCCCGCTCCGTCCGGCCGAGCTGATAGTAGGCCAGTGCGCGGCCCCAAAGCGCGTTGACATCGCCGGGGTCGAGCCGCAGGGCCACGGCATAGCTCACGACCGCGTCGGCGGGGCGACCGTCGCGAAGGGCCGTCCAGGCCTGCCCCTTCAATGCGTCGCTGTCGGCAGGGTCCAGATCGACCGCGTGATCGTAATCCGCCCGGGCACCCTCCAGATTGTCGTCGCTCAGATACGCGTTCCCGCGGGCCAGACGCGCCTTCAGATTGTCGGGTTCGCGCGCGACGGCCGCATCGAGCAATGCCAGCGCACCGGTCGCGTCGTCGTTCTCGCTCAGGGCCTTGGCCCGCTCCAGCAGGGCATCGACATCGTCGTCCGCCGGATCGATGCGGGCGAGATCGGCGGTCGTGCCGCGATAGTCGGCCGGTGCACGAATGCGGGCTCCGGCATCGTCGTCGGCCTCGCTTCGGGTCCGCGCGGTTTCCATGTCCCGGGCACTGATTTCGGGCACCAGGCTGAGGCTTGTGGCCACGACATCGGCGACGCCGTCAACGATCCGGCCCGAACGCTGCTGGCGGAAGCCGCCGACTTCGACAGTCAGGTCCGCCCCCTCCAGACGAAAGCCCTCGCCACCGTTGGGCAGAATGACGCGCGTACGCTGCCGCACGTAGTACGGATAGGCCAGCGCATAAGGTTCATCCTTGAAGCCGGCGAGCAGACCGACCCGTTCATCCTGATGCGGGGTGGTGAAGGACGATTCGGACAGCGACAGAACGCGACCTCCCGATCCCGAGAGCCAGGCCATCCTTGTCGTGCCGGTCAGGATCAGGTGAAAGGTGTGCGTCGCTTCATCGTAACGCGTCTCGACGCCCTCGAACTCCATGTTTTTGCTTTCGGCCAGGGAGGCGGCGAAACTGGTGCGAAGCTGTTCGGGTGTGACCGAGGCCAGACGCTCGCGGTATGTGGTTGCCGTGTCGCCGGTATAGGCCATGTCCATCTCGAACCTTCCGGCTGCGTCCAGACCTGCAGAGGCATCGATCGTGGCCGTAATGTCGGTCGAGGGCACGATCGCGGGGGGGACGTCGATCCGCTCCAGCGTCGAACCCTGGGCGCGAACGGGCAGGGCCCAGTGAAAGAGGGGCGGCGGGATCAGCGCCAGGTCGCGATCGCCGGTCTTCGTGCCATCCAGCCAATAGACCCGACCGTCGATGGTCGCCCGGACGATGATGTGGTCGAACCACCCCATCAAGGGTAGCCGCTGATCGAGGCCGGCACCGTAGGACGTGGCGACCAGGGCAGGCTCACCCTCGATCCCGAGGCCGTGAAGCAGGGCGAGAAGCAGCGAGGTCTTGCCCTTGCAGTCGCCATAACGGCTCAGCCACACCGCGTCTGCCGATGCGGGGACATAGCCGCCTTCGCCCATCGAAAGGGCGACGTAGCGGATATCATCCTGAACCAGTCTCAGCGCGGCCGCGGCCCGATCCCCGGGTGTCGCGTAGGCCGTGCGAATGCGCTCGATCTCGGCCAGCAGGGGAGAGTCGGGATCAAGGGTCGTCGCCCGATCGTAGAGGGGGGCGACCAGAGCCGCCGTCGCCGACCAGTCGGCCAGGTCCGTGATTTCGATCGCATCATCGAGATAGTAGCGAGATGGCAGATTGTCGGGCAGGCGGGCCGGCTGCACATCGGTCCGTTCGACGACCAGTTCCCAGCCTTCCTGCGTCCGGCGTGGCTGTGTTTCGGGCCAGTCGGAAGGAAGCCGGACCCGCAGGGCCGCGTCGCCGGGCCAGCTGGCCCGGAACACAGCCCGGTCGATCGGCCAGGCCGAGCTCAGCCCGTCCAGGATTTCCTGGTGCGGGGCCAGCACGCCGCCGTTGTCGCGGATGGTGAACGAGGTTTCGAGAATGTCGCCGACGCGCAGATCGCGCGGTTGCAGGGTGGCGGTCAGACCTCCATCCAGCATTGACAGGCTGAGGTTGTTCTCGCGCCTCAGGATTTCAAAGGATTGACCGTCCAGAACGTCGATCCGCTGATCGCCGCGTTCGATACGGATCGTATGGACCTGAAGCGACTGCCGGGGCGGATACCAGGTCGCCGATACCGTGCTCAGCAGCTCAAGGCCCTGCTGGTTCTGGATGCGCGTGCGCCGACGGATGTAGGTGTCATTGCCATCCGGCGAGAAATGGACCTGGCGATCGATTTCCAGCACCCGGATCGGGGCATCCACGGCTGCCGTTGTCGTGGCTGCATCGGCGACCTGATCGGGCACGACCCAAGCCGGTGCCGACGTGCGTTCGACCTCCTGGGCGAGTGCCGAACCCGCCGTCATCAGAACAAGAGCAACTGCCGCCCACAGGACTTTACGCACCATCCACCCACACCCCCCGGTCCGCAACGAATAGCACGGACAGGATGAATGCCCAGAGGGCCGCTCTCAGGATTTCCGGAAGAAGCCGTGTATCCGTTCGGCGAGGGCACGGTTGATGCCGTCGACCTTTTCCAGATCGACGACGGCGGCACGGCCCACGCCCTTGGCGGAGCCGAAGGCGTGCAGCAGGGCCTTCTTTCGGCCGGGCCCCACACCCTCGATCTCGTCGAGCGGGTTCTTCTTGATGTCCATCGAGCGGCGGGTGCGGTGGGCCCCGTTGGCGAAACGGTGGGCCTCGTCGCGGAGCCGCTGGATATAGTAGAGGGCCGGCGATTTCAGCGGCAGCATGAAGGGCGGCTTGCCGGGGACGAAGAACCGCTCCATCCCCGCGTCCCGATCCGGCCCCTTGGCCACGCCGACCGCCAGAATGTCGTCGAGCCCGAGGTCGGCCAGCACCGCCTGGACCTCGGCCAGCTGCCCGGCACCGCCGTCGATCAGCAGCAGGTCCGGGCGGATGACCTCCTCGACGCCTTCCTCCTCGTCCTTGACCAGACGGCCGAAGCGACGGCGCATGACCTCGCGCATCATGCCGTAGTCGTCGCCCGGGGTGAGGTCGATCCCCTTGATGTTGAACTTGCGATATTGAGACTTCTGGAAGCCCTCGGGCCCGGCGACGATCATGCCGCCGACCGCGTTCGTGCCCTGGATGTGGGCATTGTCATAGACCTCGATCCGCTCGGGGCGGCTCTCCAGCCCGAAGGCCTCGCAGACCTCATCCAGGATTTTGCCCTGGGCCGAACCCTCGGCCATCTTGCGACCCAGCGCCTCGCGGGCGTTGGTGTGGGCATGATCGACGAGGGACCGCTTGTCGCCTCGCATCGGCCGTTCGATCGCGACGACGCGGCGGCCGTCCGCCTCCCGCGCCTTCATCGAAAAGGCCTCTTCCAGCAACTCCTTCTCGAACGGCACGACGCTCGAAAGGATCAGGCGCGGAACCGGCTTGTCCTCGTAGAACTGGCCGAGAAAGGCCGACAGAATCTCGGCGTCGGTGTCGGACTTGTCCACGCGCGGGAAATAGGCCCTGCCGCCCCAGTTCTGGCCCCCGCGATAGAAGAAGACCTGCACGCAGGCCTGGCCACCCTCGCTGAACAGGGCGAAGACGTCGGCCTCGGCCACGCTGTCGGCGCTGACCGAATTCTCCATGGTGATGGCGGACAGGGCGCGGATGCGGTCGCGGACCCGGGCGGCCTGTTCGAAGTCCATGGCCTCGGCCGCCGCGGTCATCTCGTCCGACAGCCGGCCGATGACGGCGCGCGACTTGCCGCGCAGGAACAGCGACGCCTCCTCGACCAGGTCGCCATAGTCCTCCAGCGAGATCAGGCCGGTACACGGGGCCGAGCAGCGCTTGATCTGATGCAGCATGCACGGCCGCGTCCGGGTCTCGTAGACGCTGTCCGAGCAGGACCGCAGCAGGAAGGCCTTCTGCAAGGTGTTCAGCGTCCGGTTCACCGCCCAGGTCGAGGCGAAAGGGCCGAAATAGTCACCCGGCGTCGTGTGCGATCCGCGATGCTTGCGGACCTGCGGGGCGCGGTGGTCCTTGCGGATCATCAGTTCGGCGAACGACTTGTCGTCGCGCAGGACCACGTTGAAGCGGGGCTTCAGCTTCTTGATGAAGTTGGATTCCAGCAGCAGCGCCTCGGTCTCCGACGCCGTGACCACCAGCTCCATCGACCGGGTCAGCGAGACCATCAGGCCGATGCGCTGGGTATGGAACCGCCCCTGGGCATACTGCAGGATGCGCTTCTTGATGGAGCGCGCCTTGCCGACATACAGGCAGGTCCCGTCCTCGCCATACATGCGATAGACGCCCGGCTTGTCCGGCGCGCGCCTGGCCTCGTCGCGGATCAATTCGGCGGCGACAAGCGGCATGGCCGGCGAATCGGGGGCAGGGGTCTCCGGGGTCATCGCCGCCAATATAGGCCTTCGCCCGCCGGAGCGAAGCCTCAGGGCTGCAGTCGACCCTTCGCCTTCTGCGCGGGGAACAGGACGTCCTTGTCAGGCCGGTCGACCTTTGCCCCGGGGCGACAGACGCGGTGCAGGATATGGCGGATGATGTTCAGCCGCGCCGCCTTCTTGTCGTCGGTGGCCACCACCGTCCATTCGGAATGGGGCGCGCCGGTCTCTTCCAGCATCCGGTCCCGGGCCCTGGAATAGTCGCTCCAGCGTTTCTGCGCCTCGGCGTCGAGCGCCGAGACCTTGAATCGCTTCAACGGGTCGGAGGTCCGTTCTTCCAGCCGCTTGGCCTGTTCGTCACGACTGATGTCGAGCCAGAACTTGATCAGGACCATGCCCGATCCGGTCAGCATCCGCTCGAAATGCGGCGCATCGTTCAGGAACTGCTCGTATTGCGCCGGGGTGCAGAACCCCATGACCGGCTCGACGCCCGCGCGGTTGTACCAGGACCTGTTGAACAGGACGATCTCACCGGTGCCCGGCAGATGGGGGGCATAACGCTGGAAATACCACTGGCCGGTCTCGCGCTCGGTCGGCTTGGACAGGGCGACGACCCGGGTCTGGCGGGGTGACAGGTATTCGGTGATCCTCTTGATCGCCCCGTCCTTGCCCGCGGCGTCCCGCCCCTCGAACACGATCAGGACCTTCAGCCCCTGTTCGATGGCCCAGGCCTGGGTCGCGACCAGCTCGACCTGGAGCGCCTCCAGCTGTTCGTCGTAGTCCTTGATCTTGCCCATTGGTCGCTCTCAGTGAGCCTTCACGTTGCGGTTATTTAACTGGCACGTCGAGGGGCGGCGTCAGAAGCTGTCGGTCAACATGCTGAACCGAAGACATCTCCTCGCTGCCACCGGCTCCCTGATCGTGCTGCCGGCCGGGGTCGCGCGCGCCGACGCCGCCGGTTGGGATGCCGCGCTCGATCAGGCGTTCGCGGCCGGTGCCGCCCCGGCGCTGGGCGGCATGGTCGTGGGGCCGCAGGGCGCGATCTGGACCGGCGCGAAGGGGCTGCGACGGGCCAGAGGCACCGACCCGGCGACGGCCGGCGACCGGTGGCATCTGGGCTCCAACACCAAGGCCATGACCGCGGCCGTCTATGGACGGCTGGTGGATCAGGGCCAGGCTCGCTGGGACGCGACCCTGTCGTCGCTGCTGCCGGGCGTCGCCATGGATCCGGCCTGGCGCGATGTGCCGATCACGGCCGTGATGGGCCATGTCGCGGGATTGAGCGATCAGACCGCCATGGGCATGACCTGGCTGATGACGGCGCGGGACGATCCGCGTACCCTGCCGGACAAGCGCCGTGCCCTGGTCGAGGCCTTCCTTGCCGTACCCCCGGCAGGCACGCCCGGCACCTTCGCCTATGCCAACGGCAACTATGTGCTCCTCGGCGCGGTGATCGAGCGCATCACCGGCGAGGCCTGGGAACAGGTGATGGGGAGCGAGCTGTTCCAGCCGCTGGGGATCGAAAGCGGTGGCTTCGGCGCACCGACCGGGGCTCAGCCGTGGGGACACCGTGCCCGTCGGCCGGTCGATCCGGCCGGTCCCGGCTCCGACAATCCCCTCGCCATCGGGCCAGCCGGAACCGCCCACATGACCCTGGCCGACTATGGCCGGTTCCTGAGTGTCTTCCTGAACGACGCGGGCGACTGGCTGTCCGCGGAAAGCCGGGCGCGGCTGATGCGTCCGATGGGCAGCGGGCAGCCGCCCTATGCCGGTGGCTGGATGGTCGTCGAGGGCCAGCCCTGGGCCGACGGCCCGGCCCTGACCCACGATGGGTCCAACACTATGTGGTATGTCTCCGCCTGGGTCGCGCCGGGAACGCAGCGCGCCTTCGTCGCGGTCTCCAATGACGGCGAGGCAGGTCGGGCCGCCTGTCAGGCCCTGATCCCCGGATTGATCCGGGCGACCTGACGGATCGCGTCTGGCGGATCGACCCCGGGTGCCTCATGTTGCGGGGGCATGAAGCGAGACTTCGCCGACTTCTGGAACCTGATGTGGGAGGCGATGCTCGGCGTGTGCGCCGTCTTCGCGCTGCTGAACGCCTTCGCCCCGCCCCAGGACCTGTTCTGGAAGCCGCTGGATCTGGACCGGCCGGTGGGTCAGGCAACGGCGGCCAAGGTCGCCGATTTCGTGGTCGCGCCCGGCGCAGCACCGGAGGAAATCGAGGGCGCGACCGCTGCCTGCATCCAGACCCTGCGCGATGCCGGCGTCGGGGTGCGGCGCGCCGGGGACCGCGACGACGGCGGCTTCTGTCAGGTGCGCGGTGCCGTCACCATCACGGGCGGGGCGGTCACCCCGCTGAAGCCCGGTGGCCTGACCATGCAGTGCCCGCTGGCGGTCCGCTATGTGATCTGGGACCGCCAGACGCTGCAGCCCGCAGCGCGGTCGGTCTATGGCTCGCGCGCCGTGGCGGTGAACAACTACGGCACCTATGCCTGCCGCCGGATCTATGGCTCGACCGACGTCGCCGACCGGCCCAGCGAGCATGCGCGGGCCAATGCCCTGGACGTGGCCTCGATCACCCTGGCGGACGGGCGCACGGTGTCGGTGGAGGCGGACTGGAGCGGCGACGGCCCGCAGGGCGCGGCGGGTTCGGTCTTCCTAAAGCGGCTGCGCGACGGGGCCTGCCGGGTGTTCTCGACCGTCCTGACGCCCGACTACAACGCGGCGCACAGAAACCACCTGCACCTGGACGGCGCCCCCCGGTCGCTCTGCGTGACCGGACCGCGTTAGCCACGCTCGCCTTGACGGCGAATCGTTTCGGGTTGACCGCGCCTTCACTCCGCGAGAAAACAGGCGCGCAATCCGGATTTCGCGTGGGGTCCAAACCTGCGTTTCGCTCCTTCGACTGAACGAGCTGTCCAGATGGGTTGTCGGGCCCCCTCGTAAGGGCGTCCGCCTGGAAAAGCGCGTTTATGGAGACGCAACAATGGCGACCGGTACGGTCAAGTGGTTCAACCCCACGAAAGGCTTCGGCTTCATCCAGCCGGAAAGCGGCGGCGCAGATGTGTTCGTTCACATCACCGCCGTCCAGAAGGCTGGCCTGACGGGCCTCGATGAAAATGCCAAGGTGTCCTACGAGCTGGAATCCCAGCGCGGCAAGACCTCGGCCGTCGATCTGAAGCTGCTCTGATCCTTCCGGGATCGGGGTCGCTGGACGACCATCAGGCGGGCGCGGGACCTTCGGGTGCCGCGCCCGTTTTCGTTCTGGCCCCCATGGCGGCTGACCACTGCGCCAGCACGATCGCGCACAGGACCAGCGCGCCGCCCAGGGCCTGAACTGGAGCCAGGGTCTCGCCGAAGATCAGCCAGCTGAGCCCTGCGGCGACCAGCGGCTGGATCAGAATGGTCACCGCCGTGATCGAGGCCGGCAGACGTCCCAGGGCCCAGGCGACACCGCCCTGGCCCGCCACATGCATCAGCCCCATGGCCACGCAGGCGGCCCAGCCCGCCGCCGTCGCCGGGATCATGTCCTCGCCCAGCAGCAGCGCCACCCCGCCCATCAGCGGCAGCCCGGCCAGCGTCGCCCAGAAGGTGACCCGCAGCGCTCCCGCCGTGGTCCGCGCCTGCTTCACCATCAGGAAATAGCCCGCGTACCAGAACGATACCGTCAGCGAGAGGATGTCGCCCAGGATCGGATGGGTGCCCTGTCCGCCCTCGGCGGCGGCCGCCATGGCAAAGGCCCCCGCCATGGCCAGGGCCAGCGCCAGGAGGAACAGCCGGGCGGGCGTCTCCTTGAAGAACAGCCAGCCGATCAGGGTCACGACGACGGGCGTCAGGTTGCACAGCACCGTGGCATTGGCGACCGAGGTCATGACGATCCCATAGTGCCAGAAGCTGAGGTCCAGCGAAAAGAACAGCCCCGCCAGCAGCATCCATTTCGACGGCCGGGCGATGCCCTCGCCGCCCGGCCGGGACAGGATCAGGACCAGCAGCGGCAAGGCGAACATGAACCGCCAGAACCCTGCCGCCGCCGGGCCGGTCTCGGTCAGCCGAACGAGAATGGGGGCCAGCCCCAGGATGCTGGCGGACACCAGGACGACCAGCAGCGGAATCAATCGGGGGGCGGGCGTCGTCATGCAGGGTCACTAGCGTGTCCCCTCTCCCGCCGGGAGAGGGAAAGCTACACGAACCCCAGCTCCGCCCTCAGCTCTTCCGCCGTCACGCCCGCCTCGCGCAGGGCCATGATCGTTACCGATCCGTCCCGTTTGGCATAGCGTTTTCCGTCCGGGCCCAGCAGGAGGGGGTGGTGGCGATAGACCGGGGTAGGCAGGCCCAGCAGGGCCTGGAGCAGGCGCTGGACCGAGGTCGCGGGGATCAGGTCCTCGCCCCGCACCACATGGGTCACGCCCTGCAGCGCGTCGTCGACGACCGAGGCGATGACATAGCCTGCGCCGATGTCCTTTCGCCCCAGGACCATGTCGCCCAGCGCCTCTGGCCGGGCGGTCCGGGTGCCCGGATCGGCCGTTTCCTCGACCCAGGTCAGGGCTTCGAACCCGCCCAGCCGCGCCCGCGCCGCCGCCAGCGACAGCCGCCAGGCGAAGGGTTGGCCGGCTGCCAGTCGTTCGGCCTCCTCGCCCGGATCCAGCGGTCCCCCGGCAGAGGCATGGGCATCGGCGGGATCGTCGTCATGGGGCGCGACGCCGGCCAGGGCCATCAGCTCCTTTCGCGTCCGGAAGCAGCGATACAGCACGCCCTGACCCCGCAGCCGCTCCAGCGCCGCGTCATAGGCCGCGCGATGATCCGACTGCCGCCGGATCGGGCCTTCCCAGTTGAGGCCCAGCCAGGCCAGGTCCTCCAGCAGGGCGGTCTCATATTCCGGCCGACACCGGGTGAAGTCGGTGTCCTCGATCCGCAGCAGGAACCGTCCGCCCGCCTCCCTTGCAGCCGTCCAGGCCGTCAGGGCCGAATAGGCGTGGCCGCGGTGCAGAAGCCCGGTGGGGGAGGGGGCGAAGCGGGTGACGAAGCTCATTGTCGGGCGCAAGGTTCCGGCGGTTTTCGGCTGCTGTCGTCCGAAGGGGCAGACGCGGGGGTGATCGGAGCGGCGAGATCGTCCAGACTGGGCATGGCCGGACGCTACCGTTCCACGGCCGCGCTTGTCGACAAGGACGTCATGCCCATCACGCCCGACGAATTGGCCGCCGCGCGCGAGACCCTGGCCCGGCTCGACCCGGCCCTGGCCCGCGCCCATGCCCTGACACCGCCGTTTGAATGGCGGGTGCGTCAGGCCGGATTCGTCGGCCTGTTCCGCATGATCGTGGAGCAGCAGGTGTCGGTGGCCTCGGCGGCCTCCGTCTGGGCGCGGCTGCAGGCGGGTCTGGGCGATATCACGCCGGCCAACCTGCTGGCTCACGATCTGGACAGTCTTCGCGGCATGGGCCTGTCGCGGCAGAAGGCGACCTATGGCCAGGGTATGGCAAGGGCCCAGATGGATGGCACCATCGATCTGGAGCATCTGGCCACACTGGACGATGCCTCGGCGATCGAGGCGCTGGTCGCGCTGAAGGGCGTGGGACTCTGGACGGCCGAGGCCTATCTGTTGCTGTGCGAGGGACGGACCGATGTCTTCCCCGGCGGCGACGTGGCCCTGCAGGAGGCCATTAAATGGGCCGACGGCACCGAGACCCGGCCCGATACGAAGGGGGCCTATGCCCGGGCCGAGGTCTGGCGGCCGTGGCGCGGGGTGGCCACCCACCTGCTGTGGGCTTGGTACACCGGCGTGAAGAAGGGCGAGATCGCGCCGGGTGATCCCGCATGACGACCCTGGTCGATCCGACGCTGCTGACACCGGCCCTGGCGCATCCCGAAACGGTGCTGGGCGCGCTCGACTTCGCAGGCGTGGCGGTGTTCGCGGCGACGGGGGCGCTGGCCGCCGCGCGAGAGAAGCATGACCTCGTCACCTTCGGATTCTTCGCCGCCATCACGGGCGTCGGCGGTGGGACCCTGCGCGACCTGCTGATCGACGCACCTGTCTTCTGGGTCCAGGACTGGCGCTATATCGCCGTCTGTCTGGCCAGCGCGGCGGTCGTCTGGATCATCGGGGCCGGGGCCTGGCGGTTTCGGGCGTTGCTGTGGCTGGATGCGATCGGGCTGGGTGCCTATGGCGTTCTGGGCGCGGCCAAGGCCGAGGCGTTCGGCGTCCCGCCGCTGATCTGCATCGTCATGGGGGCGCTGACAGCCTGTTTCGGCGGGATCGTGCGCGACATCCTGGCCGGCCAGCCGTCGATCCTGCTGCGGCGAGAGATCACGGTCTCGGCGGCCCTGCTGGCGGCCACCGTCTACGTCGTGGCGCGGCTTCTCGGGCTGGACAACTGGCCCGCCGCGGCCATCGCGGCACCCGCCGGCTTCCTTCTGCGCGGCGGGGCGTTGATCTGGGGCTGGGCCCAGCCGGGCTTTCCCGGAGGTCTGGTGCGAAAGGGCTAGTCACGAAACCGATGCAAGCCCGTCATGGCGGCGCACACGAATCGGGGATAGGCTGGAGGCACCAGAGAGAAGGAGCGACGTCTTCAGTCCTATTTCCTCGATCCAGTCCGGCGTGAGCGGGAGGGCCTGATGCAGGTGCTCCACAAGCCGCCGTCCGGCTTTCCGGCCCTGGTGCTGAACGCCGATTTTCGCCCGCTGTCCTACTACCCGCTGTCGCTCTGGCCGTGGGAAGAGGCCGTGAAGGCCGTCTATCAGGACCGCGTCGATGTCGTGTCCGTCTACGACAAGGTCGTGCGCAGCCCGTCGATGGAGATGGCGATCCCCAGCGTGATCGCGCTGAAGTCCTACGTCGACCAGAACCGCGCCCCGGCCTTCACCCGCTTCAACGTTTTCCTGCGTGACGGCTTCACCTGCCAGTATTGCGGTGACACCGCAGAGCTGACCTTCGATCACGTCATTCCGCGCAGCCGGGGCGGGCGTACGACCTGGGAAAACATCGTCGCCGCCTGCTCGCCCTGCAATCTGAAGAAGGGTGGCCGCACCCCGCAGCAGGCGCAAATGCCCGTGCGGCGCGCGCCGCATCGACCGAACGCCTATCAGTTGCAGGACGCCGGCCGCCGGTTCCCGCCGCACTATCTGCACCAGAGCTGGCTGGACTACCTGTACTGGGACATCGAGCTGGAGCCCTGAGCGGCGCGATGGCCTTGCGGATCGCGGCCCGTCGCCTAGCTTGACTGTTCGTATCGCGGAGGCCTGTCGATGTCGGAAACCCAGGCGCAATCGCCCACCCGCGAACAGCTATGGGGCCTGCTGCAGGAGGCCGCCGAGGTCGAGCACAATCTGATGTGCTGCTACCTCTATGCCCTGTTCAGCCTGAAGCAGGGCGTGGACGAGGACGTCACAGCGGAGGAACTGGCCGCCATCACGCGCTGGCGCGGTGCCATTCTGGACGTCGCCATCGACGAGATGGCGCACCTGGCCATCGTCACCAACATCCTGTCCAGCCTGGGGGCCCCGCCGCATTTCCTGCGGCCCAACTTCCCGATCGCGCCCGGCTATCATCCCGCCGGCGTCGTGGTGCGGCTGACACCATTCAACATGGAAACGCTCGACCACTTCATCTTCCTGGAACGGCCGGAAGGGTCGGACCTGATCGACGGGGCCGGGTTCGATGCGGGCAGCTACGTACGGCCCACAATCACGGGCCGGTTGATGCCGGCCGCGCGGGATTATGCGACGGTGGGCGAGTTTTATGCCGCCATCTCGGCCCTGTTGACCGCGGCGGTCGAGGAGCGGGGCGAGGCGGCCATCTTCATCGGCGATCCGGCGCACCAGATCGGCCCGGCCGTTCTGTCGATGGCCAATCTGACAGAAGTGCGCTGCCTGAAGACGGCGCTGGCGGCCATCGAGGCGATCGTGGTCCAGGGGGAGGGGTCCGACGCGGACCGAGCCGACTCCCATTTCTATCGGTTCAAGGCCGTGCGCGAGGAATACAGCGCCCTGCTGGCCAAACGGCCCGATTTCCGTCCCGGACGGCCCGCCGCCCACAATCCGGTCATGCGCCGCCCGCCCATTCCGGACGGTCGGGTCTGGGTGGATGCCGAACCGGCGGCGAGCACGCTGGACCTCGGCAACGCCCTGTACAACCACAGCCTTCGGTGCCTGTCCCTGGCCTGGTCCGGGGTGGATGTGGATCGCCAGAGGGCACTCGTGGATGTGGCGATCGGCCTGATGGGACTGGTCAGTCCCGTCGCCTCGCGGCTGACTCAGTTGCCGGCCAACGCCGAACAGGCCGACTGTCACGCGGGCATGAGCTTCGCCACACTGAGGTCCGGGGCCGCGCTCTCGACAGGCCCTTCCGCCTTTCAGGCCCTGGTGGAGCGGCTGGAGGAGATCGGGGCCCGGGCGACGACCCTCGCCTCGAGCGATCCGGCCCTGTCCACCGTCGCCCCGACGGTCGAGCGGTTCGCGGCGACGCTGCGGGGCCTGATAGTGGCCGACGGCGCGGCACCGGTCGCCACAGCGGAGGCCCCGCAGCCGAAGCCCGGCGGCGCCGCACCCGTTCCCATCGCCCAGGCCGACGGGTCGGAGGTGATCGAGGGCGCGACGCTGGACCTGCATTTCTCGGCGACGCGCTGCATCCACGCCCGTCACTGCGTCCTGGGCCAGCCCGGCGTGTTTCAGGCCAATGTGGAGGGGCCGTGGATCCATCCGGACGCTGCCTCGACCGAGGGCCTGGTCACCGTCGCCCACATGTGTCCGTCGGGCGCGATCCAGTATCGGCGCAAGGACGGCGGCGAGGACGAGCCCGCGCCGAAGGTCAACCTGGTGCAACTGCGCGAGAACGGCCCGCTCGGGCTTCGAGCGGACATGGTGCTGGACGGGGAACGGGTCGGATATCGCGCCACCCTGTGCCGGTGCGGCGCGTCGAAGAACAAGCCCTTCTGCGACGGCAGCCATAATGCCATCGCCTTTCAGGCGACGGGCGAGCCGGAGACGCGGCCGTCCCAGCCTCTGGCCGAGCGGGGCGGGATGCTGGTCATCGAGCCCGAGCGCGACGGGCCCCTGGTGGTCAGCGGAAATCTGGAAATCTGCGCCGGGACCGGGCGGACGGTAGATCGCGTGACGCGCGCCAGGCTGTGCCGCTGCGGCGGGTCGGCGACCAAGCCGTTCTGCGACGGGACGCACCGCAGGATCGGGTTCAGCAGCGCCACCTGATCCTGTGCCGCTCCCCGCTTCCGGTGGCCCCAAAACCTGCTAGACCGCGCTCCCGGAACGGAGCGCAGCGCCCGGCGTTGCCCTCTTCGCCCTGCTTTCCAAGGACCTCCATGAAGATCCGCGTCCGCGCTGAACTGGTCTATCGCTTCGATCCGCCGACCGATGCGATCTACAAGATTCAGGTCGCGCACTGGCCGGGTCAGACCGTGATCGAGGAGCGGCTGGTCACCAACCCGCCCCAGGATTTCCACGAGGACGAAGACGCGGACTTCGGTGCCCGAACCCTGCGCGCACGCCTGTCGGGCGAGGTGGCCGTCGCCTATGAGGCGGTTGTCGACAACGGCACCCTGATGGGCCTGCCGCCGGGCGCGACCCAGCACGACTGGAACGACCTGCCGGCCGAGGTCCTGACCTATCTGTGGCCGAGCCGGTACTGCCCGTCTGACCAGTTCGGACGCTTTGCGGAGCGCCAGTTCGGCGACACCTCGGGCGGCGAGCGGGTGCTGGCGATCCTGGGCTGGATCACCGAGAACATCGACTACGAGGCCGGAGTCTCGGATTCGGAGACGACCGCGTCGCGCACCTTCATCGACCGTGCCGGGGTGTGCCGCGACTTTACCCACATGGGCATTACCCTGTGTCGGGCCTCGGGCATTCCGGCGCGCGCCGTCAGCGCCTTCGCCCATCAGCTGAGCCCGCCGGACTTCCACGCCATCTTCGAGG
This sequence comes from Brevundimonas subvibrioides, assembly GCF_027271155.1. Classification (NCBI taxonomy): domain Bacteria; kingdom Pseudomonadati; phylum Pseudomonadota; class Alphaproteobacteria; order Caulobacterales; family Caulobacteraceae; genus Brevundimonas; species Brevundimonas subvibrioides. Next base: position 1,070,554 of record NZ_CP114542.1, read on the forward strand.
TCTGGCTGTCGAACGGCTGGTGGCTGGTCGATCCGACGGGCCTCGCCCCGATCGAGGGGCTGGTGCGGATCGCCTGCGGTCGCGACGCCGCCGACATCGCCTTCCTGTCCACCCAGGGCACCTGCGAGCTGGTACGCCAGTCCATTACCGCCGTGGCCGAGGATGCCGACGGCCTCAAGGCCGCCTGAGGCCTACCGTCCCGGTCGGGCGCGCCAGGTCTCGATGAAGTCCAGCCGCCGCAGGACCTTGTTGGCGGGGTCGATCAGGACATGGGCTCCGGCCGGGACGGGGATCGACCCTCGCCCGTCGGCCATCGGCACGGTCTGGACCATACCGTCGATCTCGATCTCCACCGGCATGGGGAAGACCCCGCCATCGCCGGTGGTCCATGACAGGGTCAGGGTGTCGCCCTCGCGCGTCGCGGCCAGGTCCGGCAGGGCGGCGTTGTACAGGTAGCCCCGGAAGAACCAGCCATAGTCGCCACCCGTCACCTCGTTGACGATCCGCAGGAAGTCGGGCGTCGAGCGATAGACGGTGGTGAAGTTGCCGGGTGCCGGATCGTGCCGGCCATAGACGAGGGTCGTGATCGCCCGATGGAAGGCCGCATCGCCGATCAGCATCCGCAGCGAGTGGGCGACCAGCGCGCCCTTGAAATAGATGTCGTTGCCCGGCCCGGTTTCGCCCTTGTAGACCTCGTCCTCGCTCTTGAACGTGCCCGAGACGACGGGAAACTGGTTGCGCAGGTCCTGCTGAAGCTTCGCCAGTTCGGTCTGCATGTAGCGATCGCCATGCAGCCAGCGGCCGTACAGTGGCTGCATATAGCTGCCCAGCCCCTCGTGCAGCCACATGTCGTCGGCGTTGGCGTTGGTCAGCTGGTTGCCGAACCACTCGTGCGACAGCTCGTGCTGCAAAAGCCAGTCATAACCGCGGCCATCCAGCCTGTAGCCGTTGCCATAGGCATTGATCGTCTGGTGCTCCATGCCCAGGTGCGGGGTCTCGACCACGCCCATCTTCTCGTCGCCGAAGGGGAAGGGGCCGACGGTGGCCTCGTAGAAGTCCAGCTGCTTGGGAAACTCGGCGAACAGGGCGGCCGCCTGCGCCGGATCGTCGGACTTCAGATACCAGTACTGCATCGGGAAGGTGTTGCCGAAACGGCTGCGATAGTCGGCGCGCAGCTCCACATACGGCCCGATGTTCAGGGCGATCGCATAGGTGTTGGGGTGGGCGGCGGACCAGTTCCAGGTCGTCCAGCCGTCGCCGTGATCCTGAGCGCCCAGGAAACGGCCGTTCGACGGAGCCGACAGGCCGGTCGGCACGGTGATGTGCAGATCGACCCGGCCGGGCTCGGCCAGGGGGCTGTCGATGCAGGGCCACAGCAGATCGCAGCCCTCGCCCTGGATGGCGGTGGCGATCCAGGGTTCGCCCGTTGGCGCGGTGGACCAGACGAAGCCTCCGTCCCACGGCGCATTCGGCGCCACGCGGGGCTTGCCGGCATAGGCGATCCGCAGGGTCGTCGTTTCGCCCGCTGCCAGCGTCCGGGGCAGGGCGACGGTCATGCGGCCCTCGGGGTTGGTCCATTCGGCCGGCTGGCCGTCAACCGACACGGCCGAGACGGTGAACAGGGTGTCCAGTTCGACCACCAGCCGGGCGACGGGGGCGGTCGCGCTGAAGGTCAGCTCGGCGACGGCGTCGATCGCCCTGTCGGCCGGAAGGACCTTGATCGACAGGTCGGCCAGGTCGATGCGCAGGGCTTCCTGTTCCACCGTTCGCGGCTGGTCGGTCCGCAGGGTGAAGGCGGTGGATTCGCGGGGCGGCGTGTCCTGGGCGTTGGCCGAGGTGGCCAGCAAACTCGCGGCAAGAACGGACAGGGCGGCTCGCATCGGGACTCCTCGGAACGGGGGTCGAACCTACGCGGTGTGCCGGAATTGAAAAAGGCCGGTGTTTCCACCGGCCTCTCCCGAAATCGCTAGTCGTCGATAATCAGGCGGCGGCCAGCTCGGCCAGCTTGGCCTTGACCTGACGCTTGATGCGCTGGGCCGCGACCGACAGCTTCTCGTCGTCGGCCTTGACGATGAAGGGATCGAGGCCGCCCTTGAAGTCGAGGGTGCGCAGCGCGGCGTTCGAGATGCGCAGCGTGTAGGTCTGGCCCAGGGCTTCCGACGCCAGCTTGACCTTCTTCAGCGACGGCAGGAACCGGCGCTTGGTCTTCACATTCGAGTGGCTGACCAGATTACCGACCATCGGGCCGATACCGGTGAGTTCGCAACGACGTGACATCGTCAGATCCTTAGGGCACGGCGTCCACTCCGAAGCATGGGGGACGCATGAAACAAATGCGCGCGGGGTGGCTCCCCGCGCGAGAGGGGGCCGTATAGAGGAAGCGATCGCGCGCCGTCAAGGCTGGCAGGCATGAAACCGGGGCTGACGGCGTCGTTCATGCGTCGTTCAATCGCCAAATTCCAATGCTTCAGCTATGCGGGTCCATGCGTCAGCCCTTCGCGACAGCCCGAACGAGAGATCGCCGATGACTCTGCCTCGCTTCGTCCTTCGTACCCTCGCCGTCGCTGCGCCCGCCGTGGCCGGTGTCGTTATGCTGGCCGCGCCGTCGTCGGCCCAGGCCCCGACCAGCGAGGTCCTGCCGGGATACTGGGAATACACGACCAATGCCGTGGGCATCCGCAGCACCGAACAGAAATGCGTGCGCCCCAGCGAGATCAACCGCTTCTTCGGCGGCCTGTCCACGCGCCGCTGGCGCTGCGTGTATCCGACGCGCGAGGTCGGCAACGGCAATGCTCGCTTCGAGGGGACCTGCACCGACCCGCGCGGACGCCGGGTGAACGTCCGCCTGCGCGGCCCCTACCAGGCCGAGAGCTTCCGCTTCTCGGGTGGCGCGCAGCTGGCACGCGGCACACCTTATCTGCCAGCCAGCATCACGGCTCACCGGCTTTCGGCCGTCTGCCCGGCCAACGCCGAATACTTCTAGGCGGCGGCAGCGGCGATGGCCGGATCGGCGGCGGCCTCGGCCAGCAGCCAGTCGCGGAAACGCGCGATCTTGGGCGAGCGCCGCCGGTCCTCTGGCCAGGCGATCCAGTAACCCTTGGACAGGGTGACGGTCCGGGTGAATGGCCGGATCAGCAGACCGGCCGCGATCTCGCGCGCGAACAGGATGGGGGAGCCCAGCGCCACCCCCTGGCCACCCAGGGCCGCCGCCACCTCCAGTCCCTGGATGTCGGCCTGCAGCCGGGATGCGGGTGTCGTCGTCGTCTCGACCCCGGCGCAGGCGAACCAGGCGGCCCATTCCTTTTCATCGCCCACGCGCGGGGCACCGAGCAGGTCGGACGGTGAGGTCAGCCGCAGGTTCGCGCACAGGGCCGGGCTGCACAGGGGGGTGAAGACGCTGGGCATCAGCAGGGCCGATTCCACACCCGGCCAGTCGCCGTCCCCGACGCGCAGGGCGATGTCCACATTCTCACGTGCCAGGTCCATCATGCGCGGACTGGTGTCCAGCCGCACGGCCAGGCCCGGATTGGCCAGCTGGAATGCACCGAGCCGGGGAGCCAGCCACTGGGTCGCCAGGGTGGTCAGGGTGGTGATGGTCAGGACGCCTTGATCCTGCTCGGTCACCTCGGCGAAGGCACGGCGCAGCAAGGTCATGGCCTCGGTCGCCGCACGCGACAGCCGCTCGCCCGGCTCGGTCGGGCGTACCTCGCGGGGCAGGCGGCGGAACAGGCTGATCCCCAGTCGGGTCTCCAGCGCCTTGATCTGCCAGCTGACTGCCGCCTGGGTCATGCCCAGTTCCTCCGCCGCGCGGGTGAAGCTGTTCAGGCGCGCTGCGGCCTCGAACACCCGGATCGAGGACAGCGGCAGGCCGGACAGGGGATCAGACATAAGTTCACCCAGGGCATTGATAGCCTACTACTGGTTTGTCAGGTGCCGCTGTCAAGCCGACAGTCCAATGAGCAAATGTGAATCGGCAGGATCGGCACATGGAAGAATCACATCGGACTCATAAGGAACCTGTATTCGGCTGGCTCAAGGCCGTTCTGGACGAGCTGGCCTGGCTCAGCCTGGGGACGCTCAGGGTTCGCAGACGCCGCGCCGGCTGTGCGACGCCGCGGGCCGTGTGCGAGCGGCCGGTCTAACGGTTTTGTAATCCAGCGCATCTTGTGGGCGGTCCAAGGTTGGTGGCCAATGCGCCGGCTTATTGGGAGTAGCCGCCATGATCGACCGTCGCCGCCTGATGTTCACCGCCGCCGCCGGGGCCAGTCTGATGGCGACCGGCCAGGCAATCGCCCGTCCCCAGGCTGCGGCCACGGCCTCTGCCGCGCTGAAGGCGGTGATGGACACCATCGTTCAGGAGACTCTGCTGACGTCGCCCGAACTTCTGACCCAGCTCGGATTCGACAAGGGACCGAACGCGGCGATGAAGGCGAAGCTGGACGACCGGTCCCAAGCCAAGGTCGAGGCGGATCAGGTCCGGTTCCGCGCCCATATCGTCGACCTCAAGGCCGTCGATCGCGCCGCGCTGAACGCCGATGAGAAGGTCTATTTCGACACGCTGGAATTCTTCGGCGACACGGCGATCGAGGGCTTTGGCTTCGGCTATGGCGGTGGCGGGTTCGGACCCTCGCCCTATACGATCAGCCAGCTGACGGGTTCGTATCAGTCGATCCCCGATTTTCTGGACAGCCAGCATTCCATCGAGACGGCCGAGGACGCCGAGGCGTACCTCAGCCGGGTCTCGGCCTTCGCCACGGCGCTGGATCAGGAAACAGCGCGGATGCAGCGCGATTTTGCGGCCGGGGCCGTGCCGCCGGACTTCGTGATCGAGCGCACCCTGACCCAGATGAATGCCACGATGCAGCCGGGTGCGGCGGCCACGACCCTCGTCCAGTCCATCGTTCGCCGCACGGCCGGGAAGGGAATCGCCGGCGACTGGGGCAGCCGGGCCGAGGCCATCGTCAACGATGCGGTCTTCCCCGCCCTGGCCCGTCAGGCCGACGCGTTGAAGGCCCGGCAGGCCGGGGCGACCCACGAGGCCGGCGTCTGGCGGTTGCCCGAGGGCGAGGCCTTCTACGACTACGGCATCAAGAGCTACACCACGACGACCCTCAGCGGCGACGAGATCCACCGGATCGGTCTGGACCAGCTGGCCGAACTGACCGCGCGCGCCGACGTCCTCTTGCGAGAGCAGGGCATGACCCAGGGGACGGTCGGCGAGCGGATCGCGGCCCTCGGCGACGACCCGCAGTACCTTTACCCCAACACCGACGAGGCCAAGGAGACCCTGCTGGCCGACCTCAACGCCCAGGTCATCGAGGTGCGCCGTCGCATGCCCGAGTATTTCGGCCGGCTGCCGACCTCCGGCGTCGAGATCCGGCGGGTGCCCAAGGCCATCGAGGCGGGTGCGCCCGGTGGCTATTACAACGCGCCGTCGCTGGATGGGTCGCGACCGGGGGCCTATTACATCAACCTGCGCGACACGTCGGAATGGCCCAAATGGCAGTTGCCGACCCTGACCTACCACGAGGCAGTGCCCGGCCATCACCATCAGATCAGCCTGGCCCAGGAAAAGGCCAACACGCCCTTGCTGATGAAGGTTCTGGGCTTCTCGGCCTATTCGGAGGGCTGGGCGCTGTATGCTGAACAGCTGGCCGACGAGATGGGGATGTACGAGACCGATCCCATCGGCAAGATCGGCTACATCCAGTCCGCCATGTTCCGCGCGACCCGTCTGGTCGTGGACAGCGGCATGCACGCCAAGCGCTGGAGCCGCGAGCGCGCGATCGAGTTCATGACCACGGCGCTGGGCGATTCACCCACGGCCGTGACGACGGAAATCGAGCGCTACTGCGTCTGGCCGGGTCAGGCCTGCTCCTACAAGCTGGGTCACAACAAATGGGTCGAACTGCGTAACCGCGCCCAGACCACGCTGGGCGACCGGTTCGACATCAAGAGCTTCCACGATGCGGGCATGAATACCGGGGGCGTGCCCCTGACCGTTCTGGACCGTGTCATGACGGAGTGGATGGCGGCTCAGACCGCCTGAACGGTCCGGCCTTCCGCACGCCGCAGGGCGTTATGAATGTCGGTGGCGGCGACCGCGGCCTCGGCTGTCGCCACCGCGATCTGGTTCAGACCGCGCACGACGTCCCCGGCGGCATACAGGCCGGGGATGCTCGTCCGCTGGTGCAGGTCGGTCTCGACCCGGCCGTCCTCCGCGCAAAGACGCGCGCCGACGGCGGAAAGCAGTTCGGCATTGGCCACCGTGCCAAGCGCCGAATAGACGGTATCGAAGGCGCTGTACTGGCCGTTCCAGCACAGGGCGGTGACGCGGTCGCCCTCCAGCCGGACGTTCTCGATCGCCGTCTCCACCAGGGCGATGCCCAGCCGCTCCAGCGCGGCCCTCTCGGTCAGGGCGTCCGGCGCGCCGGTGTGGATCAGGGTCACCCGGTCGGAGTATCCGCGCAGGAAGGCCGCCTCGCGCACGCCCATGTCGCTGTCGCCAATGACGGCGATCCGCTGATCGGACGCCTCGAAGCCGTCGCAGATCGGACAGATGCGCACAAGGGCCCGCTCGATCGCCTGCTCCACCCCCGGCAGGTCGGGGTGGTTGTCCACCACGCCGGTCGCCATCAGGACCGCCCGTGCCGTGACGGTTCGACCGTTGAGGGTCGCATGGAACAGGCCGTCGGCCTGGGTCAGGACCTCGACCCGGCCGGCCTCGACGGCGGCGCCGTATTCCAGCGTCTGCTCGCGCATCCGGGCCAGGATGGCGTCGCCCGTGATCCCGGCCGGAAAGCCCGGCATGTTGTGGCTGACAGGAATCCAGCCGGCGCGCGGCTGGCCTCCGTCCGCCACCAGCACGTTGCGCCGGAACCGACCCAGATAGGTCGCCGCCGTCAGCCCGGCCGGGCCGGCCCCGACGATCAGGACGTCGACGTCGGCCGTCGGTTGACTCACCGGGTGACCCAGAAGGTCGGCCAGTATTCGCTGGGTACGCCATTGCAGTCGGACATGCCGCTGCTTGTCTTCAGAACGAAGCCCCGGTCGGTCCAGGTCCAGCTGGATGCCGTGCCGCAGTCGCCCAGGCCCCGGCCCTTGTCGAAGGCATCGATCACCCGCGTGACCGGATCGTAGGAAGCATTGACCAGCAGATCCAGCGGTTCCCCGGTGCTGGGGAAGGTCAGGCGGCGCGGGTTGCTGCCGTCCGGGCGGGTCGTGAAATAGGCATTCGAGAAATTATAGGCCCCGGCTCCGCAGGGCACGCCCCACAGGACGGTATCGGCATCCAGTCGGGCCGAGACGATGGCGGCCTGGAGGTCCGGATTGAAGTCGGTGTCGGCGCGGCACTGGACCACGTCGGGCAGTTCCTCGATCGTGGTCGGCAACGCCTGACCTTCCTGATCTCCGTAGCGCCCTTGTGCCACCGCGGCGGCAGGATTGACGACCGGGAGGGCAGGGGCCGACGGCACCGTGGACGGCGGTCGGTCGCCCTTGCGGATCAGGGCTGTCGTGGTGCCCAGCCGACCCTGGCGCTCGTCGATCCACAGCAGTGAGGCCGCAGCACCGCTGAGCGATATGGAAACGGTCTCGCCACCGGCTTTCAAGGTCATGGCCTCGCCCTGGGTCATGGTGGCGATCAAGGCCTCGACCTGTGGGGCGCGAACCAGGGCGACCGGATAGTCGTCGTCATCGCCCACCGGGTCGGTCGCCGCCACGACGCCGGTGCCCGCCACCTGTGCCGTGACAGCGCCGGAGAATGCGCCGTTCTCTGGCCAGAAGCCGAGGACGATGTCCGGCTTTCCGTCGGGGCCGGCAGGCATGGCGACCCGCACCCAGGCGGTGCCCTCGGTCGCATGGCCGAAGGCGTAGCAGGCGTTTGCGTTGTTGCAGACAACATACCAGTCGCGGAACGTCCGTTCTCCCGGCTGGGGGGCCGAGGGGGTCGCGCCAGGTCTCTCGGTTGGCCCCTGTTGAGTCCCGGCACTTTGGGCCGCCTGGCCGTCGCCGCAGGCCGCAAGGGTGATCGCCATCAAAAACAGCGCTGTAAGCCGCATCTTGCCCTCCACCAAGGCGATGACGTCGTGTCAGGCCTTGCGCAGTTCCGACGGCCTGTGCGCCGCCCTGGCACCGGTCCTGGTGCTTTCGACAAGATATTCGGGGTTATCCTCTGACGCCGCAACCTTGTGCGACTTGATCGTCGTGGGCGAGGTCAGCTTGCGCACAACCTTTCCCGTGGTCGTCCCCTGGCTATGGTCCCAGGCGACGGTCTCGCCCGCCTTGAACGTCCTGTCGGTCATGGTCTGCTGCCCGCGTTCGAGTGGCTTTTCAGCACGACGCGCATCAGCTCGGGATCGATCAGAACGGGCATTTCGCAGAACGCCATGATCCACTGCTGGATCAAGGCCTCGGTGTCGCGGGCTTTTGAATCGGTCATGGTGATAGAACACGCATCCGAAGGTGGGGTTCAGCCCTGCCGAAGATCCAGCCACAGGATTCTCTCCCGATTCGTCGGCTATTGGACCGGATCGTCCCGATGTCGCCGTCATCGATCGCACAGGCGTGTAGCGAAGCGCGACAGCGGACGCCGTCGCGCGCGATGACGCTGCAGGCTCGCGCCGGCGGCGATTTGGGATTAGGCACCCAACGACCCGGTCGCTCGGGACTGCCAGTACAGGGAAAGATCGATGACGGTTGTCGTCACGGGTGCCGCAGGTTTCATCGGCATGCACGTTGCCCAGCGTTTGCTGGATCTGGGCGAAGATGTGATCGGGGTCGATAACTTCAATGCCTACTACGACCCCCAGCTGAAGCGGCTTCGGGCGGAGCATCTGGCATCGCGCGCCGCGTTCCGCATGGTCGAGGCCGACATCGCCGAACCCCGGGCCATGGCCGATCTGATCGGCGGGCACGGGGTCAGACAGGTGGTTCATCTCGCCGCCCAGGCCGGTGTCCGGTATTCCATCGACAATCCGTTCGCCTATGAACGATCGAACCTGGCGGGCCATCTCTCAATCCTGGAGGCCTGTCGACACGCCGGCGTCGATCATCTGGTCTATGCGTCGTCCAGTTCCGTCTATGGCGACCGGCCATTGGATGGCGCCGGATTTCGGGAGGACGATCCGACCGTATCGCCGGTGTCGCTTTATGCTGCCACCAAACGTTCGTGCGAGCTGCTGAGCCAGAGCTATGCGACGCTCTACGGGTTTCCCCAGTCGGGATTGCGGTTCTTTACCGTGTACGGACCGATGGGCAGACCCGACATGGCCTATTTCGGCTTTACCGAGAAGATCATGCGAGGCGAGCCGATCGAGGTCTATGGCGAGGGCCAGATGGCGCGCGACTTCACCTATATCGACGATATCGTGGACGGCGTGCTGGGCGTTCTGGACAATCCCCCGGCGGCCGGCGGACACGAGATCTACAACATCGGAGACTCGAGGCCTGTCGGGCTGATGGATATGATCTCGACGCTGGAACGGGCGCTCGGCCGCGAGGCTGTCAAGATCATGCGGCCGATGCAGCCCGGCGACGTGACCGCCACCTATGCCGATATCACCAAGCTGAACGCCATGACCGGCTATGCGCCCAGGATCGACCTCGCCGAGGGTCTGCCCCGCTTCGTGGAGTGGTGGCGCGGATGGAACGGCCGGAACGGTACCCGGTCCTGAGCAAGGCCCCGGTCGCCGCGGTCACCGACCGACCCGTCAGGCGGGCGCGTCGGTACGCACCATCAGGTCATAGACGTGATCGACGGAGTCGAACGTGACCCTGGCGTCCTGTCCGGCATAGGGCTCGGGTCGGAAGGCCGGCGTCGCGAGCCCGGCGGCCAGAGGATCGTCGATCCGGCCCGTGTTCCAGCCCAGCAGCAGCCGTCCGCCGGGGCGCAGGATGGCCGCGATACCGTCCAGCGTACGCTTCTGCTGTTCAGGAGTATCGACGCCATGACCCAGCACCCCGTTGCACAGGACTGCGTCGAACGTCAGGTCGCCGAACACCTTGTCCAGGTCGCAGGCGTCGCCGGTCCGGTGCCGCCCGGTCACGCCCCATCGCGCGGCGCGGGGATCGATATCTGTGGTCCACAGCTCGGCCCCCTGCGCCTGCAGGGGCGCATGGTCCTCCAGATTATAGGCGCGGACACCCAATGCCAGGATGCGGCCGCCGTCGGCGGCGAAGGCGGGAATGTAGGCTTCGGCCATCAGCACCCGATCCGGCAGGGCGACGATGGCGTTCGCTCCGCGCGACCGCATCCGCCGGGCGGCCTTGTCGCCGAAAAACAGTCTGGCCAGAAAGGGCGGCATGGCCGATGTCCTTGCTCCCGTCACGGGGCCCGGTTCAAGACCAAACGTCACGGGCCACGCGGGGAGGGTGTCGGTCGTTACAGACCGGGGTTACGGGATCAGCTTGCGACGCGCGGTTCCCGGGGGCCGGCGAACATCCGGGTCATGACCTGGTGCCATGACGGCGGCCGACCCGGGCCGATCGTCATGGTGCGGTCAACAAGGCCGTCGCGCAGGTCGTCCAGCCGCGACGACCACAGACCCGGCGCATACACCTTTTGCACGCGCGCCTGCGCCGCGCGGGTCATTCGCAGACGTAGCTGCGGTTGATCCACCAGGGATCGCATGGCCTCTGCCATTCCGGCCACATCGTCGGGATCGCAATAGAGAGCGTGATCCCCGCTGGCCTCGGCCAGGCCGCCCCTGCCGGAAGAAATCAAGGCCGCCCCCGCCGCGTGCGCTTCCAGGGCCGTCAAACCCAGCGCCTCCGCCACGCGCGACGGGGTCACGGCGATGGCGGCGCGCCGCGTCACTGACCGAACGAGCTCCATTTCGGCCGATGTGTGGATCTCTATGCGGTCGCCGAACCGCGACAGCGCCTCTATATGGGGCGAGGCCCAATCGGCATGACGGTCCCAGTCGGCCAGCAACAGGGCGCCTCGCCAGTCCTGCCGTTCGTCCAGAACCCGGGCCAGACTTCCACAGAATGTATCCAGGCCCTTGTCCGCCATGGCACGGCCGGAAAACATGATCAGCCTGTCGCGCTTGCCGACCGGCTGGTGCCAATCCGCCATGTCCAGGGGATTGAAGATGACCGACGCCCGTTCGGCCAGTGTCGGATAGTCCGCCGCGAACTCGCGCTCGGCCGCGGTACTGACGAAGATGAGCCGGTCGAACGCTGCAAGGCGGTGGCGATAGCGAAGGCGTTCGATCCGGTTCGACGGTGGCTTGATCCGGGTATGACGGTGAAGGACATGGATGCGGTGCGGGCACCGGCGCGCGAGGGCTTCGGCAGGACCCAATTGCTGATGGTATTCGATGATCTCGGGATCGAAGGCCTCGATCGCGCGGGCGACGGCCTCGGTGCGAGCCTTGCGCCCCAGGTCGGCCGGCACGGTCATCAGATCGAGATGGGGAACGGGGTTGCTGCCCTCGTCGCAGATGATCTTCAGCGATCCCTTCCAGCGGCTGCTTTCGGCCAGGGTCCGGGCCACGGTCTCCATCGAGTTGGGCTTGTCGGCCGACATGGAGCAGCCACGGGGCATGACGACGGCGACGCGCATATCAGGATAGTCCCATGGACCGGGCGGGGGCCGCGCGCTGCGGGCGCGGCGTGGCCGCGTCGGTCACGGGACGCCGCCGCGGCCGGGTGAGGCCCAGGAGGCGACGAACCTTGTACTGGGCCTTGATCCAGCCTTCGGCCGGCGATGTCCGGATGGATTTGACGTCGATGCAGGTTACGGTGTCATCGCCCGAGAGCGTGTGCAGGCCGTTACCATAGCCGGCCAGGAGATGCCCGGGCTCGAACCGCCGAATGACCGTCGCCCCGAACACGTCAGGCGTCAGGGTGTCGATCCGCAGCAGGTCGATCGCTGCACCATAGGTGCTGGAGCAGTCCTGGATCGGCAGGTGAAGCCGCCCGTCGATCTCGAACGCGGTGCCGCCGGGGCGACCCTGCGCGAAGCCCCGGGCGACCGGATTGGCGGCGTGCTGGATCCAGGGTCCGGTCAGGACCTCTGCATGGGCGACGTGCAGCTCTCGCATCGCCCGGTCGCCCGGGCCGGGCAGGGCATAGAACATCCACCACCGGTCGCCGTGGCGAACCACCGAGGCATCGATAGCCGGAGCCCTTAGCACAGGCTCGGGCAGGCGTTCCCACCGGTCGGGAAAACGGATGCATCGGTAAAGATGCAGCGCCCCGCTCTTGTGCCCTTCCGGCAGCATGAACAGCTCATCGCCGTCGACGACCAGCCCGGGATAGGACAGGTGAAACGGCTCGGCCAGCGCCAACCCCTGATCGATCAGCCGATCGTCGGCATCATACTGGAAATAGTGAATCTCGCCGCGCCGATCCCGGTAGTCGAAGGCCTCGACGAAGACGGTCAGCCGGTGGTCGCGCACGATCGCGAACGGATCGGCCACATAACGAAAGCCGGTCGGGTCGTCGGGCAGCCAGACGATCTCGTCCGGCCGCGGCGGCGTGTCGATCATGCTGGGGACGGAACGCCGCACGAACCCTGAACGCCACAGATCATACACCGCGCGAAACTCCGTCCACGTAGGGTGTGATCGTCCGATCGAGATGAAGGTCGTGACACAAAGGCGAACCCCCACCGCCTGCCTGGCGGTCATGTGGTTAGACGCCTCCGGTGGAGCTGAACCTCACGGGATCGTCGCCAATCGGGGTGACGCTGTCGTGTAGTGTCGGAAATTCATCGACTTTTCACCACTTGCCTGCCCTGCGCGCAGGGGCCATTAACGTCCCGTCGGCACCTTCGGGTGCATCCGCCGGCCACGGCCGTAGGCAGGGAACCAAGGACTTGGCCGCGGAGCCTGTGCATTTCCTGATCCCGGTCTATCTGGAACAGCGTGACGCCCTGGCTCGTTTCCTGCGCGCGCGCCTCGGCAGTGACAGCGACATCGAGGATCTGCTGCAGGACCTGTATCTGAAGATCGTTTCGCTCGACCCCGACTATGCGGTCGCAGAGCCGCGCGCCTTTCTCTATCGGCTGGCGTCCAATCTGTTGCTGGATCGTGCGCGGTCGGTCCGCCGGTCGCAGGCCAGGGATACGGCCTGGCGACAGGTTGCCCACCACACCGACGGGACGGATGACGTGGCCGACAGCCCAGCCGCCGATACCGCTGTGATGGATCGCCAGGCGCTGCATACCCTTCTGCAGACATTGGAGACCCTTCCCGAGCGAACGCGGAACATCTTCCGCATGCACAAGTTCGATGGCCTGAGCTACGCCGAGGTGGCCACGACCGTTGGCATCTCGCGCAGCGCGGTCGAAAAACACATGATGCAGGCCTTGCGGGCGCTTTCGCGCGTGCGCGGATCGTGAACCGGAACGCATTTTTCGGGTTTGGTGGAGGTCACCACCGATCGGCGACGTCCTATCCATGAGCGCCATTCGGCCGTCTCAACAGCCCCGGCATCCATGACCGACGCCTCCGTCCACGATCAGGCTCTCCGCTGGTTCGCCGCCTTGCGCGACGATGGCGCTGAAGAAGGCGCATGGCTGGCGTTCCGGGACTGGCTGGAAGCCGATCCTGAACACGCGCGGCAGTACGACGCCCTCGAGCGGTTGTGGCTGGATCTGGAGGAAGGGGCTGGAGCGCCCGGGATCGTCGCGCCTGGGCCGGCCGCGCGCCGGCGGCTTCCGGTGCGGCGCGTGTCGGCGACGCGGCGATTGGCTCCAACTTTCGCGATTGCGGCATCCCTGGTCCTGGCGGCAGGTCTCTGGATCAATCTGTCCGCCCGGCCGCAGACCTTTGTGACGACCGATGCGGCCCGGGTCGTGGTGCTGAAGGACGGGTCCAGCGTCCATCTCAATCGCCACAGCCGCATGTCGGTGGCGATGACCGCCGGGCAGCGCGCCGTGACACTGGACGAAGGCGAGGCCGCCTTCGACGTCGTTCATCGCCCCGATCGGCCTTTTGTGGTGTCGTCGGGACAGCGCTCCGTTCGTGTCCTCGGCACCGCCTTTGATGTCCTGAGCCACAAGGGCCGCTATCGCGTGGCGGTGCAGAGGGGTTCTGTGGACGTTGATACGGGACCCGACGACGCCGGTTCACGCCTGACCGCAGGCCAGGCCATCGAACGCGTGGGCGAGGCGCGGCCCGTTCATTCCAGCCTGTCGCCGGACGAGGCGCTCGCCTGGACCCAGGGTACGCTCATCTATCGAAACGCCTCCCTTTCGACCGTCGCCGACGACCTGTCGCGTTATCTCGACAAGCCTGTTATTGTTGGTGATCCTGCAAAGCGCGTGATGTTCACCGGCGTTCTGCAGGTCGGAGACGAGGCGACGATGGCGAGGCAGCTGGAGGATCTTCTACCGATCCGTGTCAGTCGGTCCTCGACCGAGGTCCGCCTGACATTGCGTGGCCAGGACTGACCACCGGGGTGCACGCCCGACAGCCCGGGTTTTCGGTTTCGCCACTGTCCTGACGCTGTCGGTCGCAGGCCCGACCCTGGCGCAGGTGCTGCCGCGATCGTCCGTCCCCCTGACCTTCAACATCCCGCGTCAGAGGGTCGAGGAGGCCCTGCTGCAGGTGGCCCTGCAGTCACGCCGGTCCCTCGGCGGCGACATGGCGCAATGTCGGTCCATCAGCCCGACCGTGCGGGGGACGATGACGCTGGATCAGGCGCTGGGCCGGGTCCTGCAGGGTTCGGGTTGCGGCTGGACCCTGTCGTCGAGCGGAGCCATTCTCATCCGACGCGTCGCAACGGCTGGTCCGGTCGCCGTGCCGCCCCCCCCGTCCCGACCCGCGCCGGCCCCATCGGCCACGCCCCCGCCGGTCGAGAGGGCGGTCGAGTTGTCGGACATCATCGTCACGGCAGAACGCCAGATCGGCCGGGCCCAGGTGTCGGCCACCAGCCTCAGTGGGCTGGACGAGGATCGCCTGCGTCTTGCCGGGGTCACCGACATGATCGGCCTCGACGCCCTGGTGCCGGGCATGACGGTCACCAACCTCGGCTCAGGGCGCAACAAGATCCTGCTGCGGGGCATGTCGGACGGGACCTTCACCGGCCTGACCCATTCGACCGTGGGCCTGTATCTGGACCGCGTTCCACTGACCTACAGCGCCCCCGATCCGGACCTGAAGCTGATCGACGTCGATCGGGTCGAGGTTTTGCGGGGACCTCAGGGAACGCTCTATGGAACAGGTCCGATCGGCGGCGTCGTCCGGATCGTGCCGCGCGGGCCGGAACCCTTTCGCGCCGATCTGGGCGTGTCGCTCGGCCGGTCCTGGACGCGGCAGGGCGGCGAGAACCGCGACGAATCCGTTGTGGCCAACCTGCCTCTGTTCGGTGGCGATCTGGCGCTTAGGGGTTTGGTCTACGAAGAGCGGTTCGGGGGCTATATCAACGACATCAGCCTGGCCACGCCCCGCGTCAACGAAGGCGCGCGGCGGGGCGGACGATTTTCGCTGATCCGGCGGCTGACGGACGACTGGTCCGCCAATCTCGGGGTCGTTCGCCAGACGATCAAGACCGAGGACACCCATTATATCTACCGCACCCTGGGCGGTCTGACCCGGGCCAACCTGGTCCGCGAGCCGCATCGGAATACCTTCGACGAGATGCACGCCGGACTCAGCGGGCGCGGCGAATGGGGCCAGATCGACGTCACCGTCGCTTCGGTCCGGCACAGGTTCGCGAGCCGGTACGATGCATCCAGCGCCCTTCGATCGTTCGGCTCGAGTGCGACCCTCGGTGCCTTGGACGATTTTCAGCACACCGACCTGACGACGGTCGATATCAGCTATGCCTCAAGACCTCTGGGACGGTGGCGCTGGACCGGCGGCGCCTTCTATTCCAGCGGGACGACGCGCGTGGACAGCCAGGTGCAGGCGCTGCGCACGGTCGAGACGACGATCTATCGCGAAGTGCGACGCGATCGGACCAGCGAGCTCGCTGCCTTTGGCCAGGTCAGCCTGGACCTGACGTCCGACTGGACCCTGACGACCGGTGCCCGCCTGTCGACCTTCGATCAGCGGGTGACGTCCAGCGTTACGCACCGCGGCGCGATCCGACGGTTCAGCGGTGACGACAGGACGACGACCCTGTCGCCCATGGTCTCGCTGTCCTGGCAGCCCAACGACGTGCTGAACCTCTACGGACTGATCAGCCAGGGCCGACGATCCGGAGGCTTCAACACCGCGGGTCCGTCCGGGCAGTCGTTCAATGGACAACTGGGCAATCCCGCGCGCCAGTATTCGCCCGACACCCTGACCAACTACGAGCTGGGAGCCAAGGTGCAGCTATGGCACGGCCGCGTTCAGGCGCGCGCGACGGCATTCCTGGCCGATTGGCATGATGTTCAGAGCGATCAATTCCTGGCCAGCGGCCTGTCCTATGCCGTCAACGTCGGCGACGGACGGAACGCCGGTCTGGAAGTCGAGGTCAACTGGCAGGCGACGCCAGACCTGCAAATCCGTGCCAACGGGCTTCTGGCGCACCCGGAGATCACGAACCCGAGCCCGGGCTTCAACTCTCGCCTCAACGCCGGCCTGCCCGGCGTGCCGGAAAGCTCGGCCAACATCTCCGCCGAGTATCGCCGACCGATCGGTCGCGGCCTGAACCTGATCGGGCAGGCGACGGTGGCCTATGTCGGCGAGTCGCGGCTGACCTTTGATGCGGCGAAACGCTATCGTATGGGCGAATATGTGACCGGACGTGCGTCGATCGGTGTGGAGGCGCGGCGGTGGTCGGCCACCGCCTTCATCGACAACCCGTTCGATACCGAAGCCAACACCTTCTCGTATGGCGACCCCTTCCGCCTGCCAGAGGCGTTGGCCAGCACGCCGCTGCGGCCGATTACGGGGGGTCTGACCCTTACGTTCAGGCGCTAGACGCTTCGCCTTTGCCTCGCGGCCGCCGCGTCGCTATACCGCCCGCCACCCCCTGAATATCCAGCACGCAAGGACCGCCCCATGGCCAAGATCCAGGTCGCCAACCCCATCGTCGACATCGACGGCGACGAGATGACCCGCATCATCTGGCAGTGGATCAAGGACAAGCTGGTCTTCCCGTTCGTCGACCTGAAACTCGACTACTACGACCTGTCGATGGAGAACCGCGACGCCACCGACGATCAGGTCACGATCGATGCGGCCCACGCGATCCAGAAGCACGGCGTCGGCGTGAAATGCGCCACCATCACCCCGGACGAGGCCCGCGTGGCGGAGTTCGGTCTCAAGAAGATGTGGAAGTCGCCCAACGGCACGATCCGCAACATCCTGGGCGGCGTGGTCTTCCGCGAGCCGATCATCTGCTCGAACGTGCCGCGCCTGGTGCCCGGCTGGACCCAGCCGATCGTCGTCGGCCGCCATGCCTTCGGCGACCAGTACAAGGCCACCGACTTCAAGGTCCCCGGTCCCGGCAAGCTGACCATGAAATGGGTCGGCAGCGACGGCCAGGAGCTGAACTACGAGGTGTTCGACTTCCCCTCGGCCGGCGTGGCCATGGGCATGTACAATCTGGACGACTCGATCACCGATTTCGCCCACGCCAGCTTCGCCTTCGGCCTGCAGCGGAACTATCCGGTCTATCTGTCGACCAAGAACACCATCCTGAAAGCCTATGACGGGCGCTTCAAGGATATCTTCCAGGCCGTGTTCGACGCGCACTATGCTGCCGAGTTCAAGGCCAGGGGCCTGACCTATGAGCACCGTCTGATCGACGACATGGTGGCCGCGGCGATCAAATGGTCGGGCGGCTTCGTCTGGGCGTGCAAGAACTACGACGGCGACGTCCAGTCCGACATCGTGGCCCAGGGCTTCGGCTCGCTGGGCCTGATGACGTCGGTCCTGCTGACGCCGGACGGCAAAGTGCTGGAATCCGAGGCCGCCCACGGCACCGTGACCCGTCACTATCGCCAGCATCAGAAAGGCGAGGCGACCTCGACCAACTCCATCGCCTCGATCTATGCCTGGACGCGGGGCTTTGCCCACCGGGCCAAGCTGGATGACAATGCCGAACTGGCCACCTTCGCCGAGACGCTGGAACGTGTCGTGGTCGAGACGGTCGAGGCCGGGTACATGACCAAGGATCTGGCGCTTCTGGTCGGGGACCAGCAGGGCTGGCTGACCACCGAGGGCTTCCTCGACAAGGTCGCCGAGAACCTGAAGGCCGCGCTGCCCGACCTGGGTTAGGGCGCGATCGCTCGCAGCACGGCTCTCTGCCTGGATGCGGGGCCGTGCCGACCGCAACGGGGCTCGCTGGTGACAGCGGGCCCCTGTTGTCTCAGGCCATGCGCTTGCGCCTTGGACCCTTCGTTAACCTCGTGCATTCATGCCGTCTCGGCCGGAGGAGGGGGAGACCACCGCGTGAAGACTATTCCGGGCAGGCTGGTGCTGATCGCCATCGCGCTGGCGGTCGTGTCGTTTTTCGCGGCGCCGGCCGTGGTGTTTTTCGGCATAAGGTCGGCGGCCCGGTCGGACGATGTCGCCGGGCTGCAGCGGCTGGTGGATTTCGACGCGGTGCGGGCGTCGCTGCGCCCCCAGCTGTCGAACCGCCCCGAGGCCCTGACGCCGCCGCCGTCCTTCATGAACGACCCCATCGGCGCCTTCCGCCGCCAGTTCGAGGAGACGGTCGCGCCGCAGGGGCCCGACCCCGACGCCTATTTGACCCCTGACGCCATCGACGGCCTGATGCGGGGCGAGGGACGCTATGCCGCCGTCCGGACGGCCGCGTCGGACCCTGACGCCGCCGCCGCGCCCTGGCCCCATCCCGCCTACTGGGGCGTCAACCGCGCCCGGTTGGCCGTGACCGACGGGGGCGGGTCCGACACCGTCTTCACCTTCGAGCGCAAGGGGCCGTATGAATGGAAGCTGGTCCATATCGGCCTGCCCGACGGTTCCACCCCGCGCACGACCCCAACCCCGACACCCAAGGCGACGCCGGAGACGAAGCGATGAAGGGCCTGTTCAAGGGGCTGATCGGCCTGGCGATCCTCGGCTTTCTGGTCGCCTATTTCGGTTCGCCCATCCTGACCGTACGCGCCCTGGTCACGGCCGCCGAGGCCGGTGACGAGGCGGCCCTGGAACGGCTGGTCGACTTCCCCGCGTTCCGCGACAGCCTGAAGGACGAACTGACGGCCCGACTGATGGCCAGGGCCCAGGCCGATCCGCGTGTCCGCGACAGCGGGCTGGGCGGTCTGGGCATGATCCTGGGGCCGATGCTGGTCGGCGGGGCGGTGGATGCCCTGGTCAATGCGCCGACGGTCGCGGCCATCGTCCGAACGGCCAGGGTGCCCGATCCGGGCGATCGTGCCGCCGGGGCGCCTGCGGCCGGGGATGATGGATCTGACATCCGCCAGACCTATGGCTATCGGGACCTGAACACCCTCGCCGTCCGGCTGACGAACGTGGAGCGGCCGAACCAGACGCTGAAGCTGCTGCTGACGCGTCAGGGCCTGTTCGACTGGAAGCTGACGGGCATCGACCTGCCGGCCGGCTGATGCCGTTCAGGGCCGGTCCGATGACGCGGTCTGCGCCTCGATCCATGCATTCATGCGCTGGTCCAGAAGATCCAGCGGCAGGGGTCCGTCGACCAGCAGCGCATCGTGGAAATCGCGCACATTGAACCGCGCGCCCAGGGCCTGTTCCGCCCGGGTGCGGATGGCCCGCAGACGGATCTCGCCGATCTTGTAGGCCAGGGCCTGACCCGGCCATCCGATGTAGCGTTGCAGCTCGGTCTCGATGTTGTGGGGCGCCAGCGCCGAGTTGTCGGTGAAGCAGGCCCGCGCCTGCTCCGTCGTCCAGCCCATCCAGTGCATCCCGGTGTCGGCCACCAGCCGGCAGGCCCGCCACATCTCGTAGGACAGCCGGCCGAACCGTTCTTCCGGGGTCCGGTAGAAGCCCATCTCCTCGCCGAGGAACTCCGAATACAGGCCCCAGCCCTCGGTGAAGGCGGTGACGTCGACGTTCCGGCGGAAATAGGGGCCCTGGGCTGCCTCCTGCTGCAGGGCGATCTGCAGATGGTGGCCGGGGACCGCCTCGTGCAGGGTCAGGGCCGGGAGCTCGTACAGCGGCCGCTGGTCCAGCTTGCCGGTATTGACGATGTAGCCGCCCGGCACGCCGTCGGCGAGCGAGCCGCCGTTGTAGCGCCCGGTCGTATAGGTGTCCTCGATGTCCAGCGGCACGGGCCGGACATTGTAGGTCAGGCGCGGCAGGGTCCGGAACAGGGCCGGCAGGCCGCCGTCGGCCCGTTTGGCCATCTCCGAGGCCTTCTCCAGCATGTCCTCGCGCGACGTCGCATAGAAGCGGGGGTCGGTCCTCAGGTGGTTCAGGAAGCCGGCGAAATCGCCGGTCCAGCCGGAGGCCCGCATTTCCCCGTCCATGCGGGCGCGGATGCGGGCGACCTCGTCCAGGCCGATCTGGTGGATCTGATCCGGGGTCAGGTCGGTGGTCGTATAGCTGCGGGCCTGGAAGGCGTAATACGCGCGTCCACCGGGCCGCGAGCCGATGCCGACCTCGGGCCGGGCCGCCGGCAGGTATTCGTCCTGGACGAAGGCCAGCCAGAGGCGACGGCGCGGCGCGATCCGGTCGCCGACGATGGCCATGGCGCGGGCCCGGAAATCCTCCTGTTCCAGCGCCGGGATCGAGGCCGGCAGGCTGGCGAACGGCCGCAGCAACGGGTCGGTTTCGGGCGTGAAGGCGACCTCGTTCCTCAGCGACACCAGAAAGCTTTCCACCACCGAGGTCGGCTGGGTGAAGCCGGTCTCCAGCCCCCGTCGCGCATTGGCCAGGGCATCGTCATAGAGGGTCGGCAAGCCGCCCAGCCGCGCCAGCCAGGCCTCGGCATCCTCAGCGCTGCTGATCCGCGTCACCGAGGCCAGATAGTTCGCGGTCTGGCCGGGGCCGCCCTCGGAATCGAAGGCCAGGCGTCCGGAATCGAACCCGATCGCCTCGATCGAGCGGTTCAGGACCCAGATCAGGAAGTCGCGGTTCAGCCGGTCCTCCGACGACAGACCGTCCGTCGGAAGGGCGCTCGCCCGGGCGAGGAAGGCCTCCAGCGGCGCCTGACGGGCGACCTCGGCGGCGCGGGAGAGGTCGGGCAGCCGGGCCTTGGCGGCCAGGTCGCCTTCCTGCCCGGCGGAGATGGGATCGTTGGCCTTCAGGAAGGCCTCATAGTCCGCGAGCAGGGCCGCCAGCGCCGGATCGGGGCTCGGCGCCGCGACCTCGGCGGGCGTCGTCCGGGCCACGGCGGGCAGGGCGGTCGAGGTCAACAGGAGGGCGGCGAGGCCTGCGGCGATGATCTTCATGGTGTCCCCCAACGAGGGCGGCATGGGGACCGAACACCGTCGCGGCGTCAATCCCGTCTCCTCCCCGTCCCGCAGGGATGGGAAACGAAGCCATGCGCAGGGTCACGGGCCGACATTCCTTCTCCCCTTGCGGGAGAAGGTGGCCGAGCAAAGCGAGGTCGGATGAGGGGTGAAACCCGGTCCGGCCGGTCAGCGCCTGTCCGACCACCTTGTCCGCGTCTTCGTACCCCTCATCCGCCCCTCCGGGGCACCTTCTCCCGCAAGGGGAGAAGGGGACGCCTTATCCCGCCAGCGCTGCCCGCACGGCCGCCAGACCGGCCTCGGCCTTTGAGCCGTCCGGGGCGCCGCCCTGGGCGAAGTCGGGCTTGCCGCCGGCGCCCTGGCCGCCCATGGCGAGGACGGCGGCGCGGGCGAGGTCTGCGGCGTTGATCCGGTCGATGATGTCACTGGTCGCGGCGACGGTGACGGCCGCCTTGCCGTCGGTCACGCCGATCAGGGCGACGACGCCGGAGCCGACCTGTTTCCTGAAATCCTCGGCCACGCCGCGCAGACCCTTGCCGTCGACGCCGTCGAGGATGCGGGCGATCAGCCGGATGCCGTTGATCTCTTCCGGAGCGGCCGGGGCCGAACCGCCGCCGCCCAGGGCCAGCTGTTTCTTGAGCTCGGCGACCTGTTTCTCCAGCGTCTTGCGTTCGGTTGACAGGGCCTCGACGCGGGCGGGGACGTCCAGAGGCTGGACCTTGAAGGTCTGGGCCAGGGATCTGGCCACGCCGGCCTGGGCCAGCAGGAACTGGCGGGCGGCCTCGCCGGTCAGGGCCTCGACGCGGCGGATACCGGCGGCGATGCCGGTCTCTGACGTGATCCTGAACAGGCCGATGTCGCCGGTGCGGGCCACATGGGTGCCGCCGCACAGTTCGACGGAATAGGGCGCGTCGCCGGTCAGGCTGCGACCCAGGGTCAGGACGCGGACCTCGTCGCCATATTTCTCGCCGAACAGGGCGACGGCACCGGCCTCGATGGCCTCCTGCGGACCCATCAGCTTCGTTTCGGCGGGCAGGTTCTGGCGGATGACCGCATTCACCTCGGTCTCGATCCGGGCCAGCTCGTCCTCGGTCAGGGGGGCGTTGTGGCTGAAGTCGAAGCGCATGCGCTCGGCATCGACCAGCTGGCCCTTCTGGGCGACGTGGGGGCCGAGCACATTCTTCAGCGCCGCATGGACCAGGTGGGCGGCGGAATGGTTGGCGCGGGTGGTCAGGCGCGCATCGGGCGCGGCGCGCAGCTGGGTGCGGGTGCCGATCGCGAGGGTGCCCGAGGTGACCTCGATCGTGTGGGCATAGAGGTCGCCGGTCGGCTTCTGGACATCGAGGACGCGGGCGCTGCCCCCCGACCATTCGATCTCGCCGCGATCGCCGGCCTGGCCGCCGCCTTCGCCATAGAAGGGGGTCTGGTCGAACAGGACCTCGGCGGTTTCGCCGGTCTCGACGCTGTCGGCGGCGGTGCCGTCCTTCAGGATCGCCAGCACCTCGCCCGAGCCGTCGACGGCGTCGTAGCCGGTGAAGACGGTCGGTCCCAGACGGTCCTTCAGCGCCAGCCATTCGCCGGTCGAGGCGGTCTGGCCCGAGCCCTTCCAGTTGGCCTTGCCGCGGGTCTTCTGCTCTTCCATGGCCGCGTCGAAGGCCTCGGTATCGACGGTGAAGCCGCGACGGCGCGCCTCGTCCTGGGTCAGGTCCAGCGGGAAGCCATAGGTGTCGTAAAGGGTAAAGGCGGTGCGGCCGGGGATGACGCCGCCTTCGGCCAGGTCCGCCGTGGCGTCCTCCAGCAGGCCCATGCCGCGCCCCAGGGTGGTGCGGAAGCGGATTTCCTCCTGTTTCAGCGTGTCCTCGATGCTGGCCTGGGCGCGGGCCAGTTCGGGATAGGCCTCGCCCATTTCGCCGACCAGGGTCGGGACCAGGCGGTGCATCAGCGGATCGGCGGCCCCCAGCAGGTGGGCATGGCGCATGGCGCGGCGCATGATGCGGCGCAGGACATAGCCGCGCCCCTCGTTCGACGGGGTGACCCCGTCGGCGATCAGGAAGGACGACGACCGCAGGTGGTCGGCGATGACGCGGTGGCTGGCAGCGCGGTCACCCTCGGCCTTCGTCGAGGTGGCGTCCTCGGAGGCGGCGATCAGGGTCTGGAACAGGTCGGTGTCGAACACCGAGTTCTTGCCCTGCAGCACGCTGGTCATCCGCTCCAGACCCATGCCGGTGTCGACGCTGGGCTTGGGAAGGCTGCGAACGATCTCGTCGTTCTCCTTCTCGAACTGCATGAAGACGTTGTTCCAGATCTCGACATAGCGGTCGCCGTCCTCGTCCGGCGAACCGGGAGGGCCGCCGGCGACATGGTCGCCGTAGTCCCAGAAGATCTCGGTGCAGGGACCGCAGGGACCGGAGTCGCCCATGGCCCAGAAGTTGTCGGAGCCGGCGATGCGGATGATCCGGTCGTCGGAAAAGCCGGTCACCTTCTTCCAGATCGCGGCGGCCTCATCGTCGTCGATATAGACGGTGACCAGCAGGCGCTTGGCGTCGAGGCCATACCCTTCGGTGACCAGTTTCCACGCCTGTTCGATGGCGTGTTCCTTGAAATAGTCGCCGAAGGAGAAATTCCCCAGCATCTCGAAGAAGGTCAGGTGGCGCGCCGTATAGCCGACGTTGTCCAGGTCGTTGTGCTTGCCGCCGGCCCGGACGCATTTCTGCGAAGAGGTCGCGCGCGGGTAAGGGGGCGTCGCCGCGCCGGTGAAATAGTCCTTGAACGGCACCATGCCCGCATTGACGAACATCAGCGTCGGATCGTTCTGCGGCACCAGCGGGGCGGAGTGGACCCGGGCGTGTCCGTCGGCCGCAAAGAAGTCGAGGAAGGTCGAACGGATCTGTTTCAGGCTGGACATGGCGATCAGTCTTCAGGCGAGCGGCGAACGGGAAGGGGCCTCATATAGGCTTTCTCGGGCGCTGGCATCACCTGTGGGCCATCAAGCCTCGTCTATGGCGTCATCCTCGTCGGACAGCAGGGCGTCGAGGGCTTCAATGATGGCGTCGAGCTGTTCGGCGCTGGCGGCGACACGCAGGAGGCCACCGGCATGGCCGCCGATCTCGAGCACATAGCCGTCGTCGGTCTCGGCCAGGTTGAACTGGGTCAGGGTCTGGATGTCGTCTTCGGCCATGGCGGGATTCCGTGAGGGAGAGGGAGCGATGCAGGGCATGAAGCGCGCGAAGGGGGCATGAGCGAGGCCGATCGACGGTGCGCGGCATCCCGGCGCGGGGACGGCCGTCGCCGGACGGGCTAGGGTGGAGCCATGGCAAGGCTGGAAGTCTGGTTCGACGGGGATTGTCCGCTGTGTCGGCGGGAGATCAACCTGATGCGGCGGCTGGACCGGCGGGGGGCCATCGTCTTCACCGACGTGGCGACCGGCCAGGGCGTTTGCCCGATCGACCGCGCCGAACTGCTGGCCCGGTTCCATGCGCGCGAGGACGGGCGGATGGTGTCGGGGGCCGAGGCGTTCGCGGCCATGTGGCGGGCGATCCCGATACTGGCGCCGTTGGGGCAGCTGGCGCGGAATGGCGTCGTGCTGACGCTCATGGAGCGCCTGTATCTGGCCTTCCTCAGGGTCCGGCCTTCGCTGCAGCGGGCCCTGCGCGGGACCTGAACGCCGATCGAAAAGAAGGCCGTCCGGCTTGCACCGGACGGCCTGACTCCGTCCGGCCCGATCCCGGCGGGGGTCGGCGGCGGGTCGCAGGGACCAGCCGGACGGAGTGTCTCGCTCATCCTCCCTCGATGGGGAGGGACGACCGGGAAGTGCACTCGGAAAAAAACAGTGCACTTTCGTGCACATTCCGGACGGCGAGGCTCAGCCCTCGAGGTCCTGGCCTTCGTCGGGCTCGGGCGTGCCGAGCAGCTCGTCGGCGATCTTGTCGGTGGACCGGCGCACCTTCTGCTCGATCGCATCGGCCATGTCGGGGTTGGCCTTCAGGAAGGCACGGACGTTCTCGCGGCCCTGACCGATGCGGGTCGAGTCGTAGGAGAACCAGGAGCCGGACTTCTCGATGATCCCGGCCTTGACGCCCAGATCGATGATCTCGCCCAGCTTGGAGATGCCCTCGCCGTACATGATGTCGAAGATGACCTCGCGGAACGGCGGGGCGACCTTGTTCTTGACGACCTTGACCCGGGTGGTGTTGCCCACGACCTCGTCGCGGTCCTTGATCGCGCCGGTGCGGCGGATGTCGAGACGCACAGAGGCGTAGAACTTCAGCGCATTGCCGCCGGTCGTCGTCTCCGGCGAGCCGTACATCACGCCGATCTTGTGACGGATCTGGTTGATGAACAGGACGATGCAGTTGGACTTGGAAATGGAGGCGGTCAGCTTGCGCAGGGCCTGCGACATCAGACGGGCCTGAAGACCCGGCAGGCTGTCGCCCATCTCGCCCTCGATCTCGGCGCGGGGCGTCAGGGCGGCGACGGAATCGACGACCACAATGTCCACGGCCCCCGACCGCACCAGGGTGTCGACGATCTCCAGCGCCTGCTCGCCCGTGTCGGGCTGGGAGACCAGCAGATCGTCGAGGTTGACGCCCAGCTTCTGGGCATAGCCGGGGTCGAGCGCGTGTTCGGCATCGACGAAGGCGGCCGTGCCGCCCGACTTCTGGATCTCGGCCACGGTATGCAGGGCAAGGGTCGTCTTGCCCGAGGATTCGGGACCGAACACCTCGATCACCCGTCCGCGGGGCAGGCCGCCGATGCCGAGCGCCATGTCCAGGCCCAGCGAGCCGGTGGAGACCGAGGGGATCACGTCGGCGACCCCGCCCTTGCCCAGCTTCATGACCGAGCCCTTGCCGAAGGCCCGATCGATCTGTGCGATCGCCGCCTCCAGCGCGCGCTGCTTGTCGCCGTCGTCCTTGCCCACCAATTTCAATGCTGCCTGCGATGCCACCTTGCCACTCTCCCTTGCCATGATTCCCGTTCACGCCCTGGGGGAGAGGCCCGCCTTCGATCCAATGACCGTGACCCGCTCCCTGTGAGCCGGACTATGTGCACGATTTGTTCCGGTTGCCAATATGTTCTTTTTCGAATTGGGCATGCAGTTCGTTTTCGCGGACCGGTTGCAGCGTCAGTTCCAATTGAGTAACGGTGATATGGATATCGGAGGGGCGAATGAAGACTGTTGCGATTATCCTAGCCTTGATTGCCGTGGTCTTTCCCCATCAGGCGACGGCCCAGTCCAACCCCTATGTCAGAGCCAATGGCCGTATCCATCTCGCCAATCTCAACCGGGACTGCGAAGGGGCTCCGGCGTATTCGGTAGGCTGGATCGGCTTTGTGGGGGGCGGGGGCGCTGAGATATCCGCCGAAGCCCTTAAGAAGGCACACAAAGCCTTCACGCGCTTCGTCCCGGATGGAACGACCGTCACTGTCCAGGGGCGGGCGGCGTTCGTCAGAGCGAACAGCGGCGCTTACGCAAGCGACGCCTATTTCAAGGTCGTGCGAAACTATTTTTGCAGGCTGATCAACGTTTATCCCGAGAAGCGCACCGAGCTGGAAGCTGCTGAACTGCGCCTTCAGAATTTCTTCGCCAACATCTACACCTACGAGGAACGGACAGCCGCTCAGCGGGCGCAGTTCGAGCTTGAGCAACGCAATGCCCTCCTTACCCAGTCTGGCGCGATCCTGACCACCGCGCAGGTCACCCGGGCGGTGAGCAATGGAGAACAGCCGACGAACCCGTCAGGCTTCAATTTCAATGTCATCATGACCTTCCAGACCTATATGACGGGTCGGGTTGGGACGTTGATGTCAGCGAGGGGATGCCTCGGAACAGGCTTCGCGTCCCCCTATGCCATCGATACCCGCGTTCTGAACGGCCTTCAGAGCCTGCGCTCGAATCTCGGCCTGTATCTGAGCGGCCAAGGCCAGTTGGCCGCCATCCCCTGGCTTGGAGCTCCGCGCGACATCTTCCAGTCGCCGCTGCCGCCAATGACGAACCAGCAGATTACAGACCTAGTGTGCCTCAATACTGTCGCACAGCAGTTGGTCGCACAAGACACACCTGCTGCGCCGACCGCTGATCCCGCAGCGCCCGTAGTCGCTCCGGCGTCGTCTGGAACCCCTGCGGCCCCGGCAACCTCGGCGACGTCGTCCGGTTCAGCGCCATCCACGCCTGCCGCTACCACTCTCTCTGCAAACCCCGCTTCGTCGCCAACACACTCGGTGGCGGCAGGAAATGCCGTTTCAACGCTATCTCCTGCGTGGCCACGAGGAGAGGTTCCGGCTTGAAGGGTCTGATCGCCGGGAGCGCCGTGGTTCTTTCCTTGCTGGCTCAAGGGTGCCAGACGGCCAGCGTCTACAGCCGGGCTGATCCAGATCGCAAACTCGTATGCGACGAGATGCAAAGTTCGCTCAACTCCGACATTGACGTTGGTGGTTTCCTGTCGATCCTCGGATTCGACTTTCGACGGGATGTCGCGAACGACATTACCGAACAGCGGCTCGAAGCCTTGAAGCGAATGATCGCTCATTGTCGACAATGGTCTCTGGGAGAGATCAGCAGCGATGCCTTCGCCGAGCGGTTAAGTCAGTCGAGTTCAGTATACGTCGCCGATCTCCCGGCCAACGCTGCAGCCGCCGACCGCCGTCTTGCGTTGTTGGAGACGGGTCTGGGAAGCCTTGATGACCGCATCCGAAAAGAGATACTGGCCGCGATTTCCGTGCGCGCGCAAACGCTCGGTTCTGACGGCACGTCCGAGGGCCTGTTGACTGCCATGACGGCGGAGATTTCCCGGGCGGACCTGGCGACCAGATCAACGGTAGAGGAATTGGCGGCGCAGTCTCAGTCCAGGCACAACGAAACCGCCGGGACACTTTCACAGCTGCAAACCCGGATCGAAACTCTGGAACAGCACCGTAATTCCGCTGAAGAAGGCGATACGAATGACCCCGCTTCTCTAAGTGATCATCCCACAACGGAGCCATCACCCCCTGGCGGTTACCTGTCCGTATTTTTTGAGGTGGCTGACGACAGGCTCACGGGCGCTGCGATCGCCGACATTGACCGGCTCATCAACCGAACCAACCTGCGATCAGGCAATGTGGTCGTTCAAGGCTTCGCCGACGCCAGCGGCCCGAGAGCCCTCAACCTAGCGCTGAGTGAAAGGAGAGCCTCTGCAGTGGCTAACTATCTTAGGGATAAAGGCGTCCATGTCACCGGAGCCAGCGGATTCGGTGAAACAAGGGATTTTTCGACCGAAGCTCATGGCAACAGGCGAGTAACAATTGAGGTTTTGGAAAACGCCCTGTTCTGAACTTGCGCTGTCAGCGCCGTCACAGACCCAATAGGATCAGCGTCTGACAAAGGCACCCTAGCAGGACTGGGCAGCGGGCGGCCGTCTACTCCTTCAGATGGGCGTCCAGCAGGGTGTACCAGGTCGAGGTGAGGCGCTCGAACTCGGCGGGGCACTGTTCGGCGCGTTCGGGCGTCAGCCACTCCTCCTCGAGCAGGTTGGCGTATTTGTCCGGGTCGGAGCCGTACACCAGGCAGGTCAGGGTGTAGTACCGCTGCTGGCTGAGCGAGTGTTCGTCGGCGAAATCGCTCTCCTCCAGATCGCCGGCCTCTTCGGGGTCGGTATAGAAGCTGAGGGCGCCGGAGATGGCGGATTCCTCGCCGTCGTCGCCGTCGATCAGCCACCATGCCGCCAGACTGTCGGCGGTGTCCTCCTCCCGGCCGGTGAAGGGGATGTCCAGAACGTCCACCAGGGCGTGGCCGACTTCGTGGAAGACGGTGAAGAGAAACGATCCGTTGACCGCGTCCTCGATCTCCTCATCGGTGTCGTAATAGGCGGCGAAGGTCTCGCGTTCGCCATCGAACATCTCGATACAGATCTGGATCTCGCGATCCTCGGGGATGTAGTAGGCGTTGTTCTCGCCGCATTCGGCGAAGCGCATACCGATGTCGACCGGAAGACTCAGGCTCTCGTTCAGCACATCGGCGACGTCTTCCAGCCAGCGTTCCTCGGACAGCTGTTCCGCCAGTTCGGTATAGTCGTCGCTGGTCAGCTCGGCCGGGCGGACGACGAAATCCCCCCGGTCCTGGCCGGATGCGGCCACGCTCTCGCTGGAACAGGCCCCCAAGGCGACGAAGGCAGCGGCTGCGACGGCGAGGCCCATGCCGCCGACGCGGCCCGTGATGGTCTTTTTCATGATCAGTCTCCCCTGCCGCGACCTTAGTCATACGGGGGCCGGTCACAATGGGGTCGAGGTCCGCCGTCAGGCGACGTCAGATCAGCCCCGGGCGGCGGCCAGGATCGGACCGCCATTCGGGGCCTGGACGAGAACGGCCGTCGCCAGACCGGCGCGGGTCGTGGCCGGAAGGCGATAGCCGACGGTCTGACCCCGCCAGTCGCCCAGGCGGACCAGTTCGCGCACCACATCCGCGTGGGGCAGGGTGCGGCCGCCGTTCTCGCCGTGCTCCACCGGCACATTGATCGGACGCGGCTCGTAGCGCACCAGCCAGACGTCGGCGGGGACGGAGGGCGCGGCTCCGCCCGCGAAGCCGACAGCGCCGTCGCGGAACTGAACGGTCGGCCCGGAGAAGGGGCGGTGCCGGTCGATCAGGCCCTGGATCTGGGCCATGCGCTGGCCGACGACGTGGTCCCGGCCGTCGACGACCACCTGGGGCGTCCAGACATTGTCAGTGCCCAGGCCGCGCTGATAGTCGCGCTGGCGGCGGGTGAAGGAATCCTGGGCGAAGGTGTCCCTCCAGCCCAGGCCGTCCCAGTAGGTGACGTTCCAGCTCAGCGCCAGGATGTCCGGTCGGCTCGACAGGGTCACCAGATTGGCGTTGGCGGGCGGGCAGGCGTTGCACCCCTGGCTGGTGAACAGTTCCACCACCGTCAGACCCGACGCGGCGGGCGGAGGCGACGCCATGGGGGTGGGGTCGGCCGGCCGCGCTGTGCTCCCACCCGCGATCAGGGCGGCGGCGACGACGCCGATGCTGGCGAACAGCGCCAGCCGACGACGCAGGTCGGGGTGGCTGGACAGAGTGGCGATGCGGACAGGGCGCGTCATGGCGGGTCTCTCGAACGATCTGCCCCGGCCTTCGCCGGGCGCGTCGCAGAGGTTACCGCGTGGTCGATGTCAGTGCGATGTCGGCGCGCGCACGGCGATCAGCGACTTGGTCATGCCCGCGACCACTTCGTCGTGGTGGACGGCGTCGGGATACAGGAACCGGAACTGTCCCTTGTCCAGCAGACGGGCGTGCTGAACGTCGCGCATCGCCTGGCCCATGTCCCGGGCCCTAGGCGAAAAGCCATGGCTGCGTTTCAGCAGGGCGCGGGCCCGGCTCTGTTCCGAGCGCCAGTGGAAAAAGGGCGCGCTGAAATGCGGCTCGACCGGGAACCAGAAATAGGGCGTCTGCACATAGTAGGCCGGGGCCAGGCGGCGGCAGGACGCGGCGAAGGCCTCCATCCGCGCCCAGTCGCCGACGTGTTCGATGACCGAGTTGGAATGGACCAGGTCGAAGGCGTGGTCCGCATATTGAGGCAGGTCGCAGGCGTCGCCGTCGACGATCTCGAACAAGGCGGGGTCGGCGGTCTCGTCGATGCCGCCGGGATTGACCAGGGTGATCCGGACCTTGCAGGCGTCCAGGAACGCCCGGTCGAACAGCGTCCAGTAGTTGGCCTCTCCGCCCAGATCGATGATCGACACCGCGCCCTTGCGGGCATGGATGCGCTGGATCAGATCGACGATGCGGCGCGCGCGGGCGCGGCGGAACCGCGACACCAGCGAGTTGGGATCGGTATTGTCCTGCAGGGCGTGGATCAGGTTCATGCGACCCTGATACCGGACGGGGTTTTCGTCCGGCTTAAGTCACAGCCTTAACCGGAGCCTAAGTCGGGCCGCCGGCGACGGGCGCGGGCATGGGCTCGACATAGCGCGCGGTCAGGGACAGACCGCAGGCCAGGATCAGACAGGCGGCCGCCCCCGCCGCCAGCGTCGCCCGCCCATGCTCCGGGGCCAGGGGACGCGCGAACAGCAGAACCAGAAGCGCCATCAGGGCCAGGACGCCGGGGATGTCCATACCGACGCCCAGGAAGACGGGATGGGCCAGAGTCACAATCCACGCCCCGCCCAGAACCGTGGCCAGCGCCGCCGGGATCAGGGAGCGGGCGCTCTGCAGCCGCGCCCCGATCAGGGCGCAGGCGGCCGCCGCAAGGGCCGCGACCAGACCGGGCCAGACGAAGATCAGCGCCGCCTCAGGGGCGAACGTCTGGGCGACGCACCCCAGGAGCAGGATCAGGGCGATCAGCCCCAGCCATCCGCCCCATGGGGTCTTCGGGGCAGTCTGGCTCCAGGTCGACAGGGCGATGGCGACGCCGCCCGCGCCCAGCACGACGGCGTCGAAGCCATTCATCACCATCACCGCCATGACGGCCGCGATCACCACCCCCGCCAGCAATCGGGGCCCCAGGGCGGCGCGTCCCGCCAGCGCGGCCAGGGCCACCGCCACCACGGCCAGGCCCGTCCCCGCCTCCATCCAGGGCAGACGCCTCAGCAGGGTGTAATAGACCTCGGCCGACTCTGCCCGCGCGACGGACGGCCCGGCCAGGGCCCGCACGCCATGGGTCACCACGATCCCCATGGCCAGCAGCCACAGGCCGGACAGCAGGCCGCGTCCGACATCGGCGGCGGTGACGCCCGTCGCATGGCGGGCCCCCCAGGCGGCAAAGGCCAGCAGGGCCGCGGTGACGGCCAGCAGCGTCCACCCCAGCCCGGTCGAATGGACGATGAAGATCCGGCCCAGCACGTCGCCATAGACGACATTGGCCCCCGCGACGGGCAGGGCGTCGGCACGGACGTGCGCGTCGGTCGCTTCCAGCGCCTGGGAGCCCAGGTGCTGCAACGCGCCCTGGTCGAGGTTTTCGGGTGTGGCGCTCGGGGAGTGGTACTGCGACGGGCGGCCGATGAAGGCGAAGTTGACCCCGCCGATGCCCCGGTTCTTCGGGATGGTGAAGTCGGTGCCGTTGGGCATGTTCTCATAGACGAAGATCGACAGCGCGTTGGACGTCGCGCCGCCGTCGGCCTTCCTTGCGGCCTTTGTGAACAGGGCGATCGTTTCGGCATTGCCCCGGCCGGTCTCGAACATCATCGCCCGGCCGCCGCCGCCGCGTGCCTCAAGATTGACAACCGCCCCGATCCGGTCGCGCAGGGGATTTTCCGAAAAGAAGAGGCGCGCGCCGTCCAGGTTCAGTTCTTCCGCATCGGTGAACAGGATGACCAGGGTCCGGTCCGCCGGACCGCGCGCCTTGATGGCCCGGACGGCTTCCAGCACCGCCGCCACGCCCGCGCCATCGTCCGCCGCGCCCGGCGAGCCCCAGGTGCTGTCGTAGTGGGCCATCAGTACGACGGCCGCCGCGCCCGGATCGCGCCCGGGCAGGATGCCGACGATGTCCACCGCGACATTGCCCGCCGCCTCCGGATCGCCGCCCCAACGGGTCAGGCGCTCGATCGCCTCGGGCGACAGGGCTCCGGCCTGGAGGACCGGATTCAGACCGAGGGACGCCATCCGCTGGAAGAGATAGTCCTGGACGCGCGCATGGTCGGCCGATCCGACGGGGTGGGGGCGGGCACCGATCTGGCGCACATCGGCCATGGCGCGCCGGGCCGAGAATTCGGTGGGGGACGCGCTGGCGTCGCGCGGTGCAGGCACCTGCAGCGCCCAGACCCCGATCACCAGCGCGAGCGCCAGGGAACCCAGAAACAGAGCCCACCGCATGTTCGTCATCCCCGATACCCGGTCAGGATAGGGGGCGAAGCCGGACCGTGTCGATGCCCAAACCGGCGGGGGACGCGCGCCCTACGCCGCCCGGCTGACCGCCGAGGGGGACTTTACATACAGGCCGCTCCGCCCGCCGACGGGGCGGAAGGCGATGGTGTCGCCGTCGATGCGCTCCTCGGCCCCCAGCACCAGCACGCCGTCATCGACCAGGCGGCGCTCCAGATAGTCGACCACCTGTCCGCGCCTGGAGGGCTCCATCTCGGTCAGCACGTTGCGGCACACGATGATGTCGAACCGGGCGTCGTCGGTCGGCGCGTCGAGCAGGTTGTGGCGGGCGAAGCGAACGACGTTCCTGAGCGCGGGTCGCACCGCCCAGGCGTCCTCGGCCGGTTCGAACCAGTGCAGCATCATCCGGGCCGACAGGCCGCGCTGCACCTCGAAGGCGCTGAAGACACCCGATCGTGCCTTGTCCAGCGCGCGTTGCGACAGGTCGGTGGCGATGACGTCGATATTGGCCCCGGCCTCCAGACCGGCCATGGCCAGGGAATAGGCCTCCTGACCGCTGGAGCATCCGGCCGACCAGACCTGTACGCGGCCCTCGGGACGGACACGGCCGATTGCCGGCAGGAGCTCCCGGGCAAAGGTGTCGAACACGGCCCGGTCGCGCCGGAACCAGGTTTCGGGGTTCAGCAGGGCCTCGATGACCGCCCAGCCCAGCGATGCCACCGGCTTGACCCAGAGGGTGGCCAGCAGGGCCTCGACGCTGTCGAAGCCTTCGCGCCGTGCCACGGGCGCCAGTCGATGCTCGGCCAGATGGATCCGGTCGCGGCCCAGCCGGAAGCCGGCCCTCGAGGAGAGCAGCGCCTGCAGACGATCGAAGTCGTCCTGGGTCATAGCTGAACGGCGGGGGCGGGCATGGGTCGGCTTCAGATGGCTCCGACTTCGGACAGTTTGGAATGAAGGATTTCGCCGTCGAACGGCTTCATGATGTAGTCGTCGGCGCCCGCGCCCAGAGCCTCGGCGATGCGTTCGGGTGCCGTCTCGATGGTGCAGAACAGCACCTTCGGGTGGTCGCCGCCCGCCTGGTCGCGCAGGCGTCGGATGAAGGTCAGACCGTCCATGACCGGCATGTTCCAGTCCAGCAGGATGACGTCGGGCATCAGGCCGACGCAATAGGACAGGGCCTCGATGCCGTCGGCGGCCTCGTCGACCTCGAACCCCAGACCCTCCACGATGCGGCGCGCGACCTTCCGGATGATCCGGCTGTCGTCGACGATGAGGCAGGTCCGGACATCCACGGTGTGTCGTCTCCCAACGGCCGGAATCAGCTTCGCCGTTTCGACTCCATAATCGGGTCCGGGCGGTTAATGACTCGTTGGTGGCGTCGATTAAGACGGCATTGTTCCCGTCAAAACGACACGGCCCTCCACCGTCTCGACGTCCAGCCATCCGCCCTGCTGCTGAAGGGTCAGCCAGAGCCAGTAAGGCTGGACCCACTGACCGGTCAGGCCCTCGGTCAACCGCTGTCCGGCCAGACCTGTCGCTGCCTCCGGCTTGAGCCGGGCGCGGGCGCCCTCGGCGGTACCCGTCAGAACCAGACCGTCTGCACCTATCCGCGCCGAGACCACGGCCTGGCCGCCCATGGGCAGGGCCGCGGCCGTCAGATAGGCCAGGTTCACGAGCGCTCGCGCCTGGGGTTTGCCGAAATCCGCAACCTCCAGCTGCCAGTCCAGCCTGGCCCGCCCGTCCCGGGTCACGCCGTCGACCAGCGCCTTCAGCTCGTCACCCGTGAACCGTTCGGCGGTGGTCGCCGCGCCGAAAGCCACGCGAAAGAACTGGACCTGGGCCACCATCTTTCGGGCGCTGTCGGTCAACAGGGCGATCGCGTCGTCGCGCATGTACTGGGCGGTCGGATCGTTCAGCAGGTCCAGCCCCGACACGATGGCACCCGACGGGCTGATGAAATCGTGACACAGCTTGGCCACAAGCAGGCTGGCCAGTTCAGATCCATCCAGGGACAGGGCGTCGAGCGGGATGTCGAAGTCGGTATCGTTCATGGGTGCCAGGATGGGGTGATTTGCCCCTTCGCGAAACCACCCTGCATGGTCTATCCCCGGCGAAATGATCGCCTCCCTGCCTGCCGCCCTGGCCGCCGACCTCGCCTCCGGTGCCCTGCATGACCACCTCGCCGCGATCGCGGAGGACGCTGCACGCGTGATCCTGCCCTACTGGCGGGCGGGCGGAGCGGTCTTCACCAAGGCCGACGACAGCCCCGTGACCCTGGCCGACCAGAAGGCCGAGGCCCTGATCCTGTCGCGGCTCGCGGCCCTGTATCCCGACATCCAGGCCGTAGCCGAGGAACAGTCGGAGGCCGAGGGTCGCCCGGCCAGCGCCGATGCCGTCTTCTGGCTGATCGACCCGCTGGACGGCACACGGGGCTTCGTTGCGGGCAAGGAGAGCTTCACCGTCAACATCGCCCTGATCCACGACGGTCGCCCGGTCGCCGGTGTCGTCACCGCGCCCGCCACCTCGACCACCTGGCGCACCACGTCTGACGGCACGGCCGAGATGCGGCGCTATGCCGAGACGGGCAACGACCCCTGGCGCGCGATCAAGGTCCGCGACCGTCCCGACGAAGGCATCGCCCTGTTGAGCCATAGCGTCACCGATGCGGAGGCGGCCCGCCTCGCGTCGCGCCACGGCTGCACCCGGTGGCAGGGGACTGACTCGTCGCTGAAGTTCTGTCTGATCGCGGAGGGTCGCTTCGACGCCTATCCCCGCACCGGCCCCACGTCGGAATGGGAC
The DNA here is from genome assembly GCF_027271155.1 of Brevundimonas subvibrioides. Taxonomy (NCBI): domain Bacteria; kingdom Pseudomonadati; phylum Pseudomonadota; class Alphaproteobacteria; order Caulobacterales; family Caulobacteraceae; genus Brevundimonas; species Brevundimonas subvibrioides. Next base: position 1,106,439 of record NZ_CP114542.1, read on the forward strand.
ACGGCCGCCGGCCAGGCGGTGCTGGAAGCGGCCGGTGGCCGGGTTCTGGCCGCGGACGGATCGCCCCTGGCCTATGGCAAGCCGGGGTTCGCCAACGGCGGGTTCGTGGCGATGGGCGGATAGGCCCCGGGGCCGGTCCTTCGGGGCCTGCCGACGGGGCGGGGCCGGGTCAGGGCGCGAAGCGGGCATTCTCGGGAACATCGGCGGGCGCGCAGTGCGTCCACTGGTCTTCCTCGACGCTGCCGTCCAGCGCAAGGCGGGCCGTGCGTTTCAGGGTGCCGGCGTCGAGGACCTCATAGCTGATGGTATAGGCCCCGGCGTCGCCGCCCAGTTCGGTCTGGCAGCGCTGGTCCTCGCGCCAGCTGTTGGGACCGGTCTGCAGCCACTGTCCCGGCTCGCAGCCGCCGAAGTCGATGGTGAAGGACGTCGGGGTGGCGAAGGCCAGGTCGCCATCGCCCGGCCAGACCTCGGCGCAGTCCTTGTCGCCCCGGGCATAGTAGCCGAGCGCCAGCGGGATGGGCTCGGGCTCGGTCTCGCCCTCGGCCAGGGTCACACCGGGGGCGGAGGCTGTGGCGTCCGGACCCAGCAGGTCGGCCAGGACGTCGTCCAGGCTGCGTGCCTGCGGGGGCTTCGGCTTGCCCGCCGGCGAACGGGCCGCAGGCGTCTGGTCCACAGGCGGCCGGGCATTCAGGCGCGGGTTCAACGTGGATTGCGCCGGGGCGGTGTTCAGCGCCCGGGTCGTGGCGCTGCCCTGATCCTGGGCCGAGGCGCCCGCAGCGAACAGGATGGCACCGCCCGTCAGGGCCAGAACCGTTCCGGAGCGTGTCGATCGAGCATTCATACAGTCCCTTGGACCACGCGGTCGCGACAGAACAATGGCACGAAACCTGACGGTTCAGCCCCGCTCCTTCGTCTTGGTGAACGCCACCTTCGGGAAGCGTTCCATCACATAGCCGGTCTCCCACGACGACTTGGCCAGGAAGACCGGGGCCTGGTCGATGTCGCGGGCCATCTGGCCGCGGTATTTGCCCATGAAGGCCTCGACGTCGGCGGCGGCTCCGCCCGGCGCGGGCGCTGTTTGACGGATGAAAAACATAGCCACTTCCAGGCTTCCATATTATACAGATCGAATAATATGGAGCGAGTGATACGGCGCTATGAGCCATTCTGAACATAGCGGTGCGAGGGGGCGAAGTCAGAGGGCCGGGCGGTATGTCCGGCAGACGCGGGGCTATAGGGCCTTCATCCCGGACGTCCTTCCGCCGCCCGATCTCGATCTGAAGGGGCCGGTGACGGCGTCGCTGAGTCGCGCCGATCTCGCGCTCGGCCGACTTGACGGCGCGGTGGAGACCCTGCCGCATCCCGAACTGTTCACGGCCATGTATGTCCGGCGCGAGGCGGTGCTTTCCAGTCAGATCGAAGGCACACAGGCCTCGCTCGATGACCTTGTCGCCGCAGAAGCCCGGTTGCGGGGCGAAAGGCCTTTGGGCGATGTGAACGAGGTCATCAACTATACCGCCGCTCTCAATTTCGGCATCGCCCGACTGGCCGAACTGCCGGTATCCGGTCGGCTGTTGCGGGAGATTCATGAAATCCTGATGTCGGGCGTGCGGGGTGGGCACGCCACGCCCGGCGCATTTCGAACCACACAGAACTGGATCGGGGCCGCCGGGGCGACACTGTCGGACGCCGTGTTCGTGCCACCGCCGCCCGAGACGGTGCCGGATCAGATCGGGGCCCTTGAAGACTTCCTGCACCGGCCCACGGAGTTGCCGTTGCTGGTTCAGGTCGGGCTGGCCCACGCCCAGTTCGAAACCATCCACCCCTTTGTCGATGGAAACGGCCGGTTGGGACGGCTGCTGATCACCTTCCTGCTTTGCGAGCGGTCGGTTCTGGGCAAGCCGGTTCTCTATGTCTCACTGACCCTGAAAAGGCGGCGTGAGGAGTACTACAGGCGACTTCAGGCCGTTCGCGACGACGGCGCATGGGAAGAATGGCTGATCTTCTTTCTGGACTGCGTGGCCGAAGCGGCGCTGGACGCGGCCCGTCTGGCGAAGAGCATTCTCAGTCTTCGGGAAGCGCATCGCGACGCGATCGTCAATGAAATGGGCGCGCGGGCAGGCAAGGCGATCCGGCTCCTCGAGCGGCTGTATCGCGATCCCTATATCGAGGTGAACGAGGCGGTCAGGGTGCTGGGCGTCAGCTATGCGAACGCCAATACCATCGTCTGGGACATGGAGAGGCTCGGCATTCTGAGAGAGGCGACGGGCCAGCAACGCAACCGCATCTTCGTGTACGAGGACTATATCGCCCTGTTCCGCGAGCTGTAGTCAGCCCCGCTCCTTCGTCTTGGTGAACGCCACCTTGGGGAAGCGCTCCATCACATAGCCCGTCTCCCAGCTCGACTTGGCCAGGAAGACCGGGGCCTGGTCGATGTCGCGGGCCATCTGGCCGCGGTATTTGCCCATGAAGTCCTCGACGTCGGCCTTCTCTCCGTCGATCCAGCGGGCCTCGGCATAGGGGCTGTGTTCGAAGATGACTTCCAGGCCGTATTCCTCGCCCAGCCGGTCGGCCATGACCTCGAACTGCAGCTGGCCCACCGCACCGACGATGAAGTCCGCGCCGATCTCGGGCCGGAACAGCTGGGTCACGCCTTCCTCGGCCAGACCGTCCAGGGCCTTCTTCAGGTGCTTGGCCTTCAGCGGATCCTTGACCCGGACGCGCTGCAGGATTTCGGGGGCGAAGTTGGGCAGTCCGGCGAAGCGGATCATCCCGCTTTCCGACAGGCTGTCGCCGACGCGCAGCACGCCGTGGTTGGGAATGCCGATCACGTCGCCGGCGAAGGCGTCCTCGGCCAGTTCCCGGTCGCTGGCGAAGAACATGATCGGGGCGTTGACCGACAGCTGCTTGCCGGTGTTCTGGACCTTCAGCTTCATGCCGCGCTTGAACGAGCCCGAGGCCATGCGGAACATGGCGATCCGGTCGCGGTGGTTGGGGTCCATATTGGCCTGGACCTTGAAGACGAAGCCGGTGACCTCGTCCGAGCCGGGCTGGATGGTCAGTTCGACGGGGGCCGGGGCGTTGCGGGTCTCGGGCGGGGCCTCCTTGCGCGCCGGCATGACTTTCGGCGGGGGCGCCCATTCGCCGATGGCGGCCAGCAGTTCGTCGATGCCGAAGTGGCGCAGGGCCGAGCCCCACAGGACCGGCGTCATATGGCCCTCGAGGAAGGATTGGCGGTCGAAGGCGGGGTAGCCGCCGGTCACCAGTTCGGCCGCCTCAATCAGCTCTTCCTGCTCGCCCGGCTCGAAATAGCGGGCGGCCTCGGACAGGGGCAGGGGAGGGGGATGGCCGGCATCCTCGACCGCGCCGGGGACCTTGCGGGCATAAGGCTGGAACCGTCCGGTGCCCATCTCGACCATGCCGCGCAGGCGGTTGCCGCTCTGGGCCGGCCACCAGACGGGGGCGGGGTCCAGTTGCAGCTTCGACGCGATCTCGTCCAGCAGCTCCAGCGGATCGAGGGCCTCCCGGTCCAGCTTGTTGATGAAGGTGATGATCGGGATGTCGCGCAGACGGCAGACCTCGAACAGCTTCAGCGTCTGGGGCTCGATGCCCTTGGCGGCGTCCAGCACCATGATGGCGCAGTCGGCGGCCGTCAGGGTGCGATAGGTGTCCTCCGAGAAGTCCTCGTGCCCCGGCGTGTCGAGCAGGTTGAACATCTTGGCCACGCCGTCGGACGTGGTGTGCTCGAACGTCATGACCGAGGCGCTGACCGAGATGCCGCGCTCCTTCTCGATCTTCATCCAGTCCGACTGGGTCCGCCGGTTCTCGCCCCGCGCCCGCACCGCCCCCGCCGCCCGGATGGCCCCGCCGGACAGCAGGATATGCTCCGTCAGCGTCGTCTTGCCGGCGTCGGGGTGCGCAATGATGGCGAAGGTTCGCCGGCGGGCGGCCTCCTCGGCGAGGGTCAGTTTCGACATGGGGGCGGGAGGTAGCGCGCGCGCCCGCGAAAGTCACGCGTGGCCCGTATCCGTCCGGCATGACCGGACCCGCGCCAGGGGCGCTTGCGGCTTTAGCCCGGCGATCAGGCCGCCATGCGACCCCAGACGGCGCGGTCGGCCGCGGCGGCGTCCAGACGGCCCTTGCCGCTCTTGGCCTTGAGCTGCTTCAGCACTGCGGCGGGCAGGGCGCAGAAGAGCGGCTCGACCAGGGCCGGATCGCAGTCCATATCCGGTGCCGCGAACAGGGCAGCGTTCACCTCGGGCGACCGGTCGTGGATCAGCCAGGCCAGTCGGCGCGCCCGCTCCGGATCGTTCCGGTGCAACAGCGGGTCCCCGGCGAACAGCTCGCAGCCCAGTTCCATCAGATAGTCGAAGCCCAGCTTCTCGAACCGGCGCGCATCGGCCGACGTGACCGGAGAGGCCTCGTCCAGGTCGAACACAACGTCGTTCATGAGAAACAGCATAGGGAAAGCCACCCGGTCGACGCCGACGGCTCTGTCGACAACCGTCACCATGCACCGGGTTGGTTTTCGGTTCTGTGTCCGAACGGGGTTAGCGAGGGGTTATCCGCGCCGAAGCGCAGGGACGGGGAGGATCATTCTCCCTCGACCCTTTCCGTCAGAAAGTGCCGCCCCTGGCGGTCCTCGATCTCGACCACCCACAGGTCGGGGTCATAGCCGCGCTGACGCTCGACATAGGCGTCCAGCTCGCTCTCGGTACCTTTCACCGGCTCGATCCACAGCCGGTCGCCATCCTGCCCGAAAGCCTCGCTGAACAGGCGCGCCGTGCGCTCCGACGTGTTGTAGGCTTTCACGATCACGGATCCCGCGCGCGCATCCCCCTTGCGGACCACCGTGGCATTGGCCCCCTCGATCCCGGCCCTGCGGATCAGGGCGCCGACCCACAGGTCTGAGTTCAGAAGCAAATCGGTAACCCTGCTCGGAAACGGGACCGGAACGTCATGGCGTTACGGTCGGTCCCATGAGGATAGGCCGTTTCTCCCGTATCGCCAGCGCCGTGACCATCGGTGCCGTCCTGGCCCTGTCGCCCGTCCTGGCTGCGGCCGAGGGCGGCGGAACCTATTACGACCGGACCTTCGTCCTGGCCGCCGACCGGAAATGTCGTCTGTTCCAGGCACCGGTCGCCGGGGCGCTGACGGCGGCGACGCTGCAGTCGCGCGGCGCTGCCCTGAGGGGCGGCGTGGCCGAGGCCACCCTGAACGAGACCGCCGCCCGCGCCCGTTACCGGGCCGCGCGGGTGGATTGCGCCAACCCCGAGCTGGCAATGGTGCGCGACCGGGTCGCCGACGCCTTCGCCGGATGGCAGCGCATTCCGCGCATGGACTTCATAGGCGACCGCGCCACCTGGACCGCCGACCGCGTCCGGCGCGAGGATGCTGCCTGGCGACTGGTCCAGCCCTCGGTGGTCGGGGCCTCGCCGGTCCGGTTCGGCCTCAGCGCCAGTCCGCCCCAGCCCGGTACGGTGTTTGGCGGCAACGTCCTGTCGGCCGTGGTGTCCTTCGTCGGAAGACCGAGGCCCTATGCGGCGCGGATCGTGATGCGCGACCCGGCCCTGGCTCCGCGCCCGTGGCTGACCGCCGCCGGGGCCGGAGTCCTGCCGCCGGTCTCGGCGCGCCAGGAAGTCTGGTCGGCCGGAACCGCTGCCGCAGCCCCGACCCTGCTGGCCACCGGCCGGACCCAGGGCGAGATCTGGCGCTTCCCCCAGACCGGGGCCGATGCCCTGGCCACACTGGATCCGCGCGAGCCCTTTCTGGTCGAGTTCCTGTTCCGGGACGGCAGCGTCGCGACCACCACCTTCGAGGCTGGCGACTTCGCCGCGGCGCGGGCGTTCGTGGCGTTGGGGACGGTCTGACATCTTCGTCCCTCTCCCTGCGGGGAGGGGAAACGACGCCGCAGCTATTCTCCCGCGTTCAGCGGAATGATCTCCGCCCCGCCTTCCGGCGGCCCGGCCCTGCCCACGGACACCACCGGCAGGCGCACCGTGACGGCCGTGCCTTCGCCCAGGGTGGAGTCGATGCTCATACGCCCCCCGTGCAGTTCGGCCAGGGCGCGGACCAGCGACAGACCGAGGCCTGTGCCTCTGGCCCGCTGATCGGCCTCGCCCGCCTGCTCGAACGGACGACCCAGGCGCTTCAGGTCGCTGGCGGCGATGCCGACGCCGGTGTCGGCCACGACCAGCTCCAGATACGGCCCGATCGTCTCCAGCGTCAGGGTCACGGACCCGCCGGACGGCGTGAATTTGATGGCGTTGGACAGCAGGTTCAGCGTGATCTGCTTCAGGGCCCGGCGGTCGGCGTCGACGCCGAGCGGATCGTCCGGCAGCAGGCTGGCCAGGGTGACGCCCCTGTCCGTGGCGGCGACGCGCACCAGGGCCACAGCGGCCGAGACGACCTCGCGCGCATCGAACGCCTCGCGGCTGAGCTCGTAGCGTTCGGCCTCGATCTTTGACACGTCCAGCACGTCGCCGATCAGGTCCAGCAGGTGCGATCCGGCCTCGTGAATGTTGTCGGCGTATTCGGCGTATTTCGGCGACAGGGGCCCGAACAGGCGCTGGCGCATCACGTCGCTGAACCCCAGGACGGCGTTCAGGGGGGTGCGCAGTTCGTGACTCATATTGGCCAGGAAGCGGGTCTTGCCGGCGTTCTGGGCCTCGGCCTCGGCGCGGGCCGCCTCCAGCCCGATCTCGGTGGCGAACTGGCGGGTACCGTCGAAGGCCTGGGCGATCAGGCGCGGCCGACCGGCAGCATCGTCGGCCCGGCGCAGGATCAGGATGACGCGCCGGTCCAGCGCCTGACGCGGGGCTAGGCTGATCTGGGCGGGGTGTCCGCGCAGCGCCGTATCGATGGCGTCGAGGAGCGGGCGCCGGTCCGGGGCATGGACCGCCGCGATCAGCCCCTGTTCGAACAGCGCATCGACGTTCAGCGCGGGCGGCGCAGAGCCATAGGCCCCCTGGACGCGTCCCGACGGTTCCAGCACCAGGGTCAGTCCCGGCTGGCTCGTCAGCAGGGCCTCGATCCGGCGGGTCGTCTCCTCAGCCACCACCAGCCGTGTCTCGCGGATCCGCCACGCCAGGCGCATGGCCAGCCAGGCCGCGACCGCCGCCAGCAGGGCCGAGCCGGTGGCCACGCCGATATTGGTCAGGGGGGCTCCGACCAGCCAGGCGGACAGCTGACCGCCCCCTGCGGCGATGGCCGAACCCAGGGCACCGCCCTGCGCCAGCCGCACGCCGTGCCTCGGCCCGCCCAGCGCCAGGCCGGCCACGAACGGCATGGCGATGACCCCGACCAGAGGTCCGCCGAGACCGCCCGACAGCACCGAGGCGGCCAGGGCGAAGAGCGTCCAGACCACCAGGACCAGGGCACGCTCGCCCGTGCCGTCCCAGCGGATCAGTGCCAGTCCCGCCAGGCCAGGGATCAGCATGGCCAGGCCGCCGATCGCAGCGGGGCCACCCAGGGCACCGATCCAGATCGCCACCAGGGTGGCCAGCATGATCGCCGCCGTCCATGCCCCGTGCCATGCGGCCAGGGCAGGCACGCCTTCGGCGACCGTCGCACGGGGCCCTGCGCCTTTGGCCAGACCGTCCTTGTCGTCCAGCGATGAGGGGGCGGGTGAGGTCAAGCGTGGGTCCGGAGCCTTCGGGCGAAAGGCGGGGCAGGGGAGTCGCACCGAACCCCACACTAGACCTGCGTATGAGTCGTCCAAAGCCCGCACCCGCGTGGGGCGAACCCCCAACGGGGACGGCAGGCCGGGCCGCCGGGGACGATCCGCCCCGTTGTCCTTAACCCATGCCGGGGTTATCTGCGCGCCATGACCGAAGCTGGTACGATCGACGACACCCTGGCCGAGCTGATCGAGGACTTCGACGTGCTGGAGGACTGGGAACAGCGCATCGCCTATGTGATCGATCTGGGGAAGGATCTGGCTCCGCTGCCGGATGAGGACCGGGTCGAGGCGAACAAGGTGCCGGGGTGTGCCGCCCAGGTCTGGCTGGCGTCAGGCCGCACCGGGGACGGGAAGGGGGGCGACCGCCTGACCTTCCGCGCCGACAGCGACAGCGCGATCTCCAAGGGCAATGTGGCCCTGTTGCTGAAGCTCTATTCCGACCGCACGGGTCCGGAGATCCTGGCCTTCGACGCCAGGGCCGCGCTGGACCGGCTGGGCCTGCCGCAGGCCCTGACCCGTCAGAGAGCCAATGGCCTGAACGCCATGGTCGGCCGCATCCGGCAGGAGGCAATGGCTGCCGGATAACAAAACCCTCCCCCGTTCTTCACGGGGGAGGGCGACCACCGAAGCGGTAGAGGCCTGTTACTTCTTGGCGGCGCGCGGCGCGCGGGCGGGTTTGCGGCCGCCCTGGCCCAGGCCCATCTGCTTGGCCAGGTCCGAGCGGGCCTTGGCATAGTTGGGGGCGACCATCGGATAGTCTTTCGGCAGACCCCATTTGGCGCGGTATTCCTCGGGGCTCATGTCATACTTGGTGCGCAGGTGGCGCTTCAGCGACTTGAACTTGCGGCCGTCTTCCAGGCAGATCAGGAAATCGGGGCTGATGGACTTGCGGATCGGCACGGCCGGTTCCTTGACCTCGGGCTCCACCTCGACCACGCCGGTCGAGACCTGGCTCAGTGCCGCATGGATATTGGAGATCAGCGACGGCAGATCATTGGCCGACACGCTGTTGTTGCCGACATAGGCCGACACGATGTCCGCCGTCATTTCCAGAAGCTCGGACCGGTCGTCCATTCTTGTCGCGTCCATCGTCATTTCCCTGCCTAGACTTGTCGCACTGTGGCGATTGTGATTCGGGAAATACTGATATTTCAATCTGAAAGCAATGCGTCGCCGCGTCTTCTTCAAGAGAACGACCGGACAAGAGCAATCTTGACTATAGACGCGCACCGGCCTCGCCGGAGATCAACGGCCAAAGTTTTCGGACAGGGCCATCATCGCCGCGCGTTCGGGCGCCGAATAGTCGTCGACGCTTTCGTCGTCGCCCTCGCGGATCGCCTTCAGCAAGGCGGGTGACAGGGCGGACGACAGTGACCAGTTCCAGTAGCGCAGAACCGTCTGGGCGCGATCGACCGCCAGCATCTCATAGGTGATCTGCACCCGCTCCCAGTCGGGATGCACGGAGCCGTCGGCCCGGGTCTCAGGCCGCCGTATCGAACGCCACAGGGTCTGCAGATCGACCCGTGACAGGCCGGTGGCCTTGCAAAGGATGGCCAGGGGTTCACCGCCGACGTCGCCCAGAATCTTGGCTCCGGTCAGGGGCTTGATGCCGGCCAGATAGGCGATCTCGGCGGCAATCTCGCGGCTCAGGCCCGTCCTGGCGGCCTCGGCGACGGCATCTTCCAGACTGCCATAGGGGCTCTTCTGGACCGCCGAACGGTTCCTCTGGCGGCGCTCGATGAACTGCAGGGCCTTGCGCGACACCGGGTCCTGCCAGCCTTCGTCGGCGGCCATGGCGAAGACGTCCTCGACGACCTCCTGCATGACCTCGCGCGACACGGCGAACCGCTGCAGGATGGTTTTCCGGTCCTCTGCCCCGCACCACCAGAACATCACATAGGCCCCGGACGGTCGCAGCTCTGACCGGCGCAGCAGATGGCCGCACAGCTCGGGCGAGGACCGGCTCAGGCTGACGATCGCCTCGACCCCGCTCTGGGACAGGCGGGCGGTGGAGTTCCTCAGGACCCCCTCGATCACCGGGGCCTCGTCGTAGGCGATCAGGGTCTCGGTGACGACCTCCGACAGGCCGCGTCGGCTGGCCATCAGGAATCGGTGCTCGATGCCGGTGTCGCGGGCGCAGGCGACCAGGTCGGCGTCGCTGAGGGAGGCGCAGCCCTCGATCAGCAGGCCGGCGATGGCGGGTTCGTCGCGTATCAGCATCCGCGCCAGGCTGTTGGGCACCTCGCCGAGCGGTGCCAGGCGCTGGGCCACGCGATGGCGTTCTCGCGGGGCCGCCAGTCGCAGCATCTCGACCAGCAGATCCCCGACCACCGATCGCTCGAAGGTGTTGACCCGGCTGGCGGGCAACGACACCACATCGGCCAGCCGCTTCAGCAGCGCATAACGCGCGCGGGCGGCCGTGGGCGGGGCGACCGCCGGCGGGGCATCAGGCGCGGAGGTTGGGGCCGGATTGGACATGTCGAGGCAGTGTAGCGCCGTGCGGGTTAACCGGCGATGACAGCGAGGCCGGGCGCGCCTCAACGAATGGGGAATCGCATAACCAGGTTCTCACGACAACGTTATGCCAGCCTGCTTGTTTCGCCTCCGCCAAACTCTATGGTTGTGCCGATCGAATCCGGATGGGCACGGATATGGACTGGTTGTTCGAGATCCCAAACGGACCCGCGGACGCACCTGGGTCCTTCGACCCGCATTCCGGGCTGCGACCCGCGTCGTTCGACTGGAACTCGGATCCCGGACTCGTGGTCAAGGGTGGCGACCACCCCTTTTTTCTGCCGGACGGCCCCGAAACCCCGGTGGATGATGTGATCGTCAACGGCGTCCGCCCCAACTTCGCATGCCCATAATCTCCTTTCTCGCACTGCTGACCTTCCCCGAGCCCCAGGGCAGACCGACCCCCTTGATCCACTATCTGCCGCCGCACATCGGCGAAACGGAATCCCGCTTCACGTGTGGGCAAACCGAGGTCCGCTTCCGGGTCGAGGTGACCGAGGACCGGGTTTCGGTGGTGTCCTATCGGGGGGCGGCCGGTCAGGCCTCGCCCGAACAACTCGCGCGGTGGAACGCCTGGCTCGCCCCGATGCGCAAGATGGTCTCCCAGCGCTTTGTCTGCGTGGGAGAGAACGAGAATCTTGAGATTCAAGGCACGCGCACGCAGATCGACGGCCCGATCAGCGTGTCCGTCTACTGGTATCAGGGCCAGATGAACCGCTATCCCGACCCGAACGAATTGTATCGCCAGCCTTGAATAGATCCCTTCGATGGCTTGCCGCGAGGGTCATCGAATAGAGGGGTTCAAGTCCGGTGACTATCAGCCTGGAACACAATGCCCATGACGGCTTCTTTCGCCCTGGCAACTCTGCTTGCCGGCAGTGCCATCCAGTCAGCGGCTGTGCCGCCACCCTGGTCGGGAGTTCATCTGCTGGCTGCGCCAGGCATTGAGACAGGAACCTATTCCTGCGATGCTGGAGAGGTCCGCATCGTGATTGAACGGCCTGGCTTTCAGGGTTCACCGCGCGTTCAGTCGTTCACGGTCGATCGGGTAACCGCATCACAAGAGGCATTGCAGCAGTTGAACGGCTGGCTTGCCGAGTTTGCGATCTATCAGTCCTACTCGCTGTCGTGTCGGGGGCCGTGGATCGGTGTTTCGATAAGGGGTTTCAGCCGGGGCGAAGGGTTAGCCAGGACGATCGGCCTGTTTTGGCGGGGTGGCCAATGGTGGCGGGACGATCCCCCGACTGATCAGACCCACATCGCCCCTTCGGCCGAGGCCCCTGGATAACTCTTCGACAGATGCAGTGCGCCAAGGCGGGCGAAAGATGTTCGGGATGGGCATAAAATGGAGCGGGGAGACCCAGACCCTAGGACAACCTGTGCGCCGGATGGGTTGATGATTTCGTGATCTACAGAGTCCGGTGACGACGCACCTGGAACACCATGCCCTTGACCCTCTCATTGATCCTCGCGCTCGGCCTGATCCAGCAAAGCTGGAGTCCCCCGACGGTCGACCGGCTTGAATCGCCGACCGAGGAGCGCGTGCGCCACGACTATGTCTGCGACGCGGAAACGGGGCATGTCGATGTGGTCATCAGACGGGGTCGGGTGTCGATCCTGTCACATGTCCGGCCCGACAGTGCCCTGACGGTCGAGCGGATCGAGCGCTGGAACCGACGCCTCGCCACGCTGGCACGCTATTCGAGGATCGAGGTCAGCTGTCAGGGGGCCACGGTCACGTCCGTCGACATCTTCGGCCAGGACGAAGGGGGTGCGGCGCGGAAGGTGGCTGCGCTTTGGGAACGGGAGAATTTCTACCTTTGAGCCCGGCGAGATGACTGGACGGAGTGAGCAGGCAGGGACGGGCGGTCTCGGCTGTCCCTGTGACCCTCTTCTCCTCCCCCGGACTCACAGACCTTCGAACAGGGCCGTCGACAGGTAGCGTTCGGCGAAGCTGGGGATGATGACGACGATGGTCTTGCCGGCGTTTTCCTCAAGCGCGGCCAGGCAGAAGGCGGCGGTCAGGGCGGCTCCGGAGGAGATGCCGACGGGAATGCCTTCGACGCGGGCGACCTTGCGGGCCATCTCGAAACTGTCCTCGTTGGAGACCTGTTCGACGCCGTCGATGACCGAGCGATCGACGATGGCGGGGATGAAGCCCGCGCCGATGCCCTGGATCTTGTGCGGGCCCGGCTCGCCGCCCGACAGCACGGGCGAGGCGGTCGGTTCGACCGCGATCATGCGGACCGAGGGCTTCTTCGCCTTCAGGCCCTGGCCGACGCCCGTGATCGTCCCGCCGGTGCCGACGCCGGAGACCACGATGTCGACCGTGCCGCCCGTGTCGTTCCAGATTTCCTCGGCCGTGGTGACGCGGTGGATGGAGGGGTTGGCGGGGTTCTCGAACTGCGAGGGGCTGACGGCACCCGGGGTGTTGGCCAGCAGTTCCGCGGCCTGGGCGATGGCCCCCTTCATGCCCTTCTCGGCGGGGGTCAGGACCAGCTCGGCGCCCAGCAGGGCCAGCATCTTGCGACGCTCGATCGACATCGATTCCGGCATGACCAGGATCAGTCGATAGCCCTTGGCGGCCGCGACGAAGGCCAGGGCGATACCGGTGTTGCCGCTGGTCGGTTCGATCAGGACGCTGTCGGCGTTCAGCCGACCCGCCGCCTCCAGCGCCTCGACCATGGCCACGCCGATCCGGTCCTTGACCGAGGCGATGGGGTTGAAGAACTCAAGCTTGGCCAGCACGCGGGCCCTGGGCTGGTACTCGGCCGACAGGCGCGGCAGGCCGACGATGGGTGTGTCGCCGATAGTGTCCAGGATGCTGTCATAGACCTTGCCCCGCCCGTGGGTGGCGTGGCGGACGGTGTCGTAGGCGGGCGGCAGGTCGGACATCGGGCAGGCTCCGGTGGGTCGCTCAGAATTTGAGTGCAGATCGTGCACTTTGTGCAGAATCGCCGGTCACCCCGGCGCGGTCGGGGCGGCTGCGAAAGACATAGGTCCGGCACCCGGACGCACAAGGCATTATTGCTGCGCCCCGCCCCAAGATTTCGTCGTCGATCCTCCCGGAGAACCGGCTAGGGTATGGATGAAACCCTTCAAGCTTCACCGCGTTGGGTCACATCGGACGGCGGCGGATTGGCCCTGGGGAGCAGAGCACTGACTGAACAGCCATCCAGCTCCGATGCCCACCCGGCGTTTCCCGGTGGAACCGGCGAGATGGCCGGTCTGATCCGGGCGTTCGACTGGGCTTCCACGCCGCTGGGCCCGATTTCCGGCTGGCCGCAAAGCCTGAAGACCGCCACCGGCCTTCTGGTCGCCTCGCCCATTCCCATGGTCATGCTGTGGGGGCCGCAGGGCGTGATGATCTACAACGACGCCTATTCGGTCTTCGCCGGTGGGCGTCATCCGGAGCTGCTGGGGTCGAACGTCCGCGAAGGCTGGCCCGAGGTGGCGGACTTCAACGACAATGTCATGAAGGTGGGTCTGGCCGGCGGCACCCTGGCCTATCGCGATCAGGAACTGACGCTTCATCGCCACGGCTGGCCCGAGCAGGTCTGGATGGACCTGGACTACTGGCCGGTGCCCGCCGAGAACGGAGCCCCGGCCGGTGTGCTATGCACGGTAACGGAGACGACCGAGCGCAATCACCTTCAGGCCCGCCAGGTCGCGCTGCTGGAGCTGAACGACACCTTCCGCGACCTGACCGATGCGGGCGAGATCGCCTATGCGGGGGCCCGCATCCTGGCCCGGGCCCTGGGGGCCACGCGGGCAGGCTATGGCCTGATCGACCCGGCGGCGGCCACCGTCAACATTCAGAAGGATTACCGTGAGGAGGGGGCGTTCAGCCTGACGGGCGTGGTGCCGTTCGCGGACTACGGGACCTTCTTTCCGCAGCTGCTGGCAGGCGAGGCGGTCGTCATCGACGATGTGGCGAGGGATCCCCGCACCGCCGATGCGATCGCGGCGATGCGACACCTCGACGTCGCCTCTACGGTCAATATGCCCCTGATCGAACAGGGCCAGCTGGTGGCCATCATGTATGTGGGGGACAACAAGCCCCGGCATTGGACCGCCGCCGAACTGGCCCTGATCCGGGAGATCAAGTCCAGGGTGCGCACCGCGACGGAGCGTGCGCGCACGGCGGCCGAGCTGATGGACAGCGAGGATCGCTATCGCACCCTGTTCAATGCCGTGGACGAGGGCTTCTGCATCATCGAGTTCGTCGATGGTCCCGACGGACCGTTGAGCGACTATGTCCACATCACCGCCAACCGTGCGGCGGCCAAGCACGCGGGCCTGACCAATGTGGAGGGTCGCAGCGCGCGCGAGCTGCTGGGCGATGAGGCCGAAGACTGGATCGACCTGTACAGGGAGGTCCTGCGCACCGGACGACCCATCCGGGTCGAGCACGAATTGAAGACCTCGCAACGCTGGATGGAGGTGGCCGGTTTCCGCGTCGAACCGCCGGAACGGCACCAGGTCGCGGTGCTGTTCAAGGACCTGACGGCAAAGAAGGCCGCGGAGACCGCCCTGCGCCAGAGCGAGGCCCAGTTCCGGGCCTTTTCAGAAGCGGTGCCGAACCACGTCTGGGCCAGCCGTCCGGATGGCCAGCTGTACTGGTTCAACGACCAGGTCTACGCCTACTCCGGCCTGACCCAGGGAGACCTCGACGGGGCCGGGGGGTGGGGCCGGGTCGTGCATCCGGACGATCTGGCGGTGGCCGCCGGGGCCTGGACACAGGCGCTCGAGACAGGCCAGCCCTATCAGACCGAGTTCCGGATCCGGCGCGCCGACGGGGCCTGGCGCTGGTTCCGGGTCCAGGCCGAGCCGGTCCGGGACGCCTCCGGCCAGATCACGGGCTGGGTCGGGGCCAACAGCGACATCGACGACATCCGCGGTCTCAATGCCCGGCTGGAAGTGCTGCTGGCGGGCAGCAAGGCCGAGCGCGACCGGCTGTGGACCCTGTCCGCCGACGCCCTGGCCCGCGCGGACTATGCCGGAAAGCTGTTGGCCGTGAACCCGGCCTGGACCCGGATCCTGGGCTGGAGCGAACAGGAACTGCTGACCAATCCCTATGTCGACATCATCCATCCGGACAATATCGAGGCCACCCTCTCAGCCCTGACCCTGATGGGCGAAACGGGCGAGGCGATGCGCTTCGAGAACCGGATCCTGTCCAGCGACGGCATGTGGACGCCGATGGACTGGACGGTGGTGCCGGAACCGGACGGCGTTCATTTCATCGCGGTCGGCCGCGACCTGACCGAGGACAAGGCGCGCGAGGCCGCCCTGGCCCAGGCCCAGGAGGCGCTGCGCCAGTCGCAGAAGATGGAGGCGGTGGGGCAGCTGACGGGGGGTATCGCTCACGATTTCAACAACCTGCTGGCGGGTATTTCCGGAGCGCTGGAACTGCTGTCCAAACGGCTGTCCGAAGGCCGGCTGAACGGGATGGAGCGCTATATCGACGCCGCCCAGGGGTCGGCCCAGCGGGCGGCGTCTCTGACGCAGAGGCTGCTGGCCTTCTCGCGTCGCCAGACCCTGGACCCCAAGCCGACCGACGTGAACCGGCTGATCAGCGGCATGGAGGAGCTGATCCGGCGCAGCGTGGGTCCGGACGTCGAGGTCGAGGTGGTCGGCGCGGGCGGTCTGTGGGCCACGCGGGTCGATCCGTCCCAGCTGGAGAACGCCCTGCTGAACCTGTGCATCAATGGCCGCGACGCCATGGCCCCCAACGGGGGTCGCCTGACCATCGAGACGTCCAACAAGTGGCTGGACGAGCGGGCGGCCAGGGCGCGCGAGTTGAGCCCCGGACAGTATGTATCGCTGTGTGTCACCGACACCGGATCGGGCATGAGCCCGGAGGTCCAGGCCCAGGCCTTCGACCCCTTCTTCACTACCAAGCCGCTGGGGCAGGGGACGGGTCTGGGACTGTCGATGATCCACGGCTTCGTGCGCCAGTCGGGAGGACAGGTGCGGATCCATTCCGAACCCGGCAAGGGCACGACGCTGTGTCTGTATCTGCCGCGATATCTCGGTAGCATGGAGGCGGGCGAGGACGTCACCCCGACCGCCGTGGCCGAGGGCGGCAGCGGCGAGACGGTTTTGATCATCGACGACGAGGAGACGGTGCGGATGCTGGTCGCCGAGGTCCTGGGCGAGGCGGGCTATAACGTCATCGAGGCCCCGGACGGGCCGTCGGGCCTCGACATCCTGCGCAGCGACCGGCGGATCGACCTGCTGGTGTCCGACGTCGGCCTGCCCGGCGGCATGAACGGACGCCAGGTGGCGGACGCCGCGCGCGTGACGCGGCCGGACCTGAAGGTGCTGTTCATCACCGGCTATGCGGAGAATGCCGCCGTCGGCAACGGCCTGCTGGCCCCCGGGATGGAGGTCCTGACCAAGCCCTTCGTCATGGGCGACCTGGCCGCCCGGGTGCACGACATGATCGAGGGCTAGGACGCGGTCTTGCGACGGGACCCCCGGGTTTTCCTCACGCTTGACGCAGGCCCGCGCGATGGGCTTGGGTGACGTAACGCCGTTGGAGGATAGTCATGTCGATCCGTTGGGTCTTCCTCGCGCTCGCGATGGCGTGGGGCGTTCCGGCCGCTGCATCGGGCCAGGACCTCGGCGCCTATCCGACATGGAGCGCACTGGAATTCGGTTCGGACTACAGGCCCGACCCCGTTTCCGTCAGTGGCGGCGCCGGCGGGCCGATCCTGGCATCGTCCATCGGCGGGGGCTGCGCCGGGCTCGTCAGCAGTGCTCCCAATGTGCAGCTGACCTATTGGGCCGTCGATCAGCCCCTGTATCTGAGGACCGCAGCGGCGGCGGATACGACGCTTCTGGTCCATGCGCCCAACGGAAGCTGGTATTGCGACGACAACGGTCGCGGCGGCCTGAACGCGCAGCTGTATTTCCCGAGCCCGGACAGCGGGACCTGGCTGATCTATGTCGGTGCCCAGGTCGAGACGGGCGTGCAGGCCCTCCTCGAGATCAGCGGCCTGCCGGACGGCAGCTCTGCCCCGGCCTGGACCGCAGATGCGACCGACCCCTCGCTGGCCGATGACTATGCGGCCGACGCCGCTGCCGCCGACCCGATGGATCTGTCGGCAACGGCGCCGGCGGCCATGGGCACCTATGGAACCCTGGTGCTCGACACCGGCTTCTGGCCCAGCCCCAACCAGACCCTGGTGTATGCCGGGGGTGACGATCTGGCCTCCAACTTCGTCGACGGCTGCGTCGGGCTGATCAGTACGTCCCCCGACGTGCTGGTAACCTTCTGGCCCGGGAGCCCGGGTCTCGATTTCAAAACGGTATCGACCAAGGACACAACGATCCTGCTCCAGACACCGAGCGGCGACTGGTACTGCGATGACGACAGCGGCGGCAGCTACAATGCCGAGCTGTACTTCCCCGTACCTGAGGCCGGGACCTACTCCGTCTGGGTTGGAGCCTATGGTGAGGCGGACAGGGGCGCGGCCCTGCTGGAGATCAGCGAAAAGGCGGATGACTGAGCCCACATCTGTATCGCCCGGAGAGGTGGACGCTTCACCCCTCGTTAACCACGATCCCGCATCCCTCTTTCGATGCGCAACCTGGTCGCCGCCATCGAAGCCATCGATCCCCTCGTCGTCACCGGCAAGGTGGCGGGCGTGTCGGGTCTGCTGATCGAGGCGAGGGGCGGGCTGTCGCGGCTGGCGGTCGGGGCACGGGCCGAGATCGGTCGCCGGGGCACGACGCCCCTGCCGGCCGAGGTCGTGGGGTTCCGTGATTCCAAGGCCCTGCTGATGCCGTTCGGCCCGGTCGAAGGCGTGGCGCCGGGGGCCGACATCCACATCATCGGACAGGCGGCCGCTGTCCATCCGACCACGGCGTGGCTGGGCCGGATCATCGATGCCTTCGGCCAGCCGATCGACGGCAAGGGGCCGCTGCCCCAGGGGCATGCGCCCTATCCGCTGCGCGCCGCGCCGCCCGCCGCCCATTCACGGGGGAGGGTCGGCGAGCGGCTGGATCTGGGTGTGCGGTCGATGGACGTGTTCACCACGACCTGCCGGGGCCAGCGTCTGGGCATCTTCGCAGGCTCGGGCGTGGGCAAGTCGGTGCTGCTGTCCATGCTGGCGCGTCAGGCGACCTGTGACGCTGTCGTCGTCGGCCTGATCGGCGAACGGGGCCGGGAGGTGCGCGAATTCATCGAGGAGACCCTGGGCGAAGAGGGTCTGCGTCGCGCCATCGTCGTGGTGGCGACGTCGGACGAGCCGGCGCTGAAGCGGCGTCAGGCAGCCTATATGACCATGGCGATCTCCGAATACCTGCGGGATCAGGATCTGGAGGTGCTGTGCCTGATGGACTCGGTCACCCGCTTCGCGATGGCCCAGCGCGAGATCGGACTGGCCGCGGGCGAGCCGCCGACGACCAAGGGCTATACGCCCACCGTCTTCTCCGAACTGCCCAAGCTGCTGGAACGCGCGGGGCCCGGACCGATCCGGCCGGACGGGACGACGGCGGCGCCGATCACGGCCATGTTCACCGTTCTGGTGGACGGCGGCGATCATGACGAGCCGATCGCCGACGCCGTGCGCGGGATCCTGGACGGGCATATCGTGATGGATCGCAAGATCGCCGAGCGCGGGCGGTTCCCCGCCATCGATGTGTTGAAGTCCGTCAGCCGGACCCTGCCGGGGTGCCAGACCCTGCCCGAGCGCGAGCTGAACCGGCGGGCGCGTCAGTGCCTGTCGGCCTATGCGTCGATGGAGGAACTGATCAAGATCGGGGCCTATCGCGCGGGGGCTGACCCGGTCACCGACCGCGCCATCGCCCTGAATCCGGCGCTGGAGGCGTTCCTCGGCCAGGACAAGGAGGACGTCACGCGGATGGCCGATTCCTTCAACCGGTTGGAAAGCATTCTGAACCAAGGTCTGGTTCAAGGTGGCGAGTGACGAGTGGCGAGTGACGGGTGAAGCGAAGACCGGACGCGCATCGCGGACGATGGCTGACGATCAGACCATCGACGCAGTCGCCGGCTCTCTTTCCACTCGCCTCTCGCCTCTCGCCTCTCGCCACTGGCCTGATCTCGACAAAGGTATTGTAACCGCATGACCGCCTGGGCCCATTCCCTGATCCGCATCTCCAACTACGAGGTGGAGACCCTGCAGAAGCGCCTGGCCGAGATCACGTCGAAGAAGGCGTCGGCCGAGATGCGCCTGGCGGTGCTGGACGCCGAGGCCGAGATCGAGCGCGAGCGCGCCCGGATAGATGCCGAGGCCGCCATCATGCTGCAGGCCTATCTGGCCGGCTGGAAGGCCCGAAAGGGTGCCGCCGAGGGCGATCTGGTCGTCCTGGACGCCGAGGAAGAAGGCGCCCGCGACGCCCTGACCGGGGCCTATTCCGAGCTGAAGAAATTCGAACACGTCGCCGAGATGACCCGGCTGAACGCCATCGTCGCCGCCGGCAAGCGCGAGACGGCTGCGTTCGACGAAATGGGTCTCAGGAAACGTGCGGGCTAACGCACACCCATCTCCCTCCCCCTGCAGGGGAGGGCAGATCGCGAAGCGATCGGGTGGGGGCCGCAAGGCGAGACCGCCCAGACCGGAGTCCAGATGGCCTTGTCCTCCCCACCCGGTTTTCGCTTCGCTTCGACCACCCTCCCCCGAGGGGGAGGGAGAAGGATGATCGATCGCCGCTCCGTCCTACTCTCGTCCCTGGCCCTGGCCGCCTGCGGAAATACCGAGGCCGCGCCGGTGGCTGATGCCACGCCCCTGAAATCCATCGCGCCCTTCCCGATCGGCGTGGCCGCCATGAGCGGGCATTTCGACGAACCGGCCTGGGTGAACCTGGCCCTGACGCACGTCTCCCAGCTGACGCCGGAGTGGGAGATGAAGATGGAGTACATCCTGTCGGAGACCGGCGACTATCGCTGGGAGGCCCCCGACCGGATCGCCGACTTCTGCACGGCGCATGAGCTAAGGCTCTATTGCACCACCCTGATCTGGTATTCGCAGGACAGCGCCTTCTTCCGCTCGCTGGACCCCCCGCGGTTCCGGCGGGAGTACGACCGCTACATCGCCGAGGTCGCCGGGCGATACCGCGGCCGCGCCACTGGCTGGGACGTCGTCAACGAGGCGGTGGCCGAGGACGGGGACGGACTGCGGTCCTGCCTGTGGTCGGACGTGCTGGGGCAGGAGGGCTATATCGTCCGCGCCTTCGAGCAGGCGAAGCTGGCCGATCCGGATGCGGTGCTGTTCCTGAACGACTATAATCTGGAGAACAATCCTGTGAAGGGCGCGACCTTCCTGCGGCTGGTCGAGCGGCTACTGAAGGCGGGGGTCCCCGTCGGCGGCATCGGCACCCAGTCGCACCTGGATATCGAGATCCCCGCCGGCCGGACGCGCGCCTTCTTCCACGAGGCCGCCCAGTTCGGCCTGCCGATCCATGTGTCGGAGCTGGACGCCAGTCTGCGATCTGACAGTCGTATCGATACCCGCTCGCCGCGCCAGAAGATCGACCAGCAGACCGCGCGCGTCGCCGAACTGACCGAGGCCTTCGTGGCCCTGCCGGCGGCCCAGCGGTTCGCCTTCACCGTCTGGGGTCTGCGCGACACCGACAGCTGGCTGAGAGGCGGCACCCGCGACGACGGCAAGGACAGCCCCCTGCTGTTCGACGCGGCGGGAAGACCGAACCCGATGTATCGGGCCGTGATGGCGGGTCTTCGGGGCGACTAGCCGACCCCGGACGACAGGGTTCCGTACACGCACGATCGGCATTCGAACCGTCGCCATATTCAGATAACGGCGTCGTAATCCCGGCTTATGCCTCCGCTGCGCTGCCCGCATGGGGCACGGCGGCGCGGGGATTCATCATCATGCTGAAGACGACCTTGCTCGGGACGGCCGCAACCGTCTGTTTCGTGACACTCGGCGCGAGCGCTGCGTTCGCCCAGACCACCGCCGCGCCGGTTCAGACGGCCGGGGACACCGTCGACGAGATCATCGTCACCGGCTACGCCCGCAGCCTGCAGCGCGCGTCGACCCTGAAGCGCGAGGCTGACCACAGCCTGGACGCGGTGACCGCCGAGGACATCGGCAAGTTTCCCAGCCTGAACGCCGCCGAGGCGCTGCAGACGGTTCCGGGCGTGACGCTGGACCGCCAGCGCGGGCAAGGCCTGTTCATCAGCGTGCGTGGCCTTGGGCCCCAGTTCCAGAACGTCGAACTGAACGGCCGTTCGGTCGCCATCAACGAGCTGATCGAGAACGGCGGGGCGCAGGGTCGCAACTTCCGCTTCGAGGTCCTGCCGTCCGAACTGGTGTCGTCGATCGAGGTGGTGAAGGCCCCGACCGCGGACATGAACGACGGGGCCCTGGGCGGCAATATCGACGTCCACACCTTCCGCCCTCTGGACCTGGGATCCCGTGCGGCCCTGTCGCTGCGGGCGTCCTACAACGATCTGGCCGAAAAGACCGATCCGTCGGTGTCGGGGCTTTACAGCTGGAACAACCAGGATGGCACCCTGGGCGTGCTGGTCTCCGGTCTGTATGACGAGCGGACCGTCCGCAACGACCGCTTCTTCAACTTCGGCTGGGTGCTGGACCGGTTCGTGCCGGCAGCGAACGGTGGCCTGCCCGCAGGCCTCTATGCTCCGACGAGAACCCGCCCGACCATCGAGCTTGAAGATCGCGAACGCGTCTCGGGCTCGCTGGCCCTGCAATGGCGTCCCAATGACGACTTCCAGACCGATTTCGACTTCCTGATCACCCGTCTGGACGTCGATTACGACGAGTTCGGCCTGGACATCTATCCGGACGACCGCACCTTCCGCCAGCCGGTGTTCCGGGCGGGCACCCAGCGCGTGGTCGGTGACACCATCGTGTCGGGCACCATCGACAACGTCCGCTGGATGGCCTCGCGCGAGACCAGCCTGAACCGCCACGACCTGCAGGTCTGGGGCCTGAAACAGACCTGGACGCCGGGCGAATGGACCGTCACCGGCGACCTGACCTACTCCTATGCCCGCAGCTATCACCCCGCGGGCCTGGCCACGACGCGCAACCGGATTTCCTATTTCGCGCCGCTGACGTTCGACTTTTCGCGCGGCTACAGGGAGGTCGCCCTCCTGTCCGGGCCGGTCGATTACAACAATCCGGCCAATTACTCAGGCGACGCCTTCGACTATACCCGCAAGGATTCGCGCGACACCGACCAGGCCGCGAAGCTGGACGCCCATCGTGAGTTCGACGGCTTTCTGACCCGTATCGCCTTCGGGGCCCAGTATCGCGAGCGTGAGCGCAACTACATCCGCCGCGACATCGTCCTGAACACCCTGCTGGGCGTGCCGGTCTCGACCTTGGGGTCCAACTTCGTCACGACGCTGCCGATCACGAACTTCCTGTCGGATTTCGGCGGCAATACCCCGCGCGTCTGGGTGGCCCCGTCGCGCACGGCCTTCTTCGACCTTCTCTATACCGATGCGGTGCGCAACCAGGCCCCATCCACGGCCGACCTGCGCAGTTCGTTCGTGGTGAGCGAGACCGTCAGCGCCGCCTATGTTCGGGGCGACTTCGCCTTCGACGTCGGGTCTATCCCGGTGACCGGCAATGTCGGCGTCCGCTACAGCCAGACGGAACAAACGGCCAGCGGTACGCTGGTCAACGGCACGACACCCACGCCGGTCAGCTATCCCAAGACCTATGACGACTGGCTCCCCAGCCTGAACCTGCGGGCCGAGCTGACCGATACCCTGATCGCCCGTGCCTCCGCCTCGCGGGTGCTGACCCGGCCGAACCTGGTCGACATCGCCCCGCGCATCACCGTCTCGCGCGACAGCCCGACGGCGTCCGGCGGCAACCCGGATCTCGAGCCCTTTCTGGCGACCCAGGCCGACATCTCGCTGGAATGGTATTTCGCCCCGACCGGCTCGCTGACCGGCGCGGTGTTCTACAAGAAGCTGGACGACTACATCACCGCCGCCAACACCACGATCCAGGTTCCGGGACGCGGCGACATCCTGCTGTCGACCCAGGCCAATGGCGGCGAGGCCAAGCTGACGGGGTTCGAGGCCGCCTACAATCAGGTGTTCGACTTCCTGCCCGCGCCCTTCGACGGGCTGGGCCTGCAGGCTTCGTTCACGCTGGTGGATGTGAAATCCCAGTTCACCTCGGGCTCGCGGGTCATCACCGACGCCCTGGTTGGTCTGTCCAAGACCAGCTACAATCTGGTGGCCTTCTACGAGCGTGACCGGTTGCAGGCCCGGATCGGCTATTTCTGGCGCGAAAAGTTCCTGTCCGGCACCGGCAGCACCACCCAGGCCCAGACCTTCGTCGACGATTTCGGCTCGCTGGACGGCTCGATCTCGTTCGACGTGACCGACACCTATGCGGTGACGCTGGAGGCGACCAACCTGACCAACGCCTACAAATACACCTATGCCGGCTCGACCGACCGCCCTGCCGAAATCAATGACTACGGCCGGACGGTCACCTTGAGCCTTCGCGCCCGTTTCTGATCCAGCTCCAGATCCGGAGGCCCGCCGCCATGATCGATTTCCGCAAACCGTTCATGGCGGCGTTCGCCCTGCTGACGCTGGCCCAGCCTGCGTCGGCGCAGGATCTGAAGATCAACCAGATTCAGATCCTGGGCAGCCACAACTCCTATCGACCCTATCCGGATGCCCCGGTGATCGAGGCGATCCGTGCGGCGGTACCGACCCAGTTTCCGGGCCTTGAGTACGGCCATCCGCCGCTGGAAGACCAGCTGGCCCTAGGTATCCGCCAGTTCGAATTCGATCCGGTCTCGGACCGCCACGGCGGCCTGTTCGCCGGTCCCTATGCCGACGACCCGCGGGCCCTTGCCATCATGTCCGCACCGGGGGCCAAGGTGCTGCACATTCCGCCGTTCGACTATCAG
Source organism: Brevundimonas subvibrioides (assembly GCF_027271155.1). Lineage (NCBI taxonomy): Bacteria > Pseudomonadati > Pseudomonadota > Alphaproteobacteria > Caulobacterales > Caulobacteraceae > Brevundimonas > Brevundimonas subvibrioides. Next base: position 1,130,533 of record NZ_CP114542.1, read on the forward strand.
ACCCACTGCCTGACCCTGGAGCTGTGCCTGGCGACCGTCGCAGACTGGTCGAGGGCCCATCCGGAGCACGCGCTGATCGTCATCCTGGTCAACAATCGCGACGCACCCGAACCCTATGACGCTGCGGGGCTGGACGCGATCGACGCCACCATTCGCGCTGTCTTCGGCGACCGGGTCATCACGCCGGACAGCGTGCGGGGCGATTACGCCACCCTGCGCGACGCCGCCCTGGCCCGGGCCTGGCCGACCGTGGACGCGGCCCGGGGCAAGGTGCTGCTGGTGCACGACACCAGCCCGCGCCTGAACGCCCTGTATGCCGAGGGCCATCCGGCCCTTCGCGGACGGATGATGTTCGGCTTCTATCCGGAGGACGCGGCCGAGGCGGCGGTGTTCAACATTCAGGACCCGGTGGTCGAGAGCGATACCATCCGGCGTCTGGTCGGACTTGGGTTTCTGGTCCGCAGCCGGGCCGACGCCAACACCGCCGAGGCGCGCATCGGCGACCTCAGCCGACTGGAGGCGGCCGTGCAGGCCGGGGCCCAGATCATCAGCACCGACTACTATCCGGGCGCGCCCGATCCGCTGGGCCTGAATTTCGTGGTCCGGCTGGCCGACGGCTTCTACCAGCCCAACCCTCGCGCGGCGGAGGCCGGGGCCGACCCTGTCGGCCGCTAGACCCCTGCCCCTCCGGGAATGCGGAGGGGCGATTGTCCAGTCACGACCACAGCCAGACGGCGGCGGCGGCGTAGAGGGCGATGCCGAGGGTCAGGTTGAAGGGGAAGGTGACGGCCAGGGACGCGGTGACGAAGACGCCCGGGTCGGCCTTGGGGGCCGCGACTCGCATGGCGGCGGGGACGGCGATGTAGGAGGCGGATCCCGCCAGGATGGCCAGCAGAGCACCGTCGGCCACGCCCAGCCCCGCCAGTCTGGCCAGGCCCAGGGCCAAGGCCGCTGACAGCAGGGGAAAGCCGATGGCGAAGCCGATGACGGTGCCCGGCAGCCGCCGCCCGCCGGAGATCAGGCTGCGTGCCGCGCTGAGGCCGAGGTCCAGCAGGAAGAAGCAGAGAGCCCCCTGGAACAGCGGGTTCACGAACAGGTCGAGCTTCTTCATGCCCGCCTCGCCCGAGATCAGGCCGACCAGGAAGCTTCCCAGCAGCATGACGGTGGCGGCCCCGACGAGGACCTCCCTCAGCATCGTGCCACGATCGGTCGGGCGGTCGCTGCCGGATCCCTGCATCAGCATCAGGGCCGTCAGGATGGCCGGGGTCTCCATCAGGGCGAGGACGGCCGCCATATAGCCCCCAGGGGCCAGACCGAGCGACGTCAGGTGCTGCTGGCCCGCCGCGAAGGTCACGACCGAGACCGAACCATAGGTCGCCGCGAGAGCGCACAGGGTCGGCCGGGTCAGCCGGGTCGTCTTCCGCATCCGCGTCAGCAGAAACAGGATGACAAAGGCCGCCACCGGCATCAGGGCGCTGAGCGCCAGACCCATCGATCCGGCCAGCAGGAAGTCGCCGTCAAACCCCGCCGCGCGCGCTTCCACCCCGCCGCGAAAGCCGATGCACAGCATCAGATACAGTGACAGGCCCTTGGTCACCGGCTCGGGAATGGCGAGGTCGGACCGGGCGAACGCCGCCGCGGCCCCCACGAAGAAGAAGAGGATGGCCGGAGAGGTCAGCAGTTCGAGACTGGCAGCGAGGTCGGGCATGGATCGGTCCGTTTTGAAGGCGCGCCCGTTTGGCGTCTCCGGCGCAGGCATTCCAGTTTATTGACGTGATACGACCTATAACGGATGGTGATACATGGCCCTCCGTATCGCGAACCTGGACATCGACCTGCTGAGGGCCTTCGTGACCGTGGTGGAGGCCCGCAGCTTCACGCGGGGCGCCCAGCAGCTGGGCCGGACGCAGCCTGCCGTGAGTTTGCAGATCCAGCGGCTGGAGGCGCAGCTGGGCGTGCCGCTGATCGATCGCGGGGGGCGGTCGGTGGGACTGACGACCGAGGGGGCGGCCCTGCTGCCGCAGGCCCGGCGCATGCTGCGCCTGAACGACGAGATCGTGGCGACCCTGGGCGAGGGCGATCTGGAGGGGGAGGTACGGCTCGGTGCGCCCGAGGACATCGCCACCCACCATCTGCCCGGAATCCTGGGCGCATTCGCCCGCAACCATCCGCGCATCCGTCTGTCCGTGACGTGCGACTACACCGCCAATCTGCTGGACCAGATGTCGCGCGGCCTGCTGGACATGGCGCTGATCAAGCGCGAGCCGGTCGGGCCGGACCTGGGCGTGCGGGTATGGAGGGAGCCTCTGGTCTGGGTCGCGCTGGACCCCTCGCTCGCGACTGCCGATCCCCTGCCGCTGATCGTGGCCCCGGCACCGGACATCTATCGCAAGCGGGCGCTGGCGGCCCTCCAGACGGCCGACATCCCGTTTCGCGCCTCTTTCACCTCGCCCAGTCTGGCCGGGCAGCTGGCGGCCCTGCGGGCCGGGCTGGGGGTTGGCGTCCTGCCCGCCGCGATGACGCCGCGGGACCTGAGCGTGCTGGGCGCGCCCCTGCCGATGCTGAGCGACAGCGAGATCGCCCTGGTGTCGGCCCGCGGTCCCGACGGTCCCGCCGGCCTTCTGGCGCAGGAGGTGCTGCGTGCGCTGGAGCGGGGGCCGGCGACCGCCATCCGATGACCGCATCGACCCGGCCCGGGGCGACCACCGCGTTCGCGTTTCTGCACCCGTCGTCCGGTTCATGACGTTTTTCAACGGCCTCGCTTGAAGGTTGCACGTCATCATCGCATCTGAAGCGCGATGATCGATACGGACCTGAAGAATGCGATCCTGGCCGCCGAGGCCGAGTTCGAGCGCAGGGAGAACCTGGCCCGGGCCCTGGCGGAGGCGGGGGTCACCCTGGTCGGAAAGATCACCAGCGCCCCGCCCCCAAAGACCGGACCTGTCGAGCCCGCCGACGGTGGCTCCAGCGACAAGGACTGACCCGGCTCTGGCCTGCCAGCCGGGCCCGGACGAAAGGGCGCCCCCATTTTCGGCACCAACGCGGTTGTGACACCGGTGGCATGCGATATTCACAAGTTTAAGGATTTATTGACTATTCCGTCGGGGGGCGGACGATGAGCAACGTTATCAGCTACACCGCCTACAAGACGGCCAAGGGCGCGATCGATCCGCTGGTCGCCGACATCATCGATGCGCTCAGGGCGAACAGCGGGTCCGCGCACCGACAGGATGTCGCGAACTGGGTCGTCGGCCGAAGGACCGGCAAGCCACTGAAGGCGACTGCCGACGAGCAGGAGGCGATCTATGCCGCCTTCGACTCCTATCTGGACGCCGCCGCGCGGCGCCGTCCCCCGCCGCTTCTCTGCAAGCCGCTCGGCCCGGACAGTTATCGATGGGCCCTGACCAGCGCGGCGCTCGACCTGTTCGAGAAAAGACGGTCCGCTCCCGCGATCAAGCGCGCCCGCTGAATGGCCTGGCGACACTATACGCGGACGGAACCCGAAGATCATCCGCTGAGCCCGCAGTCGCGGGCGAGGGCGTCCCGGGGGATCGTTTCCGAGGTTGTCCGGCCGGATGGACGCCGGGGATCCGGTACCCGCCCGTTGTTTCGCGCCTTTATGGACTGGTTCCGGAAGACCCGATTCCGTCTTTGAGGGCATGCATGACAGAGAGCAGGACATGATCGGATATGGAATGGACTTCGCCCACAGGCACAGGCGCGCGCTCGCGGCCTGGGCGATGACGGCCCTTGCCGGTGCTTTAACCTTTGCACTGATCGGACATCTGTAGGTTGGCAAAGGCCTCGTCGACGCGTTGCGGCAAACCGGAATTCAAGGATCAACCTGAAGCCGGCGCGCCCATCGGCGTGCCGCAGACACAGAATTCTGCCGGTCGTACCTGATGAAGAAGCATACGCCAGCCGCCGAGGTGTCCTGGCTCAATCTCAGAATGGGCCTTGCGTTCGTGACGGCGAGCCGCGCGTGGCTGGCCGACGACATCGTCGCCAGCCTGATCGTGGCGGGCGTCTTCACCGGCAACATCGAACACATAGACCGGCGCCCCGAAGGCACGCGAATGTATCTTCTGCCGGGAAGCGTGCCGGACGAGATGCGTCAGCCCGCCAATGTCACGAGCGTCGCCATCTCGGTGGGCGTCCCACGCGAAACGGCGCGCACGAAGATCCGGATGCTTGCCGACAGGGGGTTCCTGTCCGTCCAGGAGGACGGCTACATCCTGGCAAGGGACGCCATCGTGACGGGGCCGCTGTCATCGATCTATCCGGCCTATCTCGCGTCGTTCGATGACTTCGTGACGGGTCTCGGTCTGATCAACGCCTATGATCTGGGCCCGGACCGGAGTCTGGTTCAGCCCCTCTGGTCCGTCGGCGGTGCCCTGCTGCGTCTGGGGTCATCGCACGTTCTGAGGACGATAAACGCCGTACAGGCCATCGCGCCCGACCTTGCGTTCATGACCAAATATGTGCTCGCGGCGACGTGCCATCTGGTCGGCGCAGACCTGCGGCTGCTGCCGGAGAGCGTTCGGGCGTCCAGTCCGCTGTCGGTCCTCCATCCCGGCGCATCGCCCGTGAGCGGCGGCGCGGTCGCGCGCTTTACAAGCCTGCCGGCGGAAACCGTCAGACGGCATATCCGAAAGCTCGTGGATCAGGGCTATCTCGTCCGGATCGGGGAGGGCTACGATTTCAATCCCGACAACCCCATCCTGGTCGGCCGGTGGTCGGCCTTTCAGGCCCGGTCCTATGCCAGCACGCGGCAGTTCGTCTGGAAGCTCGCATCGTCCGGGATCATCGTCGGGCGCTGAGGCAATTCGCGCCCTGTACCCGGGTGACTGTTTGCGCGTTGTTCCAGATAATGGCGTCATCCGGGATGCCCGAGGAAAGACAATCATGAGCAAGACCCTGGTGGCGATCGGCGCAGCCCTGGTGACCACCGCCTGTTCCACGGTCGGGGTTCGCTCCGGCACGGAGGAGCCTGCCTATCAGACCCTTGCACCGGCGGGCGATCTGGAAATCCGCCTGTATGGCGAGCGGATCGCCGCGCAGACCGTGGTGACGGGCACCAGCGACGAAGCCCGCAACCAGGGCTTTCGACGCCTGGCGGGCTATATCTTCGGCGGCAACGCCCGGCGCGCCTCCATCGCGATGACGGCCCCGGTCGCGCAGTCCGGCGGGCGATCCGGGGGGGCGCAGACGATCGCCATGACCGCGCCGGTGGCCCAGACCCCGTCGGGCCCGGACCGCTGGACGGTCCAGTTCTTCATGCCGGCCGCCTATACGATGGATCAGCTGCCCGTGCCGAACGATCCGACGGTCGAACTGGTCGTCGTCCCGGCCGAAACCTATGCGGTGGTGAGGTTCAGCGGTGTCGGTTCGGTGCGCGCCGTGGAGACGCACAAGGCCGAGCTGCTGGCCGGGCTGAGCGGCAGCGGCTGGGTCGCTCGCGACGAGCCGGTGGTCTGGTTCTACGACCCGCCCTGGACCCTGCCGCCGATGCGCCGCAACGAGGTCGCGGTGCGGATCGGGCGGGAGTAGGGCGCGCAGCCGGCCGCGATGGCCGATCCCTATCGCCGGACAGCAGAACGCCCGCCAGATCGCTCCGGCGGGCGTCTGGATGTCTAGTCGTCCGCGGCCTTTCAGGCGGCGGCGCTGACCGGGGTCGGGGCGGAGCCTTCCGCCGGGTCGCGCAGGACGTAGCCGCGGCCCCAGACGGTCTCGATGTAGTGCTTGCCGCCGGCGGCCGTGGCCAGCTTCTTGCGCAGCTTGCAGATGAAGACGTCGATGATCTTCAGCTCGGGCTCGTCCATGCCGCCGTACAGGTGGTTCAGGAACATTTCCTTCGTCAGGGTGGTGCCCTTGCGGAGCGAGAGCAGCTCCAGCATCTGGTATTCCTTGCCCGTCAGGTGGACACGGTGGCCGTGCACCTCGACCGTCTTGCCATCCAGGTTCACGGCGATCTCGCCGGTGTGGATGATGGCCTGGGCGTGACCCTTGGAGCGACGGACCACGGCGTGGGTGCGCGCGATCAGCTCGTCCTTGTGGAAGGGCTTGGTCATGTAGTCGTCGGCGCCGCCGCCGAAGGTCTTGACCTTGGTCTCGATCTCGGTCGAGCCCGACAGGATCATGACCGGGGTATTGATCTTGCCGACGCGCAGCTGGCGCAGGACTTCCAGACCGCTCATGTCGGGCAGATTCAGGTCCAGCATGATCATGTCGTAGTCATAGATCTTGCCCAGATCGATGCCTTCTTCACCCAGATCCGTCGTGTAGACGTTGAAACCTTCCGACTTCAGCATCAGTTCGATGCTCTGCGCGGTCGCGTGATCATCTTCGATAAGCAGAACGCGCATTCCAGCCCCTCCAGGCAAACCTTGTTCATTAAACCCGGTCTATCAGTTCCGGGTAACCTTGTTCGCGAGTTAACTGCTTAAAACCTTAAGAACCGTTAACAGCACCCCATGAACGCGAATCTAGGCTGATTTGCGAATCGGCGTCGAGAGTCCGCGAGTCCCGGATTCAAATTATTTTCAACATCTCGACGCCATCGCCCGCCTGCGACCGTTTCTGACGCATGACAGGATTATATTCCTGCTTCTTGTGGGGGCGGGTCACCGCCCCGGGACGTCAGGGAGGTCGGCACGATGAGGAGTCCATACCGCGTCGCGGTGTCGGAGGAGGACCGCAAGAAGGCGGATCTGGTGATCCAGATCGTGGCCCTGCGGTTCGGCGTGTCCGTCGCGGCGATCAATCGGGACTGCCGGCTGTCGGCCGATGCACTGCGGGCCCGCCGGGTAGCCATGTATCTGGCCTATGTCTCGTTCGACTGGCAGCAGGAGCGGGTCGGCCACGCCTTTGGCGTCAACCGCCAGACCACCTCGACGGCCTGTCGCAAGATCGAGGACGCGCGCGAGAACCGCGAGCTGAACGACCTGCTGGAAGAGCTGGAGGGGGCCATTCACGCGATCGTTGGCGCACCGGTGGACGGGACGCCGGACGTGCCGGAGGCGGCATGAGCGTGGGCAGGGTGGAGGCGACCGCGGCCGATCCGCCCCTGGCGGGGCGCGCCCGGCGCATGCTGGGACGGTCGGGCGCGTGGCTCTGCGAGCAGCCCTCAGGCGGCTACGGCCTGCGTCTGACCGCCGACCGCAGGACCCGGCCGCATATGGTGCTGGACGAGGCCGTGTTCCGGGCCCTGGTCGCGGCACCGGGTCTGAAGGCGCGGCCGGGCGGCGGCTGGGTCGCGCGGGTGCCGGACCCGCCGCACGGCATCTCGCCCGCAGGCGCGCCCGGCCGGATCGAGGGCGAACGATGCGTGATGGAAGGTGACGGTCGCCTGATCCGCCGCACGGCCAATCTGGGAGAGAGCCCGATCGCCTGGCTGGCCCGTCGCAGGGACGCGGACGGCCGTCCCTGGCTGGGTCCGGCGGAGGTGGCGGCGGCGATGCGGCTGAGGCGGGATGCGGAGCTGGCCCTGTCCGGGCCGTCGGTGACGATGCGGTGGGACGCCCTGCCCCGATCGGGTGGAGGCTCGGCCGCGCGGATGGAGCCGGGCGACCGGTCCCTGGCGGCCGCCCGGCGCGTGGCGCGGGCGCTGGAGGCCTGTGGCCCCCGCTGCCGCGGCTTCGTCGAACAGGCCTGCATCCACGACACGGCGATCCAGGCCGCCGAGCGAGCCCTCGGCGTGCCGCGACGGGCGGGGAAGCGGTTGCTGAAGGCGGGCCTGGAGGCGCTGGCGCGGCATTACCGGATCGGATGACGGCGCGGGTTGATGCTAAACCCCGGAGGCGGCCCGGATTGCGACGTAAGCGGCCACGATCAGGATCAATCCGGCGAACAGCCTGCGGCCCAGAACGGCGTTGGATCCCAGCCGACGGGCGAGGGGGAGGCCCGCCGTGGTGCCGACAAGGCCGCCTGCCGCCATGGCGGCCACCAGGCTCCAGTCAAGCCAGCCCGAGAGCGCATAGTTGCCCGCTGTCGTCGCCCCGAACGCCGCCACGCTGAGCAACGATGTCGCCTGCGCCGTCGCCAGGCTCATTCCGGTGGACGCCATCAGGCCCGGTACGATCAGAAAGCCGCCGCCGATGCCGAAGAAGCCCGCCGCCGATCCGACGCCAATGCCTGTCAAACCCACTCCCGGTGACATGGCCCAGGTCAGTCTCGGCTCGGACCCGGCGAGGGCGGCCCTGGGGCGCAGCATCGACACGCCCACCGCTGCCATGGCGACCGCGAAGATCAACAGCAGTTGATGCCCGTCGATCATCTTGGCGAGCGTTGATCCGAACCAGGCGCCGGTCGCTCCCGTGATCGCGAACAGGGTCGCGCAAGGCCAGAGGACCCGGCCAGCGCGTGCATGTCCAGCCAAAGCCGTCAGGGCATTGAGAGCGACGCCCGCCGCCGATACGCCGATAGCGACATGGGGGTCCTGGACCCCCACGACATAGAGCAGGAGTGGAACCGCCAGGACGGAACCGCCGCCGCCGAAGAGTGTCAGCAGGAGCGCGACGATGCCGCCGCTCATCGCCGCCAGCAGCAGGGGAAGCAGGTCCGTCGTCATGACCTTACGCGGCCTTCAGTGCGCTTCTGTTCCAGGGCATGGCCGCGAGAACTCGCGCCATACCGCAGAACCCGGTCGCCCCGGCGACGAAAAGACCCGCCCCCACGAAGGCTGACAGCCCCCAGAAGGCGGGGTGAACCAGCAGGCCCAGGCAAGCGCCAACCAGAATGAGGCCGCCGGCGGTCATCTGGACCTGACGCATCAGCTCTATGGGTCGGGACGCATCGATCTTCGTCGACAGCCCTTGCGCCTTCCAGGCGTCGAGGCCGCCTTCGAGGACGAAGGCCTGGCCCGGAACGCGAGAGGCCAGACGCTCGCAGTTGATGCCCGTGCGATTGCCGGTGCGGCAGGTGTAGATCACGTCACGACCGTCCGGCAGCTTGAGCGGGACCTGGTCAAAGGCCGACAGAGGCGCATGAATCGCCCCCTGGACATGTTCCCGGGCGAATTCGTCCGGTTCCCGGATGTCGATCAGGACGGCGGTATGGGCCTTCAGTCGACCGGCGACATCGACGGGCTCGAGGGGGGTCAGGATGGACATGGTCACGCCTTTTCGGAGGGCAGGGGAGGGCAGTAGATTTCGGCCAGGACGGCGATGACCTTCAGGACCGCCGGATCAGCGATGCGATAGAAGATCGTGGTGCCGTCGCGCCGGGTCGCGACCAGCTGTTCATCCCTCAGCTTCGCCAGGTGCTGGGACAGGGCGGACTGCGAAAGACCCACCAGAGCCAGCATCTGCCCTACGGACATTTCCCGCGCGCCAAGCTGGCACAGGATCATCAGCCGCTTCTCGTTGGAGAGTGCGCGCATCAGTCCGGCAGCCTCGGCTGCGCTGGCTTCGAAACGCTCCAGTCCGATGGTCTCGAGGTCGATCATGGGATCAATATATGCGGACTTGCTAAATAAGCAATATCTAATATATAGCAGTCCGGAAAGGAGCCCTTCATGGCCCGGCATCCCGACGTCCAGGGGTTTTTCGACCCCGCGACCCATACGATCACCTATCTCGTCAGCGACCCCGCGACGGGCACCGCCGCGATCATCGATCCGGTTCTGGACTATGACCCTGCGACGGCGCGGACATCGACGCGGTCGGTGGATCAGGTGATGAAGGCGCTCAGAGACGCCGGGCTGACGCTCGGGCTCGTTCTGGAGACCCACGCTCACGCCGATCACCTTACCGCAGCGGACCACCTTCGCGTGACGGAGGGGGTCGAGATAGGAATCGGAGACCAGATCACCCGTGTCCAATCGACGTTCGCGCCACTGTTCGGCGCAAGCGACGTCACGCCGGACGGGCACGTCTTCGATCACCTTTATGGCGACGGGCACGTCTTCTCGCTGGGCGCGTTAAGCGTCGAAGTGATCCAGACGCCGGGGCACACGCCGGCCTGTGTCAGCTATCGCATCGGTGATGCCGTGTTCACGGGCGACACCCTGTTCATGCCGGACTACGGCACGGCACGCACGGATTTTCCCGGCGGGGACGCGCGAACACTCTATCGTTCGATCCACAAGCTGCTGGCCTTGCCGGGCGATACCCGCATCTTCGTCGGGCATGACTATCTGCCGTCGGGCCGCAGTGACTATCGGTTCGAAACGACCGTCGACGAGCAGCGGACCGGCAACATCCACGTCGGCAGGAGTGCGACGGAAGACGCATTCGTGTCGATGCGCGAAGCCAGGGACGCAACCCTGAACGCCCCGGCGCTGATCCTGCCATCGCTGCAGGTCAATATCCGGGCGGGCGGTATGCCGCCGCCGGACCTGGATGGTCATCGCTACCTCAGGATGCCGCTCAACGTCCTGTAGAGCGATCCCGAACAAGGGCAGTGCCAATCAGGCCCACTTCCACCCACACCGGCCGTCCGGAACGACTGCGGTCCGGCGGTGCCGGGCCCGGTCGGCCGGATGGGTGATGCGGATCAGGCCGCGGCCGAAACCCGTCGCATGCGCCAGAACCGCAGGGTCCGGCCGGCGGCTTCCTTCGTCAGGTCGGCATAGAGTTTGGCGTAGCTCTGGGCCTTGCCCATGGCGCTGTCCTCCGTGCCCAGGATGACCACGGCGAAGGTCAGGAACAGGGCGCGGTCGAGGTCGGCGGCCTTGCAGATGACCGACAGGGCGTCCAGCTCGCCGCGCTCCACGATCTGGCGGGCGATATGGAAATCCACGTCGGCCAGCTGGGCCAGGGCGATCAGGAACGAGGTCCTGGAGCCCGAGCGGAGGAGGCGCGCCAGCATCGTCGGCGTCAGCTGGTTGGAGGCCTTCAGCCCATCGACATAGGCCAGGCAGTCCGCGTAGTCGGCGGGCAAGGCCCCGTCGTCCGAGGCCACGCGCGCGCGACCGGCGGCGAGGGCGCTTTCCAGCAGGATCGGATCCATCGCCGCGTTCTGTTCGAGAATCCGCTGGCGCAGACGCGCCTCGACCACGAAATACATGTCGTTCAGCAGGTCGACCGGCAGGCCCTGACGCTCGACCGCGGCGGCATGAAGGGCCGGGTTCGCCTTGGCCCGTTCGACGGCCGTTTCGGACGCCGCGCGCGACAGGATGGCCCCGTCGTTCCGCAACAGGGTGCCCAGGGTCTCGTCGTCGCCGCGCTCGACGATGATTTCGGAGACGGCCTCGGGCACGCTGGCGCGTCCAGACACGGCGCGGAGATGCCCCTGGCCCTTGGAGAGGACGACACCCAGCAGATCCTCGTCCGTCAGGACGGTGGAGGCGCGCAGGACCGCCTCGGCCACCTCGACGTCGTCATTGGCCAGACGCCGGATCAGGTTGCGCGGGGCATCGGGGGCCAGGGCGAACCGGGCTGACAGCTCGGCGCGGACGGCGGTCTCCATCTCGGCCGTCAGGTCGGTCAGGACGGAGTCGTAGAGGGCGTCCTCGGTCGCCGTGCGCGCGGCCCCGCCGAAGAAGTGGTCGGTCAGCTCTCGTAGCAGGGCGCGGCGTTTCTCGCTGGACGGCTCCTGCGCCAGGGTGATCAGGTCGGGCAGACGCGAGCCGATGTCGGCCGGGGCCGGGGGCGTGGGGGCGTTGGAGGTCAGGGTCTCGCTCATGGGCGTTCGGGATCGTCGCTGCGGGCGGGTGCGAGAAGGCGGCCCTGGGCGTCGCGCCGGGGCACCTCGGTTTCGGGCGGCTGGGCCAGGTCCAGCGCCACGCTGTCGTAATAGACGGCCTCGGGCAGGGCGGTCCGGTCCGGGGCATGACCCGCGTCGCGGTGGACGGAGTAATAGCGGCTGCTCTGCTGGCCGGGCCGGGCGGCCACGGGGGCCGGCGCCTCGGCATAGGCCTGGGGCGCGGGCTGGTCGGCCCCGGCAGCCGGCGGCTGGGGAGCAGCCTGCGGGCGCAGGCTGAAGATCAGGGCGTCGGCGCGCGGGGCCATGGGGTCGGCGGCGGCGCCCGGGGCGGGCTGAGGCGCCCGGGCCACGGTCGTCGTCGGCGCACCCTGGTCCGGCAGGAAGTCGGGTCCGGGCTGGCGCGGTGCGGGTTGCGTCGTCGGCCGGGTCCTCATGACTGGAACCGTGGTGGGGACGGGGGCGGCCATCTCGCGGGTGTAGGCCAGGGGATCGGGCGAACCGGGGGCGAAGGACGAGACCGGCTGCGGACCCAGCCAGGCGCTGGCGGGGGTCAGGCCGTTGGAGACGGGACGGGGCGTGGGGGCCGGCTGCATCATCGGACGCGAGACGGTCTGGCCGGGGGCCACCCGGCGCGGGATCATGCCGCCGAGGGCCCGGCCCGTGGAGACATTGGCGGGCGTGGTGTTGGCCGGACGACCGGCCCAGGACATATAGCGCGGGCCGGGGGCCGTCTGGGCCTCGGCCATGCCTGCGATCCCGCAGACCAGGGCGACGGTCGGCAGCAGGATTGCGGGTCTGATGGCGCGGGTCGACAATGCGCGGCTCCGGTGGATCATTGCGGCAAGCCTAGCCGGTAGCGGCTTAACTCCGCGCTAACGGGCGGCAAGGATCAGGACAGGACTTTCAGCACCCGGCGCTGGATCGCGGTGGTGACGGCGTTCAGCGCCAGGCCCATGGCGGCCAGACAGAGCAGGGCGGCCAGTAGGTCGGGGGTGCGCAGCCGGTTGCCCGCCTCCAGCAGGCGCCAGGCGAGCCCTTGCGTGGCACCCGATCCGGACACGAACTCGGCCACCACGGCCCCCACGATCGACAGGCCCGCCGCGACGCGGATGCCTTCCAGCACGAAGGGCAGGGCCGAGGGCAGGCGCAGTCGCCACAGCCGCTGTAGCGCCGAGGCTCCGTGCAGATCGAACAGGCGCTCAAGGTCCGGGTCGGCGGATTTCAGGCCTGTCAGCACCCCGGAAAAGACCGGGAAGAAGGCGACGGCGGCGGCGAGCGCGGTCACCGCCCGGTCGGCGTGGTCGAGACCGGCCCAGATCAGGACCAGGGGGGCGATGGCGACCACGGGGGTGACCTGAAGCGTGACGGCCAGGGGGGCCACGGCGCGTTCGGCGGTGGCGCTCAGGGACACGAGGATGGCCAGGCCGCCGCCGAGGGCCACGGCGACGACCAGGGCCTTGAACGCCATCCAGAAGGTCTGGGCCGCCGATCCGGCAAGGACCGGGGCGTTGTGCATCAGGGCGAGGGCGACCGCGCTGGGCGGGGGCAGGAAATAGACGGGCACGTCCAGCAGACGGCAGGCGGCCTCCCAGCCCGCCAGAAGCAGGGCGGTCAGGAGCAGTGCGGGCAGGGCGTCGGTCAGGCGCTTCATGCCGCGACCCGCATGGAGGCGGCCAGGGCCGACGCGACCGTCTCGACCGCCGAGCGACAGGCCGGGTCGGCGCGCCAGCCCTCGGGGCGGGGCAGGGGGCCGGGCATGGCGATGTCGGCGACGGCTCGGCCGTCGGTCGCCGACAGGACGACGACGCGACTGGCCAGATAGGCGGCCTCCTCCACGTCGTGGGTCACGAAGACCATGGCGATGGCGCGGGTCGTGGCGATGCGATGCAGGTCCTCGATCAGGCCCCGGCGCGTGATGGAATCGAGCGCCGCGAAGGGCTCGTCCAGCAGCAGCAGATCGGGCTCCACGGCGAGGGCGCGGGCCAGGGAGACCCGCATGGCCATGCCGCCGGACAGCTGGCGCGGGCGGGCGGTGGTGCGGTCGCCCAGACCGACGGCGGCGAGGGCGACGTCGGCGCGGCGACGGGCTTCCGTGGCCGGGACGCCGGACAGTTCCAGCGGCAGGGCGACATTGGTGCGGGCATCGGCCCAGGGCATCAGGGTCGGGCTCTGGAAGACGAAGGCGGTGCGGGTGCCGGCAGGCTTCTCGACATGGCCGGAGGTGGGACGTTCCAGACCGGCCAGCAGGCGCAGCGCCGTCGACTTGCCCGCGCCGGAGGCTCCGACCAGGGCCAGGATCTCGCCCGGCGCGACGGTCAGGTCGATGGGGCCGAGAGCGGGGCGGCCGGGATACTCGACGACAGCCTGGCTCAGTCGCGCGATCACGCTCGGTTCGGGGGCGTCCATCCGGGCGCGCCTCCGGCCGCTACGCGGCCCCTCTCCGCCCGGGGGGCGGAGAGCTAGCCACGGCCGGGCAGGAAGTTGTCGGTGAAGGCGTTGCGCCAGTTCAGGTTCGGGGGATAGACGCCCGCCTGGCTGGTGACGTCGAAGAAGGCCTTCCAGCGCGCCTCGGTCATGGCCCCGAGGCCATACAGGGCGGCGTCGCCCGCATCGACGATGCCGTATTCGCTGAGCTTGGCGCGGGCCTGGTCCAGGATGTCCTGGGTCATGTCGGGGTTGGCCTCGCGGATCAGGGCGTCGGCCGGTTTGGGGTCGCCCCGCATATAGTCCCGCCAGCCCTCGGCCGAGGCGGCGATGAAGCTGCGCAGCGCCTCCGCATTGTCGCGGGCGAAGCCGTCCGGCGACAGGACCATGGTGGCGTAGGAGGGGTAGCCCTCGTCGGCCAGCAGGAAAACGCGGGGCTCGAAACCGGCCTGTTTCTCGATCGTATAGGGTTCGCTGGTCAGATAGCCCTGCTGGACCGCGCGATCGTCGGCAATGAAGGGGGCGGGGTTGAAGTTGTATTTGCGGACCTGATCGTCGGTGAAGCCGTATTTCGCCTTCAGCCAGACCCAGAAGGCGGTGATCGAGGCGTCGGCCAGCAGGAATGGCCGGCCGGTCAGGTCGGCGATGCCCGTCAGGTCCGGGTCGGGGTGGGCGATCAGGACCTGGGGGTCTTTCTGGAAGAAGGCGGCGACGGCCTTCACCGGGGCCCCCTCGGCGACCAGGTTCAGCGGGATGAAGCTGTTGGAGCCCATGCCCAGTTCGACCGCGCCCGCGGCCAGCAACTGGGGCACGTTCACGCCGGGGCCGCCCTGGATGATCTCCACGTTTAGATTGCGCCGCGCATAGGCCCCGGAGGCCAGGGCCTGATAGAAGCCGCCATGCTCGGCCTGGGCGCGCCAGTCGGTGGCAAACCGGATGCGGACGCGGCCCTGTTCGTCGACCGGGGCCTCGGAACTGCCGCAGGCGGCCAGCCCCATGGCGGTGACGGCGACGCCCCCCGCCAGGACGAGACGGCGGCTGACGACGGACTGAGTCGTGCGAGGCTTCATGCCGGGCAAACTAGGGCGATGACGGAAGGATGGGAAGCGGAGCGTCGTCGCGGGGGGGCATGGGCTCCTCCCTGCGCTGTAGGCGCGGGGAGGTGGCGCGGCCCTTCTTCAGGGCCGTGACGGAGGGGTTCTTGAAGGGGCTACGGTCGGTGGGGTGTCAAGACCCCCTCCACCCCCCGCCAGGCGGCGGGCGGTCCCCCTCCCCATCCTTCGGACGGGGAGGAGACACTGTGCGCCAGAATTGAGCGAGGGGACGCAAGTCCGGGCGAACCGGTGCTTACGTCCCCCCACCAAGTCCGGGTTGGGACTTGGCCATTGAGGTTTTCGGACCCTGGCGTCAGCGCCGGCGGGCGAACCCGGCGACGGTCGGCTGTATCCTGGCGGCCCCTGGTCTATGGCGTTCCGTCCGGGCTTTTGACCCTCGCGCCGTCCATCGATCCCGATCCGGTTCTCCGTCCCCCCGCACCGAAGCGCTGAAGGTCGGGAGCCTTGATCCTGCCCGGGTTTTCCGCGTCCACCGAAGTGGACCTGGAACCCTTGGTCAGAGAGCCGGACCGACCCGCTTGAAACCCCGGTCTCCCCGGGTTTCCGCGCCGCCGTGTCCCTCGGCAAAATCAGGTTCGCGCCGATCCCGGGATCCGGCAAGCGGCCGTTTCGTTACCGCTGTGCAACATGGGTCGGTGGCCGGTGCATAACCGCGTTAACCTCTGTGGACGGACGGGATTTTTACGGCCGTTCCAGAGACTTGGGTTATGCACAAAAAGCGGGTTCGCTCGCCTTCAGCGAACCATTCCGATGCTCCACGCCTGCGGCTCGCTCGTGTCCTCGCCGAGGAACAGACCCCAGCCGTCGTAGCGGACCCAGACGTTGTCCTCATCGGCGGTCCAGCCCGAGTCCTCAGCGCTCAGGAGTGCCAGCACGCCGGGTCGCAGCCGGTTGAGTTCCAGATTGCGTCCGCCCGACGAGGCGACGTTGAGCGGGCATCCGGCGTGCCCCTCGCTGATCCAGACGTCCAGCGCGCCGTTCAACGCCAGATAGGCTTGTATTTCCCCGACCGCATGGGTCTGAACGTCGATGAAGTCTCTGGAAATCCGGGCCACCGCGTCGTGCACGGTCTGCTGATAGGGCGTCGTCTGATCGAGACCGTTGTCCTCGGCTGTCGTCATCCAGGCGTCGCAGACATCGACAGCCTCGAGGATGGCCTGGGGGCCGGATCGCGCCTGGGCGGCCGCGCGCGCCTGCGATGGCCCGGACGGGGCCACCGAAGACGCCGGATGGTCCGACTGGGCGAAGGCCGGCGCGGCGAGGCTGGCTGCAAAGCCGGCGAGAAGTGCGATGCGGATCATTGGTCCCTCAAATCATGGTCCGTTTCGCGATAGCAGACTTCCGAGCGCTGCGGTTGCCCTCGCTTCCTGACGGAGTCAGCCGACCAACGCCTCGCGCTTGGCTTCCAGCTCCAGCCATTCCTCCTCGGCGGCTTCCAGCCTGGCCCGGGCGCTGTCGAGCGCCTTCATGGTGCTGGCGAAGCCGGAGGGATCGCGGGCGTAGAAGTTGACGTCGGCGAGGGTCGCCTCGTGGGCCGCGATGTCGGCGGGGAGGGTGTGGATCAGGGCGTCCAGTTCCTTCAGCCGGTGCTGGTCCTTGAAGGAGAGTTTTCTGGAAGTGGCGAGTGGCGAGTGACGCGTGGCGAGTGAAGGGGCGGGCTCCGGAGGCGGTGTCGGGCTGTGGGCGCTTTTCTCGCCACTCGTCACTCGTCCCTCGCCACTCTTCAGGAACCCCGGGTTCTGGCGGATGAAGTCGGTCCAGCCGCCGGGGGTCTCGACGATGTCGCCCTGGCCGTTCATGCCGATGGTCGAGGTCGCCAGGCGGTCGACGAAGTCGCGGTCGTGGCTGACCAGGATCAGGGTGCCGTCGTACTGCTCCAGCAGCTCCTCGAGCTTGTCGAGCGTGTCCATGTCGAGGTCGTTGGTCGGCTCGTCGAGGACCAGCATATTGGCCGGTTTGGCCAGGGCGCGGGCCAGCAAGAGGCGGTTGCGCTCGCCGCCCGACAGGGTCGAGATCGGCTGGCGCAGCTGACCCTCCTGGAACAGGAAGTCCTTGGCGTAGGCGGCGACATGTTTCGAGACGCCGCGCACCAGGATGGAGTCTCCGCCGCCGGGGGTCAGGGCGTCCCACAGGGTCATGTCGGACTTCAGCCCCTCGCGGGACTGGTCCAGATAAACCGGCTCCAGATTGGCCCCCAGCTTGACCGTGCCGGTGTCGGGCGCGAGGTCGCCCAGCAGAATCTTGACCAGGGTGGTCTTGCCCGCGCCGTTGGGTCCGACGATGGCCAGCCGGTCGCCCCGGATGACCCGGGTGGTGAAGGGCTTGATGACGGTCCGGTCGCCGAAGGCCTTGGATACCCCCTTCAGGTCGGCGACCAGCTTTCCGGAGGAGACACCGGAATCGACGCCGAGCTGGAGCTCGCGGGGAATGTCCTTCACCCGGAGGGCGCGGTCCTGGCGCATGGCCTCGAGCGCGCGGGCACGGCCCTCGTTGCGGGTGCGCTGGGCGGTGATGGAGCGGTAGAAGGTGTAGGTCTCGGCCTCGATGCGCTTGTTAAGGCGGCGCAGGCTTTCGGCCTCCTCCTCCTGCACCTTGGCGGCCCATTCGTCGAAATCGTTGAAGCCCTTGTTCAGGGTGCGGACGCGACGATGCTCAAGCCAGTGGCACGACTGGGTCACGCGATTCAGGAAGGCCCGGTCGTGGGAGACGATCAGGGCGGCGCATTTGGCCTGGATGATCTCGTTTTCCAGCAGCTCGATGGCCAGGATGTCCATGTGGTTGGTCGGCTCGTCGAGCAGCAGCAGGTCGGGCGCCTCGGCGAAGGCCTTGGCCAGGGCGGCGCGGCGGATCTCGCCGCCGGACAGACCACGGGCGGGCTTCTCCGGGTTCATGCCGAAGGTCTCAAGCCAGCTTTCGGCCATCCAGGGCTCGGCGTCGCCGGAGGTGGCATAGTCCAGCAGAGTGTCGCCGGCGATGACGGGTTCCTGGGGGACATAGGCGAAGCGGATGCCGGACTGGACCGAACGGTCGCCCGAGTCGGGCTCGATCAGGCCCATGACCATCTTCATCAGGGTCGACTTGCCGGCCCCGTTGCGGCCCACGAGACAGGACCGGGTGCGCGGCTCGATGGCCAGATCGACGCCCTCGAACAGGGGACGGGTGCCGTCCTGCAGACGGACGTCCTTCAGGGCGACGAGCGGCGGACGGGGGGAGGAACGGGGAGCCATGGGTGTCTTTCATCCTCCACCGCAGAGCGAGGGAGGGGGACGGGAATGGAGCCTGGGAAGGAGCGGCGTTCATCTAGGCGATCGCCGCCCAATGCGCCATAGACCTTGACCGTGATATCAGATTACGCTTGCACATCACGCCGCTTGCAACTAGATTTCTGCTAGCATGAACAGCAAGCAGACGAAGACGCTGGCGGCGGTATTCGCCGATCCGGTGTCCGGAACGATCGGATGGGCTGCGATCGAAAATCTGCTGGTCGCGGTTGGGTGCCACATCGTCGAGGGGTCGGGCTCTCGGGTCCGGTTTGTGCGCGGTGGCGAAGCCGAGTTCTTTCACAGGCCTCATCCTGCCAGGGAGGCCAGGCGATATCAGGTCAGGGCGGCACGGGCCTTTCTGATCAGGCTGGGAGTAGAGCCGTGAGCACCATGACATACAAAGGGTATTCGGCGGCGGTCGAATTCGATGCCGACGATGAGATTTTCTTCGGCAAGCTGGCCGGAATTCGGGACGGCGTCGGCTTTCATGCGGATACGGCGCGCGAACTGAAGGCGGCCTTTCGCGAAGCGGTCGATGACTACATCGAGACCTGCGCCAGGATCGGGAAATCGCCGGACAAACCGTACTCGGGCAAGGTGATGTTTCGGGTCGATCCCGAAGTTCATGCGCGCGTCACAAAGGCGGCGGAGCTGTCGGGGCGGAGTCTGAACGCCTGGGCCGAGGACGCGCTGAGGCGGGCGGCGGATGCGGACATGGCCAAGGCGGTGGCGGTCTGACCGCCCCGCCGGTTCCGGCCGACAGACCCTTCTGGCAGACCAAGCGTCTGGAGCAGATGACCGCCCAGGAGTGGGAGAGCCTGTGCGACGGGTGCGGGCTGTGCTGTCTGATCCGGTTCGAGGACGAGGATACCGGTGAGGTCTTTCCGACCCGGGTGCACTGCAAGTTGTTCGATGGACAGCTGTGCGCCTGCACCGACTATGCGAACCGCAAGGACCATGTGCCGGACTGCATCAAATTGACGCCGTGGAACATCGAGGCCCTGGGCTGGATGCCGCTGTCGTGCGCCTATCGCAGATTGCATGAGGGGCGGGGGCTGGCGAACTGGCATCCGCTGATTTCCGGCGATTCCGAGACCGTACACACGGCAGGCGTGTCTATCCGGGGACAGACGATCAGCGAACTTGAGCTGGACAAACCGGAGGACGCGGTGGAGTATGAAGCGGCCGAATGGCTGGAAGAGCGCGGGTGAAACGGATTGCCCGGTAACCGTTTGTTCGGCGACGCAGGTTAACCCTGTTCGCCGAAGTGGAGACCGGTGTTGCCCAACAGTACAGCTTTCGACCGTTTGACCGAACTGGCCGCGGCCATGTTCGACGCGCCGATCGCCCTGATCACCGCGCTGGACGAGGATCGTCAGTGGTTTCGGTCCAACCTGGGTTTCGGGGCCGATGAGACGACGGCCGGGGAGTCCTTCTGCCGGCACATGATCGGTTCGGAGGCGGGGACGACCCTGGTGGTCCAGGACGCCACCCTGGACGGCCGCTTCGTCGACAATCGTCTGGTCACCGAAGAGGGTGTGCGGTTCTACGCCGGCGCTGTGATCACGACGGCGGATGGCAAACAGGACGGGGCCGTCTGCGTGCTGGACACCATACCGCACGGCGCGCCGACCGAGGGCCAGATGGAGAGCCTGAAGCTGCTGGCACGGCTGGCGGGCCAGGAGATCGACCACGTCCGCCTGCTGAGGGCCCAGGCCAAACAGACCACCATGATGGAAATGGCGGAGGAACTGGCCGGTCTGGGGCGCTGGCGGTACGACATCGCATCCGGCAAGGTGGACTGGTCCGACCAGGTCTACCGGATCCACGGCAAGTCCCGGGCGACCTTCGATCCCAGCTTCGACGAAGCCGTCGGATGCTACCATCCCGACGATCGCCACCTGGTCGAAGACTGCTGCGCGCGGGCCATCCGGACCGGCGAATGCGGCGGGATCCAGTTGCGCTTGATCCGGGAGGACGGCGAGGAACGGATCGTGAAGGCCGCGTGTCGGCCCGAGCGCGACGGAGACGGGCCGGTCACGGCCTTGTTCGGTGTGTTCCAGGATATCACCGACCTGGCGCGCAGCCAGCAGAAGGTGGAGGCCAGCGAGGCGCTCTATCGCCTGGTGGCCGCCAATTCGACCGATGTGATCGGGACCTATGGTCTGGACGGCCGGTTCCGCTACCTGTCGCCTTCGGTCGAGGGGATCATGGGCTATCGCGCCGAGGAACTGGTCGGCCGGGCGTCATGGGACTTTATACATCCGGCGGATGCCAGGCGCGTCCGAAAGGCGTTTGCGGCCTATGCCCGCTCGGGCCCGGACGCCGTGCCGCCGCGCATTCCGTACCGCGCGATCCGCAAGGACGGAACGGTGATCTGGCTGGAGGCGCATCCCAAGGTGATCCGCGACGCGCAGGGCAGGGCGGTGGAGTACCAGGACGTGGTGCGCGATATCACGGCGACCAAGCGTCTGGAGGACGAACTGGTGGCCGCGCGCGACGTGGCCGAGGCGGCGGCAAGGTCCAAATCCGAATTCCTGGCCAATATGTCCCACGAACTGCGGACGCCCCTGACCAGCGTCATCGGATTCTCCGGCCTGCTGCAGGCCAGCGAGGCCCTGCCGGAGGTGGAGCGGCGCTATGCCGACCGGATCGCCGCGTCCAGCGAGGCCCTGCTGGGCGTCATCAACGACGTTCTGGACTATTCCAAGCTTGAGGCCGATGCGGTGGGGCTGGATCCCGTGGCCTTCGATCCGGCGGCGATGGCGCGGTCGGCGGCATCGATCGTCGAGACCCAGTGCCAGGACAAGGGCCTGACGCTGGCGGTCACGACGTCGGGCGATCTGCCCGAAGCGATCATCGGCGATGAAGGGCGGGTGCGTCAGGTGACGCTGAACTTCCTGTCGAATGCGATGAAATTCACGACTTCGGGCCTGATCACCCTGGATGTCGGTGCCGTCGGCGGGCGGCTGCGGGTGGCGGTCACCGACAGCGGGATCGGCATCGCGCCCGACAAGATCGGCGCCCTGTTTGACCGGTTCACCCAGGCCGACGCCTCGACGCGGCGGGTCTATGGCGGGACGGGTCTGGGACTGGCGATCTGCCGCCGGCTGGTCGACATGATGGGCGGCGAGATCGGGGCGACGAGCCGTCCGGGCCATGGATCGACCTTCTGGTTCGAGGTGCCGCTGATCGCCGCCGCGCCGCTGAACGTCATGTCGCAGGACGTACTGGAGGGCCTGCCGGACGGGTTGAAGGTTCTGCTGGCCGACGATGCGCCGGCAAACCGGGAACTGGTCCGTGTTCTGCTGGAAGCCTGGGGCGTTACCCTGACCACGGTCTGTGACGGGGCCGAGGCGGTGCAAGCGGCCGCGACGGGCGGTTACGATCTGATACTGATGGATGTGCATATGCCGGTGATGGATGGAATGGATGCGTGTCGAACGATTCGTGCCCTGGGCGGCGAGGCTGCGGCGACGCCGATCCTGGCGCTGACCGCCGCTGTCCTGCCCGAGCAGGTCGAGGCGTGCCATGCCGCGGGCATGGACGGCCACGTCGGCAAGCCGATCGAGGTCGTGGCCCTGATCCAGGCCATGGCGAAGGCGCTACATGCGCGCAAACCCCTGGCTGTTGAGGCCGCAGCATGAAGCCCGCGATCCTGGTCGTCGACGACGACGACAGCATCCGCGAGGTCATCCATGCGATCCTGACCCAGGCGGGTTTCCAGGTGGCCGTGGCGGCGAATGGCGAGGCGGCCATCGCCCTGTTGAAGCGATCGCGCTTTGATCTGATGCTGTTGGACGTCCACATGCCGAGGATGAGCGGGCTGGAAGTGCTGGCCGCGATGAAGAAGATCGCCGATGCGCCGCCCGTCCTGATGGTCACGGCCGACAGCCAGACCGCAACGGTTCGCGAGGCCCTGTCTCTGGGATGCTCCGGCTATGTCGCCAAACCCTTCACGCCGGCGACCCTTGTCGAGCGGGTGCGGCGGGTCCTGCCCCAGCAGGATTGACCCCTCCCGGCCTGAAGGTGTCCGCTGACAAGCCGGAAGTTGTCCGCGGAGGCGCTGAAAAGCGCATGTCCATCAAGGGTCGACCTGTTTATGGGGCCCTCGAACCCGCCTTGTGACGCTGGTCCGCTATAGTTTGGGCATGGCGGGAAATGGCGATGAGCGGGGCGGGGCGGCGGTTCAGGCCGTCTGGCTCGAGGGCAGGCTGCAACACCTGCGCGCCATGATCGACGAGGTGTGCGGGGTGGTCGACGCGCTGGAGACGCCCCGGGGCGATCTGGCCGCGATCGACCGGAAGATCCGCGTCATCACCCACCTGGCTCGCGCGGTGGCGGCCGTCGAGGCGGCGGCCCGGCGTATCATGACCGCCGCCGCCCGCGCGCCCGAAAGCACAGAGGATGAGATGAACGACGGTGACAGACCCGATCCCGAAACGGTCGAACGCTACAAGGCCGAGCTGCTCGACCGACTGGAGCGACATCGCGCGATTGTTGAAGCCAAGCGCGTCGCAGAAGATGCCCGCTACCGAGGCGGAATGGCGCCAGCTCTTCAGGGATAATCCGGACCTTGCCGAACATCAGGTCGCGCCGGGCGAGCGATGGCGAACCTGGGTCATGCTGGGAGGACGGGGATCGGGAAAGACCTTCGCCGGTGCGTGCTGGCTGAATGACAAGGCGAAGACTGCCGACTTCACCTTCGCCCTGGTCGGGCCGGCGCTGCACGATGTGCGCGAGGTGATGGTCGAGGGGCCGTCAGGGCTGAAGGCCATGGGGGAGGGCCGCGACCGGCCGCGCTGGGAGGCGGGTCGCAAGCGGCTGGTGTGGCCACGCAGCGGTGCGATGGCCTATGCCTTCTCGGCCGAGGACCCGGACAGTCTGAGAGGACCGCAGTTCCACGGGGCCTGGGCCGACGAGTTCTGTGCCTGGCGCGAGCCGGGACGGGTACTGTCGAACCTTCGATTCGGGCTGCGCCGGGGGGAGGCCCCGCAGCTGGTGGTGACGACGACGCCCCGGCCGATCGCGGCGCTGAAGACCCTGCTGACCGAGCCGGGGACGGAGACGACGCGGGGCGCGACCCAGGCGAACGCGGCGAACCTGCCGCCCGTCTATCTGGCGCATCTGCGCGACCTGTATGCCGGGACACGACTGGAGGCCCAAGAGATGGAGGGTCTGGTCGTCGAGAGCGAAGGCGCGCTGTTCGGGGCCGAGGATATCGCAGCGGCGCGCGGCGAGCGGCCGGAGCGGCTGGAGCGGATCGTCGTGGCGGTCGATCCGCCGATCACGACCACGGGCGACGCCTGCGGGATCGTGGCGGCCGGTCGTGCGAACGGTCGGGCCTATGTGCTGGCCGACCGGTCGGTGAGGGGCCTGACGCCGCTGGGCTGGGCCCGGCGTGTGGTCGAGACGGCCGAGATGGTCGGGGCCGACCAGATCGTGGCCGAGGGCAACCAGGGCGGGGAGATGGTTCGCACATTGCTGGAACAGGCGGGCCTGGAGCAGGCGGGGTGCCGGACCCGGGTCAAGCTGGTGCACGCCTCGCGCGGGAAACGGGCGCGGGCGGAGCCGGTGGCGGCGTTGTACGAGCAGGGCAGGGTCGTCCACTGCGGCCGCTTCAACGCCCTGGAAGAAGAACTGATGGGTCTGGGCGGCGAAGCGCCCGGACACAGTCCGGACCGGGCCGACGCCCTGGTCTGGGCGATCTCGCAGCTGCTGCTGGACCAGCCCGCAGGGCCGCGCATCCGACTGATCTGACATCACGACAAGGAGGCTTTAGATGCCCAACCCGACCGACGTCTATGCGTCACGCGAACCCTCGCCCGCGTCGCCGGCCCGGCGGGCCGAGGCGGTGACGCCCAGCGACGCGAGCGACCTGAAAGCCGTGGCCAAGGCGCTGTACGTCGGCGTGGCCGGCCATGTGCGGGTGGTCCCGGTGGCTTCCCCCGGCGGTGCGGCCGTGACCTTTTCCAACCATCCGGTCGGCTATCTGCCGATCCAGTGCAGCCGCGTGATGCAGACAGGGACGACGGCGCAGGGCCTGGTCGCCCTGTTCGATTGAGCCGGCGAACGAGGAGGGCCGCGCCATGGGTCTGAGTCTGGGCCACCCGCTGAGCCATGCTTCCGCCGCGCTCGCGCTGACGAGGGGTGCGGGACCGGCCGCGCCGGTCCTGCGGCCCATTCCGGGGATGCAGTGGGCGGTCGGCATGGCCCAACTGTTTGCGGAATACACCGGGCCAGCCGCGACGGCGAACCGGGTGTCCGACGACGCCACGCTGGACATTCTCAATGTGGGCGGGATCGCCGATGTCGCGCCGCTGGCTGCGTTCGGCCTGTCGCGGGTCTCGCGGCTCTACGACCAGGCCTATCCGGTCACCGGGGCGGGCGCGGGGACGCACGACTTCGTTCAGGCGACTGCCGCCAGCCGTCCGCTGATCCGGGCGGAGAACGTCACGCGCGGCCGGGCGACGATCTCGCTGGGCTGCAACCCTGCCGGTCAGTCGGCGGCCGGCGCCAACCTGCGCAATCCGAACGCCGTCAACGCCCGCAACAGCACGACCCTGTTCTGGGTCGGCGTGCTGACGGGAGGCGTGATCAACTCGCTGGGGCTGATGGGCCTGGGATCGGACGGCACGGGGGGCAGCGGCCTGTCGCTGCTGTACGACAACACCGCGTCCCAGCCGACGCTCTATCCGCTGAACCAGGGCCTGCAGAGCGGCATGATCGGCCCGCCGACGGCGGAGCCGGTGATCATCACCCTGGTGTCCGGATCGCCCAATACCCTGCTGCGGATCAACGGGGTCACGGTGGCCACCATGCCCGCCCCGACGGCGGCGGCCCTGACCACTGCGTTGCTGGGTCGGGGGCAGTGGTTTGCCTCGGCGTCGGGATCGTCCGACTTCCTGGCGGCAGCGTCCTCATCCAGTGTGCTGTCGGTGGCCCAGTGCCAGGCGGTCGAGGCCGATCTCGCGACCATCTTCAGGATCGCCCTTGGCAACCGCGCCAGCCTGCTGTCCCTGGAAGGCGACAGCCTGACGGCGCAGATGAACGAGAGCGGATTCCATCTGGGCTGGTCGCGTCAGCTGCTGGAAGACCTCGATGCCGAAGGCTTCCCCGTTCCGTATCTTCCCAACTTCGCGACGGCGGCGGCTACGGCCGCGGCCTGCAATTCGCAGCGGGCGACCACCTGGGCGCAGTCGTCGAACAAGGGCGCGACGAAGCTGGCGCACCACTTCTGGGCCGGGACGAACGACATCGCGGCGCTCGCATCCGGGGCCATCGTCGGCGGCGCGAACGCGATCTGGACCACCTCGATCCTGCCCTACATCCAGTACATGGCCGATGCTTCCCGGTTCGGGCCTGGCCGGGTCATCGTCGGGACGATCATCCCGCGCGGATGGACCGGAACACCGACGGACATCGGCCAGCGCGAGGCAGAGCGTCTGGCGCTTAACGCCCTGATCGTCAGCAATGCGGCGACCTATGGATATGTGGTGGCCGACTATGGAGCCATTGCCGCGTTGAACGGCGGGGCATCGGGCGGCAATCCGAACTCTCCGAATGCGGCCTGCTACGCGACCGGGTCGGCGATGCACCTGAATGTGGCGGGGCAGACGCTGGTCAAGACCGTGCTGAAGCCGCTGGTGAAGACGGCTCTGGCCTGAGCCGCCGTCCTTGTCCCGGGGGCGGGCGCTGCTCCCATCCTGGCCGGTGGCGCGGCCTGAACCTGTCCGAGGAAAACATATGGCGATCCTGAACTGGCCGTCGCGCCGGGCGCGGAAGGCTGCGCCCGGCACGCCGGAGGAAACCAAGGCCAGTCGGGCCGGACCGCTGATCGCGGTGACCGGCGCGGGCCGGCCGCGGTGGACTCCCCGCGACTATGGCAATCTGGCTCGCGAGGGATTTGCGCGCAATGCGGTGGCCTATCGCTGCGTGCGGATGATCGCCGAGGCCTGCGCGGCGACGCCTCTGGTCGTGTTCGCGGGCGGGGGGCGCGACGACGACCATCCGGTGGCGGCCCTGCTGAGACAGCCCAATCCCGAGCAGTCGGGGGCCGAATGGCTGGAGGGCGTCTATGGCGCGCTGCAGACGGCGGGGAACGCCTATATCGAGGCGGTCGGGGACGGGCCGCCCGCCGAGCTGTGGTCGCTGAGGCCGGACCGGGTGCAGGTGGTGCCGGGGCGGGCGGGGTGGCCGGACGCCTATGAGTATTCCGTCGGCGGACGCTCGGTCCGGATCGGGCGCGAGGCCGATGGCTGGATGCCGGTGATGCAGCTGAAGCTGTGGAACCCGACCGACGACCACTATGGATTTTCGCCGCTGGAGGCGGCGGCTGCGGCGATCGATGTGCACAATGCCTCGGGGGCCTGGAACAAGGCGCTGCTGGACAATGCGGCGCGGCCGAGCGGGGCGCTGGTGTTCAAGGGGGCGGACGGGGAGCGGCTGACCGAGGCGCAGTTCACCCTGCTGAAGGCCGAACTGGGCGAGGCGCATGCGGGGGCGGGGAATGCCGGTCGGCCGATGGTGCTGGAGGGCGGGCTGGACTGGAAGCCGATGTCGATGAGTCCGGCGGACATGGACTTCATCGCCGGCAAGCATGCAGCGGCGCGCGAGATCGCCCTGGCCTTCGGCGTGCCGCCCCAGCTGCTGGGGATCCCGGGCGATGCGACCTATGCGAACTATCGCGAGGCCAATGCGGCCTTCTGGCGCGGGACGGTGGTGCCGCTGGCGAGGAAGACGGCCGGGGCGCTGGGCGGGTGGCTGGGCGGGCGCTTTGACGGCGTGCGGATCGAGCCGGACCTGGACGCTGTGCCTGCGCTGCAGCCCGAGCGCGACGCCCTGTGGGCGCGGCTGTGCGCAGCCTCGTTTCTCACGGACGAGGAGCGCCGGCGGATGGCGGGGGTGGGGGCCTGAAGTGGCGAGTGGCGAGTGATGAGTGGCGAGTGATTGCCCGTTAATTCGACAGCTTGGGCCGGTTGATGGTGGCTCCTGCTGCGACAGTCACTCGCCACTCGCCACTCGCCACTCGCTACTCAACCCGGAGCGGAGCAAACCATGGACGACATTCGAAAACTGGCGACCGGGCTGGCGGTGGCTCTGGTGGTGCAGACCATCGGCGGGCTGGTCTGGGCCGGGAGTGCGGCGACGCGGATCGCGACGCTGGAGGACCGGGTGGACGAGCAGAGGCTGGTCGCCGAACGGCTGGCGCGGCTGGAGGAGCAGGGCATCGCCACGCGGGCGGCGTTGATGCGGATCGAGACGCGGCTGGAGGACGGGGAGTGAGTGGCGAGTGGTTAGTGGCGAGTGGCGAGGGCTCGAAGATGGCATCCGGATCGGTTGTTCCTCGTCGGCGCTCAGCTTCGGCTTCGACCGCATTGCTGCACGACTCGCCACTTCTGATCCAGGGCTACGCCTCCCTGTGGGGCGTGGCGGACCTGAACGGGGATGTGGTGGCGAAGGGCGCGTTCGTGGACAGCCTGAGGCAGACCGGGATCGCGGGCGTGCGGATGCTGCATCAGCATGAGAGCCGGGCGGTCGTCGGCGTCTGGGACGCGATGGCCGAGGACGAGCGCGGGTTGTTCGTCCGGGGACGGATCGCCGACTGGTCGGCCGAAGCGCGCTATGCCCAGGCCTTGAGCCGCGCGGGTGCGCTGGACGGACTGTCGATCGGGTTCCGGGCGGCGAGGGCGCGGCGGGACGGGCGGTTGCGGGTGCTCAGCGGCGTGGAGCTATGGGAGGTGTCGCTGGTGACGTTTCCGATGCTGCCAGGGGCGCGGTTCAGGGTGGTGTGACCATAATTCTCCCTCCCCCTCGGGGGAGGGCAGCTCGCGAAGCGAGCGGGTGGGGGCGGCAAGGCAAGGCCGCACGATGGATCGCCGGGCCGGCCCCACCCGGTCTCTGCTTCGCTTCGACCACCCTCCCCCGAGGGGGAGGGATAGGACATCACTCAACAGGAGACACCATGAAAGAGACCCAGACCGCGTCCGGTTCGCCGGAGGCGCGCGCTGCCATGCACGAGATGATGGCGGCGTTCGAGGCGTTCAAAGGGGCCAACGATGCCCGGCTGGACGAGATCGAGAGGAAGGCGTCGGCCGATACGCTGCTGGAGGAGAAGGTGGCGCGGATCGACCAGGCGGTGGGGCAGGCGCAGGCGCGGCTGGACCGGGCGCTGTCTGAGGCCAGGCGGCCGCAGCTCGGGGGCGTTGAGAACCCCTCCGTCTCTCCCTTCGGTCGAGCCACCTCCCCATCGCTGCGCGACGGGGAGGAGACCAAATCCGCGTTCGACGGCTATGTGCGGACCGGGCGGGAGCTGGGGCTGGAGGTGAAGGCGGGGCTGAGCTCGGCACCGACCTCGGGCGGATATGTTGTGCCGACCGAGACGGAGCGGGCGATCGAGCGGCGACTGATGGCGACCAGTCCGATGCGCGAGATCGCCACCGTGCGGACGGTGGCGTCGGGCGTGTTCAGAAAGCCGGTCTCGACGGCGGGCATCGCATCCGGCTGGGTGGCCGAGACGGCGGCGCGGCCGGAGACGGATCCGGCGACCCTGGCGCTGCTCGAGTTCCCCTCGGCCGACCTGTACGCCAATCCGGCGGCGACCCAGGCCCTGCTGGACGATGCCCTGGTCGATCTGGATGAATGGCTGGCCGGCGAGGTCGAGGACGCCTTTGCCGCCCAGGAGACCCAGGCCTTCGTCAACGGCGACGGGACGAACAAGCCCAAGGGCTTTCTGGGCTATTCCATCGTGGCGGATGCGAGCCAGACCTGGGGCAGCATCGGCTATGTGGCGTCAGGGGCGGCCGGGGCCTTCGCACCGTCCAGCCCGGCCGACCGGCTGATCGACCTGATCTATGCGCCCAAGGCCCAGTTCCGGCCCAACGGGCGGTTCGTGATGAACCGCAAGACGGTCTCGACCGTGCGCAAGTTCAAGGACGCGGAAGGCAATTACATCTGGTCGCCGGCGACGCGGCCGGGCGAGACGGCCAGCCTGCTGGGCTATCCGGTGACCGAGATCGAGACGATGCCGGACATCGCCGCGAACAGCCACGCCATCGCGTTCGGGGACTTCCAGCGGGGCTATCTGATCGTCGATCGGGCCGGGGTGCGGGTGCTGAGGGACCCGTATTCGGCCAAGCCCTATGTGCTGTTCTACACGACCAAACGGGTCGGGGGCGGGGTGCAGAACTTCGATGCGATCAAGGTGATGAGGTTCAGCGCGACGTAGTCGCCGAGGCAGTAGGCAGTAGGCAGTAGGCAGTAGGGTTTGGGCGACGACAGGGAGGCCGTGATTGCGGCGTCTACTGCCTACTGCCCAGGCCCTACTGCCTCCCTTTTCTGACATCGGAGATTTCCCATGACCGCACCCGTGACGCTCACGGAGGCGAAGCTGTTCCTGCGCGTCGGTCACGAGGCCGAGGACACGCTGATCCAGACGCTGATCGATGCGGCCACTGCAAGGGTCGAGGGGGAGGTGGGCCTGGGCCTGACCTCGACCTCGGCGGCGCCGCTGAGGCTGGCGATCCTGATGCTGGCCCTGCGCGCCTATGAGCGTGGGGAACAGGAGATGTCGATCCGCCCGGTGGAGGCCTGGATCGCGCCCTATCGCGTGGTGCGGCTGTGAGCGGGTTCAGGGTCCTGGCCAGCCTGCTGGATCCGGTGGAGGCGGAGACGCCCTATGGCGGGCGGGCGATTTCATATCAGCCTCTGGGGTCGGTCTGGCTGAGGCTGGAGGCGCGACGGCGGCGGCAGACGACGGAGGCCGGGGTGACCGCAGCGACCGAGGTGGCGACGGCCGTGATGCGGACCGATCCGAGGCTGGCCGAGGGGCGGGTCATCCGGTTCGGCGGGGCCGACTGGACGATCGCAGCGGTCGATGCGGACCCGGACCGGCCGGGGCGGACGCGGGTGAGCCTGGAGCGCAGTCGATGAGAGATCATGAGGGGGCGCTGCAGAAGGCGCTGATCGGACACCTCCGGGCAGACACGGCGGTTCGGGCCTTGCTGGGGGACCCGGCCAGGGTCTGGGACGAGGCACCGGGAGAGGCGGTCTGGCCGTGGCTGGCGATCGGACGGTCCGAAAGTCGGCCGGTGGCGGCGGACGGGTGCGGGGTGGAGCATACGCTGAGCCTGCGCTGTGCCTCGCGGTTTCCCGGGACAGAAGAGGCCCGGGCCGTGCTGGCGGCCGTGCGGGCGGCGCTGCACGACGTGACGCTGGAGGCGGACGGGGTCCGCACCGTGTCGATCCGCGCGACCTATGCCGAGGTGTTCCGGTCGCATGACCAGAAGCGGGTCTGGGGCGTCGT
Organism: Brevundimonas subvibrioides; assembly: GCF_027271155.1. Classification (NCBI taxonomy): domain Bacteria; kingdom Pseudomonadati; phylum Pseudomonadota; class Alphaproteobacteria; order Caulobacterales; family Caulobacteraceae; genus Brevundimonas; species Brevundimonas subvibrioides. The sequence goes on from NZ_CP114542.1 coordinate 1,161,285, forward strand.
GCGGGTGCGGGCGGTGACGGAAGAGAGTGGCGAGTGATCAGTGGCGAGTGGCGAGCGGGCCGGTGCTGGCGTCGCGAACGAGGGCAGTGAGACGGGCCTGTCTCACGGAAATTACCTGATCCACTCGCCACTCGCCACTGATCACTCATCACTGAGGAGAACCAACCATGGCCGCTCAACGGGGCAAGGACATACTGCTGAAGATCGAGGGCGCGCCGGGCGTGTTCACGACGGTCGCGGGGCTGAGGGCGCGGACGATTTCGCTGAACGCCCGGACGGTCGATGCGACGGATGCCGACAGCGCGGGGCGGTGGCGCGAGCTGCTGGGCGGGGCGGGGGTGAAGTCGGCGGCCGTGTCGGGGCAGGGGATCTTTCGGGATGCCGCCTCCGACGCGGCGATCCGCGAGGCCTTCTTCGATCAGGGGCTGAAGACCTGGCGGCTGATCGTGCCGGACTTCGGCGTGCTGGAGGGGCCTTTCCTGGTCTCGGCGCTGGAGTATGCCGGGGACCACGAGGGCGAGGCGACGTTCGCCATCAGCCTGGCCAGCGCCGGGGCGGTCGGGTTCAGCGCGCTGTGAGCGGTTAAAGTTGCACGTACCATACGGCCTCAATGTCAGAAGCCGGCGCATTGGCGGGGCCGAAATCAAGAACGCCTTCCCATTCGTCATCCTCGCCTTCGTCCTGGAACAACAGCACGCGATCACCGCGCTTGAGTCTCAGTTCCGTTACCAGCGCATCGTCCAATTCGCGGCCGCGAAACATAAGCAGCCATGCCCGATGGGTAACGGATAGCGCATTGTAGTCGTTGAAGAGACGGATCATGGCGCGACAATAACATGGAGATCGGATTCATGAACGCAGCGCGGGGCGAGGCGGTGGTGGTGCTGGCGGGCCAGCCGCGACGCCTGTGCCTGACGCTGGGGGCCCTGGCGGAGATCGAGACGGCGCTGGGGGTCGCGGGTGTCGAGGCGCTGGGTGCGCGGATGCGGGCGCTGTCGGCGGGGGATCTGATGGCGGTGCTGGCGGCGCTGTTGCGCGGCGGTGGCGAGGGCGCGTTTGCGGGCGAGCTGGAGCGGGTGGCCGTGTCGCCGGTCGAGGCGGCCGAGGCCGTGGCGGCCGCGTTCGTGGCCTCGGCCGATGGCTGAGACGGGCTGGGGCGCGATGCTGCGGACGGCGGTGGCGCTGGGCGTGTCGCCGGAGGCCTTCTGGCGGCTGTCGCTTAAGGAATGGCGGATGCTGACGGCGGTCGCCGGGAAGCCGGTGCCGATGGGACGCGCCGAGGTCGAGGCGCTGATGAGGGCGTGGCCGGATTGAGGCTTTCTCCCTCCCTCGCGGGGGAGGGCAGGTCGCGGAGCGGCCAGGTGGTGCGGCAAGGCAGGCGCGTACAGATCTGGGTCTGGATCGCCCTGCCGTTCCCACCCCGTCACTGCTTCGCATCGACGACCCTCCCCCGAGGGGGAGGGAGAGGAGGATTTATGACGGACCAGACACTGGATACGATCCCGGCCAGGGCGGCGGAGGCGGCGGCGGCGCTGGAGTCCTTGCGGGAGCCGGCGGAGCGGGCGGCGTCGAGCATCGAGGAGGCGTTCGGGCGGGCGGGAGCCAGTCTGACCCGGTCGCTGGCGCGGGCGGCGGCGGATGGCGAGGTGACGCTGGGCGAACTGGCGCGGGCCGTGCTGGGCGCACTTGGGACAGGGGTCGGCGGGTCGGGCGGGCTGGGCGAGGCGATCGCCCGGGCGGTCGCGGGCGCGGCCGGCTTCGGCGGGGCGCGGGCCGATGGCGGTGCGGTGACGGGCGGCGGGGCCTATCTGGTCGGGGAGCGGGGACCGGAGGTGTTCCGGCCGTCGGGATCGGGTGTGATCGAGAACAGGGGTGGCAGCGGCGGCGGGAGCGTGACGGTGAACGTCAGCGTCGACGGTGGCGCACCGGCCCTTCTGAGGTCCGAGGCGCAGATCGCCCAGATGCTGGCCCGGGCCGCCGCGCTGGGGGCGCGACGGCTATAGTTTGGCAGGTTCGACACCCAGTCTTGTCATCCCGGAAATCGCGGCAGCGATTATCCGGGACCGGAGACGCCAGTCATTGACCTCCCGGAAGACGCGAAGCGGCTGTCCGGGAGACGATCGTGAGCGGTCAAACTGGCTCCCGGACAATCGCTGGCGCGATTTCCGGGAGAGATGGTGGCGCGGTCCAGCGTCCCGGCTCTTCGCTTCGCTCCGGCCGGATGACAGGTCCCTGAAAAAGCCGAAGATGGATGGGTCCTATCGGGTCTTCGGGTTGGGACCGTAGCGGTTGTCGCCGGGCTGGCCTTCGGTGAGACCGATCCAGAGCCAGAAGGCGATACCGACGAGCCAGGTGAAGCTGAGGATGCCCAGGGCCGGCCCAAAGGTGGCCAGGATCGCCGCCGGGTCCTCGGCCTCGAGCTTTTCGCTATTCAGAATGGCCGAAATGCCGACCGAAAAAAACGCATAGAAGCCGCCGATGATCATCACCCCATAGGGGATGGCCATCAGCCAGCCGGACTTGCCCATGTCGTGCAGCCGCTTCGCTCCGATCGCGAGGTGCGGCCACAGAAGCAGGATGCCCAGGAGGTTGAGTAACGGGATGAAGTTCAGCACCCCGCCGCCGACGAACAGTATCGCCCATGACGTCCAGAAATGAGAGCGGCGCAGGCGTCCCGAAAACGAGAACATCGCCTTCGCAAAGTCGAAGGTATCGACGGGCACGCCGGGGGTTGCCGACGGGCCAGGCGACGGCGCGGCGGCGGCCAGCAGCATGATGTTGGTGGCCTGACCGGCCACGGGAACGAAATCCACGCGCAGGCCGGTGGTGATTCTGGACGGCGGCGTCACCTGGTCGGCGTTGAAGGCGTAGCGGATTCCGTCGTCGCCGCTGATCAGGCCCGAACCCGCCGCCGGATCGAAATCGAGAATCTGGCCGCGCATCCGATGGCTCCCTTGCCCGGGGCCGAGGCTGGCCCGCCTCCAGACTGGACGAGGCACCGGGCGGCGACAATCCCCGCTTTCGCGGGGACGACAAGACAGAGTGTGGGGGGTGGCGATGAGTTTTCATGAGGTGAGGCTGCCGGCCCGTCCCCGCTTTCGCGGGGATGACAAGACAGGGTGTCGGGGGTGCAGATGAGTTTTCATGAGGTGAGGCTGCCCGCCCGGTTGGCGTTCGGATCGACGGGTGGGGTGGAGCGGCGGACCGAGATCGTCACCCTGGCCTCCGGGTTCGAGCGGCGGAACAGTCCCTGGGCCATGGGGCGCAGGCGGTATCTGATCGGGGCGAACCTGAGGTCGCTGGCGGACATGGCGGCGCTGACGGCCTTTTTCGAGGCGCGGCGGGGCCGGCTGTACGGGTTCCGGTTTCGGGACTTCGCGGACTTCGCCTCGTGCGCGCCGGGCGGGACGCCGGCAGCCGGGGACCAGGTGCTGGGAACGGGGGACGGGACGCGGGCGGTGTTTCCGCTGGTGAAGGCCTATGGCGACCCCGGATCGGGTCCGGGCGAGGGCCTGCAGCGGCCGATCACCAAGCCGGTCGAGGGATCGGTACGCCTTGCCGTGAACGGGATTGCGGTGTCGGGCGCGGGCTTTTCCGTCGATGCGACGACGGGCGTGGTCACGCTGGCCAGGGCACCGGGCAAGGGCACGGTGGTGTCGGCGGGTTTCCTGTTCGACACGCCGGTGCGGTTCGACGCGGACCGGCTGGAGATGACGCTTGAGAGCTTCGACGCCGGGCGGATGGCAGCGGTGCCGCTGATCGAGGTCAGGGTCTGAGACGAAATCCTCCCCTCCCGGGGGAGGTGGCGCGGCGCGCCTTTGCGCCGTGACGGAGGGGGCTCGCGGCGAGCAGGGTGTCCGGGGCCGGCCCCCTCCACCGCTTCGAAGTCCCCTCCCCCATGGGGGAGGATCATGAGGGACATACCGACTGAACTGGCCGCCCGCATCGAGAGCGGGGCGGCGACGCTCTGCCATGCCTGGATCGTCGTGCGGACGGATGGGGCGCGGATGGGCTTTACGGACCACGATCGCGGCCTGGAGGTGGATGGCGTCGTCTGCGCGGCGGGCAGCGGGTGGACTCAAGGGGCGACGGACGCTTCGGCGGGGCTGGGCGGCGGGACGCTGGCCGTCGCAGGCGTGCTCGATGACGACCGGATCACAGCGGCCGATGTCGCGGCTGGACTGTGGGACCGCGCACGGGTCGAGGTGTGGCGCGTGGACTGGAGGCGGCCGGACCTGAAGGTGCGGCTGGGGGTCGGGACATTCAGCCGGATCCGGCGCGAGGGGGCGGGGTTCACGGCCGAGGTCGAAGGGCCGCTGGCGGCGCTGGAGCGGGTCGTGGGGCGGACCTACGGGCGGGCTTGCGATGCTGTGCTGGGGGACCGGCGGTGCCGGGTCGATCCGGCGGGGCGAGCTTGCGACAAGCGCTGGGAGACCTGCGTCGGGGTGTTCGGCAACGGGATCAACTTCCAGGGCTTTCCGAGGATTCCGGGCGACGATTTCCTGACGGCCTATCCGGCAACCGGCGGGCGGAATGACGGGGGGAAACGGTGAGGGGGGTGAATTCTGCCGTTTCCCTTCCCCTCGGGGGAGGGCAGGTCGCGACGCGACCGGGTGGGGGCGGCGACGCGAGGTCGCGCAGAGTTGAGTCCGGGTTGCCTTGCCCGCCCCAACCGGCTTCGCCTGCGGCTCGGCCACTCTCCCCCGAGGCGGAGGGAGAGGCTGTGGTGATGGCCGCGCAGGGGTGGCTGGGGACGCCCTATCGGCATCAGGCGAGCACGAAGGGCGCGGGCGCGGACTGTCTGGGACTGGTGCGCGGGGTGTGGCGCGAGGTTATCGGCGAGGAGCCGGAGGCACTGCCGGCCTATGCGCCGGACTGGGCCGAGGTCGGTGGTGTCGAGACGCTGCTGGAGGCGGCGGGGCGGTGGCTGGTCGAGAAGCCGGTGAACGCGATGCGGCCGGGCGATGTGCTGCTGTTCCGGATGGTGGAGGGGGCCATGGTCAAGCACTGCGGGATCGTGTCGTCCGTCGACGGACCGGAGCCGCGGATCATCCATGCCTACTGGGGGCGGGCGGTGGTCGAAAGCTGGATGGGGCCCTGGTGGCAGAGGCGGCTGGTGGCGGCCTTTGCCTGGCCCGTCCCGGCTCGGGGCCGGGATGACAAGAGAGGTTCCTGATGGCGCAGGTCGTTCTCGGCGGGATCGGACAGGCGATCGGCGGCGGACTCGGACGCAGCCTTGGCGCGGCGCTGGGGGGTGCGGCGGATCGCGCGCTGATCGGAGCCCTGTCGCCGGCGCGCCAGGTCGGGCCGAGGCTGGAGACGCTGAAGATCCAGTCGACGGCGGAAGGGTCGCCGATGGCCTGTGTGTTCGGACGCGCGCGCGTGACGGGTCAGCTGATCTGGGCGGCGCGGTTCCTGGAGCAGAGGAACCGGAGCGGGGGCGGCAAGGGCGGGCCGAGGACCGTCGACTATGGCTATTCGCTGAGCTTTGCGGTCGCGCTGTGCGAGGGGCCGATCGACGGGATCGGGCGGGTCTGGGCCGACGGCACGCCGATGGACCAGACGGGTGTGGCGATGCGGGTCTATCGCGGGAGCGAGGATCAGACGCCGGATCCGCTGATCGAGGCGGTGGAGGGGGCGGCACCCGCCTATCGCGGGACGGCCTATGTGGTGTTCGAGGACCTGCCCCTGGGGCCCTATGGCGATCGGATGCCGCAGCTGAGCTTCGAGGTGTTTCGCAGGCCGGAAGGCGACGGGCTGGAGACGATGCTGGAGGGTGTCTGCCTGATCCCCGGAGCGGGGGAGTTCGTGCTGGCAACGCAAGCCGTGATGCGGCGTGAGGGGCTGACGCGGACGCGGCCCGAGAACATGCACCTGGGCGATGGGCGGACGGACCTGATCGCTTCGCTGGACCAGCTGGCGGCGCAGCTGCCGAACCTCAAGCGGGTCAGTCTGGTGATCGGCTGGTTCGGGACCGACCTGAGGGCCGGGCACTGTGTGGTGAAGCCGGGAGTGGAGCGGCGGAACAAGCCGACCGAGCCGCTGATCTGGTCTGTGGCGGGGCTGGGGCGCGATGAGGCACATCTGATCTCGGAGGTCGATGGCCGGCCTGGCTATGGCGGGACGCCGTCGGACGAGAGTGTGCGCCAGACGGTGGCGGCGCTGAAGGCGCGGGGATGGGCGGTGACGCTTTATCCCTTCGTGTTCATGGACTGCGAAGGCTATCCGTGGCGTGGGCGACTGAAGGGCGAGGACGGGCCGGGGGCGGCGGCCGAGGTCGCCGCGGTGTTCGGGACGGCGGACGGGTGGGGCCTGCGGAGGCTGGCGCTGCACTATGCCGGGCTAGCGGCCGAGACGGGTTGTGACGGGCTGCTGATCGGGTCGGAGATGCGGGGCCTGACCAGGACGCGGGACGCGGCGGGTGGATATCCGGCGGTTCAGCAATACCGGACGCTGGCGGCGGAATGCCGCGCCGTGGTGGGGCCGGGGGTGGCCCTGTCCTATGCCGCGGACTGGTCGGAGTATTCGGGACATCGACCGGATGACGGGTCGGGGGATGTGGTGTTTCACCTCGATCCGCTGTGGGCGGATGAGGCGATCGATTACGTCGGCATCGACTGGTATCCGCCGCTGGGCGACTGGCGGGGCGGCGATGGCGGGCGGGATGCTGAGGCGTTCGCGGGGCCGGACGATCCCCTCTATCTGGGCACCCAAGTCGCGGGCGGCGAGGGGTTCGACTGGTTCTATGCCGACGTGGCGGATCGGGCGGCGCAGGTACGCACCGCCATCGCTGACAAGGCGCACGGCGAGAACTGGGTGTTTCGGCCCAAAGACCTGAAGGGCTGGTGGAGCCATGCCCATTATGACCGGCCGGGCGGGGTGCGGTCCGCGGTGCCGACGGCCTGGGTGCCGGGGATGAAGCCGATCCGGCTGACGGAGTTCGGCTGCGCGGCGGTGGACCGCGGTGGTAATGCGCCGAACCTGTTCCAGGACCCGAAGTCGGCCGAGAGTTCGCTGCCACCTTTCTCGACGGGCGCGAGGAACGACGGGATGCAGCGGCGGGCGCTGGAGGCGGTGCTGAAGCATTTCGCAACGGGTCCGAACAATCCGCTGTCGCCGGTCTATGGCGGGCCGATGCTGGCCGGGGCGGACGCCTGGTGCTGGGACGCGCGGCCCTATCCGGCGTTTCCGGCGCTGGGTGACGTCTGGGCCGATGCGGGCGCATGGCGGGCCGGACACTGGCTGAACGGGAGAGTCGGCGGCGAGGCACGGGCGCTGCTGGCGGCGATCCTTCGGCGGGGCGGTCTGGAGACCGACGGGTTCGAGGTCGGGGAGCCGGTCGGGAAAGTTTCGGGCTATGTGATCGATCGACCGATGCGGACGCGCGATGCTCTGGAACCTCTGCTGGGGGCCTTCGACATGGTCGGGGCCGAGCGGGACGGACGGGTGGCACTGGTCGGGGTCGAGGCGGCGGACACGACGGTCGCGCTCACGGCGCTGGCGCTGGGCGAAGAGGCGTCGGGGCCAGTGCAGGAGCGGGTCCTGGAGGCGCGGCCGAACACGGCCCGGGTTCGGTTCATCGACGACGGGGCGGACTATCAGACCGGCGCGGTCGTGGCGCGGGCCGAGGCGGCGACAGGCGGCGGTGGGGTCGACGTGGACCTGCCGGCCGTCTGCGGGACGGCCCTGGGGACGGCGCTGGCGCGGCGGATGCTGGCGGCGGATGGGGCGGATCGGCTGACGCTGGCCCTGGGGCCGCTGGAAGCGTTGCGGCTGGAGCCCGGCGATACGGTGGCGGTGGAGGGCGAGACCGGGGGGTGGCGCGTCGAGCGTGTGTCGCTGGACGAAACGCCGTCGGCGCGGCTGGCCCGCCGGACAGGCGGCGTCGCCGGGGAGGACGATGGGCCGACGCGGCTGTCGGAAGGGGCCGAGCCGCCGGGGGTGCCGTTCGCCCGAATTCTGGATCTGCCCGGGCTGCCGGGTGCGGAAACCGATGGTCGACCGATCGTGATCGCGGCGGGCCATCCCTGGCGGCCGATGGCGGTCCATGTCGGGGAGACGTCCCGGGCACTGATACAGCGTGGCACCGTCGATACGCCCGCGACCGTGGGGCGGCTGGTCGGGGATCTGGGGCCCGGGCCGGTCGATCGATGGGACGAGGTGAATACGCTCGTCGTCGCGCTGGAGGGCACCGCGCCGACTTCCGCGAGCGACGGTGCCGTGCTGGGCCACGCCAATCTGCTGGCGGTCGAGGGCGTGGCGGGATGGGAGATTCTGTCGTTCCGGGAGGCGACCCTGGTTTCCTCGGGAATCTGGCGGCTGTCGGGTCTGCTGCGCGGGCAGCAGGGCACGGAGGTGGAGGCCGAAGGCGGCGCGGCGGTCGGAGCGACGGTGGTCGTGCTGGACGGGCGCGCGGGCCGGCTGGACCTCAATCCGGCCGAGCGGAGGCTGGATCGCCTGGCGCGGATCGGGCCGGTCGGGGCTGTGCCGGGCGGCGTGGGCTTCGCCGAGGTGCCGTTCCGGTTCGAGGGTGTGGTCGATCGGCCATGGAGACCGGCGGCACTGCGGGTCGCGCCGGGACCAGACGGGCTGGGCGTCAGCTGGCTGCCGCGCGTGCGGGTCGGGGGCGATCGGTGGGACATCGAAGCGGCGGAGGTGGACGCCCGACGGTTCCGGGTGCGTGTGCTGGACGGCGACGTCGAGCGGCGGGTGTTCGAGGTCGAGGGGCTGTCGGCGGTCTATGCCGTGGCGGACCTGGCGGCAGACTTTCCGGGAGGGCCGGGGGAGGGCGCCAGGGTCGCCGTGGCGCAGTATGGGGTCGACTGGGGCTGGGGCCGGGAGGCGGTTTGCAGGCTGGCGGCCTGAAAAACGATTGCGCAGCGCGGTCCATGCCCTAACTGACAGGGAAGCGTTCCGGCATGTGATGCAGGGGCGACCCTGATTCTCTGACGGAGCGGCGAACGGCGTGGCGGGCGATCCCTATAAGGAACTGGGCGTGTCCAGGGGGGCGAGCGCCGCCGAGATCAAGGCCGCGTTCCGCAAGCTGGCCAAGGAACTGCACCCCGACAAGAACCCCGGCGACGCCAGGGCCGAAGAGCGGTTCAAGCGTGCCTCTGCGGCCTTCGACATCCTGAGCGACCCCGAGAAGAAGGCGCAGTTCGACGCCGGACGGATCGATGCCGACGGCCAGCAGAAATATGGCGGCGGCTATGGCGGTGGTTCGTCGGGCGGAACGAGCGGTGGGTTCGGCGGCTTCGGCGCGGGCGGCCCCGGTGGACGGGCAGCGTTCGAGGACCTGGATCTGGAGGAGATATTCGGGCGGTTCGGCGGCGGCGGGGCCGCGCGGGGGCCGGGTCGCGGCATGGGGCGCGGGCAGGATGTGCGGGCCACGCTGGAGATCAGTCTGGAGGATTCCATCGTCGGGGCGACGCGGCGGATCCAGTTCTCGGACGGGCGCACGCTGGACGTGACCATTCCCAAGGGCGCGGCCAGCGGGCAGACGATCCGGTTGCGCGGACAGGGTGCGCCCGGGCGGACAGAAGCGGGCGATGCGCTGATCGAGCTGCGGATCGCGGTCCATCCGGTGTTCAAGGTGGACGGGGCGGATCTGATCATGGATCTGCCGCTCTCGGTGCCGGATGCGGTTCTGGGGGGCAAGGTGGAATGCCCGACCCCGGACGGGCCGGTCTCGGTGACGGTGCCGAAGGGGGCCAACTCGGGCCAGACGCTGCGGCTGAAGGGCAAGGGGGCCTATGCGGGTGGATCGCGCGGCGACCTGAAGGCGCGACTGATCGTGACCTTGCCCGAGACCATCGATCCGATATTGCAACGGATCGCGGAGGACTGGCGCAAAAGCCGTCCCTACAGGCCCGGAAAGAGCTGAGCGTGGACAAGCCGAGTGTAAAGCCGAAGCGGCCGTGGTTCTCGGCCGGGCCGACGGCCAAGCGGCCGGGCTGGTCGTCTGAAGGGCTGCCGCAGACCCTGCTGGGGCGGGGGATCCGCGCACCGGAGGTGGTGGAGCGTTTCGCCCATGGCATCCGCCTGACCAAGGCGGTGCTGGAGGTGCCCGAGGACTGGGTGCTGGCCTATCTGCCGGGATCGGACACGGGTGCGGTCGAGGCGGCCATGTGGTCGATGTTGGGCCAGCGGCCGGTGCAGGTCATGGCGTTCGAGAATTTCGGCAAGCAGTGGGCCGTCGATGCGAAAGACCACCTGAAGCTCGACGACCTGGAACTGCTGGAAGCGCCCTGGGGCGAACTGCCGGACCTTTCGCGCGTGGACCCCGACAAGGACCTGGTGTTTCCGTGGAACGGGACGACGTCTGGTGTTCGGGTGCCGAACGCGGACTTCATCTCGAGGGACCGGACGGGGCTGGCGATCTGCGATGCGACGTCGGCGGCCTTCGCGATGGCCATCGACTATTCCAGGCTGGATGTGGTGACGTTCAGCTTCCAGAAGGCGCTGGGCGGAGAGGCCGGGATCGGGGTCGCGGCCCTGTCGCCGCGTGCGATCGAGCGGCTGGACACCTATGTGCCGCCCCGGCCCGTGCCCAAGGTCCTGCGGCTCAGAGACGCCAAGGGGTTCGACCGGGCGCTGGCCACGGGGTCGATGATCAACACCTTCAGCCTGTGGACGCTGGAGGACTGGATCGATGCGCTGGAGTGGGCGGAAAGCGTCGGGGGGTTGAGCGAGCTGATCCGCCGCACCGACGCCAATGCGGCGGCGCTGCAGGCCTGGGTGGAGCGGACGGACTGGATCGAAAGCCTGGCCGTCGATCCGGCGACGCGGTCGACGACCTCGGTCTGCCTGAAGATCGTCGACCCGCGCGTGACAGCCCTGGACGAGGCGGGACGTCAGGCCTTCGTCAAGCGGATGAAGGGCCTGCTGGAGGCCGAGGGCGCGGCGTTCGACGTCGAGAGCCACCGCAACGCGCCGGCGGGCCTGCGGCTCTGGTGCGGCTGCACGGTCGAGACCGAGGACGTGCTGGCGGCAACGCCTTGGCTGGATTGGGCGTTCGGGGCGGCGGTCGCGGAGCTGTGACGGTTTAATCGTCCCGGTCGGGACGACATCCGCCCATTCGACCGCTATAGCCCTCCCCGCATTCAGCGGAGACGAATCCTTTGGCGAACGTGGCGGTGGTCGGGGCCCAGTGGGGCGACGAGGGCAAGGGCAAGATCGTCGACTGGCTGTCGAACCGCGCCGACATGGTCGTACGGTTCCAGGGCGGGCACAATGCGGGCCACACGCTGGTCGTGGACGGCAAGGTCTACAAGCTGGCCCTGCTGCCGAGCGGCGTGGTGCAGGGCAAGCCCTCGATCATCGGTAACGGCGTCGTCGTCGATCCCTGGCACCTGGTCGGCGAGATCGGGAAGATCGAGGCCCAGGGCGTTTCGATCAATCCGGACATCCTGACCATTGCGGACAATGCGTGTCTGATCCTGCCGATCCATCCGGCGCTGGATGTCGCGCGCGAGGCGGCGGCGAATGCGGTCGGGGCGCGGATCGGCACCACGGGGCGGGGCATCGGCCCGGCCTATGAGGACAAGGTGGGCCGCCGTGCGATCCGGGTCTGCGACCTGGCCAATGCCGACGACCTGAAGGTCAAGATCGACCGGTTGCGGTCGCACCATGATCCGCTGCGGGCCGGTCTGGGACTGGACCCGATCGATCCCGAGGCGCTGCTGGCCCAGCTGCTGGAGATCGCGCCGAAGATCCTGCCCTATGTGAAGCCGGCCTGGCGGGTGCTGGACCAGGCGCAGAAGTCGGGCAAGCGGGTGCTGTTCGAGGGGGCGCAGGGCGCTTTCCTGGACGTCGATCACGGGACCTATCCCTATGTGACGTCGTCGAACACGGTGGCAGGGCAGGCGGCGGCCGGGTCCGGGATCGGGCCGCGTGGGGTCGGATATGTGCTGGGCATCGTCAAGGCCTATACGACCCGCGTCGGCGAGGGTCCGTTCGCCTGCGAGCTGAAGGACGAGATCGGGCAGCATCTGGCGACCGTGGGGCGCGAGGTGGGCGTGAACACGGGCCGGGCGCGTCGCTGCGGCTGGTTCGACGCGGTCCTGGTGCGTCAATCGGTGGCGATCAACGGCATCGACGGGATCGCACTGACCAAGCTGGACGTGCTGGACGGGTTGAAGACGCTGAAGATCTGCGTGGGGTACCGGGTCGGTGACGAGGTGCTGGACTATCTGCCGAGCAGCCTGCACGCCCAGGCGGCGGCAGAGCCCGTGTTCGAGGAACTGGAGGGCTGGAGCGAAACGACGGCCGGGGCGCGCAGCTTCAGGGATCTGAACGCCAATGCGATCAAGTACGTCCGGCGCATCGAGGAGTTGATCGGGGCCCCGGTGGCGCTGCTGTCGACCAGCCCCGAGCGGGATGACACCATCCTGATCCGGGATCCGTTCCACGGCTGAAAAAGTCGTTTCGGTTCAACGTCGCCTTAACCGCCGCAGCGCTAGGTATCCCCTTCAGCCAGGAGGGCCAAGCTTGTTCTCAGCCGATACCAAGACCCTGAACCGGATCGAGCCCGTGGTGCGCCGCGTGCTGATCGCCGATCCGAACCTGGCGTCCGCACGTCTGTTGCAGGACATCATGAAAAGCATGGGTGCGCGCGAGGTCGTGACCGAGGCCGATGAGCACCGGGCGTTGGACCACGCGCGCGAGATGGAGCCAGGGCTGATTTTCACGGAGCGCAGCGGGCCCAAGCTGGACGGAGAACAACTGGCCCGACGCATCCGCCGTTCGCACCTGGCCTGCCGCCGGGCGCCGATCATCATGGTTACGGCCGACGCGACGGCGACTTCCATCAGGGGGGCCCGCGACGTGGGTGTCCACGAATTCCTGAGAAAACCCTTCGCCAGCGCCGACCTGTTCAGGCGGATCGAGAACGTGGCCCTGAAGCCGCGCGACTGGGTCGAGGGGGTTCGTTACGTCGGACCGGACCGACGCCGGTTCAACTCGGGCGAATATGCGGGGCCGCAGAAGCGGACGGCCGACAAGCCGGCTTCAGCGGCGCAAGCAGCCCTGGAGGTCAAGGATCAGGCAATGCGCATTCTGGCGGCGGCGCTGGCGAAATTCGACAACGATCCGACCCAGGCGACGCGCGCCATCAGGCAGCAGGTGGAGACGTTGAAGGCGGTGGCCACAAAGAACTCCGACGCCCGCCTGGCGATCGCCGTGGCCGGGCTGGACGGCTATATGGCGCTGGGAGCGCCGAACAAGGCCGGGCTGGCCGAACCGATCGGCGCCATCCTGGCGCTTGCCCCGCCCGAGACACTGGCCCGGGCGGGCTGACGCCGCGTCGAGTCAGGCGTCGATGAGGTTTCGCTCCTCGGCCGCAGCGCGCATGGCCTTTTGCAGCTTCTCGAACGCGCGAACCTCGATCTGACGGACGCGTTCGCGGCTGACCCCGTATTCGCCCGCGAGTTCTTCAAGGGTGACCGGATCGTCCTTCAGTCGACGTTCGGTCAGGATGTGCTTTTCGCGCTCGGTCAGCTCGCCCATGGCCTCTTCCAGCAGGCTCATGCGGATCGATTTTTCCTCTGAGTCGGCCAGAGCGGTCTCCTGCGAGACCGCGTTGTCGTCCGACAGCCAGTCCTGCCACTCGCTTTCGCCGTCGACCCGCAGGGGAGCATTGAGCGAGGCGTCGCCGCCGAGACGGCGGTTCATGTTGGTGACCTCTTCTTCCGACACGCCCAGCTTGGTGGCAATGGCGGCGAGATGCTCGGGGCGCAGATCGCCTTCCTCGAAGGCCGAGATCTGGCTCTTGGCCTTGCGCAGGTTGAAGAACAGCTTCTTCTGCGCGGCGGTGGTGCCCATTTTCACGAGCGACCAGCTGCGAAGGATGTATTCCTGGATCGAGGCGCGAATCCACCACATGGCGTAGGTCGCCAGGCGGAAGCCCTTGTCCGGGTCGAATTTCTTGACGGCCTGCATCAGGCCGACGTTGCCTTCCGAGATCACCTCGCCGATCGGCAGGCCGTAGCCGCGATAACCCATGGCGATCTTGGCCACGAGGCGAAGGTGGGATGTGACCAGGCGGTGGGCGCTTTCGGAATCCTGGTGTTCGGACCAGCGTTTCGCCAGCATGAACTCCTCGTCCTTGGTCAGCATCGGAAACTTGCGGATTTCCGTCAGATATCGCGACAGCCCCTGTTCAGGCGACATCACCGCGAGTGATTTCATTGCAGCCATGTTTGGTCCCTCCGAACCCAGATCCGAGCAGGCTCGACGCAGGCGGCCACCGGATGTGCACCGCCTCCTCACCCCTCAACCGGACAGATAGCGATGGGTTGCCGCCCTTGTCAGAGGCGGATCGTCACAGAGACCTGCGACCGTGACCCTGGCGCCACTTGCACCGTTCGGGAGGGTGTATAGCAGGTAGTGCGTAGTTAATCAAGACTTACTCAATGCCGCGCCTGTTCCGGGCAGGCGTATGTATCGTTTCGCCAACAACTCTTCGATCGTTACCCGCGTGCGTCCCCGTTAAAGGGCCGCGAGGATCGACTCGAGCCGGGCCATGTCGGCCGGCAGGGGCGTTTCGAAGCGCAGCGGCTCTCCGGTCACGGGATGGACGAAACCGAGCACAGAAGCGTGGAGCGCCTGCCGGGTCAGGCCCGACTGCTCGATCGCATGACGGACGCCGGGTGCCGGACTGCCCGAGCCATAGGTTGCATCCCCCAGGATCGGGGCCCCCTTCGAGGCCATGTGCACCCGGATCTGATGGGTGCGACCCGTGTGCAGGGTACAGGCGACCCGGGCGGCAAGCGGCGCGGCACCGACCTTGGCAGGCACGGCAAAGCGAGCCTGGACCAGGTAGTCGGTGATGGCGTTTCGTCCGCCGGACTTCAGCACGGCCATCTTCTTGCGATCCGAGGCGGAACGTCCGATCAGGGTCTCGATCCGGCCTCGTGCCGGCGAGGGCGCGCCGCGTGTCAGGGCGATGTAGGTGCGCTCTATGTCGTGGGCGGCGAAGAGTCTGGACAGACCCGAATGGGCGCGGTCGGACTTGGCGGCGACCATGACGCCGGAGGTGTCCTTGTCGAGGCGGTGGACGATACCCGGGCGGGCGACGCCGCCGATGCCGGACAGGGACGCGCCGCAGTGGTGGAGCAGGGCGTTGACCAGGGTGCCGTCAGGCGTGCCGGGCGCGGGGTGAGCGGCCATGCCGGCGGGCTTGTCGATGACGATCAGGTCGGAGTCCTCGTACAGGACGACCAGAGGGATGGCCTGGGGCGCGGGCGTGGCGGAGGCGAGGGGCGGAACGACAATCTCATAGTCCCCTGCCACGGCCTTCGCCGATCCGTTGGTGAGCACGATGCCGTTCAGCGTGACTGCGCCGTCTGCAATCAGCGCCTGGAGACGCGCGCGCGACAACGTCGGGCAGGCGTCGGCCAGAGTTTTGTCCAGCCTCGGCCCGGACGCGCCGACGTGGATGCGCAAAGGTTCAGTCAATGCGCAGTCGTCGTCGAAATTCAGGTCTGGATCGGACAAGCAGCCTCCTGCACCGGCTCTAGCATCCGCCTCCCGTCGTGACACGCCCGGGCGATTGCGGCATGGTCAAGCTTGGCATTGGGCCGGGAGAATTTCGATGAAACGACTGGCACTCGCGCTCGGCGTGGTGGGCGCAGGCATGCTGCTCGGCAGTTGTGCGACGATGAGTGAAGATCAGTGCCGTGCCGGGGCCTGGGGCGAAGTCGGCTATGCCGATGGCCAGGCTGGCTACCCGATGAGCCGTCTGGACGCGCATGCCGAGGCCTGTGCCAAATACGGCGTCGTCCCTGAGCAGTCCGTCTATCAGTCCGCGCGTGCCGATGGTCTGATGCAGTACTGCACAGAGGCCAGAGGCTTTCAGGTCGGGCGCCAGGGAGAGGCTTACAACGGAGTCTGCACACCGTCACAGGAGGCGCAGTTCCTGCCGGCCTATCACGACGGGCAGATCGTTCATGCCGCGATCGCTGCGGTCGATTCCGCGCGCAGCAACGTCGACGGGCTGGCGTCTCGCCTGAATGAGCTGGACGACAAGATTTCCGCCAAACAGGACGAAATGCGTCAGCCCCAGCTCACGGATGACGAACGCGACGCCCTTCGAGACCGTATCAGGGAAATCCGTCTGGAGCGCGAATCGACCGAACGCGACTGGTACCGCGCCCAGGCCGAGCTGGACGACGCAGAGGCGGCCGTTCGCGATGTGCGATGGCGGTTCCGGGACATCTACGGCACCTGGTAGACGACGGGCCCGGCGGTCAGTGCCGGGCTGTTCCATATGGGCTTTCCGGGCGCGTCAGGATGCTGCCTTCAGCTCGCGCCCGTAGACGGGGTCGAGATCGCCCTTGGCATAGCGCCGGGCCATCTGGGCGGTGGACATGGGGCGGATCTTGGACGCCTGGCCCTCGCACCCGAACTGCTGGAAGCGTTCCACGCAGAGTTTGCGCATGGCCTCCTTGGCGGGCTTCAGATAGGCGCGCGGGTCGAACTCGCCGGGCTTTTCGGCCAGCACCTTCCGGATAGCGCCGGTCATGGCCATGCGGTTGTCGGTGTCGATGTTGATCTTGCGCACGCCGTGCTTGATGCCGCGCTGGATCTCTTCCACCGGCACGCCCCAGGTCTGGGGCATCTCGCCGCCATACTGGTTGATGATGTCCTGCAGGTCCTGCGGTACCGACGAGCTGCCGTGCATGACCAGATGGGTGTCGGGCAGGCGACGGTGGATTTCCTCGATGACGTGCATGGCCAGGACCTCCCCATCGGGCTTCCGGCTGAATTTGTAGGCCCCGTGCGAGGTGCCCATGGCGATGGCCAGGGCATCGACCTTGGTGCGGCTGACGAAATCGACGGCCTGGTCCGGGTCGGTCAGAAGGGCGGCGTGGTCCAGAACGCCCTCGAAGCCGTGGCCGTCCTCGGCCTCTCCCATGCCGGTTTCCAGGCTGCCCAGAACGCCCAGCTCCCCCTCGACCGAGACGCCGCAGCTGTGGGCCATCTCGACCACGCGGCGCGTGACGTCGACGTTGTATTCATAGTCGGCGGGGGTCTTGGCGTCTTCCTTCAGGCTGCCGTCCATCATCACCGAGGTGAAGCCGTACTGGATGGCGGTGGCGCAGGTGGCCGGGCCATTGCCGTGGTCCTGGTGCATACAGACCGGGATGTGCGGATAGAGCTCGGCCAGGGCGTCGATCAGCTTGGCCAGGACGATGTCATTGGCATAGGTCCGCGCGCCGCGGCTGGCCTGGATGATGACCGGCGAATTGACGGCCTCCGCCGCCTCCATGATCGCCAGACCCTGCTCCATGTTATTGATGTTGTAGGCCGGCAGGCCGTAGTCGTTCTCGGCCGCATGGTCGAGAAGCTGTCGCAGCGTGATGCGCGCCATGGGGTAGGCTCCTGAGGTCTTTTGTTTTGCCCACGCTTTAGCGGGCCGGCGCACTCAAGTCACGCCGTGTTACAGCCGGTTCAGGCGCGAAGGGCCTCGACGCCGGGCAACGGCTTGCCCTCCATCCATTCGAGGAAGGCCCCGCCGGCGGTGGAGACGAAGGTCATGTCGTCGACCACACCCGCGTGATTCAGCGCCGAGACGGTGTCGCCGCCGCCGCCGACCGCGATCAGGACCCCGGCCCTGGCCAGCGCCGCCGCGTGATGGGCGACAGCGACCGTGGCGGTGTCGAAGGGTGGAACCTCGAACACGCCGAGTGGCCCGTTCCAGATCAGGGTCTTCGACGCCGTCAGGGCCTCGACGAGGCGGGCGACGGTGGCAGGGCCGGCGTCCAGGATCTTGTCGTCGGCGGACAGGGGCTGGCCGGCCATGACGACGCGGCTGGCGGCACCGGGCTTGACCTCTGTGGCCACGACGAAGTCGACGGGCAGCAGCAGCTCGCAGCCCTTCGATCGGGCTTCGGCGATGATCTCCAGAGCCGTCTCGGCCATGTCCCGTTCGGCGAGCGAGCCGCCGATGTCGATGCCTTGGGCGAACAGGAAGGTGTTGGCCATGCCGCCGCCGATGGCGAGACGGTCCAGCTTGCCGACGAGGTTCTTCAGCAGATCCAGCTTGGTCGAGACCTTGGCTCCGCCGACGATGCCGATGACGGGGGTCTTTGGATTGCCGAGGGCGGCGTCGAGGGCGTCGAGTTCGCGCCGCATGGACTCGCCAGCATAGGCGGGCAGGTGGTGGGCGATGCCCTCGGTCGAGGCGTGGGCCCGGTGGGCGGCGGAGAAGGCGTCGTTGACATAGAGGTCGCCGAGGTCGGCCAGGTTCCGGGCGAAGATCGGGTCGTTGGCTTCTTCGGCCGCGTGGAAGCGGACGTTTTCCATCAGGATGACGCCACCGGCATCCAGGTCGGCGATGGCGGCCACGGCGTCAGGCCCGATGCAGTCGTCGGCGAAACGGACGGGGGCACCCAGTAGGTCGGACAGGGGTTTGACGACGGGGCGCAGGCTCATCGACGGCACAACCTTGCCTTTGGGCCGGTCGAAATGGGCCAGCAGCGCAACCCTGGCCCCGGCGTCGCGCAGCTTCTGGATCGTGGGCAGGGCGACGCGCAGTCGGGTGTCGTCGGTGATCCGGCCATCCTCCATCGGGACATTGAAGTCCACGCGGACGAGGGCGGTCTTGCCGGCGAGGCCCCCATCAGATTTTGCGGCGTCGGCGAGGGTGCGGAAGGTCATTTTGTTTCTCGAAATTCGTCCGGCACCGCCGGTGGTCGGTCAGAAGGCATTGCAGACGGGATAGGCCATCAACCAGTTCTTCCAACAGAACCAGACAAAGGCGGCACTGATCAGAGACCCCGACACCCAGGTGATGGGCGATCGAGGGTCACGGCGCAAAAACGACACGAAGGCCCACATCCAGATCAGCATCATCAGGGCGAAGACAAGCGTCATCCCCATGTCGAACAAACTCGTGCCAGGCATGCGTCCATGCAGTAAGGCGCGGGACCCGGCCGGGTCAGACGCGCCAAAATTGTGCGCAAACTCCGCCGGCCAAAAGATCATGTTGCGGATCAGGCAGCCGAACGTGACGCCCATGCTCGCAATAAGGCCGGCCATCGCAAGGATGACGGCCTCGAGAACGCGTCGGCCATTCGGGCCGATGCGGCCCATCAGATCAGCTTGCTCATCACCAGCGCCGTGTCGGCCATGCGCGTGGCGAAGCCCCATTCGTTGTCGTACCAGGTCAGGACGCGGGCCAGCCTGCCGTCGACGACCTGGGTCTGGGGCAGGGCGGCGGTGCTCGACGCGGCGATGTGGTTCAGGTCGCTGGAGACCAGTGGCTCGTCGGTGGTGGCCAGGACGCCCTTCATCGGGCCGTCGGCGGCGGCCTGGAGCGCGGCGTTGATCTCCTCGACCGTGACGTCGCGACCGGCGACGACCTTCAGGTCGACGACCGAGACGTTCGGGGTCGGGACGCGGATGGACGATCCGTCCAGCTTGCCCTTCAGGGCGGGCAGGACAAGGCCCAGGGCCTTGGCGGCGCCGGTCGAGGTCGGGATCATCGACAGGGCCGCGGCGCGGGCGCGGTACAGGTCCTTGTGCATCGTATCCAGCGTCGGCTGGTCGCCGGTGTAGGAATGGATCGTGGTCATATAGCCGCGCTCGATCCCGAACAGGTCGTGCAGGACCTTGGCGACGGGGGCAAGGGCGTTGGTGGTGCAGCTGCCGTTCGAGACGATGATGTCGTCAGCGGTCAGGGTGTCGTGGTTGACCTTGTAGACGATGGTCTTGTCGGCGTTGTCTCCGGGGGCCGAGATCAGGACGCGCTTTGCACCGGCCTTCAGGTGCGCCTCGGCCTTGTCGCGGGCGGTGAAGATGCCCGTGCATTCGAAGGCGATGTCGACGTTCAGGTCCTTGTGCGGCAGGTTCGCCGGGTCGCGCTCGGCCGTGACCTTGATCTTGCCCAGACCCACGTCGATCCAGTCATCGCCGTGGCTGATCGTGCCGGGGAAGCGGCCGTGGACGCTGTCGTATTTCAGCAGGTGGGCATTGGTCGCCACCGGGCCCAGATCGTTGATCGCCACCACCTCGATGTCGCGACGGCCGTGCTCGACGATGGAACGCAGGACGAGGCGGCCGATGCGGCCAAAGCCGTTGATGGCGACGCGGACGGTCATGATGGCTTAGTCTCCTGGAGCGGTGGTTGCCGTTTTATGGCCTGCCGCGTGTCACGCCGCTTGAGGCCGGGATGGGCGCTTCAATGGAACCCATGGCCGCGAGGATCAACCCCGCAGGCGTCACAAGGGGTGAAGGATTGTGTCGCTCAGCCGGCGAGCGGCAAGGACAGCCGGGCCTCCAGCCCACCGCCCGGCCGGTTCGACAGGGTCACGTCGCCGCCCGCCGCCCGCGCCGCCTGACGCGCGACGGCCAGACCCAGCCCCGCCCCGCCCGTCTGGCGGTTGCGTGAGCGCTCACCCCGGTGAAAGGGTTCGAACACCGTGTCCAGTTCGTCGTCGGGCAGGCCCGGGCCGTCGTCGATGACGGTGACGATCGCGCGATCGCCCTGACGTCCGGCCTCGACGCGCGCGGTTCCGGCGAACTTCAGCGCATTGTCGATCAGGTTGGCGACCGCGCGCCGGAGGGCTGCCGGATCACCCATGACGGGCAGAGGTTCGTCTCCGACGAAGGTCACGGCCGCGCCGGTCTCGGCGAAGCCGCCGGCGCAGGTTTCGGAGAGGGCGGCGAGGTCCAGCGGCTCGCGTCGCTCGGCCTGGGCCTCGCCCCGCACGAAGGCCATCGCCTGGCCGATCAGGGCGTCCATCTCCTCGACGTCCGATGCCATCCTGTCGCGCAGGGCGTCCGGGGCCTGCTCGGCGCGGAACCTCAGACGGGTCAGGGGGGTGCGTAGATCGTGGGCGATGGCGGCAATGGTCTGGGTCCGCTGGCGCATATGGCCCCGGATGGAGGCCTGCATGTCGTTGAAGGCGGCGATGGCGGTGCGGACCTCGCGGGGCCCGGCGGGGGGCAGGGGCGCGGCATCGGGATCGGCTCCGAGACGTTCTGCGGCCTCGGCGAACACGCGAATGGGACGGGTCAGCCGACGCGCCATCAGCCAGACGAGCGGCGCCAGCAGCAGGGCGGTGATCCCCAGGGCGATCAGCAGCCGCATCTGCCAGGGATCGATCAGGCCCCGCGGCGGCTCGACCGTGGCCCAGCGGCCGTCGGGCAGGCGCAGGGAGGCCGAGAAGGGCGCGAACGTCAGGCGATCCGCTGCCACGTTGAAGCGCAGCTGGCGGTCGCCGGACGTGATGATGTGGACAGAGGACCCGCCCGGCGGCGGCGCTCCGCCCGGATCGGCCCGGCGCGCGACGATGGCCCCCATTTCGGCCATCAGGGCGTCATGGCCCGCACGACCGGCATCGTCGGGGCTCTGGGTGAAAACGAAGCTTTCCACACGCCGTTCGCCCGGGGGTGGCGGAGGTCCGGCCAGACCCGGCGGCCCGGCTTCCCGCCGCCGGATGTTGAACTCCGTGCGCTCCGGGGCCAGGCGGACCCTGACCGCACTGGCCGGCACGCCCAACCGCTGTGACAGGGCCAGGGTGATCCCGGTCTCGATCGGACCCGGGCCGACCTCGGCCACGCCCGGCTGCGCCGACACCGATCGTCTGAGGGCGCGTCCGTCCGAGGTCTCGGCCGCCTTGCCCTGCAGCGCATCGGCGGCCGCCGCGATGCTGAACCCGGCGGGACGGGGTGCCGGGGCCAGCAGGACGACCGCGAAGGTCACCGCCTGGGTGGCCACGACGGCGAACACGGCCAGCAAGGCTACCTGAACCAGGACCGACAGGGATGACAGCGGGTTCTTCACGCCCGGCCCCCGCGTTCGGCCTTCCGCACGCGCGCGTCGAAACGGTAGCCCTCGCCCCGGATGGTGGTGATCAGGTCGCGTCCCGACCCGTCGTCGAGCTTCTTCCTCAGGCGGCTGATCTGGACGTCCATGGCGCGGTCGAAGACATCGGCCTCGCTGCCGCGCGCGGCCTCCAGCAGCTGGTCGCGGGTCAGAATGCGGCCGGGCCTTTCGACGAAGGCGCGCAGCAGGCCGAATTCTCCTGCAGACAGCTGAACCGCCTCGCCGTCGGCGCGGGTGAGCTCGCGCCGGACCAGATCGAGGGTCCAGCCATCGAACGCCAGGGCCGCTTCGGCCGGCGTGTCGTCGTCTCGGGGGCGCCGCAGCACGGCGCGGATTCGGGCCAGCAGTTCGCGGGGATTGCAGGGCTTGGCCAGATAGTCGTCGGCACCGAGCTCAAGCCCCACGATCCGGTCGGTGTCCTCGCCCATGGCCGACAGCATGACGACCGGTGGCGTGCCCGACAGGCGGCGCACGACCGACAGGCCGTCCTCGCCGGGCATCATCAGATCCAGCACGATCAGATCGGTGGGGCCGGACGCGAGCGCCCGGTCCATCTCGGCGGCGGAGGCGGCCCCGCGCGCCTGATAGCCATGCTGACCCAGATAGTCGCACAGCACCTCGCGGATGCCGGGGTCGTCATCGACGACGAGGATGCGGGCGGGCGTGTCGCTCATGCCGCCTTGATGCCACCCCAACGGCGCCGCGTCATTTCAGGGCTGAAACAATCCGCATCCGGCCTGAAATGCGGCTGCAAACCGGGCATGCTCCAAAGGCATCATCATCAATCGAGGATTCGTCCCCATGACCATCGCCGCCATCGCCCTGTTCGCCGCCCTCGGCGCATCGCCCGCCCTGCCGCAGGATGCGCCCCGCACCGAGACGCGCTCGGAGGTCCGGATCGTCACCATGGGCGGACCGGGTGGCCCTGGTCCCGGTCGCCTCGATGCCGACAGCGACGGCGTGGTCACCCGCGAGGAGTTTTCGGCCCCTGTGGCCAGCGCATTCGACCGTATGGATGCGGACCACGACGGACGACTGACGACGGAGGAACTGGCCGCGGGACACGGCGAAGGCGGCCCGGCCGGCCCCGGTGTCCATGTGGTGACGATAGGCGGTCCGGGAGGTCCGGGCGGAGATCCGATGTTTTTCCGGGGCGGACCCGAAGGCGGCGACGCCCAGGTCTTCATGTTCCGTCACGGTGGACCCGAGGGTGGTCCGCCCCCCGGCCCCGGCGGGCCCGGCGAGCGCCGCGTCGAGATCCGGCGCTTCGGTGGACCCGAGGGCCACGGATCGATGGACACCAACAATGATGGCAAGGTCTCGGAGGATGAGTTCCTGGCCCCGATGCGCGAGGCCTTCCAGTCGATGGATGCCGATCACGACGGCTCGCTGGACGACAGCGAGGAACCGCACGGCCCGCCGCCGCCGCCTCACGCCCCGCATGCTCCGCGTCCACCGGCAAACTAGGGTCGACGGCGAACGCTTGAGGGGCGGGCTCGGCCCGGTCTAGGCTGGTGGGGATGACCCTCCCCGCCAGCCGCCTGCTTTCGACGTTCAGAGGCCTCGCGATCGCGTTGGCGCTCGCCGGAGGCCTGCTGGCACCCGCCCCGGTGTCGGCGCAGGTCGCGGCCGCGGAAGCCGCTTCGCACGTACCGATGCCGAGGGCGCGAGCGCGCATGAATGCGCGCGTGTTCGACACGGTCTGGAACACGGTGCGTCGCCAGTACTACGATCCCGGCCTGCATGGGGTTGATTGGCGTTCAGCCCGCCAGACCTATCGTCCGATGGCCCTGGCGGCGACCGATGACCGCCAGCTCTATCGCGCGATCGGCCAGATGCTCGATCTGCTGGACGACCAGCACGCCGGTGCCATCTCGCCCGCCATGGCCCGCCGCCAGGACGTGGCACGGACGCGGCGGGCGGTCATGGGCCTCGTTCTGTACAGGGAGACGTCCGATGTGTGGCGGGTCGATGCGGTACGCCCGGGCTCTCCGGCCGAAGAGGCGGGCATCCAGCCCGGATGGCGTCTGCAAAGCGTCGATGGACAGTCCTGGGGCGTGGATTTTGCCGTGGAAGACGGCCAGCCATTGCGACTGGACCTGACCGACGAGCAGGGCGGCCTGCATTCCGTGAGCGTCGTCCCGCGCGAGATGGAGCCGATCCCCGCCTTCAGCCTCGATGACAGTCGGCCTGGCGTCGTCGTCCTGCGGGCCGAGGGGTTCGAGCCCGGCATGGGGCGCTGGCTGGGCGAGCATCTGGCGCGACTGTCGCCCGATACGGATGTGATCCTGGACCTGCGGGGCAATCCCGGCGGACTTCTGCTCGAGGCTGACGCGACTCTGTCGTGCTTCCTGCCCGCGCGGCAGGCCTGGGCCACGCGGATATCGCGATCGGGACGGCCGGTGACGCTGTCGATCATGCCGGGGTGTGGGCCTCTGCAGGAGCCGATCGCCAATGATGTGGCCCTGCTGGTGGACGCCAACAGCCGCAGCGCCGCCGAACTGACGCCTGCCGCCCTTCAGGAAGCGGGACGCGCCCTGGTGGTTGGAGAGCACACGGCGGGGGCCGTGCTGATCTCGCAGGACCTGCGTCTGCCGGACGGTGGCCGGCTGACCCTGAGCCGGGCCGATTACATCACGGCAGGTGGCGTACGGCTGGAGAAGACCGGCGTTGAACCGGACATCCTGGCGACCCGTTCGACCGAGGATCTCCGCGCCGGGCGCGACCCCGCGCTGGATGCGGCCATCCGCGCCCTGGCCCAGCCCGAAGCGGTACAGCGTGCCCAGGCCACCGCCCGGCGACCCGATCTCTAGAGTCCCGGCTCGGCCTGTTCTGCGTCGCCCGGGTTCGGCGCGGCATGCGCGGTTTCGATCGCCTCGATCAGTTTCGGATCGGCGTTGAAGCCGCGCAGATCGGCCGCGGTCATGGTCGCCGTTTCGGCGCAGGCCTGGGACACGTGCGGGAAGTCCGGCGCGACCGACACGCCACCCGTCTCTGCATCCGCCCACATCCTGAAGCCCTGATCGACCAGCATCCCCGGCTCGAAGGCCGAGGCGCATTGTTCGACCCACTCGGGATCGGGGGTGGCGAGCATCTTCGGCCCGTACCATCGCGCCAGCGTGGCCGAGTGAACATTGACGACATAGCCGTCCGGAAGCCCTTCCAGACTGTCGTACACCAGATTCAGCCCCGGAATCGCGTCAGCCCAGTCGATCCGCCGGCCGGTCGCCAGCGCATACGTTACGGCCGTCTGGCTGGTGGCCGGATAGGCCCCGCCACAATACCAGTCCTGCGCGATCCAGAACGTGACGTAGCCAGGTCCGGTCATCGGTTTCAGGATCGAGCGGTTCCACTCACCGCCGTCGCAATCCGCAAGATTGCTCGCATCGAGGGCGTCGATCTTGTCGAGGTCGGCGTTGATGGTGGCGATCTGCGGGGCGTCGCCGACGAGGCGGGGCAGGGCCTCGGCCGTGGGCGAGAGGCCCGGCTTTGCCACGAAGGTCACGGCGTCAGCGATTTTCGGTGCCGCATCGTCGGCCCTGGCAGGATCAGCCGTTCCGCAGGCTGACAGCGCAAGGCACATCATCGCGGCAAGGCCCGGCGTGCAAGCGGTTCTGGCGTTCATGGCGGTCCCTCCGTCGAGACGTCGATGTTGGGGCCGTTTGCCGCGCTTGGCGAGTCTTCGACCCTGACGATCGATCAGGCGGGGTGGCGGCGCGTTTGTCGAAATGTCACGTCGGAGGCAGTCCAGGGCGGCGTGTCGCGCTCAGAGCCGCGCCCTGACCGCCGCCACGACCGCGTCCGCCGTGATCCCGAACTCGCGGTAGAGAACCTCTGCCGGAGCCGAGGCGCCGAAGCCGGTCATGCCGACGAAGCCACCATCCTCGCCGATGAATCGTTCCCAGCCTTGCCTGATTGCAGCCTCCACCGCGACCCGGACGGTGCCGCGTCCGATCACCGAGGCCTGCCAGGCGGCGTCCTGCTGTTCGAACAGCTCGAAGCAGGGGACCGAGACGACGCGCGTCGGCGTGCCTTCGGCTTCCAGGGTCGCGGCCGCTTTCAGGGCGACGGGAACCTCGGTGCCCGTGGCGAACAGGGTGACCTGCGCGTCACCCGACGCGGCCTTCAATTCATAGGCACCCCGGGCCGAGAGATTGCTGTCCGAAGCCGTCAAACGCACGGCCGCCGTCTTCTGACGCGACAGGGCCATGGCCGACGGCGTGGTCCTGTGCTGCAGGGCCAGTTGCCAGCACTCGAAGGCCTCGACGGTGTCGGCGGGGCGGAAGACCAGCAGGTTCGGGATCGCCCGCAGCGCCGCCAGATGCTCGACCGGCTGGTGCGTCGGGCCGTCTTCGCCGAGGCCGATCGAGTCGTGGGTCAGGACGTGAATGACCCGCACCCCCATCAGGGCTGCCATCCGGATCGCGGGACGGCTGTAGTCCGAAAACACCATGAAGGTGCCGCCATACGGGATGACCCCGCCGTGCAGGGCCATGCCGGTCATGGCCGCCGCCATGCCGAACTCGCGGATGCCCCAGTTGACGTAGCGCCCTTCATAGCCGGGCGCGTCGAAGATCGGCGTGCCCTTGACGAAGGTGTTGTTGGATCCGGTCAGGTCGGCCGAGCCGCCGACCATCTCCGGCACCGCACCGAACAGGGTCTCAAGCGCGGCACCCGACGACTGGCGCGTGGCCTGGGCCGGCTGGTCCACGACCAGCTGGGCAATCCCGGCGTTCAGGGCGTCGAACGCGCGCTCGGGCAGGTTGCCCGCCATGGCGCGGGTGAAGTCGATGGCCTGTGGCGAGGCCGCCAGACGCGCTTCCCACGCCTTGCGGTCCTTCGATCCGCGCTTGCCGACCTTCTTCCAGGCCTTGTCGATGTTTTCCGGGATGACGAAAGGCGCGTGATCCCACGCCAGGCCCAGACGGGTGGCGGCGATCTCGGCGGCGCCCAGGGCCGCGCCGTGCGTCTTGTGGCTCCCTTCCATGGTCGCGGCACCGCGCCCGATCCGGGTCTTGCAGGCGATCAGGGTGGGTTTGTCCTGTTTCGTCGCCCACTGCAGCGCCGACTTGATGGCCCTGGTGTCATGGCCGTCGATCGCCTTGACGGCCCAGCCGGCCGCCTTGAAGCGGGCCTTCTGGTCGGTGGCGTCCGACAGGGCGACGGCCCCGTCGATGGTGATGGCATTGTCGTCCCACAGCACCGTCAACTTGTTCAGGCGATAGCGACCGGCGAGGGCGATCGCTTCCTGCGACACCCCCTCCATCAGACAGCCGTCGCCGGCGATGACCCAGGTCCGGTGGTCGACCAGGTCGTCGCCGTATTTCGCCGCCAGATGCCGCTCGGCCATCGCGAACCCGACCGAGTTGGCCAGACCCTGACCCAAAGGTCCCGTGGTGGTCTCCACGCCGGGCATGTGGCCGTATTCGGGGTGTCCGGCGGTCCTGGAGCCCCACTGGCGGAAGCTGGACAGCTGTTCGGCCGTCGCGGCCTTGTATCCGGTCAGGTGCAGCAGGGCGTAGATCAGCATTGAGCCGTGACCCGCCGACAGGATGAACCGGTCCCGGTCGGCCCAGTCAGGGCGGCCGGCATCGAACTTCAGGAACTTCGAGAACAGCACCGTCGCCACGTCGGCCATGCCCATCGGCATGCCGGGGTGGCCGCTGTTGGCCTTCTCGACGCCGTCCATCGCCAGAACACGGATGGCATCGGCCATCTGTTTTACGGTAGCCTTGGTGGAGGCGGTCTTGGCGTCTGCCACGGGCGAATCTTTCGTCTGGAGGCGGAAAAGGCGGGCGCCGCGCTTTACCGCGCGGCGTGGGCGGGTTCTATAAGAAATCTGGAGGAAGCGACCGATGGCTGATGCCACCACCGCCGCGCGCGACCGTATTGATCGGGCCCTGGCCCTGCTCGAACGCCGGCTCACCGAGCTGAAGGCCGCGCCTGTCGTGGCGGACGACGACCTGTTCGCCGTCCCGCCATCACCCGTCGGACTGGCCGCCGACAAGGCGCGCATCGCCGAACTGGAGGCCGCAGGGCAGGAAGCCTCGCGCGCTCTGGCCCAGGCCGCCGAGGCGGTTCGCGCTGTCCTGTCCGAGGGTGCCGACTGATGGCCACTGTGACGGTCGACATCAATGGTCGCCCCTATGCCGTGGGCTGTGCCGATGGTCAGGAGGACCGGGTCCGGGTCCTGGCCAGACAGTTCGACGCCAATGTGCGCCAGGTCGCGGCCGACGTGGGCCATGTCGGCGATCTGCGGCTGTTTCTGATGGCGGCGCTGGTGCTGGCCGACGAATTGCATGAGGCGCGACTGGCCGTGGGCGGCGAGATCACCCTGTCAGCGACGGCTCCGTCCGCCGAACCCGGGGTGGCCGAGGCCCTGAATGCGGTCGCCGCCCGCATCGAGAAGATCGCCCAGAGCCTCTGATCTTCGCGTCGCCCGCCATTGCCGCGGGTGCATTGCGCGCCTATCTTCCTCGGTGGCGGGTCATGCTGTGGCTCACGTCGAAGGCAACATATCCTCGCGGCCTTAATTCACTCGAAGGGATCTGTCCCTGTCTGACCTCGTGGGGTCGGGTACACGGAGCCCACCTGGCTACCCAGGCTCGAGAGGATTTAAACCGTCCTTCACGGCTCTTGCGGCGCCGCCAACCTCTTTCCAACGTTTGGGCGCTACCCCTCGCGAGGTGGTCGCTTGCGGCTTGAGCGCCCGGTGTTTCCCACCTGTTTTGCTTGAGAGCGCCCCGCCCCGGGCGTAGTTTGCACCCCAAAGAGGAGCAGGCCATGAGGCGCGGCTGGTTCGGTCCGAAACGGTGGGGTTGGGGAGCCTCACCCGCGAGTTGGGAAGGCTGGCTGGCCACAGGCATCATGGCGCTGGCCATGATCGGGGCTTCGACTGTGTTGGGCGAGCGGCCCCATGGCTGGATCGCTCCGGTCCTCGTGCTCGTGGTCTATTTGGTCGTGGTGGTGCTGACGTATCGCCATGATGCCAGGCCGTGGATGTGACGCCCGCCGACAAGGTGGCTCTCCGCGTCCAGGCCCGTTGTGTTCGCCGACGGTTGGCCGAGACCCTTCCTGACGCCGCAGAACGCGCCGCATCGCATGTCGGGGCCCTGTCGTCCGGCAAGATTGTCGCCGTGTATTGCGCCATGGGGTCCGAACTCGATCCGGAACCCTTGGCCCGCGCCCTGATCGACCAGGGCCGTGTCCTGTGCCTGCCGGTGGTACTGGCCCGCGACGCCCCCATGATTTTCCGCCGCTGGTCGCCCGGCGATCCAATGGAGGTCGACGTCGCAGGGTGTCCCGCGCCCTTGCCGCTGGCGGAGAGGGTGGCACCCGATCTGGTCATCACTCCATTGCTGGCATTCGACGCAGAGGGCGGACGGCTGGGGCAGGGCGGGGGATACTACGACCGGACGTTCGCGGCGTGCGCGGAAGCGACACGGATCGGCCTGGCGTATTCAGGCCAGTTGCTGGCGGGCCTGCCGGTCGAACCCCACGATGCTCGTCTGCACGGCATTCTCACCGAAAATGGACTTCATCGGTGTATATGGCATTGATATATGCCGTCGTCTGGCCTAGGTTGTCGTCATGACCCTGCCTCGCGCCACGGTATTCAGAACCAACCGCTCCCAGGCGATCCGCATCCCGAAAGCGGTGGCCTTTCCCGATGACGTCAAGGAGTTGGTCGCCATTCGGGAAGGACGGGGACTGTTGCTTGTTCCGCCGGATGATGTCTGGACGAGCTTCTTCAACAGGCCGGGCATCGATATCGAAGAGCCGGAAGACCCGATCGACGATTCACCGCCGGTCAGCTTCGACTGATGTCACTGTTCATGGTCGATACCAGCGTCTGTATCCGGGCGCTGAGAGGGCGTTCACGCGTATTGCTGGATCGCTTTCAGGAAGAAGCAGACAGGATCGCCATCTCGTCGGTGGTCTTGATGGAACTGCTGTATGGCGCGGCGGTTTCGGCCCGCCCCCGGCATCACAGGTCCGAGGTTGAAGACTTCGTCGATCGCCTGATGGTCCTGGATCTCGACTCTGAGGCTGCCGCCCACGCTGCGGACATCAAGGCGGATCTACGCGCCAAGGGAACCCCGATCGGGGTTCACGACACCCTGATCGCCGGACATGCCAGAAGTCGGAGTGCGATCCTGATCACGGGCAACCTCAACGAGTTCAAGCGGGTCGATGGCCTGCGGTGCGACGACTGGCCGGATACACAGACATGAGACTGGCCTTCTTCGGCGATGTGATCGGCAAGTCCGGTCGTGACGGCCTGTCGGACCATCTGCCCGGCCTCAGGCGGGTGCTGAAACTCGACTTCGTCGTGGTCAATGCCGAGAACGCCGCGGGCGGCTTCGGCATCACAGAGAACACGGCGAAAGAGCTGTTCATGGCGGGGGCCGACTGCCTGACGCTGGGCAACCACGCGTGGGACCAGCGCGAGGCCCTGACCTATATCGTGCGCGAGCCGCGCCTGATCCGCCCGGCCAACTATCCCCGGCTGATGGATGCGCCGGGCGCGGGGGCCAATCTGTTCGAGACCCCGTCGGGCAAGACGGTGCTGGTCATGAACGTGCTGGGCCGGATCCACATGGACGCGGTCGACGATCCGTTCGGGGCGGTCGACCGCGAGCTGAACGCCGCCCCCCTGGGCCATGTCGCCGATGCGGTGATCGTCGACATGCACTGCGAGGCGACCTCCGAGAAGATGGCCATGGGCCACTTCTGCGACGGCCGCGCGTCGCTCGTGGTCGGCACCCACACCCATGTTCCCACAGCCGACGCCCAGATCCTGCCCGGCGGCACGGCCTATCAGACCGACGCCGGCGGCTGCTGCGATTACGACAGCGTCATCGGCAACGAGAAGGAAGAACCGCTGCGCCGGTTCACGACCCGTATCTCGCAGGGCCGCTATACGCCCGCCCATGGCCCGGCCACGATCTGCGGCGTCTATGTCGAGACCGACGACAGGACCGGCCTGGCGGTGCGCATCGAGCCGATCCGGGTCGGCGGCCGGCTGAAACAGACAATCCCCGAGGCGGCCTGACGCTCAGTCGGCGGTGGCCGGCCGCCAGGCGCGCATCTCGGCGATCTCGCGCGTCTGGGCGTCGACGACGCCTTGGGCCATGCGACGGACCTCGGGGTCGCGGCTCTCGCGAAGGGCGACCTCGGCCATGGCGATGGCCCCCTCGTGATGGGCGATCATCTTGGCGACATAGGCCTCCTCGACCGTCGCGCCGGACGCCGCGCTCATCTGCCGATGCATCTCCGCTTCCGATGCCGCAAAGGCCACATCGCCCGCACCCGGAGTCGCGGCCGGAGCCCCGGAGTCGTGAGCCGAATGGTCCTCCGGCCCCGACACCGCCCCCTCGACGACCGTCGCGGACTGGTTCCTGGACGACGTTTCCAGCAGGACCTGCTGCACCGGATCGCCGCCGCCGTCGCAGGCGGTCAGCAGAAGGGGCAGGGCGGCGACGAGGACGAGGCGAGGACGGGTCATGGGCAGGGTCCGAACGGAAAGCGACGCCGTCTACATGCCGGAAAGCCCGTCGCCGGTCTGCCCCTGATGATGCCGCAGCGGTCCGTGCCCGCGAAGGTCGGCCTCAGGCCGTGACCAGCCCCGGCTTGCCCGCTTCCACCGCGTATTTCGCGCGCGTCGTCAGGACGCCATTCCGGTCGTGGATCTGGTCCAGAACCTTGAACTCGGTCTGCCAGCGTTCCGGCGTCACGTCGCAGAGGACATAGCCGCGCTGGGCGTTGTTGAACTTCAGCTGCGGGTTCACGGCCTGGATGCGCGCCATGTCCGGCCGCTGATCGACGCCGTCACCGCCCGAGCTGATCGAGGTCGTCACGAACTCCGTCGCGATCGGCGCTCCCTCCGGATTGCGGCCGTCGATGTGAAGTTCCCCGGCATAGTTCTGGTGCTCGTCGCCGGTCAGGACGACGACATTGTCGATGCGCCGGTCCCGGATGTGCTGCAGCAGGCGGGCGCGGGGGACGCGGTAGCCGGCCCAGCTGTCGGGATTGACGCCGTAGTCGTCGCCGGGGTTCCGATCCAGATCCATGATCATGATCTGCTGGGCCAGGGTGTTCCAGGTCGCCTGCGACCGGTTCAGGCCGTCGAACAGCCACGCCTGCTGCGCCTCACCGAGCACCTGGGCGTTGCGGTCGTTGATGCCATCGCAACCGGCATTGAACTGGTCGTCGCAGGGCTGGTTCGTCCGGAACTGGCGGGTGTCCAGCAGGTGCACGTCCAGCAGGTTTCCATAGGTCGCCCGGCGGTACAGCTGCAGCGCCGAGCCGCGCGGGAAGGACGACCGGCGTAGCGGCATGTGTTCGTAATAGGCCTGCATGGCGGCGGCCTTGCGCAGGGCGAAGACGGCCGGGTCGGTGCCGTCCTGGTCGATGTCGCCGACCCAATTGTTGTCGGTCTCGTGGTCGTCCCAGACGGTGAACCATGCCGCCGAGGCGTGGCTGGCCTGCAGGTCGGTGTCCATCTTGTACTGGGCGTATCGCTGACGGTATTCGGTGACGGTGTAGGCTTCGCCGCCGACGTGAACGCGGGGGTTTTCATTGGGCGTGGTCGACCCGTAGATGCGGTTGCCACGACCCTCATAGATGTAGTCGCCGTAGCAGAAGATGAAATCCAGGTCCTCGGCCGCGATCTTGCGATGGGCGGTGTAGTAGCCGCTCTCATAGGCCTGGCAGCCGACGACGCCGAACCTCACCTGGGCGGTCGAGGCTCCGGCCAGCGGCGTGGTCCTGGCCCGGCCGACGCCGCTGCGCTCGTTCCCGGCACGGAAGCGATAGAAATAGGGGCGGGCGGGCTCCAGTCCCTCGACCTCGACATGGACCGCGTGGCCCAGCTCGGGTCTGGCCACCACCTCGCCGGTCCGCACGATGGTGCCGAAGCTGGCGTCGGCGGCGACCTCCCAGGTCACGGCCATGGGCTGCGACGGCATGCCGTGATCGGGTTCCAGAGGGCGGGGGCACAGGCGCGTCCAGATCACGAAGCCGTCGGGCAGGGGATCGCCCGCGGCGACGCCCAGCTGGAACGGATTATCCTCGAACACGGCCTGGGCCAGGGCCGGACGGCTCAGGGCGACGCCCGCAACGCCCAGGCCGGTTCCGGCGAGCAGGGACCGGCGGGATAGAAGGAGCGACATCTGGAGCCTCCTGGAATCGATGTGCCTGACTATCGCGCGCCTGTGACGGTTCGTCGAAGGGCCGTCGAAAACAGGAGGGTTGTGCGGTCGGGCCTGGCGCGAGGCCGTATCCGCGACCCATCATGGTACCGAAACGCCCTGGGTCCCCGCGTCAGCCTTCGATCCAGGACGGCATCCAGCCCTCGTGGATTTCGCGCAGATGTTTCAGGGGAATGCGGAACAGGTCGGTCGAGGCGAAGGCGTCGCCCCGGGCATGGCCGACCACTGCGGCATGCAGCCCGGCTGCGCGCGCGTTGGCCAGCACCTCCTGCGGGTTCGGCACGGCCACCAGGTAGCGGGCCTGATCCTCTCCGAACAGAAAGACGTGGGCATGGGTCGCGCTGGACGCATCCAGCACCACCCCGGTATCGGACGCCAGCGCCATGTCCGCCGCCGCCCCGATCAGCCCGCCGTCCGACAGATCGTGGACGCAGGTCAGCCGCCCGGCCTCGATCTCGCCGCGGATGAAGTCGCCCGTCCTGCGCTCCAGTTTCAGATCGACCGGCGGCGGCGCACCGTCCTCGCGGCCCAGAACTTCCCGCAGATACAGCGACGCCCCCAGCTCGCCGACGGTCTCACCGATCAGGACCAGGGTGTCTCCGTCCGCCATGGTCGAAAAGCCGGCCACGACGTCATAGTTGGGCAACAGGCCGACCGCGCCGACGGTGGGGGTCGGCGGAATCGCCACGCCATTGGTCTCGTTGTAGAGGCTGACGTTCCCGCTCACGACCGGGAAGTCTAGGTCCCGGCAGGCCTCGGCCATGCCGTCGATGGCCCGCACGATCTGGCCCATGATCTCGGGCCGCTGCGGATTGCCGAAGTTCAGGTTGTCGGTGATGGCGATCGGGCGTGACCCCACGGCCGTCAGGTTGCGCCAGGCCTCGGCCACGCACTGTTTGCCGCCCTCGTAGGGGTCGTTCTGCACATAGCGCGGCGTACAGTCCGATGTGACGGCCAGGCCCTTGTCGGTGCCGTGGACCCGGATCACGCCCGCATCGGCACCCGTGGCCGAATCCTGCAGCGTATCGGCCATCACGTGGCGGTCGTACTGTTCCCAGATCCAGCGCTTGGACGCCATGTCCGGGCAGGCCAGCACCTTCAGCACGGCGTCTTCCCAGACGTCGGGCGCAGGCACCTCGCCCGGCGACAGACGGGGATGCAGGTCCGGCTGGACCCAGGGACGATCGTACAGCGGCGCGTCGTCGAACAGCGGGGCCAGCGGCACGTCGCACACGACCTCGCCATGGTGGTTCAGCACCAGCCGTCCGGTCTCGGTGGTCATGCCGATGACGGCGGCGTCCAGACCCCATTTCTCGAAGATGCGATGCCCGTCCGCCTCGCGGCCCGGCTTCAGCACCGCCAGCATCCGCTCCTGGCTCTCCGACAGCATCATCTCATAGGCGGACATGCCGGTTTCCCGCTGGGGAACGGCGTCCATGTTGAGTTCGATCCCCACGCCGCCCTTGCCGGCCATCTCGACCGAGGACGAGGTCAGGCCCGCCGCCCCCATGTCCTGGATGGCCGCCACGGCCCCCGACGCCATCAGCTCCAGCGTCGCCTCGATCAGCAGCTTCTCCGCAAAGGGATCGCCGACCTGGACGGTGGGGCGCTTCTCGTCCGAATCCTCGTCGAACTCCGCGCTCGCCATGGTCGCCCCATGGATGCCGTCGCGTCCGGTCTTGGACCCGAAATAGACCACCGACATCCCCGGCCCCGGCGCGGCCGAGTAGAAGATGGCGTCCGCCTTCGCCAGACCCACGCACATGGCGTTGACCAGGATGTTGCCGTTGTAGCCGGCGTGGAAGTTCGTCTCACCCGCCACCGTGGGCACGCCGACGCAGTTGCCGTAGCCGCCGATGCCAGAGACGACGCCCTTGACCAGCCGCTTCGTCTTTTCGTGCCCCACATCGCCGAACCGCAGCGCGTTCAGCAGGGCGACCGGACGCGCCCCCATGGTGAAGACGTCGCGCATGATCCCGCCGACGCCGGTCGCCGCGCCCTGATAGGGTTCGATGAAGCTGGGGTGGTTGTGCGACTCCATCTTGAAGATACAGGCGTCGCCGTCGTCGATGTCGATGACGCCGGCGTTCTCGCCCGGTCCGCAGATGACGCGCGGTCCCTTGGTCGGAAACTTGCCCAGATGGATCTTCGACGACTTGTAGGAGCAGTGCTCGGACCACATCACCGAGAAGACCCCCAGCTCCAGCTGGTTCGGTTCGCGCCCCAGCCGGTCCAGGATCACCTGATACTCATTGGGGGCCAGGCCGTATTCGACGGCGAGATCGGCGGTGGTCTTCTGCGGGGCGCTCATGGGAGGGGCTTCTAGCGGGCGTCGGACCGATACGCTATATTCTAGAAAGACAGTTCGGAGTTCTAGAATGGGCCTCAGCATCAAACGGGTCGAAACCGAACGCAAGGCTCGCGCTGTGGCGGCGCGGATGGGCGTTGGCGTGACGGAGGCCATCGACCGTGCGCTGGAAGACAAGTGGCAGGCGCTGACCGCCGACGATCAGGCGGAGGAACGGGAAAGAAAGCGCGAGGCTCTGTTTGCCTACCTCGCCAGCCTGCCGAAGGCGCAAGGTCCCACTGTCCAGGAGATCGAGGCCGAAATGTATGGTGACGGCGGTGAGCCGATCTGATGGTGATCGATTCGTCGGCGCTCATCGCCATCATCCAGAATGAGCCCGAGGCGAGGGCGTTCGATGCCTCGATCCGCACATCCTCGACACGGCTCATCAGCACCGCGACCGTTCTTGAGATCGTGTCGGTCCTGACCCGAAGGCTGGGGTATGATGCCCGACCGATCATCGATCATCTGCGCGCCGACTATCGGCTGGTCGTCGTGGGGGTGGATCAGGATCAGATGACGGTCGCCTGTGAGGCGATGGTCCGCTTCGGAAAAAGCCGGCATCCGGCGGCGCTGAATTTCGGCGATTGCTTCGCCTATGCCTTGTCGAAGACGTCGGGCGAGCCGCTCCTCTTCAAGGGTGATGACTTTAGTCGGACCGACGTCCGCGCCGCCTGAACCCAACCGTCTGCTACGCCGCCACCCCGGCGTGCGTCGTCCCGCGGCGAAGGCCAAGCGTGATCCACAGCGCCCCGCCCAGGACGATCAGGCTCGCTGCCAGCGCCCCGAAGGCGAGCGTCGCATTGCCCTTGGCCTGTTCGGCCACGAACACGCCGAGCAGGCCCCAGGCCACGGGCAGGGGATAGGCCAGCAGCCGCGTCGCCCAGGTGACGAACAGGGCAAAGACGGCCACGGCCACCACGGCGATCAGCGCCCAGACCGTCGGGGCCAGGGCGGTGGGCAGGTCTCCGTTGCCGGTGGCCACGGTCAGCAGATTGACCGGCGAGGCGATCGTCAGCCAGCCGGCCAGCGCACCCAGCGGCCAGGCCACCAGCCAGCGGTCGCGATCCCCGCGCGGCAGGCTTCGGATCAGCCTGGCGCTGGTCAGCAAGGGAATGATCAGCACGCTCAGGGAACCGAAGATCAGCACGATGGTCGCCACCTCGGCATCGATCGCCGCGGCGATGATCCAGCTCCCGATGCCGAGGAGGGCCAGGATGGACGGCCAGCCGAAGCGGTTGATCATCTCGCTCTCGCCCGTCTGCGGCAGGGCCTGGCGGATCGCATAGGCGATCAGTCCCAGATAGATCGGCCCCCAGATGGCAAAGGCCCAGCCGACGACCCGCAGGCTCGCATCGCTGTCGGCCGAGAATTGGGCCGGGCTCTGGCCGATGTTTCCGAACTGCTGCAGCTGACCGGCGACGACGGCAAAGGCGGCGGCGGCCAGCACGATCAGGCGGCGGGTCTTCTGGGCGGGGGTCGCGCGGACGATGGAGGACATGGACGGTCTCGAATCAGTCGCCGAAGGCCAGCTTCAGCATTCCAGCCCACTTTACGCGCAGGTCGCGGGATCGTTCATCGGAATCGTGTGGCGGAACCGCACGGCCCGGTCACGGTTGTTCTGGTGCACCAACAGGAGACCGACATGGCTGACGAAACCGGAACCCCCACCGAAACACCGCACTTCGAGACGAGCGACGTCGAGGCCAATCTGGCCATGGAGCAAGGCCTCGGTGTCGGTGCCCGCGAACTGGCCGCCCAGCGCGATCCCGGCGGCATCGTCACGCCCGACGAGGATGAAGACGAAGGCGAGGGCGACGAGGACCCCGTCGACCGCGACACCGCCGTCCAGGGCGATCCCTCGATCTAGGCGGCCGCGTAGATCGATCTGAACAGGACCGCGCCGTCGGCCGAGCCCAGCTCGGCCTCGAAGGCGCGGTCCGGGTGGGGCATCATGCCCAGGACATTGCCGCGTGCATTCTGCAGTCCGGCGATGTCGCCGACCGAGCCGTTGGGATTGTCGACATAGCGAAACACGACCTGACCCTCGCCCTCGATCCGGGCGAGGGTTTCGGCGTCGGCGAAATAGTTTCCGTCGCCATTGCCCTGGGTCATCACGACCTCGCGTTGGCCCTGATAGCCTGCGGTGAAGCGGGTCTGGCCGTTCGTGACCTCCAGGCTGATCGGCTTGCAGACGTATTTCAGCCCGGCGTTGCGCAACAGCGCGCCCGGCAGCATCCCGGCTTCGCACAGGATCTGGAATCCATTGCAGATGCCCAGAACGGCGACCCCGTCGTCGGCGGCCTTCCTGACCGCCTGCATCACCGGCGATTGCGCCGCCATGGCCCCGCAGCGCAGGTAGTCGCCATAGGAAAAACCGCCCGGCAGGACGATCAGGTCCAGCCCATCGGGCAGGCTCGTCTCCTGGTGCCAGACCATCTCGACGCGTTCGTGGGTGGAGCGTTCGATCGCGACCTTGCAGTCGCGGTCGCAGTTGGATCCGGGAAAGACGATGACGGCTGCGCTCATGGCCCGGGCGTCTAGCAGCGTTCGGACCGAATGTCAGTGGGTGGGTTCGACCAGACCCAGCCTGACCTCGATGCGGTCGACCCGATCTTCGAGAAAGACGATGACGGCTGCGCTCATGGCCCGGGCGTCTAGCAGCGTTCGGACCGAATGTCAGTGGGTGGGTTCGACCAGACCCAGCCTGACCTCGATGCGGTCGACCCGATCTTCGAGATGGCCGAGCCGATTGTAGATATTGCCCACATCCTGCTGGATGGCCGTCAGATGTGTTCGAACGGCATTCATCTGATGCTTCAGGTCGTTGACGTCATTGCGCACCACCGAGACGTCGCGCTGTACGGCCTTCAGAACCTCGTAGATCAGATCGTTTGTCGTTCCGGACATGCCGTCACTTTAGCAGCTTTTCCGCCTAGGCCCAATCAGCCCTTGTTCTCCCAGGTCGCGGTGATCGACGCCCTGGCGAGCGTGTGAAAATGCAGGTTGAAGCCGAAGATCGCTCCGGAGTTTTCGGGGGTGACCTCCAGCCGCCCGGTATCGACGGCGAAGACCGTGAAGACATAGCGATGCGGCCCATGGCCGGGCGGCGGGGCGGCCCCGCCGAAGCCCGGCGCGCCATAGTCGGTCCGGCCCTCGACCGCGCCGTCGGGCAATGGGCCGCCCGCGGGGATTTCACGGACGTCGGCCGGGATGTTGGCGACGGTCCAGTGCCAGAATCCGGACCCCGTCGGGGCGTCGGGATCGAAGACGGTGATGGCGAAGGACCTGGTCCCCTCCGGCACCCCCGACCATGCGAGGTGGGGCGATGTGTTGCCTTTCGCCTGCACCTGCGCGTCCGGCAGGGTGTCACCGTCCTGAAAGTCGTTCGAGGTCAGGGCGAAGGTCATGGGTCGCTCCTTGGAGAATCGTCTGTCCAGAAGGGCCGGCCGCGGCCGCATTTGCGACCGTCAGGCTACCTCGATCCGATAGCTTTCGATCACCGTATTGGCCAGCAGGGTCTCGCACATCTTCTTTGCCTCTGCGGCGGGATCGTCCACGCCGTCCAGATCCAGCTCGATCAGCTTGCCGACCCGCGCGTTCGACACACCGGCCCAGCCGAGGCCCTTCAGCGCCCCTTCGACGGCCTTGCCCCGCACGTCCAGCACGCCGGGCTTCAGGAAGATATGGACACGGACTTTCATCGATTGCTCTTCATGAAGGGAGTGAAGTCTGACCACTGCTCGACCCGGAACGCTCGGATGTCCTTCACCGAGTTTCCGAACCAGGGCATGGCCTTCAGCGCGGTCATCGCCGAGGTGAGGTTCGCGAGGTCTTCCAGCTCCGTCATGAACACGCTCTGCTGCACGCGGAAGAACTCATAGCGTTTCAGGGTGCGTTCGATCTCGCGATAGGCCTGGCGCAGACCGGAGGGATGGTGGATCGTCGTTTCGTCGATATCCAGATCGAAAGTGATCGCGAACATCAGGGCTTCGGATCGATTTCGGCATCAGCGAGCGGATAATCGAATTCATCATCGGAATCGATCAAGCGCGCGCGGACGCGATCGCCCTCGACGGCCATGACTTCGTAGGCCGGGCCGATCCCGCCGATCCGGCGAAAGCGGCTGGTGGTGTTCAGATCGACGGGCATGCGAAACTCCGCAGCCTCCTCTCGAACCCCGCCGTTGTCCGCCATCAGTGCAGCCCCCCCTGGATGACGGTCGGCATGTCCTTCATGATCCCCAGACGACGCGCGACCTCGGTGTAGTTCTCGATGACCTGGCCCAGGTCGCGGCGGAAGCGGTCCTTGTCCATCTTCTCGCCGGTCGCGGTATCCCACAGGCGGCAGGAATCCGGGCTGATCTCGTCGGCCAGGATGACGCGGCTGAAGTCGTTCTCCCACACCCGGCCGAACTCGATCTTGAAATCCACCAGGGTGATGCCGACGGCACCGAACATGCCGCACAGATAGTCGTTCACCCGCACGGTGGTGGCCAGGATGTCGTCGATCTCCTGGGTGTTGGCCCAGTTGAAGGCCGTGATGTGCTCTTCGGTCACCATCGGGTCGTTCAGCTCATCCTTCTTGTAGTAGAATTCGATGATGGAGCGGGGCAGGG
Organism: Brevundimonas subvibrioides; assembly: GCF_027271155.1. NCBI lineage: Bacteria > Pseudomonadati > Pseudomonadota > Alphaproteobacteria > Caulobacterales > Caulobacteraceae > Brevundimonas > Brevundimonas subvibrioides. The sequence goes on from NZ_CP114542.1 coordinate 1,201,295, forward strand.
GCGTGCCCTCTTCCTGGCCCAGGCGCGTGGCCAGCGATCCGGCGACGATGTTCCGGCACACCACCTCCAGCGGGATGATCTCGACCTCGCGGATCAACTGCTCGCGCAGGTTCAGCCGCTTGATGAAGTGGTTGGTGACGCCGATGCCGTTCAGGCGGCTCATCACGAACTCGCTGATGCGGTTGTTGATGACGCCCTTGCCTTCCAGCGTGGCCTTCTTCTGGGCGTTGAAGGCCGTGGCGTCGTCCTTGAAATACTGGATCAGGGTGCCGGGTTCGGGACCCTCGTACAGGATCTTGGCCTTGCCTTCGTAGATCTTCTTGCGCTTCGAATTCATCATCGGGGTCCCTGACGGGATGGATGCGTCGCCGGAAACGCGAATAACGCTGCCAGAGGACGTCTGGGCGGCGCGATTCTGTCTCGAGCTAGGCGGGAAATGGGTCGCGCGTCCCTTAACGGAATTCCGGATGCGACACAAACGGCCGGGCGAGACGGCGCAGCGGGGACACAGCGGCGATCTTCCCGTGACGGGCGAGCGCAATGCGAGGCGTTATCCGTTGCCTTCGAGCGGGGCGCGGCTGTAGATCACCGGCGCGGGACGTCCTGTCTTTGATCCCGCGGCGGAGCGATTGACGACTGATGACGACCTTCAACGATCGGGAAAAGGGCTTCGAGTCCAAGTTCGCACTCGATCAGGACCAGGAATTCCGGGCCATGGCCCGCCGGAACAAGCTGCTGGGCCTGTGGGCGGCCGAGAAGATGGGCCTTTCGGCCGATTCGTCGGAAGACTATGCCAAGGCCGTCGTGCGCGCCGATTTCGAGCAGCCGGGAGACGAGGATGTGTTCCGCAAGATCGCGGGCGACTTCAAGGGTTCCGGATTGACGGTGTCCGAGGGCGAGATTCGCTCCAAGATGGACGAACTGGCCTCCATGGCCCGCGATCAGGTCCGCGCGGGCGAATAGTCCGGAAAGAAGGGGCCGTCCGGGACGGCCCCTGTAACCAGCCGGCCGCTCAATGCGGGGACATCACGCCGTCGATCACATGAATCACGCCGTTGGCGGCGTTGACGTCCGTCGCGGTGATCCAGAAGCTGTCTCCGGCGGCATCATGCAGTCTCAGCCGACCGCGGCCCGCGTCGACCGCCGTGAGCTGGCCGCCCTCGACCGTGGTCAGAGTGGCGGACCCGCCACCCACGCGCACAGCCGTGGCCAGATCGGCTGCGCTGATCCGGCCGGCGACGACATGATACGTCAGGATGCGTTGCAGGTCGGCGCGGCGTGACGGCTGGACCAGGTTCTGAACCGTGCCATCGGGCAGGGTCTCGAAGGCCTCGTTGGTCGGCGCAAAGACGGTGAAGGGGCCGGGCCCCGAAAGCGTATCGACCAGCCGCGCCGCCTGGACGGCGCTGACCAGGGTCGAGAAATCGGGATTGGCGGCGGCAACTGCCACCAGCGTCATGGCCGGGGCATGGCGCGTCGATTGCGCGCGCGGGCGATCATGGGCACTGGCTGGCAGGGCCGAAGCCACGAGGCCGCAGAAGGCCAGGGCGCAGGCGGACGAGACGGCAAGACGACGAAGCATGATCTTCTCCTGAAAGACCGCCTCGACGATCGGGCGGTTCAGGGGCAGCTACTGTGCGTCTGATTGGCCGGATGCGGCAGAAAAGATTAAGAAATATCCATATTCGGCGACGGCTGCCGGAAACGCAAAAGGGCCGCAGCGGGGGGTCTGCGGCCCTTCCATTATCGGGGGCTGGGGGGATAGCCTCACCCGACGATTTCGCGTGTTGACGCCCCTTCAGAATGCGGGACCACGCGAAAGGTTCACCGGAATGATCACCCCGGCATCACGACGGTATCGATGACGTGCACCACGCCATTGGACTGGAGCACATCGGCCTCGGTCACCTTCGAGGTGCCGCCCGCCGCGTCGGTCAGGGTGACCGATCCGTCGGCATTGACCATGACCTTCAGCTTGCCACCCTGAACGGTGGTCAGCTCGGCGGTGCCGCCGGCGGCGGTGGCCTGGGCGGCCAGATCGGCGGCGGTGAGGCGACCCGGTACGACGTGATAGGTCAGGATGCCGGTCAGGTCCGCCTTGCCGGCGGGGGCCATCAGCGATTCGCGCGTCGCGGCGGGAATCTTCTCGAAGGCGGCATTATCTGGCGCGAAGACCGTGAAAGGTCCGGGGCCCGACAGGGTTTCGGCCAGGCCGGCGGCCTGGACGGCGCTGACCAGGGTCGTCAGGTTGGACGCCTTGGCGGCATTGGTGACGATGGTGTCGGAGGGGCTCATGGACGCGCCGCCGACGACGGGGTCCGTGGTGGCGGGTGCCATGGCGGCGGTATCGGTCGCGGTCGCGTCGGCCGCAGGGGCCGTCTCGGCGGGCTTGTTGCAGGCGGCGACAGCCAGCAGGGCGGCCGAGGCGACGGTAAGGGTCAGAATGCGGGGGTTCATGGGCGTCTTCTCCTGAGGGATGGCCGCTTGTGTCGCGGCTCCGGGGATAAAGACGGCTGGGCGACGCAAAGGATGCCTGCCCGATCACGAATTCCGGCGCGACAGCTTACCGCAGCGTGAAGGTCAGTTGATCCCACACCGCCGCCTTCTGCTCGAACGGCCGGGCGTGGGCCGGGCTGGATGAGGGCAGGTCGATCAGGGTCAGGCCGGATCGTTCGCCCAGCAACCGCCGCCCGTTTCGCGCCGCCAGCGCGCCGTTGAACGCCACGGCCTTCAGAGTCGGCAGGCCCGCGATCAGGCCATGCAGGTCGGTGGCCCGGGGCGACCGGATGGCGGCATCCAGACTGCCCGTCCGGTCCGCCGAGGCGATCACGTCCCACAGGCCAATGCCTGACGCCTTTAGGGTCGCAAGCCGCTCGAGGTAGGGCAGGGCGCACAGGTCCTTGCCCACGACGCGTCCGATCAGCCGCCAGAAGGCATTGCGGGGGTGGGCATAGTATTCCTGCGCCGCCAGCGAAGCGTCGCCGGGCAGGCTTCCGAGGATCAGCAGGCGGGTGCTTTCGTCGACGACCGGCGCAAATCCCTGCTTGATCGTCGGCATCACAGTTCGGCGTAGGGCTTGTCGTCCCGCAGCCAGCCCGTGATCGAAAATCGGGGTGCCCCGGCATAGGGCGCGACCGTCGCCACCGAATGCCATTGCGGGGTCCTGAAGAGCGTCAGGACATTGAACCCGGGCCTGAAGCCTCGTGACACGTCTCCGGCGGCATCGTGGAACAGCAGCTGACCGCCCCAGTCGGTTCGCCACTCCCGCGTCAGCCCGATGGTATAGGCTGCCCGGCGTTCACCCACGCCGGTATCGTCGTGCAAGGTCAGATAGTCGCCGGGCCGGAACAGGGTCGCCTGTGCGTCGATCTTGGTGATGCCGGTCTCGCCCGTTACCGCCGCGCAGAAATCCCGTGCCTCGGGACTGTTCAGCAGCTCAACCAGACCATGTGTCGGGTGCTGCGGCTCGCGCCCCGCCAGAAGAGCTTCGATGATCGGATAGGCGAGATAGCTGAAGGCGAACCCTGTCCGCGCCCCTTTCAGCGCCTCGCGTGCCCTGGACGCGACCCCTTCTCGTCCCAGCGCCTGCAGCGCCTCCGGCGACAGCCATTCCCCCTTGCCGGCCGAATTGCTGAGCGACAGACCCCATGGCGTCGCGGTTTTCAGCGCCGCCTCGATGCGGTCGGCGCTTTCGGGTGTCAGGAAATCGGCGACCTGCACCACCCCGTCGCGCTGAAACGCCGACGCGAAATCGCGGGCGTCCAGGCCGGGGTTCAGGCGGATCGGCTGGGACACGCTCTATCCGAACACGCGCTTGAAGACCGTATCGACATGCCTGGTATGGTAGCCGAGGTCGAACAGGGCCTCCAGATCGGCATCGGGCACGATGACCTCGGGGTCCTCCTTCAGGAAGTCCAGGAAGTTGCCCTCGCCGCGCCAGACCTTCATGGCGTTGCGCTGGACGGCCGCATAGGAGTCCTCGCGCGACTGCCCCAGCTGCGTCAGGGCCAGAAGGACGCGTTGCGAGTGGACGAGGCCCCCCAGCCTGTCGAGGTTCCTCTGCATGTTGTCGGGATAGACCAGCAGCCGTTCCATCACGCCGGCCAGACGGTTCAGGGCGAAGTCCAGATGCACCGTCGCGTCCGGGCCGATGCCGCGCTCCACCGAGGAGTGGCTGATGTCCCGCTCGTGCCACAGGGCGACGTTCTCCATCGCGGGGGTGACGGCGGAGCGCACCAGGCGGGCGAGGCCGGTCAGGTTTTCGGTCAGGATCGGGTTGCGCTTGTGCGGCATGGCCGACGAGCCCTTCTGGCCCTTGTCGAAGAACTCCTCGGCCTCCAGCACCTCGGTGCGCTGCAGATGGCGGATCTCGATGGCCAGCCGCTCGATCGAGGAGGCCACGACGCCCAGCGCCGCGAAGAAGGCCGCGTGGCGGTCGCGGGGGATGACCTGGGTCGAGACCGGCTCGACCTGCAGACCCATCTTCTCGGCGACATATTCCTCGACCGCCGGATCGACGTTGGCGAAGGTGCCGACGGCCCCGGAGATGGCGCAGGTGGCGATCTCCTCGCGGGCGGTCATCAGGCGACGCTTGGCCCGCTGGAACTCGGCATGATAGCCGGCCAGCTTCAGGCCGAAGGTGACGGGTTCGGCGTGGATGCCGTGCGAACGGCCGACGGTCGGGGTGTATTTGTGTTCCTTCGCCCGCGCCTCCAGCGCGGCCAGCACCCGATCGGTGCCGGCGATCAGCAGGTCGGCGGAGCGTGCCAGCTGGACGGCGAAACAGGTGTCGAGCACATCCGACGAGGTCATCCCCTGATGCAGGAAACGGGCTTCCTCGCCGACCGTCTCCGAGACATGGGTCAGGAAGGCGATCACGTCGTGCTTGGTCGTGCGTTCGATCTCGTCGATACGGTCGCTGTCCCAGACAGCATCCTTGCCCCTGGCCCAGATGGCCTCGGCCGCCTCGGTCGGAATGACGCCCAGCTCGGCCATCTTCGTGGCGGCATGGGCCTCGATCTCGAACCAGATGCTGTATTTGGTCTCGGACGACCAGATGGCGACGGCCTCGGGGCGGGAATAGCGCGTGATCATGCGGGCGGGTAAAGGCTTTGCCGGCCGACGCTGTCAAGGCGAGTCGGCGGGAAAGCAGGGGACACGGACATGGAACTGATCGTCGGCAATATGGCGTTCTCGACCTGGTCGTTGCGGCCCTGGCTGGTGCTGAAGCGGTGCGGGGCGGAGTTCACCACGACCGAGATCCCGCTCTACGGCCCGGACTCGGCCCGCCTGCTGGCCCGGCATTCGCCGACCGGCAAGGTGCCGGTGTTGAAGGTCGAGGGCGAGACAATCTGGGATTCCATGGCCATCTCGGTCTGGGCGTCGGAGATGTTCCCGGAGGTCCGGCTGTGGCCGTCCGACCGGCATGCCCGCTGGCTGGCCCGGTCCGTCGCCTGCGAGATGCATTCCTCCTTCATGGCCCTGCGCAGCGAAGGCGGCATGGGCCCGGATGCCAACGGCGTGATCCACACCATGGTCGGACCGGACCGCGCGCCGACACCGACCTCCGAGGCCGTCGCCACGGATGTGCGCCGGCTGGTCGGTATCATTCGCACGATGCGCACCCGGTTCGGCGCAGGCGGGCCCTATCTGTTCGGCGAGTGGTCGATGCCGGACGCCTTCCTGACCCCGGTCGCCGCCCGTTTTCGCCACTATCAGTTCGACCTGGCCGCCTATGGCGATGATGGCATAGCGGCAACATATGTGGCCGAACTGCTTCAACAGCCGGATTTCCTCGAATGGTCGGAACTGGCGGTCACGAAGCGGCCTTAAGCGGGCATCACCCCCGTTAACGAAACCTGCGAACCCGACTTTAAGGGAACGCCGTTATCGTTCGACTCCCATCGAGATGCCGCCATGTCCGCCCAGTCGCCCGTCGCAAATCAGCTCACGCCGGTCGCCCCGCGCCGTCCGACGCTGATGACCTATGCGATCTTCATCCTGGTCGTGTGCTGCCTGTCCGCCTCGCTGGTCGGCAGCCTGCTGTAATCAGCGCGTGCCCGCCGGCTGTGCAGCCGACGCGACCAGCACACCTTCCAGCGTATTCGGCGTGGCCGGCGGCTGGGGCGGCGGGGCCACATAGTCCAGACTGATCGGGATCAGGGTCTGACCGGCCGCGAGGGCGTCCAGGGTGTTCAGCGGTCCACCCGTCATGCGCTGATAGATCCAGTAGGCAGCGACGACCTTTTCGACGTATTCGCGGGCCTGGGGCACGTCGATCGTCTCGATCAGCAACAGGGGATCGGCATCGGGCCCCAGCCGACGCAGGGCGTCCAGCATCGGACCCGGCCCGGCGTTGTAGCTGGAAACCGCACGCAGCAGGTCACCCTGGAACTCGGGCCGCGCCAGCATGCGGTTCACATAGACCTGACCCAGACGCACATTGGTCGCCGGCTGAAACAGCTGCTGCGGGCTGGAGACGAAGCTGCGATCGCCGGTCATCTCGGCCGCCGTCGTCGGCATGACCTGCATCAGGCCATACGCTCCCACGGGCGAGCGGGCCTGGGCGTTGAAACCGCTTTCCTTGCGCGCGATGGCATAGACCAGCGAGCGTTCCAGCGTCCAGCCGCCGTCCGGCGCCAGCTCGGGCATCGGATAGTTCTCGGCATTGATCCGGCTGACGTCGCCGCCGTTCGACCCCATGAGTCTCGGGGCGAGGACGCGGGCCAGACCGGTCCAGAGACGCCGGGTGCGGTCCGTTGCCGTGCGCAGGCCGGTACGCAGCTCGTCCTGGGCATCGCCGCGCCGCCCGATCTCATAGAAGGCGACGGTGCGACGGGCGCGGGGGTCGTTCTGGACGAAATTGTCCAGTTCGCGCTGGTTGACCCCGACCGGCTCGTCCGTGACCGAAACCGTCCGGACCACGGCGGAATAGGGAACCGGCCCGCCGTTCAAGACGACCGGCTCCTCGCCCATCTGGCGCAGGGCGATCTGGCCGTAGAAGGTTGCCGGCCAGCGGGCGGCGAGAACGAGGAACTCGTGGATCCGGTCCTGGCGGCCCGACCGTCCGGCGGCGCGTGCGGCCCAGACACCGGCTCCGGCCCGGATCCAGGCGTCTTCCGTCGGGTCGTTGGCGACGCGCTCGAAGGCGGCAAAGGCGCGCGAATAGTCCGCGGTTCGCCAGGCGGCCAGTCCCACCGTCCACCAGTCGCCGATCTGCTCGCCCAGCGTCAGGGCGCTGGTCAGATCGTCATGGTTCAGGGCGACGCGCGCGGCCTTGGCCGGGTCGGCCTCGGAGTTTCCACCGGCCGCCGCGACCGCATCCCAGGTGCGGCTGAAGAAGGTGCCGGTCGGGCGGCGAGGCTCCTCGGCACCATCCGGGCGACGACGCATGGCCAGGGCATAGACCCGCTGGGCACACGGAAGGTCGGCATAGGTCTGGAGCCAGGCCGCCAGCTCTTCATAGGTGGCGGTATAGTCGGCGTGGAACAGGCGCTCGAACTCGACCTGACCGACCAGGACACGGTCGCCCGCTGCTTCTGCCGAGGCGCGGGCCCTGGCCAGATCGCCGCGCCGCAAGGCGTCGAAGGCATTGGTGTAGCTCAGGCGGTCGGCGTTCGACAGGGCGGTCGGTGTGATGCGCGGGCCGTTCTGGTCATCGGAATCGGAGACGGTCGCCTCGGGTCCAGCAACGTCACCGGACGCGGCGAACGCCGGGGAGGCGACACCCGACAGAGCGGCCAGAACCAGGGCAAGCGTCGGCGCGAGACACGCGCGGCGGCGGATTTTGAACAAGGCGGCGGCCCCCTCGTGCGACGCGTCCCCCGGGATCAATTCAGTCTCGATTCGGGATCAAACGCGCGGTCTGCGATCGGTCGTCAAGCAGGGACTATGCCGGAATCCCCTGTTAACTTCAATCACATCGGCGTCAGACGTCAGATAGCGCGGGTCCGTCGGTGTCGCCGTCCAGCCGGGCGGCCAGTTCCAGCATGTCGGCCCACGCCTGCCGTTTGGCCTGGGGCTGCCGCAGCAGGAAGGCCGGATGCAGGGTTGCGATGACCGGTGCGGACACGTCCCCCTCGGTCGAACGCCAGTCCCGCCACTGGCCGCGCACCTTCATGATGCCGTCCTCGGTTCGCAGCACCGACCGTGCGGCCGCCGCCCCCAGCAGCAGAACGGCGCGGGGTTTCATCAGGACGAAGGCCCGCTCCAAGAAGGGCGCGCAGACCGCCTGCTCCTGCGGGGTCGGGGTGCGATTGCCGGGTGGACGCCAGAAGACGGTGTTGGTGATGAAGACCCGGTCTGCCAGCCCGGCGGCGGCCAGCATCCGGTCCAGCAGCTTGCCTGCCCGTCCCACGAAAGGCTGACCCGCCGCGTCCTCTTCCGCCCCGGGTGCCTCGCCGACGAGCAGGATCGGCGCGTGGGGGTCGCCCCGGCCGAAAACGCAGCCGCGTGCGCCCATCCCGACCAGTTCGCAGCCCTTGAAGGCCGCGGCAGCTCCGGCCAGGGCTTCCATCGTCTCCGCGTCGTTCGCCAGCCGCCGCGCCTCGGCCGTCGCGTCCCCCATGTTCACCACCGGTGTGACCGAGGCCGTGGCCCTGGTGACCGCCTTCAGCGCGGGGGCCACGACGATCGTCCGGTCCTGCGGGGAGTCCTCGAAGCACGCGTCCACGCCCGCATCGCGCCAGAAGGCGAGCAGGCTTTCCATCGCAGCGGTATCGTGGGGCTGGGCGTTCATGGTCGGATGCGTCAGGGATAGGCCTTGACCGCCCTCGCGTCACCTTCCGATAAGGCGGGTGCACAGACAAAACCAAGGATTCCCGACCCCGTGACCGAACAAGCCTTCGAAGGCGGTGCCGAGACCCCGGCGCAGGACGCCATCATCGACAACCTGCCGCCGCTGGAGGCGCTGAAGGGCGTCGAGCGCGAGGTCATGGAATACGACGTCGTCATCGTCGGCGGCGGCCCGGCCGGCCTGTCGGCCGCCATCCGCCTGAAGCAGCGCGCGGCGAAGGACGGCAAGGAGATCACCGTCGCGGTGCTGGAGAAATCGGCCGAGGTCGGCGGGCACATCCTGTCCGGGGCCGTGATCGACCCCAAGGCCCTGCGCGAACTGTTCCCCGACTGGAAGGAACGCGGCGCACCCCTCGAGACGCCCGTGACGAAGGATCGGTTCATGATCCTGGGCCCCATGGGTCAGGCCAGCCTTCCGATGGCGATGCTGCCGCCCATGATGCACAACGACGGCTGCTACATCGCCTCCCTTGCCAACGTCGCCCGCTGGCTGGGCGAGCAGGCTGAAGCTTTGGGCGTCGAGGTCTATCCCGGCATGGCCGCCAGCCACGTCGTCTGGGACGAACCCACCGGCCGGGTGAAGGGCGTCGTCGCCGGCGTCTTCGGCATCGACAAGCACGGCCAGCCCACGGACGACTTCCAACCCGGCATCGAGCTGCACGGCAAATACGTCTTCATCGCCGAGGGCGTGCGTGGGTCGCTGGCCAAGACCATCATCGCCCGCCACAAGCTGGCCGAGGGCAAGGAGCCGCAGAAATACGGCATCGGCCTGAAGGAGCTGTGGCAGGTCCCGGCGGAGAAGCACCAGCCCGGTCTGGCCCAGCACACGACCGGCTGGCCCTTGGACGAGCACACCGGCGGCGGCAGCTTCATGTACCACTTCGGCGACAACTACGTGGCCATCGGCTACGTCGTGCACCTGAACTACAAGAACCCGCATCTGTCGCCGTTTGACGAGTTCCAGCGCTTCAAGCATCACCCCGCCATCGCCGAACACCTGGAGGGCGGCACCCGCATCTCCTACGGGGCGCGGGCGATCACCGAGGGCGGCTGGCAGTCGGTGCCGAAACTCGCCTTTCCGGGCGGGGCCCTGATCGGCTGTTCCGCCGGCTTCGTGAACGTGCCGCGGATCAAGGGCAGCCACAACGCCATGAAGACCGGCATGCTGGCTGCCGACGCCGCCTATGACGCCGTCATCGCGGGCCGGGCCGGCGACGAACTGGTCGAATATCAGGCGGCCTATGAGGCCAGCTGGGTGTTCAGGGAGCTGAAGGGCGTCCGCAATGCCAAGCCCCTGCTGTCGAAGTTCGGCACCACCCTGGGCGGGGCGTTCGGCGTGTTCGACCTGTGGACCAACCACCTGTTCGGCCTGTCGGTCTTCGGCACGCAGAAACACGGCAAGACCGATGCGGCCTCGACCGAATTGGCCTCGAAGCACAAGGCGATCGCCTATCCGAAGCCGGACGGGAAGCTGTCGTTCGACAAGCTGTCCTCGGTGTTCATCTCCAACACCAACCATGCCGAGGAACAGCCCGCGCATCTGAAGCTGCTCGATCCGTCGGTGCCGATCCGCGTCAACCTGCCGAAATACGGCGAGCCTGCGCGCCTGTATTGCCCGGCCGGGGTCTATGAGGTGCTCTACGCCGACGAGGCGACGAAGTCGGAGCCGCGCTTCCAGATCAACGCCCAGAACTGCGTCCACTGCAAGACCTGCGACATCAAGGATCCGTCGCAGAACATCGTCTGGACCACGCCCGAAGGCGGCGGCGGGCCGAACTATCCGAATATGTAGGGCGACGTCGGCGGTCGCTTTCGAACCATGGGCGTAGCCGTGCGTTTGGGGTCGGATGCCCCCCGAAATCGTCGACCTGACCCACCGGATCGCCGTGCTCTGGCGCCAGTTCTACTGGCTGCCGGAGTGGGCGGTCGTGGCCATCGTCGTGGTCGTGTTCACCGGCGCGGGCTGGCTGGTCCATCGCGTGGTGTTCTCGATCCTGCGGCGCCTGGTGAAGACCCGCGACCTGTTCTGGCGCGGCGTGGTCGAGCGGGCGCGCAAGAAGCTGCGCATCCTGATCATCCTGATCGCCATCGGCTTTTCGATCACCGTCTCGCCGCTGGACCCGGCGCCGTCGGCCAGCGTCCGCGCCGTGCTGCTGTTCGCGACCATCCTGGTGCTGGGATGGATCGTGGCCGGGGCGGTCGACATGTGGGCGATCGTCTACATGCGCAAGTTCAACATGGCGGCCGAGGACAACCTCGTCGCCAGGAAGCACATCACCCAGACCCGCATCCTGCAGCGCGCTGCCATCATCCTGATCGGGGCCGTGACGGTGGCCATGGCGCTGATGACGATCGGGGCGGTGCGCCAGTGGGGCATCTCGCTGCTCGCCTCCGCCGGGGTCGTGGGCATCATCGCCGGCCTGGCCCTGCAGCCGGTGCTGAAGAACCTGATCGCTGGCATCCAGATCGCCACCGCCCAGCCCATCCGCATCGACGACGCCGTCATCGTGGAAGGGGAGTGGGGCACGGTCGAGGAGATCACCTCGACCTATGTGGTGGTCAAGCTGTGGGACTGGCGGCGCATGATCCTGCCGCTCAGCTATTTCATCGAGACGCCGTTCCAGAACTGGACGCGCGAAACCTCGCGCCTGATCGGCACCGCGATGCTGTACGTCGATTACGAGGCGCCGATGGACCGGCTGCGGGCCGAGCTGGAGCGCATCTGTCGCGCATCGCCGCTGTGGGACGGCGATGTCGTCAATCTGCAGGTCACCGACATCACCGACCGCGTCGCCCAGGTCCGCTGCCTCGCCAGCGCCCGCTCGGCCCCGGTGGCCTTCGACCTTCGCTGCGAAATCCGCGAGAAGATGCTGGCCTTCATGCGCGATGACTGCCCGCAGGCCCTGCCGAAGGATCGGGTGTCGGCATTTCGGAACTCTGTGCTCCCTCTCCCAGCGGGAGAGGGCTTGAGCGCCTGAGAGCCGAAGGCGATCAGACTTGCGCGAAAGGGTGAGGGGGTATGCGCCAGCCGGTTCGCACCGTAACCCCTCACCCTTTCGGCTGAAGGCGCATCGCTTTCGCTCTGCGAGCCTCAAGCCCTCTCCCTCAGTGAGAGGGAAGCCAAGCATCACGCCACCAGGGTCTCCGCCTGTTTCAGGTCCACGCTGACCAGTTGCGACACCCCCCGCTCGGGCATGGTGACGCCGTACAGACGGTCCATCCGGCTCATGGTCACCGGGTTGTGGGTGATGACGATGAAGCGGGTGTCGGTGCGGTTGCGCATCGCGTTCAGCATCCGGCAGAAGCGGTCCACGTTGGCGTCGTCCAGCGGGGCGTCGACCTCGTCCAGCACGCAGACCGGGGCCGGATTGGCCAGGAAGACGGCGAAGATCAGGGCGGCCGCCGTCAGGGCCTGCTCGCCCCCGCTCATCAGGCTCATGACCGACAGCCGCTTGCCCGGCGGACAGGCGAAGATCTCCAGCCCTGCTTCCAGCGGATCGTCGCTCTCGACCAGCTTCAGTTCCGCCTGACCGCCATCGAACAGGGTCTCGAACAGGCTCTTGAAGTTGTCGTTGATGACGTCGAAGGCGGCGGTCAGCCGCTCGCGGCCCTCGGCGTTCAGCTCGTCGATGCCGTCACGCAGGCGGGCGATGGCCCCGGTCAGGTCGGACCGTTCGATCCGCATGGTGTTCAGCCGCGCCCCGTACTCCTCCGCCTCGTCCTCGGCGCGCAGGTTGACGGCCCCCAGATGCTCGCGCTCGCGCTCCAGCCCGTACAGAAGGCTCTCGGCCCCGGCCGCATCCGGCGGGCGGGCGATGGCGTCGTCGGTCAGCTTCTGACCCAGGTCTTCGGGCGACATCTGGGCCGTCTCGCGCACATTGGTTTCGGCCTCGGTCAGACGTCCGGCAGCGGCCTCGGCGCGGGCGGCCAGACCGGCGCGGGCCTCCCGGGCGACAGCGGCGGCGCTGTCGGCGGCCCGGCTGGCGCGATCGGCTTCCCCGGCCAGCCCTTCTGCGACCGACAGGGCGTCGGCGGCGGCCTTGCGACGGGTCTCGGCGGCGGTCAGGGCATCCATCAGCTTCGACCGCTGGGCCGCAAGCGTCTCTGGCGCGCGCGCGGCCTGGAGCAGCAGGGCGGCGATGCGGGTCGCATCGGCTTCCAGAGCGGCGATGCGGGCGGTGCTGTCCCGGGCGCGCGTGGCCCAGCCGTCGCGCTCGCGGGTCAGGCTGGTCAGACGCTGTTCGCGCCCGTCGCGCTCGCGGGCCTCGGCGTCCCGGTCCGCCCGCGCCGCGGCCGACGCCGATCGGGCTGCGTCCGCCGCCGTGCGGGTAGCCGTCAGTTCGTCCTTCAGCGCCTGCTGCGTCTCCGCCGGCGTGTCCACCGAGGCAGCCTCGGCCAGGGCGGCTTCCGCCGCCTCGACCTCGGCGGTCTGGCGGGTCAGGGTCTCGTCCAGCGCCTGGGCCCGGGCCTCGCGCCGGGCCTGGTCGCGGCCCAGCGCCTCGAGGCGTTCGCGGGCCGCCGTGACGGCCTTGTCGGCGGCGAAGGGCTGCAGACGGGCGGTCTTCACCGCCTCCTCGGAGGCCCGGAAGGCTTCGGTCGCCGCTTTCAGGGCCGCCTGCGCCTCCGTCAGTGCAGGCTTTCCGGCATCGATATCGGCCTCCAGTTCCGAAAGCCGCGACCGCTGGGCCAGGCGGATGGCGGCGGGGCGGGGGGCCTCGGCGCGGCTGACGAACCCGTCCCACCGGAACAGGTCCCCCTCGCGCGTCACCAGCCGGGCCCCGGGCGGCATCCCCCGGGCCAGACGTGGAGCCTCGGCCCGGTCGGCAATGCCGCAGAAGGCCAGCCGGGCCGCCAGCGCGTCCGGCGCTTCCACCTTCGCCGCCAGGGGTTCGATCCCCTTTGGCCAGACCGGCGGAATGGCATCCGCCCCGCCCCAGTGCGCCGCTGCCTTCGGATCCAGGGCGGCGTCCAGATCGTCGCCCAGCGCCGCCGCCAGTGCCGCCTCATAGCCTTTCGCGGCCGAGACCCTGTCCAGCGCGGGCGGATGATCCCGGCGGGTCGAGACGAGCAGCGACGCCAGCCCCCGCGCCTCGGTCTGCAACCGACCCAGTCGGTCCTCGGCCGTCCGCGCCGCGGTCCGCGCCTCCTGCTCGGTGCGGGCCAGATCGCCCCGCGTCGCCTCCGCAGCTTCGACGGCCGCGCGCGCCTCGGCCAGTGCCGTCGTCGCCGCCTCCAGAGCGACCCGCGCCTCTGCCAATTCCGGCGTTTCCAGCGGTCCCAGGGCCTCGCGTTCGCGGCGGGCGGCATCGAGGGCGGCCTGCGCCCGCGCCACCCGCGCCTCGGCGTCGCGTTTCCGGGCCGTCTCGGCATTGGCCCGCGCCTCGACCGCGGCCAGGGTGCCGGCGACCCGCTCGACCTCGGCATCGGCCACCCGGCGCGCATCCTCCGCGGCCGCCAGCGCCCGCTCCAGTTCGGGGCCGCGTTCCGGTGCCGCCTCGACCTCGGCCGTCAGCCCCTCCAGCGCCTCGCCCAGCCGTGCCAGTTCGGCTCCGGCATCGCCGGCCATGGCGATCTCGCGTTCGGTATCATTGGCGATGCGCTGGCGTTCGGCGGTCAGACGGTCGACCTCTGCCCGCGCTTGCTGTTCCGCCATGTCCAGCCGGTCGCGTTCCAGACTGGCCCGGTGCAGCAGGGCCGCCGCGACCGCGTCCTCCTCCCGCGCGGGCTTCAGCCCCTCCTGGGCCGCCAGGGCCGCCGTCTGGGCGCGCGCGGCGGCACCGGTCGCCTCGGCCACCGCCCGGTCGGCCTCGGCCAGCTCCTCCGCTGCCGCCTCTGCCGCCAGTCGCGCGTCGTTCCAGCGCACGAACAGCAGGGCCGCTTGCAGGGCCCGTATCTCGGCCGAGATCTTCTTGTACTTCTCGGCCTGCCGCGCCTCGCGTTTCAGCCGGGTCAGGGCCGTCTCCAGCTCGCGCCCGATGTCGTCCAGACGCTCCAGATTGGTCTCGGCGGCCTTGAGCCTCAGCTCCGCCTCATGCCGCCGCGTATGCAGTCCCGCGACCCCGCCGGCCTCTTCCAGGATGCGCCGACGGTTCTGCGGTTTTGCGGCGATCAGTTCGCTGATCTGCCCCTGACGCACTAAAGCCGGAGAGTTGGCTCCGGTCGAGGCATCGGCGAACAACAGCTGCACATCCCGCGCCCGCACCTCCTTGCCATTGATGCGATAGGTCGAGCCCTGGCCCCGGTCGATACGGCGCGACACCTCGATGACGGCGCTGTCGGTGAAGGGCTGGGGCGCCTTCCTCTGCGCATTGTCGATGGTCAGCTGGACTTCGGCATGGTTGCGGGGCGGGCGGTTCGACGCCCCCGCAAAGATCACGTCGTCCATGCCGGTCCCGCGCATGGCCTTGGCCGAGTTGGCCCCCATGACCCAGCGCATGGATTCCAGCACGTTGGACTTGCCGCAGCCGTTCGGCCCGACGACGCCCGTCAGGCCGGGCTCGATCTGCACCTCGGCCGGATCGACGAAGGACTTGAAGCCGACGAGCCGAAGGCGCTGGAATTGCACCTGGGCCCCTTAACGTCGCCGCGCAGGCGCAAGAAGCGGCGTGATCGCGGCGGTCAGACCGGTCAGGGAACTGTCGGCGACCCGGCGCCCGTTGACGAAGAAGGTGGGCGTACCCTCGACCCCGGCCGCCATCGCCCCGGTGACCGAAGCCCTCACCCCTGCCAGCGTGGCGGGGTCGGCCAGACAGGCGTCGATCTGGGCCTGGGTCCTGCCACTGGCGGCGATGCCGGATGCATACCAGGTCGCGACCGCTCCACCGGCGAACAGGGCGTCCTGCCCGTCGAAGAAGGCGTCGAGCACGTCATAGAAGCGAGCCGGGACAGCGCAGCGGGCGATCCCGGCGGCGCGGGCTGCGACCGGCGCGGGCGCGGTCGGGAGGTCGCGGAACACCAGACGGACGCGGCCGGTATCGATGAACTGGCGCTTGAATTCCGGATAGACGGTACTGTGCCACTCGCCGCAGTGCGAGCAGACCAGCGACGCATATTCGATCACCGTCACGGGGGCATTTGCCCGGCCCATGATGCGGTCGCTGGCGGTCACGGCCGGCGGGGCGGCGGTGGTCTGGGCGGCCGCGGAGATCGGGGCCAGCGCAAGAGCCAGAATTAGAAACAGCCGTCGGATCATCGGATTATTTCGCCAGTTCCGCATCGATGGCCGGGGCCAGATCGGCCATGACCGTACCCTCGCCACCCGGGCTTGCCACGCGCGTGCCGTTGACCAGGAAGGTCGGTGTGTTGATCACGCCCGCATCGGTGGCCGCCTTGACCCGGGTTTCCAGCGCCGCGATGGCCTTGGGGTCGGTGACGCAGGCGGTGAAGGCAGCCTGATCGATCCCGACGCCGCCCGCGATCCGGATCAGACTGTCGCGTGGGTTGGTCCCCGTGCGCCACTCCGACTGGCTTTCCATGATGGCGTGAATGACGTCGAAATACTTGTCCGGACCCGCGCAGCGGGCCAGCAGGAAGCCGGCGGCCGCAATGTCGGTCGGCGGGGTTGGCAGTTCGCGGAACACGTATCGGACCTTGTTGGTGTCGACATAGGCGGCCTTGAATGCCGGCCAGGTGTTCTGCTGCCAGAGAGCGCAATGGGGGCAGGTGGGCGAGGCATATTCGACCACGGTGACCTTGGCCCCCTCGGCCGCGCCCATCGCCATATCGCCCTCGGCTGGCGCCCTGGAGCCGCCTCCACAGGCGGACAGGGTCAACGCCAGGAAGGCCAGACACAGATTGCGCACGTTCATCACCGGCTCAGCTCGCCGCCAGGGCGGCGTCGATCTTCTCCGACAGACCGGCCAGGGAACTGTCGGCCACCTTTTCGCCGTTGATGAAGAAATTCGGCGTGCCGTCGACGCCCGCATCGATGGCCGCTTTGATCCGTCCTTCCATCGCCGCGATGGCGTCCTTGTCGGTTACGCAGGTCTGGAACTGTTCCTCGCTCAGGCCGGCCCCGTTGGCGATGCGCAGCAGAACCGTGCGCGGCGGCGTTCCGCCAAAGATCTCGTTCTGGCTGGCCATGATTTCGTGGATCACCGGAAAATACTTGTCCGGGCCGGCGCAGCGCGCGACCAGGAAGCCGGCCACCGCGACCGCTTCCGGGTTGGTAGGGAATTCGCGGAAGACGTAACGGATCTTGTTCGTGTCGATGTATTTGGCCTTGAACGCGGGATAGACCTCTTCCTGCCAGGCAGCGCAGTGGCTGCAGGTGACCGAGGCGTATTCGACCACCGTGACCTTGGCCCCCTCGGCGGCCCCCAGCGACATGTCGCCCTCGGCCGCTGCGCCATTGCCGCTTCCCGAGCATCCGGCCAGAGCCATCATGGCCGCCAGGGCCGCGCCCGTCGCAGCCGCACGACGGCTCATGGAGGCATATTTGAAAGGTCGTTCGGCGCGCATGGCGTCTTCCCTCAAGAACTCGGTCCGGATGATCGCGCGATTCCCCTCGGATGCGCGACGACCATGGTTGTCGAGAACAGGTGCGGCGAAGTTTTGTCAACCGACGGGGGCTCAGCGCGTGCCAATGCATCAACTGGACCGCAGGAAAACGCCTTAGCCCATTCTTAATCAAACATGTCCAGCCTGATGCCCTATCGGCCCCAGGAATTGCGCCCATGATAGTCATTGCTCTGACGACGCTCATAAGCTGCGTACCGCCGGGCATGACAATGTCGGGGAGCACAGAGCGTGTTGTCCGCGTATCTGGCCCGGATATACTCAACGGAGCCAATGCGGCAGAGGCCGAGGCTTTCTATCGCAACAGTTTCGCGCTCACCGACGCTGATAAGGACGGCTATATTTCCGGGCTGGAAACCCCGCTGGGAACCCGCGGGGATGTCTCCAGTCCGTTTGAACCTGCCGAAGCGGGTTCAAACGTTTGGATTAGTTTGATGGACACAGATGGCGACCGCCGAGTGTCCTGGAATGAATTCTCTGGTTATCTGTTGCCAATGGCCGCTATAGGTCGCTGTCAACGTGATAATTAGTTTGCCGTTGTAGTAATAGGACGACAATCGACGGACACCAAAACATATGTGCACTGATATGAACCATTTTGGCCATATCTGCATCTAGGTTCATACTTATAATCACAAACTTGACCAGTTTGCGCCGTTGAAACGTTTGAGCTCATCAGTGCCGCCAGACCTAGCGCAGCTGCAACCGAAATTTTAATTACTTTCATAATCACGCCTCCATTGCGTTCAGCTTTGTCGGTTAAGAAATTGTTAACAATTCGATCCTGAGTCAAGATCGACCTTCTGAGGGACCGGCGGCTTACCGCCCCCTTTTCGCCGCGTCCGACAGCACCGCCCGTCCCAGCCCCGCCAGCGCGGCCTTCAGCGCGTCCGGCGCGGCCTCGACCGAGCGGGCCAGTTCGGCTTCGGCGGCCGCGTCCAGCGGGTCGATCCGGCGGCGTGCGCCTCGGGTCGAGGCCGCCGCCATCGGCAACGGCTTCACCGGTCCCTGCGCGATCCGCAGCTTGTCCACGGCCCCGGCGCCCAGGAACAGGTTGACCCGCGCCAGGATGTCGGCCGACTGGTGCTGGACCAGCAGGGCGGCGGGGCCTGCGACCCTCAGCTCCAGCGTGCCGCCGCTTCCCGCGCGGCCTCTGGTCAGTTTCTGCGGCCGGGTGACGCGGGCCAGCTGGTCGCCGACGATCTCGCGCCAGCGCGGTTCCAGCGCGCCGGCGCCGCGCCCGAACTTCTCGTCCAGCTCCTTGATGAAGGGGGCCAGCGAGCGGCCGACCGGGGGGGCCGGGCGCGGCATCGGCCGGGTCCGTCGCCGCGACAGGATCTCGCGGGTTTCGCTTTCGGTGGGCAGATCGCGCTTCACGGCCGAAGAGTAGCACAGCCGCATGGATTTCTCCCTCCCCCTCGGGGGAGGGCAGGTCGCGCAGCGACCGGGTGGGGACGGCAAGGCGACCGCGCGCAGGCTTTGGGTCTGACTTGCCCTGTCCTCCCCACCCGGTCTCCGCTTCGCTGCGACCACCCTCCCCCGAGGGGGAGGGAGAAGGTAAGGGACGTCATGCTCTCTTCCGACGTCATGACTTTGCGCGCCGCCCTGCTGGACTGGTACGACAACCATGCCCGCAGCCTGCCCTGGCGCGCCCCGCCGGGATCGACCGCGCGCACCGATCCGTACCGCGTGTGGCTGTCGGAGGTCATGCTGCAGCAGACCACCGTGCCCCACGCCACCCCCTATTTCGAGCGGTTCACCGCCCGCTGGCCGACGGTCGTGGACCTGGCGGCGACGGAGGACGGCGAGCTGATGGCTGCCTGGGCGGGGCTGGGCTATTACGCCCGGGCCCGCAACCTGCTGGCCTGCGCCCGGGCCGTGGCAAACGACCATGGCGGAGTCTTTCCGGATACGGAGGCGGGCCTGCTGGCCCTGCCGGGGGTCGGGGCCTATACGGCCGCCGCCGTCGCCGCGATCGCCTTCGACCGCCCGGCCAACGTCGTGGACGGCAATGTGGAGCGGGTGGTGTCGCGCCTGTTCGCCGTCCAGACCGCTCTGCCCGCCGCCCGGCCGGAGCTGAAGCGGCTGGCGGGGACGCTGGTCGCGGACGACCGTCCCGGCGACTGGGCCCAGGCCCTGATGGACCTGGGTTCCACCATCTGCCGTCCGAAATCGCCCCTGTGCCTGATGTGCCCGATCAGCGGCTATTGCGCCGCCCGGAGCGAGGGACAGCCCGACCGCTATCCGGTCAAGGCCGCCAAGGCCGCGCGGCCGCACCGGCAGGGCATCGCCTGGGTTCTGCGCGACGGTCAGGGGCGGGTGGCGCTGGTGCGACGGCCGGACAAGGGTCTGCTCGGCGGCATGGTCGGCCTGCCCACCAGCGACTGGACCGAGGGCGAGCCCGACGCCACGCCACCGGTCGCCGCCGACTGGGCGGACGCCGGCACCATCGAGCACGTTTTCACCCACTTCTCCCTGACGCTTGCTGTGCGGGTGGGGCAGGGGGAGGGGGACTTCCTCTGGACGGATGAGCGGGAAGCTTCGGCGGCGTTACCGACAGTCTTCAGCAAGGCGCTTGAGCGCGCCCTGGCCATGCGAGCGGGCGCGTGAAGGAAAATATCCTATACTGCCGTTGCGTTGATCTGGCTGTCTGTGAGGGGACAAGACCGGCTGGCGTCCGGGACCGGGCGGGATTACGCGGGATGACATAGGGCCAAACCCCCGCCCTCATTGACCTCTGCACATAATTTCGTCGGCGGGCGGGCGCGTTGCACTGTCTAGAGTGCGGCCCGAAATAGACAGGCACGTTCCAGCCAAGCAGACTTCGCCACGATCCGCCCCGCGTTCATCACCCTTGCCCATTTCCCTGCGCGCTCGGTAGAGTTGAGCCAGGGCAATGGGTGCCGACCAAGGGGGACATGACGCGATGATCTGGAGCAAGACGATCCACAGAAGCCTGGTCGCGGCCAGCCTGCTGCTCGTTTCGTGCGGGGTGGAGAGTACGGCCGCCGGCAGCCCGGCGGAAGCGGCGACAGCTGACGAACGAGCCCAGGCGAACGACGAGGCTTCAACCTTGACGGGACCTCAGAGGAACGCTGTCAGGTCGGCCAGGCAGTATCTGAGCATGACCGGCTTCTCGCGTGATGGCCTGATCGCTCAGCTCTCTTCCGAGTATGGTGACGGCTATGACGTCGCAGACGCGACAGTGGCCGTGGATAGCCTCGACGTCGACTGGAACGCGAATGCCGCGAGGTCGGCCGAGCAGTATTTGAACATGACCGGTTTCTCGTGCCGAGGGCTTGTCGAACAACTGTCGTCCAGCTCTGGCGACAAATACACCGAAGCCCAGGCTCAGTACGGCGCGCAAGCCGCAGGTGCCTGTTCCTAAACTAAGGCACCGAAGGCGTTGGCGGCGACCCAGCGGTGCCGCGATCGACATCAGCCAAGCGAACGGGTCTGACGGGTCGGACGGTGTTTTTTGAACCGGCACCTAGCCGTCGCTGGTCGCCGTCACTGCGTCTGCACGATCCTGAGCTCACCCACCCGGTTCCTCGGCATCACCACCACCTGGTCACCCAGGCGCTGGAAGGCCAGGTCCACGCTGGCCTCGCCGACCTGAAGCCGACTGACGGTCAGGCGTTCGATGCCGTCGGGCAGGGTCGGGGCATTGACGGTGATCGTCCGGGCGAAGGCGTCGATCGTGATCCCCAGCGCGGCCTGCAGCATCAGGAACACCGACC
This sequence comes from Brevundimonas subvibrioides, assembly GCF_027271155.1. Lineage (NCBI taxonomy): Bacteria > Pseudomonadati > Pseudomonadota > Alphaproteobacteria > Caulobacterales > Caulobacteraceae > Brevundimonas > Brevundimonas subvibrioides. Next base: position 1,222,345 of record NZ_CP114542.1, read on the forward strand.
CCGCCGCCCAGGCCTGGGGCAGGCAGGCGACCGGATAGGCGATGGGACCTTCGCCCGCCTGCCGCTCGAAGCCGCAGAACAGCTCTGGCAATCGCATGTTGAAGTGGCTGGCCGCAGCGTAGATCTCGCCCAGGATCATGGCGACGGCGTCGCGCTCTCCGTAGTGCGCCATGCCGGCGACGCCCAGAGAGGTATCGTGCGGCCAGACCGAGCCGTTGTGATAGCTCATCGGATTGAACCGCGGCTGGCCCCGCGCCAGGGTCCGGATGCCCCAGCCCGACCGGAACTCCGCCCCCAGCAGACGCCGCGAAACGGCGCTCGCGCGATCGGCGGTCGGCAGGCCGGTGAACAACAGGTGTCCGGCGTTGGAGCCGATGGCCTCGCAGGGGTTGCCGTCGCCGTCCAGGGCGATGGCATAGAACTGCTGGTCCTCCATCCAGAACCGTTCCTCAACCCGCTGGCGGACCTCCTCGGCATGGATGTGCCAGGCTTTGGCCCGGCCGTCGGTCAGGTGTTCGCCCAGTTCGGCCATCGCGTTCCAGGCGGCAAAGGCATAGCCCTGGACCTCCAGCAGGGCGACCGGTCCCCGGGGGAAGCGACCGTCGGCGTGGAAGATGGAATCCTCGGAGTCCTTCCAGCCCTGGTTCGACAGTCCGGTCTCGGCGGCGCGCTGATAGTCGATCAGGCCGTCGCCATTACTGTCTCCATAGTCCCGCATCCACTCGGTCGCGGCGACCAGATTGGGCCAGAGCTGGCGGATCAGGTCGAGATCACCGGTCCGGCGCGCATAGGCTCCGGCCAGGGCGACGAACAGGCAGGTCGTGTCGACCCCGCCGTAGTAGAGGCCGAACGGCACCTCGCGCAGGGCGCTCATCTCGCCGCCGCGGGTCTCGTGCATGATCTTGCCGGGCTGGGCGTCCTGGAAGGCCGAGGTCTCCGTCGCCTGACGCGCCGCCAGATAGGTCAGCACCCCCCTGGCCAGCGACGGATCCAGCCACAGCATCTGCCAGGCGCTGATGATCCCGTCGCGCCCGAACGGCGTCGAGAACCAGGGCGTGCCGGCATAGGGATAGGGGCCGGTCGGCAGGTCTGTGGTCAAAAGGGCGATGTCGGCGCGCGACTGGTCCAGCCAGGCATTGAAGCGCGGGCTGCGCGGCCCCCTCAGCGAGGCGCCCCGACGACGACGACGGCGCATCGCCAGGCGGGCGGCCACGGCATTCTCTCGCCAGCGCGCCGGGTCGGGCGTCGAGCAGGCGTCGGCACCGCATTCGATATAGAGGTCCAGCGACTTGCCCATCGGCAGGCTGAACATGAACTCGGCCCGGGTGGTGCTCAGGCGGGCGGGCGGCTCGGAGAAGGCCAGGCAGCTGGCGCGGACGACCTCGTCCAGACCAGTGTACCGGAAGGTGACGCGGCGGCCGTCGTTCGTCGGCGCATGGCCCGTGCCGCGCGTCTCACGCGGCGTGCCGCGCACCTGGAAGATGTCGGCGAAGTCGGCCCCGAAGTCGAAGGCCAGCGGCAGCAGGACGTCCTCGATCCCATGATTGGCCATCCGGATGCGCTCGAACATCCGGCGATCCCAGACGAAGCGGCGGCGCTCGATATGGAGCACTCCCGCCGGTGCCGAGCGTCCGCCCATCGGGGGCAGCGGCCGGTTGGTCGTATGGGCGGTGAAGAAGACATTGTCGCGCGAAACCCCGGAACTCAGCTTCGACGGCCGGGCCAGACCCACGGTCATGATGAAGCGCGACAGGATGCGGGTGTCGTGGTCGAACAGGCCATCAGCCCCGCCCTTCAGATCGCCCCAGCTGTCTGCCACCAGAAAGGTGTCGGCATCCTTCAGCGCCTGGAGCGTGTCCAGGCCGCCGACCTCGGCGCTCTCGGCCGCCGTCGTCTGAACCGAATAGCCGTCGTCCATGAAGCCTCGCCGGGGTTGCGCCTCACCAGCGGTCTGGCTGTCGAATGCGAGGAGAAAATGGCCCCGGCGCGGTTTGGTTCAGACGAGGGAGGCGAAGCTGCGGCTTTCGCGCAGCGGCACGACCACATCGTTCACCGCCGCCTCGGCATAGGGACGCCGCGCCAGCATGTCGCCGTAGACGTCCAGATAGCGGCGCGCCATGGCGGTAGCCGAGAAGCGCAGTTCGAAGCGGGCGCGGATCGCCTCCCGGTCCAGCAGGTGAGCGCGGTCGGCGGCGGCGATCGCCTGTTCCATGGTGTCGACCAGGAAGCCGGTCGCGCCATCCTCGATGACCTCGGTGGTCGAGCCGCACCTGAAGGCGACGACCGGTGTGCCGCAGGCCATGGCCTCGATCATCACCAGGCCGAAGGGTTCGGGCCAGTCGATCGGGAACAGCAGGGCCTCGGCTCCACCCAGGAACGCGGACTTCTGGTGATCGCCGATCTCGCCGATGAACTCGATCAGCGGATTGGCGTCGATCATGGGTTTGATCTTCGTCTCGAAATAGACCCGGTCGGCGGCGTCGACCTTGGCGGCCATCTTCAGCCGCTTGCCCAGCCGGGTGGCGATCTCGATAGCGCGGTCGGGGCGCTTCTCGGGCGAGATGCGGCCGAGGAAGGCGAGGTAGCCTTCGGACCGTGGCGAATAGACGTACTGATCGGCGGGCATGCCGTGATGGACCGTCGCCTGCCAGTTGGCGAAGGGCAGGGGGCGGCGCTGATCGTCCGAGATCGAGATCAGGCCGAACTGGGGCCAGCGTTCGTAGACCTCGGTCAGGTCCTTCATGTCGAGCCGCCCGTGGAGGGTCGTGATGGTCTTGCCCGCCATCCGTTCGAAGAACGGGAAGTGGATCATGTCGGTGTGGAAATGGATCACGTCGAAATCGTCGGCGCGGCGCAGCACTTCCGACAGCATCGACATGTGGGCGGCGAGGTCGGACTTGAACGGTGCCGGATCCAGCCGGATCGCCTGGTCGCGGACCGGCACCAGTCGGGCCTTGGTGCGTGCGTCGGCCGAGGCGAACAGGGTCACCTCATGGCCCAGATCAACCAGGGCGTCGGTCAGGTGCGCCACAACGCGCTCGGTGCCGCCATACAGTTTTGGAGGAACGGCCTCGTAAAGCGGCGTGACCTGCGCGATCTTCATGACGTCGATCTCCCGCCCGCTGAGCCGGACCGAAGACATCAATGTTACCGCAACTGCGAAGTTCCCGCCCGAACGCGGAATTTCAACAGGGATTGCGGCGGTTTAGGACTGCCTGAAAGGCCGACCTTGAGGCGATAATCCGGACCTGTGAGCCGGTTAGCGTGTTCGCCTACTGCATTCCGGCCCGGACCTCGGCCCGAAGCGCGTCGATCGAGCGAAGGCCGGTGTCGGTCCTGAAGCGCCAGTAGGTCCAGCCGTTGCAGGCGGGCGCATTCTCGAACAGGGCGCCCAGCTTGTGGATCGAACCGCTCATCGCCCCCGACACGAGCGAGCCATCGGCTCGAACCCGGGCCTCGCGTTCGCCCTTGGGGCAGTAGAGGACATCGCCCGGTGCCAGCAGGCCGGCCTCGACCAGAGCCCCGAACGGCACCTTCACCTCGGCGCGTTTGGACCCCATGACCATCAGGTCTTCGGGCCTGGCCGGGATGACGGCCTTGATGCGGGTCTCGGCGACGTCGGCATAGCCCTCGTCGCGCTCGATGCCGATGTAGTGACGACCCAGCCGCCTGGCGGCGGCCCCCGTCGTGCCGGTGCCGAAGAAGGGGTCCAGGATCACGTCGCCGGGACGGGTGGCGGCCAGGATCACGCGGTGCAGCAGGGCCTCGGGCTTCTGGGTCGGATGGGCCTTCTTGCCGTCCTCGCCCTTGATCCGCTCCTCGCCGGTGCACAGGGCGAAGGTCCAGTCGGACCGCATCTGGGTGTCTTCGTTGAAGGCCTTCAGCGCATCGTAGTTGAAGGTGTAGCGCTTCTGGTCCCGCGACTTGGCGGCCCAGATCAGGGTTTCGTGGGCATTGGTGAAGCGTGTGCCCTTGAAGTTCGGCATCGGGTTGGACTTGCGCCAGACGATGTCGTTCAGGACCCAGTAGCCGATGTCCTGGATGGCCGTGCCCAGCCGGAAGATGTTGTGATAGCTGCCGATGACCCAGAGCGAGCCCTCATCCTTGAGAACTCGACGGCATTCCTTCAGCCAGTCGCGGCAGAAGGTGTCGTAGGCGGCGAAGCTGTCGAACTTGTCCCAGTCGTCGTCGACCGCATCGACCCTGGAATTGTCGGGCCGCAGCAGGTCGCCGCCCAGCTGCAGGTTATAGGGCGGGTCGGCGAAGACCATGTCGACCGACCGGTCCGGCAGGCCGCGCAGGATCTCGAGGCAGTCGCCACGGTGGATGATGTCGGTCGCAAGATGGGGGGTCTTCAGATCGGTCACGAACGTGCCTCGGCAGTGAAGCGTGAACAGTGAATCCTTACGGTTAAGGCGGAGTTGATTCCGTCACCCCCGTGCAATCCGAAAACTCCCTCGCTATGACGCTGGAATGATCGCTCGCCTTCGCCCCGTCCCGTTCGACCTCGGTCCCGTTCATTTCGTCGGCATCGGCGGCATCGGCATGAGCGGCATTGCCGAGATCATGCTCAAGATCGGCTATGCGGTGCAGGGGTCGGACGCCAGGTCCAGCGCCAATACCGAGCGGCTGGCCGGGCTGGGGGCGAAGATCTTCATCGGCCACGACGCCGCCCATGTGGGCGAGGGCGTGTCGGCGGTGGTCTATTCCACGGCGGTCAAGGCCACCAACCCAGAGATGATGGTGGCGCGCGAGCGGCGCATCCCCCTGGTGCGGCGCGCCGAGATGCTGGCCGAGCTAATGCGGCTGCAATTCTCGATCGCGGTGGGGGGCACCCACGGCAAGACCACGACGACGTCCATGGTGGCGGCCCTGCTGGACGCGGCCGGGTTCGACCCTACGGTGGTCAATGGCGGCATCATCAACGCCTACGGCACCAACGCGAAGGTCGGCGACGGTGACTGGATCGTGGTCGAGGCCGACGAGAGCGACGGCAGCTTCCTGCGGCTGAAGTCGACGGTCGCCATCGTGACCAACATCGATCCGGAGCACCTGGATCACTACGGCGACTTCGACGCGGTGCGTAAGGCCTTCATCGATTTCGTCGAGAACATCCCCTTCTATGGCTTCGCAGCGGTCTGTCTGGACCATCCGGAGGTCCAGCGGCTGGTGGCCCAGATCGATAACCGGCGCATTGTCACCTATGGCATGAACCCCCAGGCCATGGTGCGGGCCGACAAGGTCGAGATGGCCCCGGACGGCGCCCGTTTCGATGTCCTGATTCAGGGGCGTGGTGCCGCCGCGCTGGAGGACCCTGTGCGGATCCCCGATCTGCACCTGCCGATGGCCGGCTGGCACAATGTGGCCAACGCCCTGGCCGCCATCGCCGTGGCGCGCGAGTTGGATGTGTCGGACGACGCGATCCGGGCCGGGCTGGCCTCGTTCGCCGGGGTCAAGCGGCGGTTCACCACCACGGGCGTGGTCAATGGCGTGCGGATCGTCGACGACTACGGGCATCACCCGGTCGAGATCGCGGCGGTGCTGAAGGCCGCGCGGCAGGTGGCGGAGGGGCGCGTCATCGCCGTGGTCCAGCCGCACCGGTTCACCCGACTGCGCGACCTGATGGACGAGTTCTCGACCAGTTTCTCGGACGCCGACAGCGTGATCGTCGCCGACGTCTATGCGGCGGGCGAAGCCCCGATCGAGGGCGTGGACAAACAGGCGCTGGTGGACGGAATCCGCCGCTATGGCCACCTGCGGGTCTCGGCGCTGGAGAATGCCGCTGTCCTGCCGCGCGTGATCGCGGAGGAGGCCAGGGCGGGCGATGTGGTCGTGCTGCTGGGGGCCGGCGACATCACGGCCTGGGCCTATGCCCTGCCGGCGCAGCTGGAGGCGCTGGGGTGAGCCTAAGTCAGTCGCCCCCGTATTGGGAACTGGTGGAACCCTATTTCAAGGCCGTCAGTATCTATGACGGACCGGCTGTGTTCCTCAGTCAGTTCAAGAGCATTCCTGAAAGAAGCCGCCATCTCCTTGCGACGCACTGGACCCAGAGCGAAGTCCGGAACGGAGGTCTGATCCAGTTCTTCGATAACTCCACTGGTGTGCTGGCTCCAGAGGCAGTCGAAGGTTTCAGGCACCTCGGCATGCCGGAAACAGCTGAAGCGCTGATGCAAGCGATCGATCAGCTTGGCCAACCGTATCCGCGCGTGCGCGAGATTCGCGCAGACGTCCTCTCTGATCGGTTTTCGATACGTGGTGTCGAGGAGGAGGCTGAGATTGATCCGCCTTATCCTTTCGATGACCTCGATCATCGCATGTGGACTCTTTTCGACACTGAGAACGGCGGATACGAGGCGGCGGCTAATTCTTTTGCGGCGCGCGCGAAATGAAGACCTGGCGTGACACCCTCCCGGCCGTCCGCGGCAAGCTGCTGCGCGACGAGCCGTTGGCCCCCTTCACCTGGTTCCGGGTCGGCGGGGCGGCGGATGTGCTGTTCCTCCCGGCGGATGCCGACGATCTGGCCGACTTCCTGAAGGCGCTGGACCCGGCCGTGCCGGTGACCGTGCTCGGCGTCGGGTCCAACGTCATCGTGCGGGACGGCGGGGTCGAGGGGGTGGTGATCCGGCTGGCGGGGCGGGCCTTCGCCGGCATCGCGACCGACGGCGACACCATCACGGCCGGCGCGGGGGCGCTGGACGCCATGGTCGCCAAGGCCTCGGCCAGGGCGGGTCTGGCGGGGCTGGAGTTCTATGCGGGCATCCCCGGCACGATCGGCGGGGCCCTGACGATGAACGCGGGCTGCTATGGCGCGGAGACGAAGGACGTTCTGGTGTCGGCCTGGGGGCTCACGCGCGCGGGCGAGCGGGCCGACTATGCGCTGGCCGACTTCGGCTACACCTATCGGCACTCGCAGGCCCCGGCCGACATCCTGTGGATCGAGGCGGTCTATCGCGGGACGCCGGACGATCCCGAGGCCATCGCGGCCCGCATCGCCGGGATCACCGCCCGGCGCGAGACGACCCAGCCGATCCGCGAGAAGACCGGCGGCTCCACCTTCAAGAACCCGCCCGGCCATTCCTCGTGGAAGCTGGTCGACGAGGCGGGCTGGCGCGGCAGGCTGCACGCCGTCACCGGCGGCGGGGCGATGTTCAGCGATCTGCATTCCAACTTCATGATCAACCCCGGCGAGGCGACCGCTGCCGATATCGAGGGATTGGGGGAAACTGTCCGCACCGACGTACAAAGTAAACTCGGCGTAAACCTTGAATGGGAGATCAAGAGGATCGGCCGCCCCCTGTAACCGCGCAGAACGCACATGACCCGCCCGCTTTCAGAGCTGCACGTCGCCGTCCTGCTGGGTGGGCTGTCGTCCGAACGGGAGGTTTCTTTGTCGTCGGGCAAGGGATGCGCCGATGCGCTGGAGGCCCAGGGTGCGCGCGTGACCCGCGTCGACGCCGGACGCGACCTGGCCCAGGTGCTGGCGAGCCTGAAACCCGACGTCGTCCTGAACGCCCTGCATGGGGAGTGGGGCGAGGACGGGTGCGTCCAGGGCATTCTGGAGACCTTGCAGATTCCCTATACCCACTCCGGCGTGCTGGCCTCGGCCCTGACGATGGACAAGGACAAGACCAAGGCCGTGTTGGGCGCGGCGGGCGT